>NZ_JACXJA010000030.1 GCF_014705615.1 Paenibacillus oceani
GGCGGCTGCGGCGTCAAGCGCCGGCGGTGCGGGCGAGCCCGGCGGCGCGCTGGCGGCAGTCGCTGCGGCGGCTTGCACAGCGCCAGCCCCGCCCTTGGCTGCGGAGCGCCGGCGCTCCATCATGGCCGCGAACGCAAACGTAACAGCCCCGACGAGTACGCCCATGTACTCGTTGCCCATCCCGTAATATCTCGCTCCGATCATCGGATCGTATCCGAGGACGGACCGCTTCATGCCTTCTCCTCCCAGCACGCCGTCCAGCAAGAGCAGCAAAGCCGTAACGGCACTGACCAGCCCCGCCGCAGACAAAGCGGATCGCCTGAATCTGAACAGATAAGCCCCAGCCGTTGTGAACGTCAGGAACAACACGATCTGCACATTTCCCGGCACCGGATAAACCGCGTTTAACCAGCCGATCCACAGCAAAGTAAGAGGGGCCGCAAGCAGAAACAGCAGCAGCGCCTCCATCCAGCGGACTTTGTTGCCCAGTTTGAACCATAACGCGATCAAGGCCGCCACCAGCACAACCGCTTCCGCAGTTACGAAAGGGATCAGCAATTGCGGACGGGTGCGGTACACTTCCCGGATTCCGTTCAGCTCCCGGTGCAGCTCGGACCAGGCGCCGCCCTTCCGGACGATACTGATCTCCCGGCCGATCATATCATCCGGCGTCCCTATTCCGTAAGAAGCCAATAGGGACGGAGCGATGTCCGAAGCCGTAATAATCCCTTCTCTGCGCGTGCTCGGAGACGTTAATAATCCGGCGGGCACGGCGTCGCCGATCAGAACGGCTGGTGCCAACAGCATTTTATGGCGCGTCGCTTCAGCTCCCACGAACGGGGATAGAATCCACAGCAAATCTCCTTGCTGCCGCCGCCCCATCAAGCGGCCCAGCAGATGGTCCAGCTCGCCGAGAAGCTCCGCCTTCATTCGCTTCGCCTGATCTTCGCCGTACCGGGATACCTCTGTCTGCAGCCGGTACAAGTCGCCCCATTCGAGCAGCACAACGGAACGCGCTTCAACCGTCTCCCAGGCTTCCAATAGGGCGGTCAGATTCGTGCGGACGAAAGAGGGTCTTGCGAAGTCGGGAAGCAGCATCGTTTCCCCCGTATCGCCCCGTGTCACCAAACCTTGCGAATCCATCAGCATCAGTGGGGCAAACCGTCTGCGGGTTCCGGCCGAGTCGCTGTTGCCGTATACGGCGGTGATCAATCCGCGCCCCCTTAAATAATCGCCCAGCAGCCCCGCCTGCGCCCGGTGTCCGCGGGTTTCGTTGCGCTGCCGGATCGCCGCAATGTCCGGCACGACGATCTCCGCCTGATTCGTTTCGAGACCGGTCTGTTTCCGGTACACATCCGGCACCGCTCCTTCCCCCAGAAGGCCGCCGATCCTCTCACGCACATGAAACGCCCCATAATCCGGACTGCTCGACGCGGGAGCTCCCGAGCCGAGAGCGGTGTAGCTGTCCTCCAGCCCTTTCTCCGGATTGCGGACGTTCATCGCCCCGATCGCGCCTTGCCGGATCATGCTTTGCAGGTTGGGCATCCGCGCCAGCATGTCCTCCTCCCAATCGAGAAACGACCAGCCGGGCACCGATACGATCGTAATCTTGGCGGCAGCCGCCGGGCCTACCGCCTGGAGCTGGGCAGACCCGGCCGTTATAACGGAAACGGCAATAAACAGGAGCGCCGTTAGTCCGCCCCGCATCAGGCGACGCTTTTCTGGCGGCCGCAGCGCCGCCTCCGATCTACACATACGCGTTACCACCCGCATTTCCGGTTATGACAAACGTTGGCCGTATTCACTTGCTTTCGAAAACTGAATAAAAAAACTACCACGGCACAATTCACATCCTGCCGCATGAGGCCATTTACGAATAACAGCCATTTGAGCCTCTTATTTTTCTTAAATATCGTGTATTTGGAAAAATAGAGTGTTTTTGGGCCTCTTATTTCCAGTACATCTGCCTCAAATAACGATTTCGGTACAAAATAAGAGCCTCATATGGCTGCTATACCCAAGTAACCCCCAAATAAAGTTGATTTAAGGTGCTTCAAAGACTCTTATTTTAAGCAAGTTCGCAGCGGCCCGACATCGATTCCGTTTGTGTTCGCGAATTGTGCCGTCCGTCAAGTAAGAGAACCCCCATTTACTTTAATACGGTGAAGCTTTTAAACATTTTGCCCTGAAATAACGCTATTTCATCCATCAGTGCTTCCAAGCAGCGGCATGGACGTCTGATAAATTGAAAATCTGAATGATTCCGCTATTAATGCCCCATCGTGCGCTATCGCCGTTGCCCTCTTTTATAATTGCCTATTTTGCTTAATTTTACCGGAAACATCGGTATTCACAGATTATCCACAGGCCGGTTTCCCTAAAAACTCCCGTTCTGTGGGAAATACCCCCCCTATTCACATACTTATCCCCATTATCCACATTTTTTCTTGAAAAACTTATTCGCACATTGACTTTGAAAAAGGCTATGTCCCTCTTGCATTTGCAGATGTTATTCACACTATACACAGGGGGTGTGGATAACTGCTATCCACACCCCCTGTGTATAAATTCAACAGTATTTTAGCTGCGCACAGCCCGATTTTTTTCCAGTCCGATCTGATCTTCTCGCAACGCTGAATTGCAGACCGGCCTGCAAATTCTTCAACGATCCCGGTTCAGCTATCCCGGAACAACGGCAAAAAGCCGTCGCTCTCCCCGTGCAGGAGACGACGGCCTTTATCCGGCCTTGTCCTTCTCTCTCGTTGATCCGGCCCCCGTGTGAGGTGCGGATATGCTCCATCACCCGGCCGACCTGACCGTAAACTCGTAAACTTCCCTTTGTCCAACCATACTTGGCTTCAGACAAGCGGCTCCTTCACCGACCAATCCTCCAGCGATAACAGCGGTTCCGCCTTCAGATCAAGCGGCGACAGCTCGCCCCGCTCCCACTTCAGGAAAGCGGCCGCCGCGATCATCGCGGCGTTATCGGTGCACAGCGACAGCGGCGGCACGAGCAGCGGCAGCGATTCACGCTGGCAGCGTGCGGCCAGCGCTTCGCGCAGTCCCCGGTTGGCCGCTACCCCGCCCGCCAGCAGCAGCTGCTTGGCGCCGAACTCCTTGGACGCGCGGATCGCTTTTTCGACCAGCACCTCGACGACGGAATCCTGGAACCCCTTCGAGATGCGGACCGGATGAACGACGTCCCCGCGCATCTTCGCCTGGTTCAGAACGGCAAGTACGGCCGACTTCAGTCCACTGAAGCTGAAATCGTACGAGTCCGGCTCGAGCCAGACGCGCGGCATCGGTACGCCTTCGTCCGCTTCATGCGCCAGCCGGTCGACGTGCGGCCCGCCCGGATAGGGCAGCCCCATCGCGCGGGCCACCTTGTCGTAAGCTTCCCCCGCCGCGTCGTCGCGCGTCTGCCCGATAATGCGGAATACGCCCGGCGACGGAACGTGCACCAGCTCCGTATGTCCGCCTGACACGACAAGCGCCACCAGCGGATATTCCAGCTCCTGCACCAGCTGGTTCGCATAGATGTGCCCTGCGATATGATGCACTCCAATCAGCGGAATTTGCAGCGCGCAGGCAAGCGCTTTGGCCGCGACGACACCGACGAGCAGCGAACCGACCAGTCCGGGGCCCTGCGTAACCGCCACAGCCGACAAGTCCGTCAACCGGACTCCCGCCTCCCGGACCGCTTCCTCCAAAATAAGCGTGACGCTCTCCACGTGTTTACGCGAAGCGATCTCCGGTACGACGCCGCCATACCGTTTGTGCGTATTGATCTGACTCGATACGACGTTCGAGCGTATGATCGTTCCGTTCTCCACGACCGCCACGGACGTTTCGTCGCAGCTTGTTTCTACGGCCAGAATCAGTCCCGGCCTGGAACTTCGATTGTCCTTACCGCTTGTCGGCATCCGTATCCCGTTCTCCTTCCTCGGCGATCCGGGCCAAATGCGCCCACATGATGATGGCGTCTTCCCCGTTGTCCGTATAGTAGCCCTTGCGCAGCCCTGCCGGAATAAAGCCCAGCTTCGCATACAGCCTTTGCGCCACCACATTCGAGACGCGCACTTCCAGCGTCATCCGCTCCGCGCCGAGGAATACGGCCGCCGATTGCACCTGCATCAGCAGCCGCTCCCCGAGCTTTTTCCCGCGGAAATGAGTCCGCAAGGCAATATTCGTAATATGCGCTTCGTCCATAATCAGCCACATGCCGGCATAACCGGCAATTTCCCCGTTCAGCTCCATGACGAGGTAATGAGCGAAATGGTTGTTCGTAAGCTCGTTGTGAAAAGCGCTCGACGTCCACGGAGTCGGAAATGCTTCCCGCTCGATTTCGCAGATCGTCTCTATATCCTCCAGCCGCATGGACCGGAAATGCACGGATTCACCATAGGCCCGTTCAGCGTTGTCCAAACGGTTCGCCTCCCCGTTGTTCCTTCTGGGCCAGCTTCACTTCCGCTTCCGCCAGCTGTGTATAATTCGGCACGAGCTCGTGCGTGCCGTCCCGCTCCCCGCGGGCGATACGCCGCCATCCTAGCTCAGCGATTTGCGCCGCGCGAATACCGCTTTCCCGGATCTCCGCATGCACCCGTTCCGGGGCGCTCCCGCACCAGGCGTTCAGCGTCTCGCGGAATCCGGCCGTTTCCCCGCCGAACACGATAAGGTCCGGTCCGGTCCCTTCCGCGAGACGGCGTTCCAGCATAGCGGACAGATCCGGCAGCCACTCGGCTACAAGCCGGATGCCGTCATCGACTAACGTCTCCCAGCCGCCGCCGCTATCGGATGCGTACACGGAACAATAAGCTTGCCCCCGTCTCGCATCTAGCAGCGGAATCAGCCAGCATACAGCGGATCGCTTCTCTGCGCCGATGTCGCGAGCGTCCCCGAGCGCCAGCGCCTCCAGTGACGACACCCCGACTACGGGGATGCCGAGCGACCAGGAGAACGTCTTGGCGACCGTCACTCCGATGCGCACCCCGGTGTACGACCCCGGCCCGGTGCCGACTGCGATTGCAGCCAGATCGGCGGGCGATGCCCCGGCTTCCTTCAGCATCTCCTGGATTTCCGGCAGCAGCTTAATCGAATGATTGCGCTCCGCATGGGAGCTACGCTCGGCCTGAATGCCGCCGTCTACGGCGAGCGCCACCGTGAGCGCGCTGGTCGACGTATCGATCGCGAGCAGTGTGCCGGTTACATTATCCCGTTGTTCGGTCATCATGATAAGATCCCGTTCTCCTTCAATTGGTTGCACCATTGATTATACCGGGCCCCGTAAGGCCGCAGCTCCATCACCCTGCGAGTCTCGCCCGCGTGGCGAATATAGATGGCCAGACGGTCCGGCGGCAGCAAATTGCGGATAAGCTCGGCCCATTCCACCAGCGTTACGCCCTCGCCGTAGAAATAATCGTCCAGCCCGAGCTCGTCCGCCTCATTCTCGGATATCCGGTACACGTCCATATGATAAAACGGAAGACGGTCGCCTTCGTATTCTTTAATAATCGTAAACGTCGGGCTGTTGACCACTCCGGAAACGCCGAGCGCCCGGGCTACCGATTGGGAAAACCGCGTTTTCCCCGCTCCCAGGTCGCCGTCGAGAGCTACTACGGTCCCCGCCTCCATCATAGCGGCAAGCGCTTCGGCAAGCTTCGCGGTCTGCTCCTCGTTATTGGATTCATACCGGTAGATCGGCTCCGTGACCGTCTCCCCCTTTCAAGAGGTTGTTCGCACTTCAAGCAAAATGATTGTAGCCTTTCTTCGGTAACGGCTTCTCCACCCCGGCGGAGCTTCGCAGCGTGACGCCCGGCATGGGCGCCCGCTCCAGATTGGCTGCTGCGCCCTTGTCCGTCTTATTCATAGCGCCGGCTGCGGCTACTTCGCCCACCAGCCAGATCCGCTTGCCCGCCACCTCGAACCGTGCGGCCAATTCCGCGGCGCGCTCCCGGCGCACCGTCCCGACCAGCTCGTAGTCTTCTCCGCCGTATAAAGCGAAATCGTGCGGGTCCCTTCCGGCTGCGGAGGCGTACCGGGTCAGCTCGGGCGACAGCGGAATCCGCTCCTCATCCAGCACGATCCGGACGCCGGAAGCTTCCGCGATCTCCCATGCTTCGCTCGCCAGCCCGTCGCTAATATCGTTTAACGCTCCGCAGACGCCCGCTTCCGACGAAGCAAGAATTGCACCCGCGTCAATCCGCGGCTCCGGCCGCCTGTGCGCAAGTACAAGCGAACGAACCGTCTCCTCCATATCCTCGATCGGCACCGCAGGACGTCCGGCCTTCAGCAGCAGATGCAGTCCCGCAGCCGAATTGCCGAGCGGCCCGGTTACAAATACAATATCGCCGGGCAGAGCCGACGACCGCAGCAACGAGCGGTCCTCATCCGCTTCCCCGATGACGGTTACGGTTACCGTCAGCAACGATTTGGAAGACGTCGTATCGCCGCCGACAACTACCGTGCCGTACCGGTCCGCACACGCGTATAACCCGTCATACAGCTCTTGAAGCGATTCAGCCGTCCAAGTCCCGGACGGCCCGGACGGGACCGTCAGCGCGATCAGCGCCCATCTCGGCCTCGCTCCCATCGCCGCCATATCGCTTAGGCTAGACGCCATCGCCTTGTACCCGATATCGTAATGCTGCATCGTCTCGGGCAAGAAGTGGACCGTCTCAACCATCGTATCGCAAGAAACGACGATATCGCTGCCTGCGGACGGTTTCATGACAGCGGCATCGTCGCCTATGCCGGTCTTGACCCCGGTTTCGTTCGGCCTACCGGTGCCGGGCGAACCGCGCCGATTGAGCAGCCGGATCAACGCAAATTCGTCCATACCCCGCACTTCACGCGCCTCCCCATTCAACTTGTACCTATTATATCGGTACGGAAAGCATGCCGCAACAACGCATATGGGCCGTTCCCCCTTCTGACAACGCATATTTCGACAAACCTCGCCTCTCCGGCCTGCCGGCTGACTGGATGCTGCCGATCCCAAATTCCTGAGTCCCGCGCCCCGGCCGGATGTCCTTTTATAAGGAAAGAGGAACCGTCCGTTATTCACCGGCCTCTCAAAATCGGTTACAATAGAAAGAAACGAAACTGCGACAATTTTCGTATAAGAAGTAACGGACAAGCTTGTCCGCATGACGACGGATTTCGAGGAGGTCGACACGAATTGACAAACCTTGCACGGGACCCTGACATACAACCATCTCTCGATACACCGCGGTACTTGATCCGCAAGTCCGGACGCCGGGGGATCTGGGGAACATTCGGCATTTCGGCGGCCTTCGCCGCTTTTCTGTTCGGCTCGGTTCCTTTGCCGGCCCATGCGGGGGTGGTCGATAAAGTCAAAGACTTTATCCAGCTGCCCGGACAAGTCAGCGAACTGAAGGAACAATACGACGAGACCCGGAAGCAGCTCGACGACGCGACGAACCAGCTCGGCGAAGTGACGCGGCAGTCCCGGGAGACGATCGAGCAATACCGCGAAGCCGAACAACGGCTAAGAGAAGAGAACGAACGGCTGGCCCGGCAAAACGAACAGCTCGCCCAAGCGGTGTCCAGCCTTCAAAACGCCGAGCAGCAGCGGGCGAACCAGTCGAAGCGGACATGGACGATGATCTGGACGGGGGTTGGCCTGATCGCTTGTTATTTCCTCATCTCCCGGTTGTTCCGGCTCGTGCTCCGCAGCAAACATACGTAACGCACGTTGAAACCCGTTGTTAATCATTTAGGAGGAATCGTATTGGACATCCGCAGCGACGCCGTAACCGGCGGCACTTATCCATCCTCTTCGGCAGAACTGCTGTTGGACGAAGGCGATGCCGTCCACGTCCTGCACCCGCAGCAAATTGTGGCGTTTCACGGGGATTCGGCGCGCCGGGAAGACAAGCTGATGAATCTGCAGGGCATGTACCGGAAAAAAAAGCTGATCCGCTCCAAGCTGAGCGGCCCGGCCCGGCTGCTGATCGCTCTGCCTGTCGGCTATACGCTGCACTGCATGAAGCTGGCCGGCAACGAAGATCTGCTGTTCGAATTCCGCCACCTGCTCTTCTATACCGAAGGCATCCGGATGCAAAGCGTCATGCAAAGCTTCAAAAATATGATCGCGACCAAAGACGTAGTCCGCATGAAATTTTCCGGTGAAGGCACGATCGGAGTCATCTCGGCGGGTGCAATCACCGATTGGAAGCTTCATCCGGAGACGCCGTCCTATATTGACACCCGGTCGCTGATCGCGTATCCGCACAACGCCAAGATCGATCTGAGCGTGTACGGCAACCATCTGGCCAGCCAGCATATGAGCTTCCAGTGGAAAATTACCGGGGAAGGCGGAGCGCTCGTCCAGGTAGGCAAACCGGACGCCCAGCTGGAACAGTTCGTGAGCGGCGACGGTCTGGTGAAGCGCCTGCTGAGGGAAATTGTGCCGTTCGGCGGGATATGGTTCAAATAATCGGCGAGCACCTGCGCACATGTGCTTTCAGTCCCTACAGATCGGCATCGCTTGTCGATGGCCGTCCGCATCCTTTAGCGGGCTGCGGGCGCCGCCGCACCAAGTGCTAAAAGCCCCGGATCCCATGAGCGGAACCGGGGCTTCTTCTTTCCTTTGGCTTTGTGCAGGGCGGCCTGGCCGCCTTGCGTTATCCCCGCTGCGGGGTCGTACCGTGCTCCTGAAGCTCGGTGATGGGAACGTTTTTGGATACGCGCGGATCGTTTTCCGGGTGGATGGTCGCCACGCCGCTGTACTTGTCCACACTGTCGATCCAGACCGATTCGCCCTGCCACGTGACCTCGACTTTATCGCTTATTAACAGGATGCGCTGTGCGCGATCGTAATCCATGCTCCAGTCCTCCTCTGTAGGTTTGGCGGCACCAGGCCCGTGTCCGTCGTTACGACAAATCCTTCTCGATCTCGCCCGTTACGTACTCTTCCGGGTTTTCGATCAAGCCGTTATGCATCGTGATGTTGCCGCCGCCGAGTCCTTCGTTGATCATCCGGTCGACGTCCATATCGCACTTGTCCCGGCCTTCGTAGACGGCATCATCCTGAAGCTCCTGCTCTTCCACGGTTCGCCCCCCTTTCTTTATGCGTTTCGATTAGAATGCCCCATTCCCCCACCGGCATACGACAAGCCGTCCGAACATATACTGAAAAGATGACCGGCAGGTGTAGAACGTCATCATTTGGACAACACTTGTAAGTAAGAGAACACACAGCCGAGTGAAGCCGCTGGAAGTTTGGTTGCTGCGGTGAAACGGAGCTGTGCCATGGCAGGATAACGGGGCAAAGGATGCTATTTAACCGGATACGGAACCATTAAGGTACGACTGCCCCATCTGGCTGAAGCGGGGTCCCGGTCCAAGCGCCGCGGACAACCCCACTAAAAAGGAGGCATGGCGATGCATACGGTATGGAAGGGAGCGATCAGCTTCGGTCTGGTCCACGTCCCCGTCAAAATGTTTTCCGCCACCGAGGACAAAGATATTTCCATGAAGTATATCCACAAAACTTGCGGAACTCCTCTGTCGTACGTACGGACTTGTCAGCATTGCGAGCAGCCGGTGGAATGGGAGCAAATCTCGCGCGGCTACGAGTACGAGCCGGGCCGGTTCGTCCTGTTCGAGAAGGAAGAGCTCGACAGCCTCTCGGAAGCGAACAAAGAAATTCAAATTTTGGATTTCGTCGATTTAACAGAAATCGATCCGATCTACTTCCAAAAAACGTATTATTTAGCTCCGGGGGATACCGGTGCGGGCGCCTACAGCCTGCTGCTCGAAGCGATGCGCCAATCGGGCAAAATCGGCATCGCCAAAGTGTCGATCCGTTCCAAGAGCAGTCTGGCCGCCATTCGGGTGATTCAGGATTGTATCGCGATGGAAACGATATTCTACCCCGACGAAATCCGCTCGATTGCACAGGTGCCTAATTTGCCGGAAAATCCGAAAGTGAACGACAAGGAGCTGACGATGGCCAAAATGCTGATCGAGCAGCTGTCGACGCCGTTCGAACCGGGCAAGTATAAGGACGACTACCGAGAGAAAGTGCTGACGATGATCGAGCAGAAGGTAGCCGGAGAAGAAATCAAGGTCGCTCCGGAAGCGCAAAAAACGAATGTCATCGATCTGATGGCCGCGCTGCAGGCGAGTCTCGAAGCGGTCAAACCGGCCAGCGTTCCAACCGAACCGGCCGAACCGGCTGCCGCCCCGAAAGCCAAAGGGAAGAAAAAAGCGAAGGAAACTGTTTCATAGCCGGTTGAATCGCATCCATGAAGTAATCTGTGCAACTTAACTTGGGAGAAAACGCGCGCTGCCGCCGTTAATCCTTCCGCCTGCTTGCTCCCGCACGCTGGAGCGAACTCGGGGCCGTTCATTTCGGCAACCCGCCATAAGGGGGAATTCCAGTATTTATCGCAGAGAAACGTTGCCCGCGGTATACTTGCGTAAGTACGCAAGATAACCGAGGAGGAATAAGCATGGGGCAGCAATGTGTGATTGGAATTGACGGCGGAGGTACCCGGACCCGGATCGTAGTGGCAGATCTGAGCGGCAATGTGCTTTCTTACGCGGAGCACGGAGCGTCTTCGATTCATAAAGATGCCAATGCGGCGCGCAATGTGCAGGAAGGAATCGCCGATGCGCTGGCTAAGGCCGGCCGGACTCCGGAACAGGCCGCAGGTCTGCTAGCCGGAGTGGCCGGCTTCGATTCCGAACGGGACCTCGCCTGGGTCGAGGAATTGACAGCCTTGCCCGGAATCGTCTGTCCCCGGTGGCACGTCAACGACGCCGTGATCGCTCATGCCGGAGCATTCATGTCCGGTCCGGGCATCATGGTTGTCTCGGGCACGGGATCGATTATTTTTGCCGTTACGGAAGACGGCGCGCACCTGCGCAACTACGATATGCACCATTATGCGTCCAGTGCCGCACGTTTTCTCGCTTACGAAGCCACGTATGAGATATTGGCCGGACATACCGGACCTTCGGATTCAGCGCTGGTCAGACGCACCCTCGACTTTTGGAACAAACCCGATGTAGAGGAGCTGCTTCGTCTCGCCCTGCAAGGCTTCGCCTCCGATCCGAAGGAGCGGACCCGGCTGTTCGGCCAGATGGCGCCGATCGTCACATCCGCCGCCCTCGAAGGGAGCGAGCTGGCCCGCTCCGTCTGCGACCGGAAAGTCCACGAGGCCGTAGTCGGCGTTCATATGCTGGGAGCCTGCTTCCGCTCGGAAACCGTACAAGTTGCCTGCATCGGAAGCGCCATCAACAGCACGTATATGAAGGAGCAATTCCGCAAAGAATGCGAATCCGTATCGGCTAAACGGTACATCCTCCAGGAACCGGTGCTGTCGCCGGCAGCGGGAGCCGTTATGATGGCCCTTAACCGATTGGGCGTTTCGGCGGGTGACGATACCGTAGACAAATTGCTGAAACATCCCTGCTCCAGAGGGGACAGCTCTCTTTAACTGACACCTGATGGCGTGAAGGCGGTAAGTTGTAGCGGCTGTATTCCTTGCCGTGGCGTGTTGTGCCATGTCGTGCCGTGCCATACTGTGCTGTGACGTAGCGTGGCGTTTCGTGCTTTGGCGTGGCGTATGGTGGTGTGCCAATGCCATGTTGCGCTGTACCGTGTAGTCCCGTGGCGTGCCATGCTGTACTATTCCATACTGCGCGTGCCGTGCACATTAGCAGTCTTTTGGAGCCTTTATTTTATTGATTTTACCGTTTTCCTGAGCAATAAGAGCTGCTGGCAACTCTTATATATGGCCAATGTCGACGATTTCGGTTCAAGTAGGAAAAATAAGAGCCTCTATTATACCTTATTCCTCCGTTTTCAGCTATTTCTTGTGATTTAAGAGCTATTATCATCCGCTATTACGCCGGGGCCGCGTGCTGTATTGCCTAGATGATCGATTTTTTCGATCATTTGATCATTTGATCATTTGATCATTTGATCATTCGATTATTGGATCATTCGTTTACTTAATCGTTCGTTTACTCGATCGTTCGATCATTTACCCGTTCATCCAATCATCCGGACTTCCAGCGGCGTTCCTTTACCGGCATTTACCTTTAACTTGATTAACCGTCCTATTAGCATGCGATGAACGGAGGCGGGACCATGAACTTAAAACCGGTCATCCCGTTCGAGCCGATCCGGGCGGATAAGCTTCCTGCCGGACCGAATTGGATTGCCCAGATCAAGTGGGACGGCGTACGGATGCTCGTTTATTTTGACGGACTGGAGACCCGCCTGTGGAACCGGAGGCGCAACGAGAAAACGTTGCAATACCCCGAATTCGCCGATATCCGGTCCTACTGCAGCGCCTCCTCCGTCATTCTCGACGGCGAGATGATCGCGCTCGACCAAAGCAAGCCGGCGTTTCACGAGATTATGAAGCGGGACCGGCTTCGAACGGCGAGCAAAATCGGCCTGGCCGTCTCGCAAACGCCCGTAACCTATATGATCTTCGACGTACTGTACTGCAACGGCGAATGGGTGAACGGCCGGCCGCTTGAGCAGCGTCAGCAACTGCTGGAGCAAATCATCATCCCCGGGGAACGGGTTCAAACGGTTAAAAATTACCCCGATCCCTCCGCCCTGCTCGAGGTGATGAAAGCCCACGGCATGGAAGGCATCGTCTGCAAAGATTTGACCAGCACCTACCCGCTGGACGGCAAAGACGGACGCTGGCAAAAGGTGAAGCTGTATCACGACAGATATGCGGTAGTCGGCGGAGTTACGTTCCGGGGCAAAGTCGTAAACGCTCTTCTGCTCGGGTTGTACGATGAGAACGGAACGTTGTATTACATCGGCCATGCCGGAACCGGCAAAGTCACGATGGCCGAATGGGAGCGGCTGACGGCCCGCGTTCAGACGATGTTCGTCCGGGAACGTCCCTTCCGCAACGAACCGGAGCGAAGCAAGGACGCCTTCTGGATACGCCCGGAAATTGTCGTCAAGGTGCAGTTTCTCGAGTGGACGCCGGATGGAATCATGCGGCATCCGAGCATACAGTCATTTGCCGAGGTTGACGCCGGGCAGCTAAAGGGCACCTGCTCGTTCGGACAAACCTGATAGCCGCTGGCTTGACGCGGACGTGACCGGTTGGACGATTCAATCCACTTTAGAAAGGGAGAATGGCGATGGCGACGGCGGCAAAAGGCTCGGTAACCGTTGAAGGCCACGAGATTACGATCACCAACCCGGAGAAGCTGCTGTGGCCGGAGAAAAAGATTACGAAGCTGCTTTACCTGGAGAAGCTGCTCGCACTCGCTCCTTATCTGCTGAAGTATTGCCGGGACCGCCATCTGACGACGATCCGGTTCCCTCACGGCATCCACGGCAAATCGTTTTACCAGAAAAACTGTCCGGAGCCGATTCCCGAGTTCGTGCGTCTGGCGCCGCTGGACGGTATCCAATACGTGCACCTCGACTCCATTCCGACCTTGCTGTGGCTCGGCAATCTGGCCTGCCTCGAATTCCATCCGTCCTTCCACCGGATCGGGTCCATGCTGCCGGCCGAATGGCTGATCGACATCGACCCTTCCCTCGATCGGGAGCCGCGGATTATGAAGGCGGTCCATCTGATCGGAGAAGCGCTCGACAAGATGAATATCCGGGCTGTTCCCAAGACGTCCGGCGCCACCGGCGTCCAGTTGTACATCCCGCTCGCCAAGCCGTATACGTTCGAGCAGCTCCGCCAGATCGGCCATTTTCTCGGCCAGTATTTGACCCAGCAGCATCCGAAGCTGTTCACGATCGAAAGGCTCAAAAAAAATCGCGACGACCTGATCTATGTCGACTATTTGCAGCATTGGTACGGAAAGACGCTTTCCAGCCCGTATACGCCGCGAGCGCGCGAAGCGGCCTCCGTATCCGCTCCGCTCGAATGGAGCGAGGTCGAGGCAAACGTCGATCCGCGCGACTTTCATCTGCTCAACATGGAAGAGCGGCTTCGCCGGAAGGGCGATCTGATCGCCTCGTCGCCGCCTCAATCGCTTGATCATGTGTTGTCGGTTATCGGCAAAGGAAACTGAAGCCCACGATTGGACGTTACAAAGGGGGCGTCTCAAATGCTCGCCCCCACTTCGAACTTGATGTCTTCGAAAAAAAGGACCTCCTCCCCCACTTTACTACTGTGAAGGTTGAGGTCCTTTCGTTTTGGATACCGGGACAGCTCCCGTCCGGTTCGAAGCTTCAATCCGCCGATTTCTTTAAGTTCTCCAGCTCCGCTGTCACGCGTTCGATCATCAGGACGAATGAAGACAATTCCTTCGAGCTGGTCGCCTGCGTCCGGGCATGGGCAGCCGTCTGATCCGATTCGGTGCGAACACGCTCCAGCATCGAGCTGATCGTCCGCAGCTTGGTGTCGATCTGTACAAGCGCTTCCTTCGACCGGGACGCCAGCTTCCGCACTTCGCCCGCGACCACGTCGAAGCCGCGCCCGTGCTCGCCTGCCCGCGCCGCTTCGATCGCCGCATTCAAGCCGAGCAGATGCGTCTGGTCGGATATTTCCTGCATCAGCTCGCCCATCTCGTCGATTGCGTTAATCTCCGCCGTCAACTGCTTGACGAGCTCATTGGCATGCTCCTGCGATGACGCCGTGCGATCCGCCGTTTCGGCGACGGCTTGGCTGCTCTCTCCCAGCTCCACCATCATAGCGGCCAGTTCCTGCACCGCTACGGTAATCCCCCGAAGCATCTCGCTCTGATCCTGAGCCAGCTTCTCCAGCTTCAACTGCTCGCTCATCTCATATGCTTCGAGCACGAGCTGAGAATCCAGATTGAACATTTTGGTCAGGGAGTAGATGACCTTCTGCCAATCGTTCGGCATAATCCGCTGAAATTGTTCCGTAGCGATCTGAAGATACAGCATGTACGTGCCCAAATACCAATCCGTGGTCAGACCGATCCGGGAGTGCACTTGGCCGACCATAATCCGGCGCTGAATATATTCCTCATCAATCGTTCCCGAGGCCATCGACACGAAATACCATCTCTGCGTCTCCTTCAGACGATCCAGCGTGCTGTGGGCCTGAATAATCCGCTGCAGGGCGGGCTGTTTCGTAATCCGGTCGTACAATTCATCGACCAGAACGTTAACCACCTGTTCAAATTGCTCTTTTTTGGAATGCAGCAAAGCCAGATCGGCATCGGTCAATCCGATATAAGCCACCTGCTGCTGCCGGGCTCCGGTTAAAGTGATCACATGAAACTCCCCCCGTCGATGTCGATATATGCGGTGATATACGACATAGTTCGACTCGGATCGCTTATATTCCTCCCGGCCGCTGTGACATTTGCCACTTATCTTTTCACGGTATTCATTCGCGGCGGTTTAGAACAACGGGGCCAGCAGCCGGGCCGCCAGCTCCTTCGCCCGCTCGTATTTGGAGCGCCGTTCGAATTCGGACAGCAGGATCTCCTTGCTGTTGCGCATATCCGTCATAAAATCCCGCTCCAGACGGGCAATCGTGTCCCGGTCGTACAAAACGGCCATAATCTCGAAATTGCTGAAAAAGCTGCGCATGTCCATATTCGCCGTTCCTACCGTAGCAAGCAGCCGGTCGATGATCAACGTTTTAGCATGGACGAAGCCTTTCTGATACTGGTAAAACCGGACGCCCGCCTGCATCAGCTCGTGTACGTACGACATCGAAGCCCAGTGAATGATTCTGGCATCAGGCACGCCGGGCAAAATAATCCGCACATCGACTCCGCTGACCGCTGCCGTCTTCAGTGCCATGGCAATACTTGGGTCCGGGATAAAATAAGGCGTCGTGATATAGATCCGGCTCCGCGCCGCCGTCATCGCTCCGAAAAACACTTCCTGCACCGCATACCAGGGAGCGTCGGGACCGCTTGCAATCAGTTGCACGGTCTCCTCCCCCATGCATTCGTGCTCCGGCAAATACATCGGGTCCAGCAGCGTCTTGCCGCTCGCAAACACCCAGTCGGTAGCAAACGTATGCTGCAAATAATAGACGCTGTCACCTCCGAGCCGGATATGTGTATCGCGCCAATAGCCGAGAGCCGGGTCGGCCCCCAAATATTCGTCCCCGATATTGATCCCGCCCAAAAAGCCGACCGTCCCGTCGACAACGACTATTTTGCGGTGGTTGCGGTAGTTCAGCCGCTTGTCAAAAAACGCGATCAGCGGAGGCAGGAAGCCGTACACTTCCACCCCCGCCCGCTTCAATTCCTTCACGTAACGCCCGCTCAGCTTATAGCTGCCGACCCCGTCATACAGCAGACGAACCGGTACGCCTTCCGCCGCCTTGCGCATCATCAGTTGCTGGAACTTCTTCCCGATCTCATCGTCCCGCACGATGTAATACTCGACATGAATAAAGGAGCGGGCCTGTTCCATCGCCGCCAAGATCGCTTCGTATGTAGATTCGCCGTCGCTGTAGATCTCGACGCTGTTGCAAGCCATGATCGGCGAGCCGGGTATGTTGTTCAGCAAGCCGAGCAGCCGGTGCTCGCCGTAAATATCGCAGCGCCGGACCGCATCCCCGGGCCCCGCCTTGCGTGCCTTGTGCCAGAGAGCACGCCTGATTTCCGCAATGACCCGGCGTTCCTTGCGTCGCATCTGTTTGCGCCTCGTATACTTTTTAGCCAGAAAGTAATACATGATAAAGCCGATGATCGGCAGAACGAACAAGACGGATAGCCACGCCACTGCCTTGGCCGGATTGCGGAATTCCAAGAGCAGGATGGTGGCGATTTGAAATATAAACAACCCGAGCGCGAGTGTCAGCCACATCATAAGTATCCTCCTCGGATGTCCGCATTTGCGGGCTCCGGCTCCGAGTTCGGGCCGCACTTTCTAGCATATACGTTCGCGCTTCCGCCTATTCTCCTTTCCGGATTTTTCTCCCGTCCGGCGTTCCTCCGCCGCGCTTCCATATCCAGTAAGCAGCCGCGCCGATCACTGCAGTGGCAATCAGGCTTCCTTCCGCTCCGAACGCCCCTCCCGACAGCGCGGCTGGTCCGGGCGATTCGAGCCTCAGCACCGACTCGACATCCGTCCCCGATACTTCGAAGCCGTATACGTTGCCCTGGACGAAGTTCCAGGTCCAGTGAAGTCCGATTGGAAGCCATAGGCCTCCCGTCACCTCCCGGCTGATCCCGAATAGCAAGCCGGCCGCGAAAATATTAATCAAGGGCAGCGGATTCGCCAGCGCTCCCGGATTAAAGGCATGCAGAACGGAAAAAAACAGGGATGAGCAAATAATCGCGGCCGCCGGACCGAACCGGTGGCGAATGACGCCCTGCACATACCCGCGGCTGAACAGCTCTTCATTAATCGCCACAAGCGCAAACAGCAGTAAGTAGCCGGCAAGTTCCGTCCATACCGCCGCACCGGTCGCGACTCCCGTAATCCTGACCGATTGGACGGCCAACATGAGAACGAATACGATGCTGATCAGCACGATGCCGAGTACCGAGCCTCTCAGCAGCTCTTTCATCGCTCCGCGCTGTCTCCAGCCGAGCGACCAGCCTGCCTTCCTGTCGAATAGAACAAACATGAGCGGCACCGCCGCCATAAATCCCGCCGCCTGGGCGATCATTGAACCGTACGTAAACGACGGATCGCTCAGCATCGCATCCAGCGTCCAATCGCCGCTTCCCGTCAGGCCGACTACGGCTACAACCGGAATCATCGCGACCAGCGTCAGCAGAAACGCGAAGATGAACGCAAGCGCAATCTTGCCGATGACGATACCGGCATATTTGGTCATATGCATAAGTTTGAACTCCCTCCGATTCATTTTCCAGAGTTTTCCCATCCTTTATTGTACACATCCCGTCTTGCCCGCGCTATAAGGGGGTGTGAATGACGTACGGCTGGACCAACGACGGAAAAGTCATAGGAGCGAGGTGATCGCAGTCATAGATCGGTCATATGAACTGCTGGCGGGCGGCACTACCCGAACCGTTTCCTAATCGGTTACAATACAAGGGAACGTAAGACCGTGCAGGCACACACAACGGATGACCCGCCGAGCGGCGCAGGGAATAGAGGACTGCAGTTAGGAGCTACCCGGGATGATGGTGGAACGGAAACCGTGGCATTGGATCGAATGGATGCTTTTTATCGTATACACGTTATGGATTGCGCTTGGGATGGCTTATTTGTTTTTCAAGCCGGACATTTTCGGAGACATCCCCTTTTTCACGATGTTCGGGCTGCTGCTCGCCTCCTATTCGGTTCCGCTTGTTTTCTGGCGGCCCGGGTATACGAATAAACCGGGGTTTGCAGCCGCGGTATTTCTAACGAGCGGATTTATGCAGTTTTACCTGGTCGCCAAGGTGGGACAGGACACGAGCCTGATTCTGATCCCTACTTTGCTCGTCGGCTTTTTGTCGAACCGCAAATTGCTGCCGTTCACGGGCGTGCTCTTCGTTATGTGTTTCCCGTTAATGATCGGGGTGCTGATTCACGATAATCACTTCATCTCCTTTCTGGAGCGGCTGATCGATTTCGCCATGCTGTTCGGAATCGGCGTAGCGCTTCAACGGATGCTTACTTCCAATATGCAATTACAAAAGGTGCTCGACGAAAACGCCACGTTATACGAGCTGATCCGCGAACAAAATAAAGTGCTCGAGCAGTATGCGAGCCAGATCGAACATATTACGCTGCTCGAGGAACGCAACCGGCTGGCCGTCGAGCTTCACGATACGGTCGGGCATACGTACACCTCCGTCATCATGGGCATGGACGCCGTGTCGTATCTGATGGAGGCGGCGCCGGAGAAAGCCAAGGAGAAGCTCGACGTGCTGCGTGACGTAACCCGCAGCGGGCTGGACGAGATCCGCCGGAGCATCCATCAGATATCGCCCAATGAAGACGACGAGACCGTCTCGCAGCGCCTGTCCCGGCTCGCCCGGGAGTTTGGCACCCACACGGGAACGCGTGTCGTCTTCCGGACCCAGGGAGTCGAAGCGAACGTTCCGAAGCAGACCCGGCTGACGCTTGTCCGTTGTCTGCAGGAATCGCTCACCAACGCCAAACGGCACGGCATGGCCCAGTCGATTCAGATCTCCCTGCTGTTCGAGCCTCACCAGCTGTTGCTTGAAGTGCAGGATGACGGCAAGGGGAACGAAGGTCTGCACCGGGGATTCGGACTCCGCGGCATGGAGGAAAGATTGTCCGCCCTGCAGGGCACGCTGCAGATCGACTCGCGGGAAGGCGAGGGCACGACCGTTATATGCAAAGTTCCGCTGGCGGCGGGGCCTTGACTGACGGCCGGGCGCGCGCCTGCCCATGATAGATAGCCCAATCCAACCTAAAAGGAGAGCGATGATGGATGAACGATAAAGAAATCAAGCTGATGCTTGTCGACGATCAGGACCTGATCCGGGAAAGCTTGCATATCGTGCTCGATATGGACCCGGATATCGAGGTCGTCGGCATGGCGGAGAACGGCCGGGCCGCTCTGGAGCGCATCGAGACCGTCCGCCCCAACGTCGTGCTCATGGACGTGCGCATGCCGGAGATGGACGGCGTCCGGGCGACCCGCGAGCTGAAAACCCGCTGGCCGGATATCCGCGTCATTATTTTGACGACGTTCCAGGAGATCGATTATGTCGTAGAAGCGCTGGGAGCCGGGGCTGAAGGGTATCTGCTCAAAGCGATTCATCCGAAGGAGCTCGCGGAAGGCATCAAATGGGTGCACCGCGGAGGGACGCTGATTCCCCAGGATATCGCCAAGATGCTCGTATCCCGGCTGCAGTCCAGCGGATCGGCCGATCCGTCGTGCGAAGCGGACGACCGCGGACGCGATACGCCGGGAAGCTACGGGCTGAGCGACCGGGAGCTGCAGGTGCTGCAGTGCGTATCGGATGGGCTGTCGAACCGGGAGATCGCCGAGAAGCTGTATTTGTCGGAAGGAACGGTCAAAAACTACATCTCCAGCATTTATTCCAAGATGGACGTACGCGACCGTGTGCAAGCCGCACGCAAAGCTCACGATGAAGGCATCGTGTAATCTGTAGAGCAGCAGGTTCGTGCGTAGGCGGTACCAGCTGTGCACAACGTGCGCAGCGAAGCTTTTTCATGGTATGATGAGGTCCGGAGGGGACATCATGAACATTTCTCAAAGCTATCGTTCGCGAAAATATTTGTTTACGATTTTGCTGTCCGTATCGGTGCTGCTTATCGTCGTCTTGATCGGCGCAACCGTAACTTTGTATGCGAATACCGAGAAAACGGTACTCCGTATCCAGCAGAGCGCCAACGAGAAAATGTTGTCTCAGACCGTGTACAGTGTGGACTCGGCGAACGAGCTGGTGAAAAACGCAGCCATATCCGCCTATTTCGATCCGGATGTTAATAGTTTGATGAATGACGACATTACCCAAACGTACATGTTGTATCAGCATATTGGAGGACTGGAGCGGGTCGCCAAGTCGTTCCCGTTCCTGCACTCCGTCGCTGTCTACAATTCTGTAAACGGCTGTTACTACTCCTATGCGCCAAATGCGATCCTGCCCTGCACAACGGAAGGCATTAACGGCACGATCGACCAATACCGAAAAGCCAATCCCGACATTCCCAAGCTGAAGCTCATTCCGGTATCCACCCGCCCGACTCCGGACGGCCAAAGCGAGATCGACTTTTTCTCCTATTTCTTATTCGGGTCCAAAGCTTCTCCGGACGGGACGTACAGCGCCGTCATCGTGAATGTGAAGCCGGACTGGCTGTTCGCCCAGCTCGAAGCGATCAGCAAGCTGAACGGCAGCGGCAGCGGCCGGCTGCTGCTCATGAACGGCGACGGTTACATGTACGATCCGGAAGCGAAGCGATGGACGACGGGCGACGGTCTCAGCCATGCCGTCCGGGAACGCATGAGCCAAACGGGGACAACGGCCAATCTGTTCGTCAGCGGCAGCGGCAGCAGCAAATCGATCGTCTCCTACATGGCCTCGAAAGCGAACGACTGGTCTGTCGTCAGCCTACAGCCTTACGATCAAGTATTCCGGGATATTTTACGAATGCGGTGGATCTCGTTTTCCTTGATCGGCTTATTCCTCTTGCTCTCCCTGGCCGGTTCGGTGCTGATTTCCTTCAAGCTGTACCGTCCGATCGAGATGCTGCTGCGGACGATACGCGGCCAGCTCCGCGAGACGGCCCCGGGGCCTGAAGGCCGGAAGGACGAGTGGGCGTATATATCCGGCGCGTTCCAGACGGCGATCGGGAAAATGCAGGCATTAGTGTCGGAGCAGCACGCACAAGGACGAATCGTCCAGACGTATTTGTTCAAAAAGTGGATTACCGACAGCGGAAGCTTGTCTCCGCTTGATATTATCGAAATCGAGGAACAGCTGGACTTCCGGCTCGGGGAGCGCTCCAAGCTTCTGGCGGTGCAGCTTGTATTCGACAATTACCGTGAATTCGCAGGGCATGTCGAGGAGCGCGACCGAAGCGCCTACAAGTTTGCCGTAAGCAACATCGCCGGCGAGATGCTGTCCTCCCTGCACCGCACGGTTGTCATCGACATGAGCCACGACCATCTGGTCGCCCTGATCCGGCTGGACGATCCGGAGGCGAGCTGGACCGCTCCGCTGCTGGCCAAACTCGGCGAGATCCAGGATACGGTGCAACGGTATTATCATATTTCCTTAACCGCGGCGGTAAGCTCCACCTGCGATCAATATCGCGACGTCAGCCGGTTGTACGGACAGACGATCGAGCTGGCCAAGTACAAGCTCATTTTCGGCCGCCGGGCCGTCATCACCCCCGAATCAGTGGAGCCGAATCGGCTCGCCGGTCAATACGAGCCTTCCCCCGCACTCGAGAAGAAGCTGGCCGAGGCGCTCAAGTCGGGCAGCCGGGAGACGGCGTCCGCCTGTATCGACGAATGGTTCGGGACGATCCGCCGGCTGCATAGCGATCATATGATGTACGGACTATTCCATCTGTCCGCCGTCCTGAGCCGGACATTCGGGGAAATGAACGCAAGCCGGGTGCAGCAGCTCCCCTACGATTCGCAGCAGGCTGTTCAGCGGCTTGTCGCTGCGGAATCACTAGACGAAGCGAAGCGATACGTGCTGGACGCGATCGGCGAAGCGTTGAAGAGCAGCAAAGCGACCGCTGCCGAGCTGACTCACCGGCTGATGATCGATACCGTCAAAGAAATGGTAGACACCCGTTATGCAGACCCGGCCTTCTGCCTTCAGCAGGTCGCCACCGCCGTAAGAATGTCGCCCGCTCATGCAAGCAAGCTGTTTAAGCTGCAGGTGGGATTGTCGATTCCGGAATACATTACCGAGGTGCGGCTTCATCATGCGTTGCGTCTGCTCGTCCAGGAGGAATATAGCGTCAACACCGTTATGGAGAAAGTCGGCTTCGACAACCAAAGCTATTTCTTCCGTCTGTTCAAGAAAAAGTTCGGCACTACGCCGAAGGAATACCGGATGAAAAACGTACTGTACTAACGGTTTTTTCCGATCGTGTACAGTAAATCGGCAAAAGTACAGTGCTTCCGGCCACCGTTTCGACGAAAGTACAGTTTGCAAGCGTTTCCTCATATGGCATGCTGGGTTCGTACACAACTAACAAGGAGGGTCCAGCTTGAAACCGAAATCCCGAACATGGAAGCCGCTCACTATTCCGCTTGCCGGAAGCTTGGCGCTGTCGCTCGCGCTCGCGGGCTGCGGCGGACAACCGGCGGACAATTCGAACGGCGCAGGCGGTACGCCCGCCGCCCAGCAGCCGGCAGGCAGCACGAAGGAGAAACTGACGCTGAACTGGTTCGTCACGAGCGAGCCGAATACGAATTTGCAGAAAGACGACTTCGTGCTGAAGACCATTCAGGAGAAGTTTAATGTCGAGCTGAAGCTGCAGCATATGTCGCCTGGTACCGATTACGACAGCAAGATCAACGTCACCCTGGCCGGAGGCGATGCTCCGGACATGTTCTTCGCGACCGGCACCGCTTCGCAGAAGTTCGCCAAGGACGGCCTGCTCGCGGACTTGACTCCGTTCGTCAACCCCCAGACGATGCCGAACTACTTCAAGTACTGGTTCGAAGAGAAAAACCTGAAGGCATATGCGGTGGAAAACGGCTTCTTCCGGGCTCCTTATCCGTACGCGACCCGGGCTTACCGTTCGTATTATGTGCGCAAGGACTGGCTTGACAAGCTGAATCTGAAAGTGCCGCAAACATACGACGAGATGATGAACGTGATGCGCGCGTTTACATTTAACGATCCGGACGGCAACGGCAAGAAGGATACGTACGGCTTCTCGGCCGCAGGCAACGGAAGGCAGCTCTCCTACGATTTCCCGCAATGGATCAAAAACGGACTGATCGGCGGCTTTATGCTGGAAGGCGACCAGTTCGTCGATACGCAGTCGGATATCCGGCTGGCGAAAGTATTCGACGAGGTCGTCGAGATGATGAAGGAAGGGATCGTCGACCCGGACTGGTTCCTGAACAAAGGGACGCAGCATATCGACAAGGCGGTTCAGGGCAAGGTCGGTATTATTTTGTCCGACGAGAAGTTTGCGCTCGACAGTCTGGCGACCAGCTATTCCAATAAAACGAAATCGATTAATCCGAACGCCGACTGGGTTCCGTTCCACCCGTTTAAAGATACGGGCATCTGGACCGAAAACGTGCCGGGCTCTCCGTTCCTGTTCCCAAGCTCAGTGGCGGCCAAAGCTCCGGAGAAAGTCAAGCGCAGCGTCGAGATCCTCGATTACTTGGCCAGTCCGGAAGGCTTCCTGCTGACCCACTACGGCCTGGAAGGCAAGCATTACACGAAAAACGGCGATACGATCACGCTGAACAAAGCCGCCATCAAATCGGATATTATCGATAAGGGCGATTTCCTGAATATCTGGAATTTCTTCACACGCGTTAACGAGCCGGAGCGTGTCGGCTTGACCGTCGTCGACCCGGATATGACCGACCGGGACCGTCAAATTTTGCAGACGATCAAGTCTTACAAGTACATTCCATCGATCCAGATCAGCGCGGCGCCACCGGCCGGAGTTAATATCGGCGACTTCCGCACGAAGCTGTATGAATATCATGCCAAGCTGCTGTTCGAAGAAAAATCAGGCGCCAACTGGCCCAAATACCGCGAAGAAATCATGACCAAATATCGCGGCAAGGAAACGTTCGACTTCTACGCCAAGCAAGTCAGCGAGGCGCTGGGCAAAACGTACGTGTTCAAATAAATCAAAATCGGTTGCGTTTCAGCTGTTGCACGGCTATCCCATACCCCATGCTGCGGCGCTCTAACCTCCTTCCGGATCAACCGGCAGGAGGTTTTTGCTGCTCTGCGTTTATTATTCGTATAGAATCCTTTACAATGGATAACAACGATAGAAGCCAATGAACTCAGGCATTCATTGGCTTCAAAAGATTAACTCCCCTGCTCGATTGGAGAGATTGAGGGGCTTGGATTCGTCCGGCCAGCGGCAATCGCCTTTTCAAAACGCACAAACAACAGCTCTGTCCGAAGCTCATTGCTAATATCGTTAATCGCCGTCATAATATCTTCCGCCGTGTTGACATCGCAGCTTTGACCGTGCTTATAGGTGTGATCCATACAAACTTGCAAGTAAGCGTCGGCTGTCCGAATTTGCTGCAACAGTCTTGTTTCTTTTTCGTTCAGCTTTTGGCATGCGCTTTGTACCGATTCCATTTGCTTGCCTCCATGAATCTTGTATTGCCAGGTAATTCCGTGACGCCGTAACGTTACACTTTCATTATATGACGTTGTAGCGTTACAATCAACTGTTTTTTTGAAGAATTTAATCTGAATGTCTATATATCGTATTTGTGGCCTGAAAGGTGGAGTAAGATGAAAATTAGACTGAGATTGCAAGAAATATTAGATGAGCGAAATATGTCACAGCGACAGTTGGCCGTTATGACGAATATGAGGCCAGGAACGATCAACCATTTGTGCCGGGGGACCACGGACCGGATCTACCTTAGTACTCTGGAAGAAATCTGCAGAGCACTAGGCATCCATATTCACCAGCTTATCGAACAAGTGGATGATGAAGTGGACTCTGAAAGGGATCTCCGATGAACATCACCTATAACCAATTCCTCATTAGCGACGATAAAAGCTTGCTGCAGCTCGACGCGATCTGCGGCTTTCTAGGCCGAAGCTACTGGGCCGACCGCTGGAGCCGGGAAACCATTGCCAAATCGATCGAAAACTCGCTCTGCTACGGGATTTACGACGGCGGGAAGCAGATCGGATTTGCAAGGGTCGTCACCGATTATGCTACCATGTACTGGCTGTGCGACGTGTACGTCGATGAAACCTACCGCGGAACCGGCATCGGCAAAAAATTGATCGAAAGCATCACATCTTCGGACGAACTGGGCGGGTTGTCGGGCATATTAGGTACGAAAGACGCACACGGTTTGTACGAGCAGTACGGCTTTGTCCGCATCCCCGACCGATTTATGAGGAAATTCCCGGGCTGATCCGTATTTTACTTATACGGACTGGGGAGCCTCCTCTCCGATCCGGCAGCCGGAATTTACGAGAAAGGAATGGATCAGATGGAACAGTGGGAGTACAAAACATGGAAGTACAAGACAGGCGGATTTCTCGGAGGTAAAATAGACGGGGAAGAGTTCGACGCCCAACTGAACCAGTTCGGCAAAGAAGGATGGGAGCTTGTTTCCTGCTTCGATACTAGTGTGTACCAAGGGCAATCGAGAGATATTGTCGTCGTATTTAAAAGAAGACGGCGGTAGAAGTCTTACAGGTTAGTCAAGGCAACGTCCATACAAAGGCCCCCTCTCCCGGCTGTTATGTTCGAGCCGTAGCTGTTGGGGGACCTTTTGTTTTAGTTGGATATGGTTAAACGGCTGGATCATTTAGTCGTATTTCCACACCAGGGGACCCTTCCTCATTTTGGCTATGTAGTTGATTTGCCCAATATGATAATTAATCTCCCTAACCATCTGGACCATCAAGTTTAGTGCTGTCGTCTCGTTATTTAGCGCGCTGTAAGTCAGCGGCGGTTTATCCAGAAAAGGCTGCGACAATAACAGTTCGGGATGCGTTTCCAAGTGCTCTAGGTAATAAATGATAAGATCGAGCGCCTCACCGGCCATTGTTTTCGTTTGATCCTTTGACAGCCGGAGATTTCGTTCGAATTCTTGGTCTCTGTTCCTCGTATCGGGTATTGGGTGCAGTAAAATTTCGATTCTCGAATGTGCGGTGCCTCTGATATGGGCGATCAGATTCGCTATGCTGTTGCTCTCCTCGGTCGGAGACCACGCGATATCGTCCTCGTCCAGCTGATCGATGGCTTGAAGAAGCCATTTCTTATCGGCTTTAAACTTGGTTAGCGTGCTTTCAATAAATGCGCTCGAGATATCCAAAGGATACTCCCACCCCTCTTTACTAAAGTTCTCATTTATAGCTTACCAAACGTATGTTCTCTAGTAAAGATACAGTAAGCCTCAACAAACTTAACGTCTTCCATTGATACCCACAGCACCTGTTACTAACTTTTCTAAATTGTAATTCTGAAAAGTTCCAGGTTACAGCCCATCGCCCTGTTAATCCCGACTGATTGTTCTTCATCGCTACCCAGCACTTTATAGCTGACTTTATCCGGACGCTTAAGTTTAATAAAATAATTTCCCGAAGGTACTTCTAACCCATCTAGTCCCGTATGATCCCAGCTAACCTCTGCGTAAAATCCGAAATTACCTGGAATGACTCCAGAAAGTGGGGGCAATGGACGACTATAGACTACTTGGCCAGCTTCATCCGTAATTTCGAACGTTAACTCTATAGGTTCGACCGTAATATTTTCATTCATAAGGCTATGTACTCTCATTTTAAAGTTGCGTGTATCTCCCAAACTTTCTGAATTAGTAGGCATGATATAAAAAGGCATCGGGAAGCTTCTGCAAAAATCTTGGCTTTTGGGAAATACGTCCTCCGTTCTTACCAAATTCCATTGAATCGGAGCCACCCCTTGATAAATATCAATTTTATGAACCCCATTCGTTGCTTCCGATGCCGGCTCGTATCCGACTGACGCTCCCATCGCTTCAGAAAACAGTCTTAATGGGACATAAGCCTTGCCTTTATAATTAATCACGCCGCCGTCTTCAGTAACATCCATCGTTTTAGCCTCATTGCCGTTGTGGACCGTAACCATGCTTGGAAATAAAGTGCCTTGGATTGTTGAAGAGGAAACTGCGGCTGTTAGAAGTGTCAGCGTAACCCCGCATAATAAGCCAATCATCCATTTTTTCATTACTACTCGCTCTCCTTATTTCAGTTTCTTCCACTATTCTGCTAGTGTGCTATCTCTCATGTTTATATAGTAAACACACCCACAACAAAATAAGTTGCAATCCACAGAACAAGGAGATCTGCCAATTCTAATTCAGCAGCTTTTTCTATTTGGCAGAATACACGCTATGTCATTGAGTCCACAGAAAATCGCGCATCCACAGCCCGCTAGATGTCTCAGCATCAAACCCTTGAAAGGGGGCTTGTTTCGTTACATATTGGAATAAAGGATGAGCGGACGGTCCCCTTACCTCCACCTTTTCAAAAAGCGGAAACGTTACTCCGAAGCTCCCCTCGCAATAGTGCTGCACTTCCAGGTTGCTGCCGGGCTCCTTTCCCTTAAACTGGTTGCAAGAAAATCCGAGTATTTCAAAGCCTCGCTTCACGTAAGCTTCATATAACTTTTGAAGATCGGCGAATTGACGCGAGTAACCGCACCTGCTGGCCGTGTTCACGATCAGTAGAACTTTCCCGCGATAATGAGACAATGAAACAGGCTTTCCCTCTATCGAGTTCACCTGAAAATCGTAAATGGACATCCGGCCCTCTCCTCCTAGCGAAATATAATACATTCATCATAGGAGCACGGACCTCTATTGGTCTAATATATAATCGTAATAGTTTTTATAGGGTAAACCAATAAAAGGACGACAATCGACTTTTATACTCGTCAGAGTCTCCTCTAACCAATTAAGCCGAACCCACATACCGATCTCTCGCCGCACCTAACCCGAATCCCCCGAGCAACACCGCTATGCCGACTAAAGTTACAAGCGGAACCTTCCAGCCGTTGGTAATGTCGTGCAACAATCCGAAAAGGGTCGGACCGCCGGCGGCGAGCAAGTACCCGACAGATTGAGCCATACCGGACAGAGCCGCAGCTTGACGGGCATTTTGGGTACGCAGTCCAAAAAACATCATGGATAAACCGAAGGCAAAACCTCCCCCGATGCCGAGCACGACGATCCATACCACCATCCAACCCGGATTTCCTGCAAGTAACCCGCTCGTACCGCTAATAAGCAAAATCGCCATAATAATGACCAGGGAACGTTGACTGGACAAGCGGCCGGCTACGATCGGAACTATAAATGTGAACGGAAGCAGTGCTAATTGCATAATGGACAGATACCAGCCCGATTGATTTGCACTTACACCTTGCTGTACCAAAAGTTCGGGCAGCCATGCGATCAGTACATAAAAGAGCGTCGATTGCAAACCCATAAACAACGTGACCTGCCAGGCCAGCGCGGAGCGCCATACGTTCACGGCACCGCCGTCCGATTGATTCGAGACAGCGGCCGAACCCGCATGGCGGCGCCGTTTCATATAAGGCAGCCAGCATATAAGGGACACGATGCTCAGCAGTCCCCATACGCCCAGCGCCCCTTGCCATCCGAGTCCCAGTCCGACTGCGACCGGAACGCTTATGCCGGAAGCGATCGCTCCGAATAAGTTCATGGAGATGGAGTACATCCCCGTCATAAGGCCGATTCGTTTGGGAAACTCCCGCTTGATCAGGCTGGGCAGCAAAACGTTGCATACGGAAATAGCCAGTCCCAGCACGGCCGTCCCGATAAATAATGCGGCAACTCCTGACAAAGAACGCAACGTAATACCGGCCGTTAAGCCCAGAATAGATAGAAAGATAAGAAGCTCCACTCCGATTTTATGTCCCAATCTCGGCACAAACGGTGAAAACAGCGCAAAAGCCAGCAGCGGCACCGTAGTAATCAAACCGGCCGATGTATTCGAAATATGCAAATGGTCTTTGATAAGACCGACTAAAGGCCCCACCGAAGTTAGGGGAGCCCGCAAATTGACGGCAATACAAACGATCGCCGCCACAATGACCCAAGCTGCGGATACACGGGCGTTTGAAGATTGTTGATGATGCGGAGGCTCCTTTAGCCGATTATCTGCTGATCGCATAAAATATCCTCCTGATCTTTCAAGTAAAATGGTATATTATAATATATTATAATTTATATACGGTACACTATAATATAAATGACTGAGCTTGTCTAACTATATTTTTCCCCAAAACGAAATACCCCCTATCCACCGGGGATAGAGGGACACTTCATGTCGCAGCGCAGGCTCGACCTGAAACGCCGCATGTTCTAGCCCCCATACTTTAACAAAATATGGAGGACGACGACTTCATCGGACTGATTGATATAAGAATGCGTGGTGTCTGCGCAAAAACGGATAGAATCGTATTGATGTAATAGGTGTGACTCCTGACCGACACGAATCGTGACCGTTCCCGACATGACGGTAACGATCTCCGTTGTACGGGGGTGATGTTTTTCCGGATCGTAGGAGCTATTCGGCTGGAGATAGGCTCGGCACATTTCCATTTCATCACTGGCCTGATGGAAGATCGGTTCGATCACCCACGTCTTCTCTTCCCCGGCGATTCTTAACCCTTTCCCGGCTCTGGACACATTCACTCCGCTTTCTGCCGAAAATAAGGCCATGAGCGGGATCGCCAAGCTTTTTGAAATTTTCCACAACATGCCGATGGTCGGATTCGTTTCCCCGCGCTCAATATTGCCCAGCGTGAGCTTGCTCACTCCCGATAAAACCGCTACATCATCAAGACTGAGCTGCTTCTCTTTGCGAAGTCTCTTCAGCACGGCTCCTACCTGCAGCACCACTTGTTTCGGATCTTCAGATTCTATAGGCATACTCTCTCTCCCCTTCAGTCATGCAATGGAAGCTGCAAAGTAAAAAGTATATTATAGTTAGCTTTTTATCAATTATACTTCACTGAAGAAGAGCAAATAAACCCGGCTCCCCCGTTATGCGTCTCTTCGATTCCTCAATGTAACGGGCGGTCTGCTCTTACCTGTGGATTTCCTCCATAATCGGCATAGGCTCTATCCCGCTATTATGGTATGGTGAAGGTAGACTAGATAAAGGAGTGTGCCCTTCAGATGCTACTGACCGACATTCGCCGAATGGCGCAAAACGTGAAGCAGAATATAAACAAAGTCATCGTCGGCAAGGAAGACGTCGTCGACCAGCTGCTGATCGCCTTGATCGCCTCCGGCCATGTGCTGCTCGAAGATGTCCCCGGAACCGGCAAAACGCTGCTGGCCAAAGCGATGGCCAAATCGCTGCACTGCACCTGCAAGCGCATTCAGTTTACGCCCGATCTGCTTCCTTCCGATCTTAGCGGCATTAACTACTATAACCAGAAAGCAAGCGAGTTCCAGTTCCGTCCGGGTCCGGTATTTACGAATATTTTGCTGGCCGATGAAATCAACCGGGCTACACCGCGCACTCAATCCAGCCTGCTCGAATGTATGGAGGAGCGGCAGGTGAGCATCGACGGGGAGACCCGCACGCTGGACCGCCCGTTCATGGTAATCGCCACACAAAATCCGGTCGAAAACCAGGGGACGTTCCCGCTTCCCGAAGCCCAGCTCGACCGGTTTCTGCTGAAGGTCCGCATGGGGTATCCGTCCCGGGAGCAGGGCGTTGATATTTTGAAGCGGTTCAAGCAGGACAATCCGCTCGACTCGCTCGAAAGCGTCGCCGACGCCCGCGAGCTGACGGCCGCTCAGCTCGCTTATTCGCAGGTCGCCGTCCACGACGATCTGCTCGATTATATGATGCACATCGTCGAACGGACGCGCAGCCACCCCGATATCGCCCTTGGCGTCAGCCCCCGAGGCAGCCAGTCGCTGCTGAAGGCGGTGCAGGTGCACGCGATCCTGCAAGACCGGGATTACGTCCTGCCCGACGATATTAAGGCGATGGCGAAGCCTGTGCTGGCCCACAGACTGCTGCTAAGACACGCTATTCGGTTAAAGGAAAATGCGGCCGACGCGATCATCGACCAGCTGCTGCGGGACACGCCGGTTCCGTCCGAGACGCTGGCGCGCAACGGGTAGTGCGGCCATGAGTGTACATTGGCTGCTGATCATAACTGCCTTGATCGTGTTCGCGCAAGGCAAGGCGTACCAATGGTGGGGCTTTCGCCATGTCAGCTACAAGCGGTATTTCGACGTCCCTGCCTGTTTTCAAGGCGACGAGGTACAGCTTGTCGAGGTGATCGCCAACCGCAAGGCGATGCCGATGCCCTGGCTCCGGCTGGAATCGCTTATGCATGCAGGGCTTCGCTTCCAGAACCAGTCCAATCTGGACATCTCCAGCGGAGAACTGTTTCAGAACCATAAAAGCTTGTTCAGTCTCATGCCTTATACGCGAATCACGCGAAAACATAAGGTGCTCTGCCTGAAGCGCGGCTGCTACGACCTGCAAACCGCGACAATGACCAGCGGAGATTTGCTCGGGGTATTCGTCTCGTACCAGACGCTGTACTTCGATAAACAAACGCGGCTGCTCGTCTATCCCGAGCCGATCCCGCTCGAAGACATCCCGCTGCCTTCCCACAGCTGGCAGGGCGATATTTCCGTGCGGCGCTGGGTCGTCGACGATCCGTTCCGGATCGCCGGGGTACGCGAGTACCGGTACGGGGACACGATGAACACGATCAATTGGAGCGCCACGGCCCGCACCGGCCGTCTGCAGGTGCATCAGCGCGACTATACAGCCGACCACCGGATCATGATCTACCTGAATTTCGAGATTACCGAAACGATGTGGGGCGCGGTTACCGAGCCCGAACGGATCGAGAAAGGGATCTCGTATGCGGCCGCACTCGCCGAGATGTGTATCGGCCGGGGCATCGACACCGGATTCGGCTGCAACGGCTGCGTAATCGATCAGCCCAAGGAACCGGTCCGCATTCCTCCGTCGGGAGGAGACGCTCACCTGACCGGTCTGTACGAGACGATGGCCATGCTGCTGATCGAGCGAACGACCGGCTTCGCGGAATTTATCGAGTACGATCTGCTTCAGGGCACATCGAATACGGACTTTATCGTAATCACTTCTTATATTAGCGAAAACATGGAGCGGCAGTTCGAACGTCTACGCTACAACGGCAACGCCGTACAAGTCGTGATGCTGGAGGAAGGTCCCTCCCGGCAAGCCGGCAGCGGGCAGCAAGCCGGACAAGATTCGTCCGCCGGCTCCGGTCCGTCCCCCGGCAGCACTGCGGCCGCACCGGCGGCACCGGCCTCGGAGCCGGCTCATACGAAAGGGGCTTGAGTGCGATGCGGCATCTGAAAAACCTGACTCTCGCCTGGCTCCAAGGGCTGGCCGAGCTGCTGCTTTATTTCCCGGTATTCGCCGCCATATATGTGATCGTGCCGCGTTTCGCCCTCTCTGTACCGGAATGGCTGGCTGTCATCTCCGTTATGTATGCGCTCGGCTATGCCTTCCACTATATGCTTCGGTCGGTATGGCAGTTGCTGGCGTGGATCGGCTCCGTGGCGGTTCCCGCCGCATGCGCCTGGCAGATCGGCGGTTCGCCGCTGATGATCGCCGTCAGCTTCCTAAGTTTCGCCGCTGCCTGGATTCGCGGCAGACAGAACCGGCTCCGCGGCTGGGACCGCTCGTTCAGCACCGGCGTCTGGTGGATCGGAATGATCGGTTATTTTATCGCTTCGTTCGTCTATCCGCGCCTTGACGAAACCGCCCCGTTCTCGCCCTGGATCACGGGCTTCGGCATCGTTGCGCTGGCTCTTACGCTGTACCGGACGAACAGCTCCACGCTCGACAAAGAATCCCAGAGCCGGGAAGGCGCACCGATTGCTGGCGAGACGAGATGGCGCAACCGTGCGCTGCTGTTCGGATTGTTCGCCCTGATCCTGCTTCTCGCGTCTTTCCGGACGCTCGCCGCGGCTGCCGCCCAGGCGGGGGCGGCGCTGTTCGGAGGAGCTATCGCCCTTCTGCTTCGGCTGCTTAATATGCTCCGCCCGGAAGAGACCGAACGGTCGAACCCGCCGCAGCAACCGCTTGATCCCAGCCAGTTGTTCGGCGAATCCGAGCCTTCCGCTCTCGCCCTTTTCCTGCAGAAGGTGATGTACATCGTCGTGGCGCTGATCATGCTGGCGGCCGCCATCTGGCTTCTGTATCTCCTCGTCAAACACGGAAAGCGGTGGCTTCATCGGTTTATGGGGTGGTACGGGGAACGTCTGGAAAGCTCCGACACCGGCTACGTCGACGAGAAGCAGTCGCTTCTGGATAGTAAAGAGTGGGCGCGCGAACGCGCCGATGCATGGAAGCGCCGGTTCACCGGCTGGTTCGGCAAGGAACCCGGCTGGGACGATCTGAAGGACAACCGCGAGCGGGTTCGCCATGCTTTCAAGCGTCTCCTCCTCGGCCGGATCGCCGGAGGGTATAAGCATCACGATGCGCGGACCCCTCGCGAGACCGGACGCGAACTCATCCGGCGCAGCCCGCTGCGCCCGGACGAAGAAACCGCGCTGCGTCTGTATGAGGAGGTCCGATATGGCGGCAAAGACGTAAACGACGAGCAGGCTGCTGAAGTCAAGACGCTGTTCGGAGCCGGAAGCCGGAACAAGCCGCGTAAATGACTCGGCGGCGGTTCGGTTCATCCGTCCCCAGTACAAATCAAATCCCCCTCCGTCACCACGTGTGGCTGCGAAGGGGGATTCGTTAATGAGTCTACAGGTTAAGTTCGTTACTGCCATAAAACAGTGCCTTACCAAGTCAAGCCACCGCATCTGGTACAAGGGTCATTCGTCTTGGAAAAAGGCTTCGTTCAGAAGCTTGTCTTAGCGGGCGGAACAGGGTGATGTTCAGGTTCAGGTGGCGTTTGTTCCGGAATGCCTCTCCGATTCGAAAAGGTTGGGGCCATGCTGGCCGCCTATGGCCGGCTCCGGTCCTGATCGTACTGAGCTACAAGCTTTTTGGGCGCGGTCAGCCGCCAAGCCCGTTCCACCTGCTCCCGCAGCTCGTCCGCCCCTACTGCTGACAGACGCACCAAAATGTACGGATACCCTTTATAATGATCGGTTATATAATAAATGTCGGGGTAAGCTTGAAGCAGGAAGTCTTGCGTTTCAAAATCCGTTTTGAGAACAAGCGTCTCTCCGTCCTCGCGAATTCTTGAGAAGAACTTTCCCCGGACGCGCAATGAAGCCGTTCCGTAGGTGGTCCCTTCCTCTACCTCCGGCAATCGCAGCGCAATTGTCCGAACACGATCGAATAAAGCCGGAGCGGACATCCTCCACCCCTCCCCTCTTGCGAAATCCCGCTGTTCAATCGGCCGCCCCGCACTTCCGCGGTTATCCGTTCGAATGCGACGATTTGCGGAAAATGAGCAGATGCAGCAGCGCCGCAGCAATGGACAAGCCGGCGCAGTACATGTTCACCTCTTGCGGACTTAGCGTCTTCCACCATACGACCACCTGAACCAGCTGGCCCGTCGGGGTCAGCACCAGCCACAAAAATAAACATGCTGCGATCAGCAGCGGCTGAAACAATTTGGACCACGTCCAAGTCCGTCTCTTCATCTCCGTGCCGTTCGTTGGTTTTGTTTCCACTCCATATCCTCCTAACGAGCCAATATCCAGGCGCACATTAGGCTCTCCCGTTATATTCCTATTGTTCTCTCTCTGTTTCATTCGTAAACTGCGGGCCGAGCAGATCCGACAGCGCCCGTTCCAAATAAGGAGAAATGCCGAGCGACTGCGCATAAGCCCGATAAGCCGCCGTTCCCGCCGGATCGGGCGTTCCTGCCGCGTCGCCTTCCTTCACGGCCCGGATGAGCAAATTTTTGGGCGTATGCTCCATATCGATAAATTCCAGCACCTGCGTCCGGTAGCCGACCAGCTCGAGCAGTTGCGCACGCGCCGCGTCGGTGACCAGCGAGGCGAACCGTTCCTTCAGGATGCCGTGCTTCAGCAGCGGCGCCAGCGCTTCGTTCCGCACTTGGCCGAACAACTCGTGCTGGCAGCACGGGACGGATAGGATGACGCTGGCCCCCCAGCGGACCGCCTTCTCCAGGGCGGCGTCGGTAGCCGTATCGCACGCGTGCAGCGTCACGACCATGTCGACCTCTTCGAACCCTTCATACCGGCTTATATCGCCGACCAGGAACCGGAGCCGGTCATAGCCGAGCCTTGCAGCCAGCTCGCTGCAATGACGGATGACGTCCTCCTTCAGATCAAGGCCGACAACTTGAAGATCCAGCTTGCGGATTTCATCGAGGTAGTGATACAAAGCGAACGTCAGATACGACTTGCCGCAGCCGAAATCGACGATCCGCACCGTCCGGCCTTGCGGCAAATGCTCCGCCACGTCGTCGATCATCTCGAGAAACCGGTTAATTTGCCGGAACTTGTCGTACTTCGCCGCAAGCACTTTGCCTTGGGCGTTCATAACGCCAAGCTCGACCAGAAAAGGAACCGGCGTCCCTTCCTCCAGCACGTAGCGCTTCTTCCGGTTATGTGACAGTTCCGCTTCAGGCTTGGTCGCCTTTTTCTTTAGAATGGCGGCTTCGCCCTTTTTGTTTAGCAAAATATGATAGTCCGCCTCGCTAGTCTGCAGCAGCGCCTGCTTGTAGTGAGCGCGCAGCAACTGCTCCGCCCGGCCGGCCGCCTGATCGGCCGCCACGTTCTCGTGCAGCACCTTCGTTCCGACATAAAGAGCAAACTGGTAGTGAAGCTTGCCTTTGAGCAGCACCGGCTTGATCTTTATTTTGTCGGCCGGAGCGCCTGCCCCTTTCTTCGGTCCGCTGAGCACCGCTTGTGTCCACGAACCGGCTTCCGCTGACCCCCGCAGAATTTCCGTTAACGCATCCATAGGTTCCCCCTGCTAGTTTCCATTCCTAAGGAAGCTATTCGCTTCGGGAACCATTATACTGCAAAAAGGGTACGGAAAGGAAATCAGGGCGCCCCGCTCCCGCCGGCTGCCGCCTTCACCTCGACGACGACACTGCCGTGCAGCCGGTCTCCAATGAACGCCATAAGGCGCCACAAGCCCGGTTCCGGCAGCGACATCATCGTAGGCGCTGCAGCATCCGCTCCGTTCAGCGGGGTACCGGCAGATTCACCTTCGAACACGTCTACGACCCGGTTCGAATCTTTGTGAACGGCAATAATCCGAAGCTTGCCTTCGAGTTCGGATTCGTTCCCCCAGAAGTGCCACATGTACTTGTTCGCTTTGCCTGCCGTAAAGCCAAGGTCAATAAAGCCCAGCTTTCCCTTCACTCCGTGCAGGTCGTACGCGCCGCTTCGGAACGTCGGACTCACCTGCCAAGGCGCGTCGGGCACATCGAACACGACATCGGCATACGGCTCTCCGTCCATATATACGACGAATGACCATACTCCTTTTACGGGCAGATCAAACCGTGTAGAGATACGGGTAAAATCCTTGTAAGCCTTCCCCGCCTCCGATACATTCATCTCCGCCAGTTCCGTTATTCGGATTCCGGTTTCGCGATTCACCCCCTCGATGCGAATCGTGCGATCCTTCAGCTGGTCGAACGGCGTATAGAAGTTCCACCAGCTGCCGGCAGGCGTTCCGGCGGCATAATCTCCACCCGGAAACACCTCCAATACTTTGACGTTATTTACGGTATAAAGGTTTCTCGTTTTCCTGTTATTGCCATTATTTTCACGAGGCGTTCCTCTTCCCTCCGGGTTACTGCCGACTCCTCCTTGAATCGTTCGATCTTGTCCCGTATAGATCGGAGACCATTCCACCGTGCGCATCAGCACGAGCGCCAGCAACACGCCGGCAACCGTTACGGCTGCCGCCAGAGCCAGCGGATTGCGGCGCCGGAGGTACCCGCGTTCCCGTTCCAACCGCACCCGGCCGAGCACCTGCTCCTTTTGCTGCGCGTTCAGCCCTTCCCCGAAGTAAGGCGTCCGCTTCAGCCCCGCGTACCAAGCCGGCTTCGTCTCTGCCGCCCGCCTCCGTTCCTTCTCCCGTTCCTTCATGCCCCTCTGCTTCTGCCGATTGCCTTCGTGACGATCCTCGCTGTTGTTGCCTGTCATCGCGGCTCCTCCTCCTTCAGCTTCCGTTCCACCTTCGCCCTTGCGCGATGCAGGCGGGACTTTACCGTTCCTTCCGACAAATCAAGCAGCTCCGCAATCTCGTTGTTGGACAGCTCGTAATGCGCATCCAGAACCAGAACCTCCCGGTATTTCGCCGGCAGGCCGAGCACCGTTTCCCATAAACTTCGCTCCGCCTGCCGGTCCATCATAACCGACTCCGCGGAACGGGAAGTGCCTTGCGGGGAAAACAATCCGAACAGCGTCACCTTGCGGACGAACGCGGAGCGCAAATAATTAATCGCCGTCCGGCGTGTAATGCCGAGCAGCCAAGTTTTGACCGAGCATTCTCCCCGGAACGCGAATCGATGACGGTACGCTTTCCAGAACACGTCCTGCGTAATATCGTCCGCCGCATCCCGCCGCTTCGTCATGAAACAGGCGTACCTCCATACGTCGTCCCCGTACGCCTCCATCCAATCCTGGATTAGCGACTCGAGATCGCCGCTTTGGATCACATGCCGCACCTCTTCGTGGCTCAAACCGGAATCACCTCACCCATATAGACAACGCATCCCGCTCAAAGTTCCAACCGGTGCGAAATTTTTGCCGAGCGGCCCAACGTTCTGTCTGCAACTGGTCGATCATACGCTTATTAAATGATAGCGAGTTCGACATACTGGGGGACTGGGTTATGGCAATCAGGCCGCCGATCTTGAGAGCGGGCGATACGATCGGCATCGTGACGCTCGGAAGCCCGCTCGCGGCAAGCGTCATCGACAGCAGAATCGAAACGCTGCAAAGCCTCGGGTTTCAAATTGCGATGGGCAGGCATGTGTACGACGCCGACGGCTTCCTGGCCGGAACGGACCGCGAGAGAGCGGACGATCTGATGGCGATGTTTCTGGACCCGAAGGTGCGGATGATTTTGCCGACCCGGGGCGGGGTTGGCGTCGCCGGAATTTTGCCTTATCTCGATTTTCGGGCGATCGCGGATCATCCGAAAATTTTATCCGGTTACAGCGATATTACGGTGTTGTCCAACGCTTTATATCAATTTTCCAATCTGATCGGGTTTCAGAGCTTGATGCTGATTAATTTCAGCACGAGTACGCCCGCTTATAACTACAATCAGTTTTTCACGGCCACCTCTACCGTAACGTCCCCGAGACTCATCGAGAATCCGCCCGGAATGCCGCTCGCGAGCCTCGTCCCCGGCAATGTGACAGGCCCGATCGTCGGAGGCAATCTGACTTCTTTTACCGACACGCTCGGTACGCCCTATGAATTCGATACGCTAGGCAAAATATTGGTGCTGGAGGAAACAGCCGAGCCGATCAATAAAGTATACCGGATGCTCAACCGGCTGAAGCTGGCCGGGAAATTGGACGACTGCATCGGTATCGTCATGGGACAATGCACCGATTGTACCGCCGCCTATGGGGTCACTTACCTGGACTTGATCCGGGAAGTGCTCGTCCCGCTCGGCAAACCGCTGATGACGAATCTCGCGACGGCTCACGGGACGTACAAAGCCGCGATTCCGCTAGGCGCACGGGCGAATTTGAACACGGCGGCCAATACGTTTACGATCCTCGAGCCGACCGTCTCCATAGAGGCGCAAGGACCTGCTGCCAATACTTTCTACTAAAAATGAGCTGCCGTTTCCTTTAAGATGGTACTAATCCGTCAAAAGGAGTTGAACAGCCAAGATGAAATCCAAAATCGGCGTATTATCCGGCATCGTGCTGGGACTATCGCTATTCGGTTCCTCGGTTCAGGCAGCCACGCACACCGTACAGCCGGGCGATACGCTGTGGAAGGTTGCAACCGCTCACAACATCACGATCCAGCAGCTGACGAGTCTGAACCCTTCAACCGGAGAGATGCTGTACCCGGGTCAAACGCTTCAAGTACCGGATGATGCGAATGCGTATACCGTCCGGACGGGGGACACGTTCTGGAAAATCGCCGCAGCCTACGGATTACCGACCTTAACTCTCATTCGCGCCAATCCTCATATATCGAATCCGGACATGCTGAATATCGGAGACAAGCTCCGTATTCCTGCTGCGCCCTCCGCCTATCTGAACGGGTATTTCCCGCTAAGGGCCGGTACGTACACTCCGTATGTAAACAATTATGCCGAGGTGCGCACCTGGTCGCCGTCAGGCGAGGAAATCCGACCGCATGAGGGCGTCGATATTTTCGCAGACAAAGGCACGCCCGTCTATGCAGCCGCAGACGGCACGATTATCAATTACGGCTGGAACCAGTACGGCGGCTGGCGCCTGACGGTACGGACCGACGATTCCACCGCGTTTTATTATGCGCACCTCTCCGGTTATGCCGAAGGGATGGGCAAAGGCGGCACAGTCAAGAAAGGCCAGCTGATCGGCTACGTCGGCAGCACCGGATACGGTCCGGAAGGAACCGAAGGAAAGTTCCTCCCTCATCTGCATTTCGGAATCTATAAAACCAACGTCTCGCCATGGAAAACGGTGGACCCTAATCCGTATTTGACCTGGTGGGAACTGCAGCGGTAATTGCTTCTTGCTGCTTGGGGATAACGAAGTGTGCCTTGCGATGAGCTTCGCGGCTGATGTTATGGTGTAATACACGGTTATTTTCTCTACTATTTTTAAAATGTGTACTTAAATTTCCGAATCGACTACCGATTTGTTACATTTTCCCCTCGTTCGGGGAAGAGCGCAGCTCCCTGCTCCCTGGTCACGTATAACACTCTATTGTTATGGCCTAATGGACAAGTTAAAATAAGACTAGGTTGCATTCCCGGATGATAACACAATATTGCTTTACCACCCTACTGAACAGGAGAGGTCTTGACAGATGAGGCGCCAGTACAATCTGCCTACTTTAGCGGAACCGCCGTTTTTTTGTTTGCCGGAATCGGTCGGCTGGTATTCAGACTGGCCGGAACACCTGGTGAACCGCAGCTATGGGGCGCTCGACAATTTCAGCATCCACTTGATCACGGCAGGCAAAGGAACGGTCGAGCTGGATGGCGATTCGATCACGCTTCAGCCCGGAGACGCCTTCCTCTACTTCCCGCTTATGCAGCAGCGGTATTATTCGAGCCAGGACGAGCCGTGGGACGTACGCTGGGTACATTTCTACGGCGGGCCGAAGCTGGTTGAATATATGACCGAGCACGGCTTCCGGCGCACGACGCTGTGGACGGTCAAATCGTGGAAGGAGCTGCTACCGCTCTTTCATGCGCTGCTTGAGGAAGCGGAGACGCATTCGTTCCTGCATCTGGCTACACTGTCCTCGATGACGTATACGATTTTGACGGAGTTTATGAGCCGGGCGGAGCCTTTTACCGGCGGCAAGCCCGCCGACACGTCAGACCGGCTGGCCCGGCTGCTGCCGGCGATCCGCAGCCGTGCCAGCGAGCCGTTCGTCCTGGAGGAATGGGCGGAGAAGGCCGGCGTCAGCACGTATTACTTTTGCAAGCTGTTCCGTAAAACGATGCAGATGACGCCACTCGACTTCGTCACCCTATGCCGGCTCCAGCACGCCAAGCAACTGCTGCTCGAACGCAGCGACTGGCCGGTGAAACAGGTCGCGCTGGAGGTCGGCTACACGAATCCGAGCTACTTCAACAAACGGTTTATGGAGCAGGAGAAGATGACACCGCTCGAATACCGGCGCATCCGGCTGGGGCGGGACTAGCGCGCTCCGCTTGTTGGAGCCGCTTGCACGGCTGGTTCTTGGCGCAGGCGGCTCTGCCGAGCTCCTTTCAAACACTGTGTCCACTGGGGGTGCCGGTATTGTCAGTTTAACCCATGTTGCTGGAACCGCCGCTAAGAGTAGAGTCCCCCCACAATCTGTTTACCTGCACCAGCTTCTGATCGTCAAATTCCAATCGGTATACATCCGGCTTAGAGGTTTGAAGCAGAAAATTGAAGTCGTACCGAGGGTCATAAAACGCCATCATTAGCGTCATGACGGCTCCGTGGGTGCCGACCGCTATTTTCTGTCCCAGGTAGAGCTGTAATAATTTTTTCAAAACCGATATAGCCCGGGTCTGACACTCCGCATTAGACTCCCCGCCCTCTAAGGAAAAATTCGGATCGGCAAACGACTTTTCCACCAAAGGGAACAGTTCCGCATCCGGCATTCGGCTGTCTTTGTTCCGAAAAATTCTTTCTTTGAGGTCTTCAAAAACTATGATTTTTTGCCGGGAGTGCCGGGCTAACTCCTGCAAAGTTAAGATTGCCCGCCGGTACGGACTTGAAACGAAAACCCCGATCCCCTCGTCTTTTAATAATTCCGTTATTCGATCCGCATCCGCCGTTCCTTTCTCCGTCAGCCCTCTTGTTCTTTCGGTTCCTTCCGTCTTCGGCGATTCACCGTGCCTGACCATGTAAATGAACGTGTTCATCGTGTCCCCCTCATATGTCCGGGTCAATAAATGACGCCTCGGGATAGCGCCTTACCACAACAATAAGGCCCGACCGGAGGCCGAACCTTGTTGCGTACCTGCTGTGTATCGATACGAGAAATAACATGCTGTCGAGCCGTTTATGCCCCAGGCGTGAACGTCCGCTTGGCGAGCTCGGCGTCGAGCATATAAAACGCATTGCTGTCCTTGTCGATCCGGCGCAGCTTCTGGATGATGCTGTCGAAGGTTGCTTCTTCCTCGACCTGCTCGTCGATAAACCATTTCAGGAAATTGATTGTCGCGTGCTCGCGCTCGTTCCAGGCGATGTCGGACAAATCGTAGATGCGGCGGGTTACCGTCTGCTCGTGTTCGTAGGCTTGGTCGAACGCGTCCAGCAGCGAGCCGTATTCGTTGGACGGGTCCGACATTCCGCTTACGACGGCGCGTTTGCCGAGCGTATTGATGAAGTGGAAAATTTTCATGGCATGGAACTTCTCTTCCTCGGCTTGTACGATGAAAAAGTTCGCGAATCCGTCGAAGCTTTCCGCCGAACAGTAGGCGGCCATCGCCAGATACACCTGAGAAGAGTAAAACTCGTAGTTCATTTGATCGTTCAGCTTGTCTAATAACGCTTGGCTCAGCATCGCGCTCACTTCTCCTTCTTATGCCGGTTGGGCAAGCATGGTATTCCTTTACATTATAGCGATAATCGGGAGCCGGATACAAACTTCGCTCGGTCCAGTTCTGCTCCTTCGCGCGAAGTATGTCGGATTGAGTCCCGGCTGCGGCTCTTGGGCTGCATTGAAGTCCTCTCTCTAACGGACACCACAGCAGCTTAGACGTCGAATTTGCCCATTTCCGCGCTGTAACGGTCACCAGAGCCGCTTAGAAAATATCCGCTACAATCAGCCGCCAGCGCCACATTAACGGCTCTCATGTCCGTTAGTTAGCCCGCCTCCCATCTTTTTCCGTTCAAAGCGGCTCCCATGTCCGTTAGCCGCCGCCCGCCTCCTCCTCCGCCGCGCCCCTGCAATACTGTGGCTCCCTGTACCGCTACAACGCTACAACGCTACACCACTGCCGCTGCCGCCCCCGGCTCCCGCTTGCAATTTCCAAAACAAAAAATGTCTTGACGTCCTCTCCATATATTCCTATAATAAAACCTATTAAAACGGTAGGAATTGTTTATATTATGGGGGAGTTGAAAAGAAATATGATGAAACGGTACTTTGCTGGTAAATACAAGGTACGGACCCTGGCGATATTCGCCCTGGCCGTCCTGATGATTATGGCAACGGCGTGCGGAGCGAAACCGGAAGCGGGCGGAGACAAGACACAAGGCGGCGCGGGCGGAGATGCCAAAAAAGAAACGAAGGCGCTGACGGTCGGCTACTTGAACGTTATGGACGACGCGCAAGCCATGCTTGCTTACGACGCCAAGCTGTATGAGAAGTACGGACTGCAAGTGAAGCTGCAAGCGTTCGAAAGCGGCACCGACCTGATTAAAGCCATGGTGGGCGGCCAAGTCGACGCGGGCGTGCTCGGATTCACGAATGCAGTCACCTGGGCTTCGAAGGGCGCCGGTCTGAAAGTCGTCGCAGGTGCGCAGATGGGCTTCCACAGTATTCTCGTCCGCAACGATTCCGGCATCAAGACGGTAGAAGACCTGAAAGGCCGTAAGCTTGCTTCCCAGAAGCAGGGCAGCACCGCGGATATCGTCCTGAACGGTGTAACGCTCGCCCAGGCGAAACTGACGAATAAAGATTTGCAGATGGTATACGCCGAGCCAGCCCAAGCGATCCAGTCGCTCGCCGGAGGTGCGGTAGACGCGGCGTTCGTATTCGAGCCTTACTCCCGGATGGCGCAACTGACGTCCCCGGTTACGCAAATTTACGAGATCGGCAAAGTATGGCCGTTCCCTTGCATGGTCGTCATCACCACCGACGATCAGTTGAAAAAAGACCGCGACGCGGTCAACCGGATGCTCGACGCCCAGAAAGAAGCGATCGAGATGCTGCAGAAAGATCCGCAAAAAGCGGCCGACTTCATTACGAAGCGATTCATCGAAGGCGATTCGTTCAAAACGGCTAAAGGCGACGTAAAAGCGACTACCGTCATTAAAGAATCGATCGAGTCGCAAACGTTCAACTGGGACATTACGCCGGACCACATCAAAACGATGCAGCAAATCGCCGATCTGATGATCGACCAAAAAGCGCTCGACAAGCCGGTGAAGGTCGAAGACATTCTCGATCTGTCCTGGCAGCAGCAGCTCAAAAAATAAGCTTGATCCATTTCTTTACGTGAGGAGACCGCCAGGTGAATTCGACAACCGATAAACCGAAACGGTCCGCGAAAACGACCGCTGTGCGCAAGGTGCTGCCTTATCTAGCTGCGATAGGCAGCCTTCTTGCCTTATGGCAAGTTTCTTCGTGGATCCTGAACAAACCATTTCTGCTGCCTGGGGTGCCCGAAGTATTCGGGCGGCTGCTCCGCAGCTTCTCGAACACCGACTTTATGAGCGGTGTGGCCGACAGTATGATTCGTCTCGGCGTCGCCTTTCCGACCGCTTGCCTTCTCGGGGCGGTCCTCGGTCTGCTGGCCGGCGTCTCCCACAGCTTCGCCGTTTATTTGCGCGGAATTATTTCGATTTTGCAAGCCATACCGCCGATCACGTGGGTACCGTTCTTCGCGATCCTGCTAGGTTACGGCAACGCTACGATCATTACCGTCATCATTATCGCCAGCTTTTTCCCGATGGCGCTCTCCATGTTGAATGCTACCGAAGGCATCAACAAGACGCACCTGGAGCTGGCCCGCGTGCTCGGAGCTTCAAGAGGACAGTTGATCACGAAAGTATTCACACCCGAGTCGTTCCCCGCATTCATTACAGGCGCTCAAGTAGCCTTCGGCAACGCCTGGCGTTCGCTGATCGCCGCGGAGATGGTCGGCGGAGCGATGTCCGGTCTCGGCTATTACTCCAGGTGGCGCGGCGAGGTCGCCGATATGAGCGGCGTCCTGATGAGTATCGTGGCAATCGGCACGATCGCAGCCGTGCTGGACCACCTTGTGCTGGAAAAGCTGAAGCGCAGGCTGCTTCGCTACCGCTACATGACGGGAGGCGATAACTGATGCAAACGATCCAGATCGATCGGGTCAGCAAAAAGTTCGGGCAGCTCGAAGTGTTGTCCGATATCGATTTTACGATTGAAAAAGGCGAGTTCGCGGCGATCGTCGGCCCTTCCGGCTGCGGCAAAAGCACCGTACTGCGGATGATCGCAGGGCTGGAGACTGCCTCGGAAGGCCAAGTGCTGGCGAACGGCCAGCGCATTCAGAAGCCGGACCCGCAGCGCGTCCTGATCTTCCAGGAGCACGCCCTGTATCCGTGGAGAACGGTCGATGACAATGTCGGCTTCGGCCTCGAGTTGGCCAAGGTGCCGGCCAAGGAGCGCCGCATTCGCGTCAACGAAGTGCTCGAGAAGGTCGGCTTAAGCGGCTTCCAGTCGTATTACCCGTCCCAGCTGTCCGGCGGCATGAAGCAGCGGGTATCGATCGCCCGCGCCCTCGTGCTGAACCCGGAGGTGCTGCTGCTCGACGAGCCGTACGGCGCGCTGGACGCGATCACCCGGCTCACGATGCAGAACGAGCTGATCAAGCTGTGGAGAGGTTCGGGGATGACCGTGCTGCTCATTACGCACGACATCGACGAAGCCGTCTATTTGGCCGATACAATCTACGTCATGAGTCCCCGTCCGGGACGCATTACCGAGAAATTCCAGACCGCGATGCTGCGTCCCCGCGACCGCAACAGCTCGGAGTTCGTCAAGCTGCGCCACCAGATTATGGACAGCCTGGACATCGGTACGTACAGCATCTAACCAACTTGCATCCGGCCTGAAGAAAGCGACTGCTCCGCGATGATCGCGCGGCCGAAAAAGCAGCCTTTCGTTCGGCAACTCATGCAGGACAGCCATCACAAACAAAGCTCAGCCCAGACCGTCCGCACGGACGCCAGGGCTGAGCTTTTTGCTATTGACCCGAAAGCGGCATCGGCTTCTTCACCCGCCCGACAGCCGCATCCCATGATAACCTCCTTTGCCGTCTAATGATACCTGTACTGCTTCGGAGTCATCCCCATTCTCTTCTTGAATATGTAGCAAAAGTAGTTGAAATTCGGCCATCCCGACTTCTCGCCGATTTCCTGTACGGAGCGGGTCGTCGTCTTCAGCAGGATGCATGCCTGCTTCATTCTGCGCTCGGTCAGCCATTCGATAATCGTCTTGCCCGTTACTTTGCGGAACAGCTGGGAGACGTGGTTCGGGGACAAATGTACCGCCTGCGCCAGGACGTCGAGCTCGAACTCCTTATCGTAATTTTCTTCGATCCATTTCATCACTCCGGACACTGCCGGGGCTTTTGTTACCGCCGGCTGTTTCGCCGCTCCATCCTTTCTCCATAACGGATACAAGTAGTGAAGAACGGAAGCCAGCAGAAGCGCTCTGCCCTCCATCTGAGTATGGGTTGGATGCAGAAGAAGCCTTTCGTTGCTTTCGACCATAAATTTCACTAACCGCTCGTGTTCCGGCACTTGCTGAACCTGCACGACATCAGAATCGCTGCACAGATGGTCGTGAAACTTCTGGAGATCCGGAAACGCTTTCAAATATTCCGTGAAATACCCTTTTTCGTATTTCAACAACGACCGGACATACGGCGTCCCCGAGCTGATCCGCATCTGCAAATAATGAGGCTGGAACGGCTTGATAAACAGCAGAGTACCGGGTTTCACCTCGTATGCGCCGTGCTCGAATATCACACTGCCTTCCCCGTTGTGAACAAAGATGATTTCGATGCCCGGATGAAAATGAAACAACGGCTGGAAAGTGCGCGAGGCGTCCTTTCCGATTACGATTGTAATCGGGTTATGATTCAGATAAGAACAATGTTCGAAGATCAACATAATTCCTCCGCTCGGCACAAAAGTGATTTATTGACATTTTATCATAATAGATCGCAACTGTCCTCCACTTGATTATGATACTCTCGGAGTACGCGGCTGCATTGCCCGAATCCGGGCAGCTCAAGCAGACGATGTACTGAAAACGATGCCACAACGGCACATAACAAACAGGGAGGTTGTTTGCGTAATGAACCGAGTAAGCTCCAAATCCGAGAAAAACCAGATTGCCGTCACCAGCTTGGACCCGTTTGAAAGCGGAATCATGAACAGAAACAAAACCGCACTTCAGTCGATGCGGCAAAAAGCAAAGTTGCCTTTGCTGATTGTTCTCGTCACCTCCGTCGCAGCCGCCTGCTCTGGAGGAAGTTCCGGTAACGGATCGGGAGCAACCCCCGGCGCCGGCGCCGAGGGCGGCAAGCCAGCGGTCAAAAAAGCGGACCCGATCGAGCTCGTCTTTTACTCCAGATCGGGCGACTTTGACAACGATGGCTTTATGAAGATGTTCGGCAACAAAATCAAAGAGAAATTTCCGCACATTACGCCAAAGTTTATTCCACGCACCGCGGAGGTCACGCTTCCCCATATGGTGACGGCCGGAGAAACGCTCGATATCCTGTATCTCTCCAGCGGACAGACGAACGAACTGCTCGACGTGCAGCTGCAATACGACATCTCCGATCTGATCAAGCAAAACAAATACGATCTGAACCGGCTTGAATCGACCACGATTGATATTCAGCGGCTGATTGCAGACGGCGGCATTTACGGCCTGCCGGTATTCAACAATACGATGACGATGTTCTACAACAAAGACTTGTTCGACAAGTTCGGGGTTGCTTATCCGAAGGACGGTATGACGTGGGACGGCGTGTACGATCTGTCCAAGCAGATGGCACGCACCGACGGCGATGTTCAATACCAGGGGTTCACTTTGTCGATGTCGCACAATATGCTGGTAAACCAGTTCTCCATCCCGTATACGGACAAGCAAAATAAAGTAAACTTCACCTCCGACGAGTTCAAGAAGCTGTTCGATATGTGGACGCGATTTTATCATCTTCCCGGCAACGAGGTTACCAAAAAGACAGTCAGCTACGGCGTGCAGGTCGACAAATTCGATAAAGAGAAGTCGACCGCGATTTACCTCGGGCTGGCCGCGCTCGGACCGGCCCGCTTCAAGGACAACTTCAACTGGGACGTCGCCTCGTTCCCCGAATGGAAGGAGAAGCCGGGCGTCGGACCTCAACCATATCCGAGCTACTTTTATGTCACGAATACGAGCAAGCACAAGGAGCAGGCGTTCGATGTCATCGTTTGGCTGACTTCTGACGAATTCCAGCGCCATCTGGCCCGCAACGGCCTGTTCCCGACCTTGAACAACCGGGACGCCATGAAGGATTTCGGCCAGGATGTTCCGTATCTGAAAACGAAAAACTTCAACAGCTTTTTGCCCCAAAAGTTCGCGTCTCCAGCAAAGCCTTCCGATTTCGCAAAGGTCGGATCCAAACATCTGACAAGGGCCTTCAACAGCGTTTCGCTGAAGGAAAAAGATATCAACACGGCGCTGCGGGAAGCCGAAGAGGCGGCCAACAAAGAAATTCAAACTTTACTGTCCGGCGGCAAGTAACAAGAGGAAGCATCATAATGAACAACTTCTTCAACAGATATGGAGGTTGATCTTCTTGAATATTCATGAAGACAAGAGCAAGGAGCGCCTAATCGGCAAGCCCCGGCTGTCGAGACGCAAAATGCTTGCCATTCTGGGGTCGACCGGAGCGGCTCTTGCCGCAGGCTCTACGGTGGTGTGGGCGACTTCTCATCAAGCAGGGAACGGGAATATGCAAATGACGCTACTTGAACTTACGACCGCGCAAAATCTCGAAGAAAATCAGGTCATCAGGACTACCGGCTACTACACGGCAGGCGACGGAGGAGGCGCCGAGTATATCGTCCGGACGGCCCAACTGCCCGAGGACGGCGGCAGTGTAATCAATCTGCAGAACGGGCTGCAGGCTCATCTGCTGGCTGGCCAAAGCGTCAATTACTACATGTTCGGAGCCAAGGGAGACGGTGTCAACGACGACGGCGTTCAGATCAAGAAGGCCCATGTCTACGCAAATAGCGCCAAACTCCCGGTTGTGCAGCTGACAGGCGAGTTCTGGATCAAGCAGACGAATCTCATTACGATCCAGACGAATGTCCAGTGGGGACAAACGATCCTCCATATCGACGAAAGTTATAACACTCGCGACAAGCAGCGTTTCCTTATATCCAGCGCCAAGCCGCAGCAGACGATTACACTCAGCGCCGCGGATAAAGCGTCTCTGCTGTCCAAGCTGAAGCCCGGGACGACGATCATTTCCGAGCTTGCGCCGTACAAAAACTGTCTCGTCATCGTCGCCGACAGCAACGACCGGATCGGCATCCGTGCCGGCTACCAAGGCAATACCGGCTGGGCCAAGGAAGAGTTGTTTGCGGTTGAGGAGCACGGCCGCATCATCGGGGATATTGCCTGGACGTTCCAGAACTATACGAGTCTGATCGCCTACCCTTGTGACGATCATTATCTCGTCGTCGACGGAGGAACAATCTATTTGTCGGGCGACAATCCCGGACAAAATCAGGGCTACTGGTACAACGGATTTACCGTCAGTCGCAGCCGGACGATTATCCGCAATCAGTGGGTCGGGCTCGAGCCGGGCAACGCCGACATATCCCTTGAACCGCGCCACGGCTTTTATACGTTCTCCAGATCGTACGACGTTACGCTGGAGAATGTGCGCCTGCTTCCTTGGGAGAAAAACCGGCCCGGCACTGACCAGGACGTTCTCCATGGCACTTACGGCATCGGCGGCAGCCGGGTGCTGAACGCCACCTTCCGGAACGTGACTGCCGAGGGCAGCACGATCCATTGGGGTGTTTTCGGCACGAACCTGTTCAAAAATTTCCGCGTGGAAAATTGCCGGCTCAACCGGATCGACGTCCATTTCCATTGCTGGAACTTGTACGTTCGCGATTCGGAGATCGGCTATCACGGATTTACGCTTACCGGCGGCGGGGATTTGTTCGTCGAAAATACGAAGCGGTTCGGCAACGACTTCCTGTCATTCCGCCAGGATTACGGGGCCAAGTGGGACGGCCACATCCGGCTCACGAACTGCCGGCTGGTCGTCACGAATCCGAACAGCGAGGCGAGGGCGCTCAACTTCTCTCCATCCAACTTCGACTACAAATATCCGATCGGCTACGGACAGTCGATCCGCGTCCATAACTTCGTATTCGACTACGTCGCGAATCCGGCGGGGACCGGCGTATGCCGTGTGATGAAGACGGCGGCGTTTTCGGCTACGAGCCAGGGACACCGGCTGTTTTTCCCGCAACTGATCGAGTTTGTCGGCGTTACGGTTACGGGGCGGGACAAAGGCGTTCGGATTATGGAGATTCCGGACCCGTTCGGCTACGACGTGCGCAAGTCGGGCGGCTACGACGACCAGCAGGTGCGCACAAACTGTCATATGCGGTTCGAGAACATTCAGTGCGAGAAGACGCCGGTGCAAGCGTCCCAGTCGGCGACCCATGTCAATTTCCTGCTGGGCGGACTCGGTTCGGCTCCCTATACCGACGATCGGGCGCTTTATCCGAAAATCGAAATGATCAACTGCGGCGACCTGTTCGTCCATTTCAAAGGCGCTTCCGCCGACGTCCGCATGGCCGGCTGCAGAGTGAACAGCATCGATGCTTACGAGGGCGGGCCGATGCGGGGACGAATCGTCTTCGATGCTTGCGACATCCAGGCCGATGTAGTCGAAGACAACAAAAACTTTTATTTCCTTTCACCGACTCACGGGGTGACGTTTCTGAACTGCACGATTCATCCTCCGATCGTCGACGGTACGGCGAGACCGGACCTGCTCGCCCGTTACGAATTTATCGACGTGAATAACAAGCTGCAGCATTCGCATCTGAATACAAGATTGTCCAAAGCACTGCACGATTATTTCGCGACCGCGGGCATATCGGTATTGCCGGAATATATCGACATGCTGAAGAGCCACCACGAGAAAGACAGCATATGGATGGCCAGGCGCAAAGGCTCTACGGCGGACCGGCCGGCGCCGTCGAAGTTTCAATCCGAGATCGGTTACCTCTACTACGATACCGACCTGGGCCGGATGATCGTCTGGAACGGCACAGCATGGGCATTGCCCGCCGCAGAAACGGGAAGCGGTCACTTCTACGGCGCGGTTAACGCGCAGACCCCGGCTGGTGGAGCCGTATTGAAACGCGCCGAGGGACACCCTACCCAGGAGGTTCTGATGACGCGGGCGGGCAGGCTGACGGCGTGCATCTCGCATATCGCCGCCGGAAGCGATACAGCCGCTACATTCGACATATGGAAAAACGGCCAGCTGTGGATCGGCGGGCTGGCGGCGATCGGAAATGCCGGCGAGACGCATTCGCTTCCTTTCCCTCCCGCCGCGGACCCATCCTTCTCCGCAAACGACCGGCTCGGCGTACGGGTTCATAAGCCGTCTTCGGCGGAGTACAACGGGACAATCGACCTTCTTGCGTCGTATTCGGATAACTTGTAACGAACCGGATATATGCACATCAGACCATGCAAGACTCGCTGAACCTTCAATAAGCTTAACCGGCTGCTTCGTATAGAAGCGCCGGTTAAGCTCTTATTGTATTCGGGAGTTCCTCCTCGAACGCGACCGATTCGTTTGCATAACGTATGAAGTAACAACGGGAAAGGAATATTCTGACCGTACATGAACCGAAAGCGAGGCAACACGATGCCCATGACCACGTACGAGGACTCGATCCGCACGCGGCTCGCCGAATGGGAGCGCGGGCTTCTGAAGCAGCCCGGTTTGCTGGAGCGAACGTCCAAATCGATTCAGACCAAAATCAACGAAAAAATTCCTGCCAAAATACACGCCGCCCTGACTACCGCAGTGAAGGGCATTTTCAGCACTGTCCTGTTCACGCTCGATTTTGTCCCCAAAAGCTTGCCGCAGACGGGACTGACCTTGCAGCAGCGGGACGAGAAAGCGGTCGAAGTCGTCAATACGTACAAAAAGATCGCCGCCGCCGAAGGTGCCGGAACCGGAGCGGGCGGATTCGCCCTCGGGCTCGTCGATTTCCCCGCGCTGATCGCGATTAAGATGAAATGCCTGTTCGAGCTCGCTCATCTGTACGGCTATTCGACCCGCGACTATAGGGAGCGGCTGTTCCTGCTGCACGTGTTCCAGCTCGCCTTCTCGGGGCGCGATCACAAGGTGCGGGTGTACCGGATCGTGCGCAACTGGGATGAAGTGGCGCTGCAATATCCGGAAGGCGAGCATGCGCTGCAAACTGTCGATTGGGAAAAGCTGCAGCAGGAATACCGGGACGCCATCGACTTCAGGAAGATGCTCCAGCTTGTGCCGGGCATCGGCGCCATCGTCGGAGCATGGGCCAACTACGGCTTGCTCGAAGAACTGGGACAAACCGCGATCAACTGCTTCCGGCTCAGGCTGCTGCACGGCGGCTAGGCAGGCGCGCCCAGCTTGCCCTCCTCTTTCCAGGCTTCCCGCTGCGGGAGGCCTTGTACATTTTCAGAGCTTATCCTATGGGATGAGAAGGCGTTGCAGCGGCCAACTCCCCTTTCAAGCCACTTTCAGCTGTGAATTTGGACTAGGCCCTCTCCCCTCTATTCAGCCCCGCCGATTTCCGCTATGCTGGGTAATGATTGATTGACGAGGCTGCCAATTCACTATGAACTCGGGAGTGGAAAGGAAAGGAATGCCTTCCGGTGAGTGTTGGCTTTAAACTCCAACAAACCGATACTAGCGCAAGCAGAGAGGGATGCGGCCATCTTGGCAAAATTGTATTTCCGGTACGGTGCCATGAACAGCGGCAAATCGATTGAGGTGCTGCGCACCGCCCACAACTACGAGGAACAAGGCAAACAAGCGTTGCTGTTCACCCCGGCGATCGACGACCGGTACGGCACGGGCATCATCACTTCCCGGATCGGCATCCGGAAGGAAGCGGTCGTGATTACATCCAAGCTGGATATGTACAAACTGGCGGAGCGGGAGAAGCCCGACTGCATCCTGGTCGACGAAGCCCAATTTCTGAACGAGTCCCAGGTGAAGGCGCTGTGCGACATCGTGGATGAACTGAACATTCCGGTTATCGCCTACGGGCTGCGGGCCGACTTCCAGGGCAAATTGTTCGAGGGCAGCTATCACCTGATGGCGCTTGCGGACAAGATCGAGGAAGTGAAGACGGTATGCTGGCATTGCCAGCGCAAAGCTACGATGAATATGCGCTGCAAGGACGGCGTTCCGGTCTTTGAGGGCGAGCAGATTATGATCGGCGGCAATGAAAGTTACGTGCCGGTATGCCGCAAATGTTACAGCGAGGGGCGCAAGCAGGCGGCGAAGCAAAGATCCGCACAGCGTCGATGCAAGGTTAACCAGATTAACGATGAATTAGAGAAATAGGTAATGGAATGAAACATTTCCCACCCCGAATCCGTATGAAACGGTACATTCGGATAACGGAGGGAGTGCACTTATGAAACATACGACGGAACGGATACCGTCATCCCGCTCTACGCAAGCTCTCGTCAGCTTGTTTCTGGCCGCCTCCTTGTCGGCCGCAGCGGCAGGCTGCGCCTCCAGAACGCCAGCCCCGCCGCCGCAGTCGTATACATCCTATACTACCGGCGGCAGCTCCGGCTCGAACATGTCGGCAACGGCTCCGACAGCACCGCCTGATGACCGCGCGGACGACTATTGCACGGACCAGGACAACGACGGTGAATGCGATGACGGAGGCGGCGCGATCAACGGCTCCTCCTCGTCGGTTTATTATCATAACGGCGTAGCCTACTATCCGCGATCCTCGGGGGTGTCCACCGGGACGAGGAAGGCGGAGCCGGGAACCGCCTCCGGCAGCCAGACCCCCGCGGCGACTCCGGCTCCAAAGCCTACCGCTCCTGATCAGACTGCGCCTACGACGAGTCCGAAGACCGGCACCTTCACAACACCGGGCGGCGGCAGTACTAGCGGCACAACTGGCAGCACAACCAGCAGCAGTACTAGAAGTACAACTAGCAGCACCACCACCTCGACTACCACGGTTAACGGCAGCAGCTCCGGCAGCGGAATTTCGTCCGGAACCAGCAGTTCTTCCACCAGCAGCTCTTCCTTCAGCGGAATCGGCAGCTCCAGTTCGAGCTCATCGAGTTGAGGAAGAAGCTGGAACCACTGTCCCTTGCCTTGCCGAATCGTTTCGTCTACCGTCAGGCAAGGGAATTTACAAGTGCACAAAGTTCATAAAAAAAGACGACCCTCATTCCTTCAATGTAGGACCGGTCGTCTTTTTTTGTTGGCTATTCAAATAATGTTGTCTGGTTTCTCGTTACTACTTACTTAGTTCCGAAAGTTCGGAGACTTAAACTAGGTAGATTTCCTCAGCAATGTGCTGTAATTATAAACCGGTTCTCATTCATCCACAACTTCAAATACCCGATTTTTCAACTCTTCTGGGGCATCATAAGAATTTATTATCTCACCATCTTTAGATATATAAAAAATACTATAATAAGCTGACTTATTATCCAGCCATCCTATAAACAATTGAAGCCTCATCTTCCCACTTTTTAACCCAATATCATCATACATTGAGATCTGCGTATCAGGCATGAATTTGTAATTTTGGTCAGCGTAGTAATCATAACGCCACTCAGTTAATCCATTTAGAGCATTTCCCCCCAAACCACAGGGGTTCCCGAAAAACGCCGAAACGTCATCAGGTCCTATGCCGAAGCGAATATTCAATTTGATAAATTCTTCACTAATTTCGTTACCGTACTTCTGAGCCTCGTTGCAACTCGTATTCAATTCAGGCTCGAGAATTTTTGGATCGTTACTCACATTGATATTTGGTTGTGGCGTCTCAGAATCAGTTAAATCTGGTTTAATTGAAGCCGGAACTGAAGGCTGTAGCTCATGTTTTGCTAAACGATCCTGATTTGAGCAACCAACGATAATGATAAAGCTAATAATACCGAGTAAGAAACGATTGATAATCTCCACCTCCCGGTACCTTATATATACTAGACAACTGCAAGGTTGTTAAAGTTGCGATGGACCTGTAAGCGGGCTGGAACTAATCGTCATTGAAAAAAACGCCCCGTCCCTCCCTTATATCGGGAAAGACGGGGCGCTCTTTTCGTTTATGCCATTAAAATGAAATTTTCTGCTCGATAAACGATCTCAGCTCCGCGATCGGCATACGCGTCTGCTCCATCGTGTCGCGGTCGCGGACCGTCACTTGGCCGTCCTGCTCGGATTCGAAGTCGTACGTGATGCAGAACGGCGTGCCGATCTCGTCGTGACGACGGTACCGTTTGCCGATCGAGCCGGCTTCGTCGTAATCGACCATGAAATGCTTCGCCAGATCGGAGAACACCTTCTGGGCGCCTTCCGACAGCTTCTTCGACAGCGGGAATACCGCCGCCTTGAACGGAGCGAGAGCCGGGTGGAAATGAAGCACCGTACGGCTGTCGTCGCCCTCGAGCTTCTGCTCCTCGTAAGCGTCGATCAGGAAAGCCAGTGTCACCCGGTCCGCGCCGAGCGAAGGCTCGATGCAATACGGAACATACCGTTCGTTCGTCTCCTGGTCGATGTAATGGAAGTCTTCGCCGGAGTGCTCCATATGCTGCTTCAGGTCGTAATCGGTACGGTCGGCGATGCCCCACAGTTCGCCCCAGCCGAACGGGAACCGGAACTCGATGTCCGTCGTCGCGTTGCTGTAGTGGGACAACTCGTCATCCGAATGATCGCGCAGACGGATATGGTCTTCCTTCAGGCCGAGCGTCTTCAGCCATTCGAAGCAGAACGAACGCCAGTATTCGAACCATTGCATATCCTCGCCCGGCTTGCAGAAAAATTCAAGCTCCATCTGCTCGAATTCGCGCGTACGGAACGTGAAGTTGCCCGGCGTAATTTCGTTACGGAAGCTTTTGCCGATCTGGCCGATACCGAACGGCATCTTTTTGCGCATTGTGCGCTGTACGTTTTTGAAGTTGACGAAAATGCCTTGTGCCGTCTCCGGACGCAAATATATTTGGTTCGAGCTCGATTCGGTCACGCCCTGGAACGTCTTGAACATCAGGTTGAACTGGCGGATGTCGGTATAATCGCGGCTGCCGCAGTCCGGACAAGCGATCTGGTGCTCCACGATCAGCGCGCCCATCTGGTCGAACGACAAACCGTCGACGACCATCTCGATGCCTTTCTCGGACAGTGCGTTCTCGATCAGCTTATCCGCGCGATGGCGGGCTTTACACTGCTTGCAGTCGATCATCGGGTCGTTGAAGTTGCCGACGTGGCCGGATGCGACCCAAGCTTGCGGGTTCATCAAAATCGCCGCATCGAGCCCTACGTTGTACGGCGACTCCTGGATAAACTTTTTCCACCATGCGCGCTTGATGTTGTTTTTCAGCTCGACGCCCAGCGGACCGTAGTCCCACGTGTTGGCGAGGCCGCCGTACACCTCGGAGCCCGGGAACACAAAGCCCCGGTGTTTGGCCAGTGCTACGATTTGATCCATGTTTACACTCATCTTTAATACTCTCCTCCGCTTGTCGGTTTGCCATGAACGGAGCCGGACAATAGAAAAAGCCCTCTCCCATGGCATAGATGCTATGCCTAGGGACGAGAGCTTGTAACGAGCACCCGCGGTTCCACCCTAGTTGACGCGTACGGATGACGCGCCCCCTTTGAACGTATGCAGCTCCGGATTGCCGTTTCCCTGCTTCTTTCCCCGGGCTTTCACCGTCCCCGGGTCGCTTGTGCGAAAGTGGCGTCAGGTACTATTGATCCTTCATGGCCGCAATTATGCTTTGCTCAACATTGTACCCAACTTTGCCGAAAAAAGCAACGGCTGCAAGAGCCCGGGCCCGGCCCGAACTTCGGGCGCATAACGGGCAAAATCTGTGGTTGACCCCCGTCATGCGAAGCCGGGCACCCGACGCAAATCCGCTAGTTCATCGGTGAAATGAAGTTTTCCGTATAGTACACATGCATCTTGCCGCCGAAGTACACGCCGACCCCGAGCCGCTCCAAGTCGCTGAGCAAGCTTTTCCGGTGTCCCGTAGTCGAATTGAGCCAACCCGCGTGCGCGGTAATCGCGTTCGGTTGACCGGCCGCGATATTCTCGGCGGCGCTCTCGTAATCGACCCCGCCCGTGTCCAATCGCGCTCCGAGATTTTGCCCTGACGGGGACTCGTGAGCAAAATATTGATTCACCGCCATATCCTCGCTATGCTTGCGGGCCGTGCCGGCCACCTGGTCGTCCCACTTGTACGGCTTTAGGCCGCGCTTCACCCGCGCCGCATTGGCCAGATCGAACGCCTCCAGCTCGTATGCGGTCCGGAGCCGCTCGCTCGGCGTTCCGTAGTAGTCTTTCTTCGCTTCCTCAGTATCCTTCGCGATCACCTGGATCGCCTCAATGGCGCTCCCCTCGTGGGTATCATAGTAGAACGTGACGTAGCTGCCGTCGATTTCGTACATCCCCTCCTCGACCCCCGGCGAATTGATCAAATACCGCGTAAATCCTTTCGTGATCGAATCGAGAGGTTTGCCGAACGTCTTCACCACATCGCGCGAAGCCGCTCCCGGCTGCACGGCCTCCTTCGAAGTCGTCCACCGGGACGAATTCGTGTACAAGCCGACTACTTTTCTGTCCATGATGCCGATCTGCGCATAGTTCGCATAATCCGCATTGTAAATGTACCATTCGAATCCGTATTCGCTCGCATCCCGGCGATCCGGGGCGCCCAGCTTCGTCTGAACCGACGACACCGAATCCCCGATCGACACTCCCCGTACCGCAAAAGGCTGGACCGGAGCCGGCAGCCCACTTATATACTGGGCTTTGCTTTTCAAGTTGCGAATAAATTGCACCGACTCCGCCCTGGTCAGCGTATCGCCGGCACCGAATCCTTCCACTGTACCGGAGGTTTTGCCCTGCGCCAGCCCGTTGTCGAGCAAATAGCCGATCGAGCCTGATTCGCTTAGGTCCTGCCCTTGCGAAGCGGCCAGCAGGCGAGCGGCAAGCCCCCTCTTATATGGCGTATTCGCGCGTGCCTCATCGACAGGCCAATGCATCTCGCCGGCGTAGGCGTAATACTTGGCGTACCAGGGCGCGTTCGGCTGATCGGCAATCGCCGAGCTCCCGACGTAGGCGCGAAGCAGCATCGTGACGAACTCCGCCTCGCTGACGAGCTTGTCCGGCTGAAACGTACCGTCAGCGAACCCGTCGACGACTCCCTGCTTCACTGCCCATTCGATAGACGCTCTCCCCCAGTGGGTGGTGACGTCGGAGAAGACGGAAGCTTCTGCGGCTGACACCTGCAGGAGCAGCCCCGGTCCTTTTGCCCCGTCGGCACTTGGCCATCCGGATGAACCGGCGCTTACTAGCAGCGCGGACGCCACCAGGGCGGATAAGCTCCACCGAACCATTTTCCTATTTAACCGTACATGGCTTTCACTCATAAATAGTTCCTCCTTCAATACAAGCTCTGCGAATGCTTGCGACTCCCCATCTGCGTTCGCGTTCCCCTCTTTCTTGCTTTACCCGTTTCCTTGCGGCACTCTAGCAAAAACATAAGTATTCTTCATTATAATATTCGAAAGAATTGCAGAATAGAGTCTTTTTACGCAATACGCGGCCGATTGTTCTCGTTTTTGGCCGAATGACGCATACAGAAAAACCCGGCCGTGCTCTAAAGAGCCGCAGCCGGGGCAACGTTCCGAACATACCGCGCTCGCGTAAGCGGACGGCTGCCGTTCGTCCATCCTTACTTGTTCTTATCTTCCTGAATCACTTTCTTCACCGCTTCCTCCGCTTCCCGAAGCGCCGTGTTGATATCTTTGCCTTCGTACAAAATGCCGCGCAGCGCATGAACGCCGAGCTGGGTCGTGGCGGTAGAATAATATTTGCTTTGCGGAGAAGGCGCCGCCATGTTTTTGAGCGGAATGGCCGAGATGTTCTTCCCTTTGTACAGCGCCGTATCCTGGGCGAACACCTGCTGGATGTTTTGGCTGTTCAGAGCGGGAATGAACGTGGCCGCCTTCGCCTTTTCGGTCAGGAATTCCTCGGACGTCAAGTAGTCCATCACCTGGTACGCTTCATCCGGGTATTTGCTTCCAATGTTCAGATACACGAACGTCGGGTAAGGCTGCGCCCCCTTGCCGTTAAGCGGCGGATACGAGACGATGTCCCAGTTCAGCGGAGCCAGATCCTTCTCGACGTGCAGACCGCTGATCGGAGTCCACATCGCCGATACTTGTTCCTGGAAAAACATTTTGACGAGACTGTCCATCTTCGTCTTATCCGGATTAAAGCCTGGGATCTGATAAAACCGCGCGATGTTGTTCATCAGGCTTTTCACTTCGTCGTTCGCCAGCTTCACTTCCAGCGTCTTCGGATCGACGAGACTGAGCGACTGCTGGTTGCGCAGGAAGTAATGGGTCGGGGACAAGGTCAGCCCGTAATACTGCTTGCCGCCTTCGTTGCGCGTCAGCTTGACGGACATCTCGTACAGCTCATCCCAGGTGACCCCTTCTTTCGGATACGGGACGCCGAACTTGTCGAACAGATCTTTATTGTAATAAATAACGGCCGCCTGATTGTCGAACGGGAGCGCATACAGCTTGCCGTCGCTCATCTGCCGGATCATCTCCAGCGTCTTCGGCTCGAAGCGGGACAGATCGGTTTTATACTTTTTGGCTAGCGGCTCGATATCCACCTGCATGTTGTTCAGGAACACACTGTTGTACGACAAGCCGACCGAGCCGAATACGACGTCGATTTGCTCTCCTCCGGTCAGCAGCTTGGCGAGATTGCCGCTCGTCGAAGGGATGAAGTCCGGCGTAATATGAGGGAATTTCGCTTTAATATATTTGCCGAACTTTTCCTCCCAGTATCCTTCCGCGTTGAAGTTGCCGCCGACATTGTAGAAAACAAGCCTTACCGGATCTTTCGGCTTTGGCGGTTCCGCCGCGGCCCCGTCCGCCGGCTGCGGCTGGCTGCCGCCGGAACCCGAGCCGGAGCAGGCGGATACGAGCACCAATACCGCCGCCGCTGCAAGCATAACCGATCTTCTGAGCATGAGAAGCACCCCTTACGATCTGGAATCGTTATCAGATACGAGCATGAACGAATGGTCTAAGGCCAGATGACGGACAAGATGGCGGCCGCCCCGGCTGCGGCAGCTGTAGCTTGTTGCACGGTGCGCCGGTTTATCGGTTTATTACATGTATATGGGAATTAGCGGACGATTTTGCCAACACGCGGCCGGAAGTTAGTTTCAGCACCGGTTTAGAGATCACGGCAGAGCTCTTCCGAATAGCCGCAAGCCGGATTACACCGTTTGCGCTTTGCTTACTTGGCCTGCTTCTTCTCCTTCTCTTCCGCCAGCTTCGCTTTGAGCGTCTCGTCGAGCTTGCGGAGCACGGTGTTCAGATCGTCCTTGCCGGTGGCAAAGTCGACGAACGAAGCGATAATGAACGATTGCTGATTGCCGAGCGGGATGTCGATCAGGCCCTGCTTGCGCTTCACCGTCGGATCGGTCGGCGGGTAGTAGGACACCGCCTTCATGTTTTTACTTTTGTAGATCGGATGCTCCTTGCCAAGCGCTTCCTGAATCTGCTTGCTCGCCAGCGTAGTCGGAATGCCCTGCAGTGCGTCCTTCATCTGGATCTCGTCGGACAGCATCTCCATCACGACCTCGAACGCCTCGTCCTTATGCTTGCTCGTGGCCGTGATCGCCCAGTAGGCAGGCCCGCGCTGGCTTACCCGTTTAGGCGCCCCGTTCATCGTCGGCAGCGACACGATATCCCAGTTGATTTCATTCGGGATTTTCAAGTAGACGCTGTGCAGATTGGCCGCCATCGCCGACAAACCGGTTCCGAAAGCCGCCGATTCATCCGCCGAGCTTTTCAGCGCGTTGCCCGGTATATCGTAAAACCGTTTCAGGTTCATAAATACCGACTGCCATTTCTCCGGCGCGTGCAGCTGATCCTTCTCCGGATCGAGAATCGGCATCGAGAACGGATTGTCGCGCAGCATGCCGGTCAGATTTGCGGTGAACCCGCGGTACGTCGTGCCGCCCTCCGTGCGCGTCAGCTTTTTGGCGAGCTCATATACCTCATCCCAGGTCATGCCGTCGCGCGGATAGTCGACACCGAATTTGTCGAACAAATCTTTATTGTAATACAGCACGTTCGGGAAAAACGGTGGAACCGGCAGGCCGTACAGCTTCCCGTCGCGCGTATAATCTTCGATCTCGCGGATAAACACTTGATTGAACCGGTTTAAATCGTATTTATGCTTCTGAATATAAGGCTTGAGATCGACTCCCAATTGTAAATCCAAGTAACCGGAATACAAGGACGGGATGTCGGTGCGGATCAGATCGGGGATCTCCCCCCTGCTGACCAAATCTGTAATATTGTTTCCTGCCGAGCTCGTAGTGAAATTAAACGTAATATGCGGAAATTTCTTTTTTAACGCTTCGCCGAACCGGGTGTTCAGCTCTTCCACACTTACGCCGGGAGCAAAAATCGTCATCGTATACGGATCTTTCGGGACGGGTTTGGCGTCCTCCTTCTTCTCTCCGTCTCCCGGAGCGGGCGTACTGCCCGGGCTCGCCCCTCCTCCGCAAGCAGCCAGCGAAACGGCTAACATCGAGCACACGAATAATGAAAGCGCTTTATTTGTTCGATACATGAACAACTCTCCCTTCTATCGCATATTGGCATTTTCGGTTACGTAAAACATGATTTGAATATCGCAGCGGGTTCGTGGTGGTGGATAGACGGATAAGAGAAGAATGTCGGCCGCAGCCGTCTTGGATGAGCGTCTTAGGAAGCGTCTTTGCTCGGAGTGGTTGTCTGAGAAGTACTTGGGTTGTGCGGTACGGCGTGTGGACTGGCCGCTGTTTCTGGTCACGGTCCCATCGATCGCGCGCCTGTTGCCCGGATCTGCCCCGTACGGGGTCGGTTGCAGCATCGCCCTTGAAACGGGCTGAAGCAGATCGGGTGTCCGTGTATAAACCTTGCCCCCTTCTTGCAAGTTCGTATGACCTTAGTTGCCGGTTGGATCTTTTGTCGATGTACCTTCTTTTGCAACATGATTTGCGCGGCCCGTTACATCGCGACCACCCCTTTCCCGGCGGGGAATTTTCGTATCATCACGAGTCACCCATACAAGAAAAGTACAGGTATTTTATGGAGTTTGAATTCGCTTTCATGGGGTATTATAAGGGGCCTTTCAAAAATATTCACGCCAAATTCGTATGGAATATAGGCCAAAAATTGTAACCGGTTTCAGGTGTGAATAAATGTCAGCCTCCGAGGTGTCTCCCTCCCTGTAAGACGAAGAAAGCCCCTGCTCTCCCGGCGTTATCTCCGTCTCCTCTCCAAAACGGGTCCTTGGCTCTGATGCCACTTCCTGTGCTTCGCTGAGAGCTCCGGTAACCGGGAGCTGTGCCCTTTATGCAAAAAGAGCCGCTTCTAGAGCGGCCTTGGCGTTCGATCCCTGCTTCTGCCCGTCTCCATCTGCCTTACGCGTTACTCTCCTTCTGCGTCCTTTCCAAGGAACTGCCCTGCCGCTATCCTTTCACCGCCCCGACAAATTGGCCGTGTATGAAGTACTTTTGGACGAACGGATAAATGACGATAATCGGCAGTACCGTGACCATCAGCGCCGCCATCTTCAAATTTTCGGGGTGAATGATTTGCTGGCCGATCGGATTCAGCACTTCGTCCTCCAGCCGGGCGTTGTTCAATATTTCCCGCAGTTGGAACTGAAGCGTCCACATCGATTTTTCTTTGATGTAGAGCAGCACGCCGAACCACTGGTTCCAATACCCCACCGCGCTGAAAATGACAAACGCCATCGTCATCGGAAGTACGAGCGGAAGCACGATACGGAACAGCAGCCGAAACTCCCCGGCCCCGTCGATCTCGGCCGATTCGATCAATTCCTTGGGCAGCTGGTCGATCATATTTTTATACACGATAATATAAAACGGGCTGACGAGCCCGGGCAGGATGAGCGCCCAGTACGTATTGCCGAGGCCGAGGTTCATGACGTTCAGGTATGTCGGGATCAGTCCGCCGCTGAAAAACATCGTAATCAAGATAAACGTGAACGCCGCGCTTCTGCCGACAAACAGCTTGTGGGACAGCGCATACGCCGCGCACAAAGAGACGACGACAGACAATAGCGTATTGATCACCGTCAGAGCGGCCGTATTGACGAACGAGCGCAGAAACGTGTAGTTGAAGGCGATCTTCTGATACGAATCGAGCTGGAAATCGATCGGCCACAGCCCGACTTTACCCGACAGCACGCCCTGGTAGCTGCTGAGCGAGATGGCCAGCGCATTGATGAACGGCGCCAGGATGGAGATGCAGAAGACGACGAAAAACGTATAGTTGAAACATTGAAAAACGATTCGGGACGGCGACGAATAACGGTGCACTCGGATCTCCTCCTCCTTCTGACCTATACTAATACATGCCCAGACCGGTCAACCGTTTGGACAGCCGGTTCGACCCGATGAGCAGCAGGAAGCCGAGAACGCTCTGCATCAGCCCGATCGCCGTCGTTAAGCTGTACTGGGACTGCTCCAGCCCCATCCGGTACACGTAGGTGCTGATTACGTCGGACACGTCGTAAACGAGCGGGTTCTGCATCAGGAAGATCCGGTCGAAGTCGATGCTGAATAAATGGGCGAGCCGCAGCAGGAACAGCAGCGTAATCATCGGCACCAGATGCGGAAGCGTAATATGCAGCACTTGCCGCCATCGGCTCGCCCCGTCGATCCACGCCGCCTCGTACAAGCTGCTGTCGATGCCGGCAATAACGGCGAAATACAGAATCGCCGACCAGCCGACGCCCTTCCATATATCGGCGAAGACGAGAATGCCGCGGAAGATGCCCGGCTCGGTCATGAAGAAGATCGGGTCGACGCCGAACAGCCCGATAAACCGGTTGAACAGCCCCGTTTCCGGTGACAGGAACGAATAAAACACACCGGAGACGACGATCCACGATAAGAAATGCGGCAAATACGATACGGTCTGCATGACCCGCTTGAACGCTTTCTGGTACAGCTCATTGGCCAGTAACGCAAAGATGATCGGGCTCGTAAATCCGAACAATAAATCGTAGAAGTTCAAGATCAGCGTATTCTGAAACACGGACCAGAACTTGTCGTCTGTCAGAAAGTAAACAAAATGCTCGAAGCCGACCCAGTCGCTGCGAAAGATTCCTTTGTAGATCGAGTAATCTTTAAACGCGATAATGATTCCGTACATCGGGATATAGTTGAACAAAAACAGCAGGACGGCAGTCGGGGCGAACAACAGATACAGCGACAGGAGCGTTTGGACACGCACCCGTTTTCGCTTCGGCTTGTTCGTCCCGGGAACCGTTCCAAGAGCAGCGGAGTCGTTCATCGAATCGGCACCTCCTTAAGAGAATAGCAGGCGGGATGGAGCCGCCCGCTCCCGGGACGGATCTTGCTCCGGGAACGGACGGGGACGGGGGACAGGCCACAGGCCGTTTTCAGGTTTCAGGCTGCTTATTACCAGTCGACCATCGTGTAGCCGAGCTTGCGCAGACTCTCTTCGTTCGCGTCGATATACTTTTGCAGCGGTTCGTACTTCAGTGTCCGGTACTTCTTCTCCCAATCCTGGACTTCCTTGGTGAACTGATCCATCGTAATACGCCCCATAATCGCCTCGGACGTGAACTTATTGACCGCCTGCCACATTTCCGAGTTTTTCTTGACGACTTCGTCCGGCTCGGCATAACCGGGGATGGCCGCGAGCCCGATCTTCTGCGCATCGTTCTGCAGCACGTTCATGCTGCTGCGCACCTGATTGAACAGCGGAGTACCGATTTGCAGCTCATACAGCGCGTTTTGCGCGTCCTGGCCGTCGGTGAAGCCGAAAACAAACGCCAGATGCTTCGACCAGGTGCGTTCCTTCGCTCCGAGCTTCTCGGCGATCGGGACACGTTTCCCGTCTTTCATCGTATACGTCTCGCCTTCCTTGCCCCAGAAAATTTCCTCCTTCAGCTGCTCGGAAGCGAATGCTTCGATGACGTCCCAGGCGCGGTCCTTGTTTTTGGACGAAGCCGGAATGTACAGCCCGTGCGTGCTGATCGGCAGACCAAGTCCCGGAGTGGCATATTTTTTGTCGGCAAGAACGGAAGGGTATTTCGTCAGCGGCGGAGCGAATACGAATTTGTACTTTTTCTGGACGTCGGTGCCGGTCGTCATGTTCGCAGCGAGCCCAGGCAAGATTTGATCCGCCGTGTTCCATTGGAACAACACGTTGTTGTTGAGCCATTTGGTCGACCATTTGGTCGTGTCGGTCGTCGCAAACTCTTTGTCGAACAGTCCTTCCGCATACAGCGAGCGCATCAACTCCACGGCCGCCTTATATTCGGGCAGCACGACGTTCGGGATCACTTTGCCGCCCTGAATCCGGGAGCCGTACGGATTCGCCCCGTACAGCTGGAAAAAGACGGCCCCGCCGTAAGCGAACATCGTGTCGCCGATCACCCGGTTCGACATCGGGATTGCGTCCGGCTCCGCTTTTTTAATTTTACGCAGCAGCTCCACCCAATCCTCGACCGTTTCCGGCCACTTACCGCCGTTGTATTTCTCGACCAGGTCGTAGCGGGCGAAGATGCCGGCTCCTTGCGGCCCTTTGTCGTAGGCCATCGGAATGCGCCAGTATTTGCCGCTGATCGGGTCTTTGGCGAGCTCCATCATTTGCGGCGTAATGTACTTCTGCACGATCGGGGACTTGTCGTAATACGGCTTCAAATCGATGAATGCGCCGTCTCGCCCCGCCTTGTAAGTCGGATCGGGATAGTTCGTATGCAGCAGATCCGGCAATTTGCCCGACGAGAGGAGCAGATTAAACTTCGTCTGGTAATCTTTGTACGGCGGGACCTCGACCTTCAGATCGACATTGGCGATCTGTTCCACAATATTAAGGAACGGATTGTTGCTCGGATCGGTCGTATCGAGCGGGAAATGCTCCAGCCCGGAGTTGTTGTAAAACATCGACAGCTCGATCCGTTCCTTCGCCTTCGGATCTCCACCGGGAGCGGGCGTATCGTCCCCCGCCGTGCCTTTGCCGCCGGAGCAGGCGGAGGCGATCGTACCGGCCAGCAAGACGGCGGAGATCGCAGCCGGCCACTTTCTGCTTAGTTGGCTTTTGTTCATGGACCAGAACCCCTTCCCTAATCAAATGATCGTAATAGCATGGTCTTGGGCGGTGCACGTTCTCTCTAGTCTCGCTTTGGTTGGTCCGGACGCCGCTGGAGCCGTGTCCTGGGCGACCGTACAACGTTATCTTCGCGGTAACCGGGGACGTGCAGCCGATTGGCGCGTTGTTCCTTTTGAAACGGCTGATTTGTGAAGCGCTTTCAATACAGGTGAAACGGTGAAACTTATAAAGTGCTGCTGCCTCTCCGGTCCCCTCCTCCCCTCGTTTGGAGCTGTATGATACATGTATATGCCACTATCTCGTCTTTAGTTATGGTAAATCTTTCAAGCTTATAAGGAAAAAGCATGGATCTGCTAGGTTCCTTTATTCAGCGTACGCCGCAGGTTACGTCTCTCATGAAATAACCAAAATTGGGCATAGTAAAGTTGCCAGAGGCGAATGGAATTTCGCGGCAATTACGCATCGCAAGGAGGAACTTTCCCTAATGAGCGAACATGATCGCATGGAGCCGATGTCCGGCGAACCCGTCGAGGTCGAAGGCGTCTACACGAACGAATGGGGCCGCGAGCAATTTATGGAGCGGGGCGACGTCTTCCCGGCCGACCCGATGCTCGGCACGACTTCCTGGACGCTGGTCCGCTATGAGGTCGACAGCATCACCGGCGAAACCGAGCACCATCACCTCCATCTGCCCGACAAAAATGCCCAAACCGGCAAAAACTCTCCACGTAAGCATGTGGACCGCGGGGATAAGTGAGGTAGGCGAAACAAAGCGAAAATCCCGTCCGGATGGGCGGGATTTTGTGTTGCCTATTGGCTTCGTGCATCGAATAAATCTGCAATTCTACTTACTTCCATTAATACTACCTTCACAAATCTCACAGAAGTCAAGTTTATCTCCTGTCCCGGCTCTCTCCGGACAAACAATTAAAAAACCATCGGAAGCCGCGCCAAAACGGGTGAACTCCCAATGGTCTCGTCTCTGCCTCGCATTATGACGGCCTTTTTTGCAGCCGTTCCGTCTTTCTAATGAATATCCCGGTTGTCCACAAGCTCCCGCAAATACTCGTTCTCGCGTTCCCCGCCTGTCGAGTTGTTATTCTTGATCATACTGAGACGGCCGTTGCGCAGCTCGCCGTGTTCATTCGTCGACTTCTCCTGATTGTTGTCTTTCGGCGACGCGTCGTGCTTGTTGTTGTTGTATTGGTTGGACATGAGAAGTGGAGCCTCCTTTGGCAAAATCTTGCCTTAGGATGCTCCATTCGGCGGGGCATTATGTATCGGCTTGGCCGAGCTCCACTTCGGACGCCAGCGGAGTCCCGCCCGCCGAGTGGTCCTTCAGCAAAAATCCCGCCGCGCCGTATATACGTCCCCCCGCCGCAAGATGATCGTACACGATCCGCTGCAGCGTCGTCTCTCTCGGCAGACGGGGCAGATCGTCCAGCTTCGTACCGAAGCCGAACACCCGCTCCAGCGTCTGATCCTCGTCCGACTTGATTGGCGTCACATAATAATCCGACTGGAACCGGACGATATTCGAGTCCGCCGGCAGCAGTTGCTTGAACACCGGTCCGAGCAGCCACGAGCTGCAGACGAACCCTTTGTACGGCACTTCCGGAAAATGCCGCGCCGCAAACGTGACCGCCTGCCCGTAGGAGTCCCGACACAGCTCGTGCGACATTTTGCCGCCTTCAGGGATGTGCACGTCAAGCACCGTATCGCCCGGCTCCAGCACCAGCTCCCACTCCGCATCAGACAAGCGGACCGGACTCCGGACCGCCGAGCCGTCCTTCGAGATCAGGTGTCCGGTATGGATGTTCCCGTCATACGTATAGACGGACGTCCAGCCGTGCTCCGGATCGGATATGCCATTCGTTCCGTCCACTTGCCCGTCAGCCCGGTACCGGACTACGGAGTCACTTAAGGCGGCGATTCGTCCGGTCTGCCGGTGGCGGAACGCTATTACCGGCTTCCGGTACGTGGTGAAGATAAACTGGAGACGGCCGAGCCGGAACAGCTTGCCGGTCCAATGCTTGATCAGCCAATTCGTCTGGCCGAGTCCCCATTCTCCCTGATACCGCTTGTAATGGCGCATCCATACGGCCATATCCTGGAGCGTATCGACGAGCACGTTCTCCGGAATGCCCTTCGACTCGTACCAGGAAATCGTCTGCGGCAGCGCTCCCATGTATACAACCGCGGCCAGCATCCCGGAGTGCGGGCCGGAAGCGCGCAGCCGCTCGTTCACCTCTCCGTGCGGAAGCCGCTCTACGAACAGCTCCCGGTGAAATTGCCGGGCCTTGTCCGACAAGGCCGCGTCTTCGCGTATACGGGCGGCTCCGTGACGAACCGCCTCCGTGATCTCATCCGGCAGTCCGATCGCCGCGCACGCCCGCTCCACATAGACCGGGTTCAACAAATCGCAGTTGCCGTCCTCCCCGGCCAAATCCCCCAAAAAGCTTCCCAACATTCCGCTCCCCCGCTTTCCGAACCGGCGACGGTTCCCCTTAGATTGGCAGCAGCGGTACCCGGTCAAGCTGCTCCAGACGCCGGACCATCTCGTACCACTCCTCCGGCTTTTTATCCTGAATCGCGTAATACGTCTGCAAAAACCGGGCGACCAGCGCGGCCGGCAGTTCGTTCAAGCTCTCGTCATAGGTCAGGAAGCACAGATCGAGTCCGGTTACGGCCTCCCCGTTCAGCTCCCAGGACGGATGAACATAAGGGAAGTCGAGTCGGCGATAGCCGAGGTGGGACAACACTTCACGCCGTACGAACGGGTCCATCGGCTTGATGCCGCCGAAGGCGTGCTCCTCGACCAGATACGGATTATAGATCTCGGCGAACATGCCGCTCAGCTTGCCGCCGCTGCTTGTTACCCATTCGAACAAATCTTTCTGCCGCTCTTGAGCGAGGAACCGGCCTACGCCAAGCCCTTCCTGCCCGATAATCGTGAAGTCGGTCATCGCCACGCCCATGTCGGGATAATAGCGGTATTCCGTAGCTCCGACAACCTGATCTTCGTGAACCGCCACCATGACGCGCAACCCTTCATCCAGCAAAGGCTCGGCCCACAGATCGAAAGCGAGCACCTCCTCGGCCGGGAAGATCCGCCCCATTAATTCGTGCATTTGCCGGAAATAGTCGTCATCGATGCTTCGGATACGGATAAATTCCATGTTTTATTCCACCTTTCTTCTTAGCTGCTGATACGGTTCATTCTACCAAAAAAAAGCTCAAGGATAAACGCCTGCCAGCGTCTTTAACGCTGTGGTTTATCGAGATTTAGAGCCGCTTCCACGATATACTTTCTGATAAATGAATAAGAAAAACCGTCCGGAAAAGCGTCCAAACGGCCCTTTGACATACAAACCGATACGCTAACGCGTGAAAAAGGGAATGGATCCCCCTTCCTTCGCTCCAGCCGCTCGCCCTCAGGTCGTGTTGTCTTCCATGCGGTGGTATCGCTAACGAACCCGGCAACCGTTATAAGAGCCGAATGCGAGTGTTTGAATTTGTAACGAACTCTCGTATCGTTATTTCCGCGAATCGGATCGTTTGTTCTCCACTTTGGGTTCAATAACGATCCCCGGATTCGTTACGTCTGGAATAACGTCGTTTTGCAGCAATAAGCACCCTACGATTCGTTAGGCTGTACCTGAGTATACGTTCTCAAACGCCAGGGAAGGAAACTCCTCCATTCCCTTTAGCACCGTAAAGATCAGTAAAGCTTACACTTTGCGGCAGATCAGAAGCCCTTCTACCCACCTTATATGTAGAAAAAACCGCCTACATGGCGGCTTTCCGGCTCCCGTATTCGCGCAGCAATCTTTCGAACCGGTCTGCGGGCACCGGCGGACTGAAATAGTAACCTTGCAGCATATCGCACTGCTCGCGCCGCAAGTAATCGAACTGCTCCTGCGTCTCCACCCCTTCGGCGACGACCTTCAGCTGCAAGTGTCGGGCGATGGCAATGATTGCCGATACGATCGCCGTATCGTTGTCGTCATTTGCATTGGCAATATCCCGGACGAACGACTGGTCGATCTTGATCTTGTCGATCGGAAACCGTTTCAAGTAGCTCAGCGAGCTGTATCCGGTTCCAAAATCGTCGATGCCGATCCCGATGCCCAGCTTCTTGAGACCTTGCAGCGCCTGAATCGTCCGGGTGACGTCCATCGCCATGCTTTCGGTAATTTCGAGCTCCAAATAGTTCGGCTCCAGCCCGCATTCCGACAACACGGCTCCAACCGTCTCCGGCAGATGCTGCTCCTCGAACTGCCGGTTCGACAGGTTGACGGATACCGTGATCGGCTCATACCCCGCCGCTTGCCAAGCTTTCGCCTGCATGCAGGCAGAGCGCAGCACCCACTCCCCGATCGGCTTGATCAGCCCGGTTTCCTCCGCTACCGGAATAAACACGCTTGGGGGCACATAACCTTGCACGGGATGCTTCCACCGGACCAGCGCCTCCGCACCGACCAGCGCCCCGCTCTTCAGTTCGACCTGCGGCTGGTAATGCACGTCCAGTTCGCCCCGCTCGATCGCCTTGCGAAGACCGGATTCGATCTCCAGCTTCCGGTTGGCCGCCGCTTCCATCGCCGCATCATACGCATAGGCCCGATTGCCGCCTCGCCGTTTGGCGCTGTCCAGAGCGGTCTGGGCTTTTTGCAGCAGCGATTCGCCATCCGTTCCGTCCTTCGGATACAACGCATAGCCGATGCTGGCGGACAAATGAAACTCCAGACCGCCGATGACGACGGGCGTATCTGGATGGTTCATCTTCGACGCGATCTCCGCCGCCTCGCCTTCCGTGCGGAGCACCGCCATATAGGCGAACTCGTCGCCGCCCATTCGGGCCGGGATAAAGTCACACCCACCCGTAACGCCGCGCAGACGTTCCGCGAACGATTGGAGCAACTGGTCCCCGACCTTGTGGCCGGCCGTCTGCGAGAAGGATTTGAACCTGTCCAGGTTGAGGCAAAATAAAGCGACCGACTCTTGCGCCGACCTTCCCGAGTCCAGGCAGGCTTCCAGCGCGTCCATAAAGCTTCTGCGGTTCGGCAATCCGGTCAACTCGTCGTAATAGGCCAGATGATGCATCCGGCGCTCCGTCCGTTTGCTCTCCGTAATGTCTCTCGCCAGGCAATAGGCTCCCGTAACCCGCCCCCGTGCCGAGAGCGGCACCATATGAACCAGCAGATCAACCGCCCGGCCGTCTTCTCTGCTGTAGGCAATCTCGTAGCTTTGCGAGACGCCTCCCAGCGTCCGGTTGAAATGGTACATGGCCTGCTCCGGGTTAACGCCGGATATTTCGGTCAGATGTCGGCCGATAAAGCGGGAAGACGGAAGACCGGTCAGACGTTCGACAGCGGGATTGACACTGATCAGCACGCCGCTGTGGTCCATGGAGAACACGCCGTCCGAATTGTAGTCGAACAGCGACCGGAAATGATGCTCGCTCTCGGCAAGCTGCTCCGCGGCAGTGGCTAAACGTTTGTCGAACACGGCGGCAATGAGGACGAAGCTGAGTACGAACAACGTGACCAGCGCGATGCCGTAAGCAAGGAACGGCACACTCATGCCGTTGTCGGCGGCCGTATGAAGGGTGGGCGATTCGGCATGAAACCGGGCGGCGAGCATGCCGGTATAATGCATCCCGACGATCCCGGCACCCATGATGACACCGCCGCCCCATTTGCCGTATACATAATACCGGCTCCGGGGGATGCGGAAATACAGCGACAACGACAGCGCTCCAATCGATGCGGTGATCGCGATCGCCACCGACAGCCACCATAACGCGGCGTTGTAGGTAAGGACGATCTCGTGCAACTGCATGGCGGACATGCCGATGTAATGCATCGACGAGACGCCGGCGCCCATCAGTACTCCTCCGGCCAGAAGGCCGGGCAGCGGCATTTCCTTGCGGCTGACGATATAGAGAGCGATCCCCGAGGCCAATACGGCCAACAGGTAAGAAGCGAAGACGACACCGTAGTCATAGCGGACAGGAACGGGGAGATGAAATGCGAGCATCCCTATAAAATGCATCGACCAGATGCCCGAGCCCATAGCGAAAGCGCCGCAGCTTAACCAGAGCCTGCGGGCCGGACCCCGCGCAGCCGTAATGCGGCCGGCCAAATCAAGGGCGGTATAGGAAGCAAGGACAGCCACCAGATAGGATAGCGCCATTAATCCGTGATGGTATTGTCCCCCAAGCTGCTCCATGGCGTACCTCCGTGTATCGATCGTGATGTTAGCTCCATCATAGCACCTTTTCCGACATTTTCCATCATATTTTTACTTTTTTCGACAAAATTCTTCGAGAGCAAATCTGCCCCTTCAGGGGCTCTGATTCACTCTTCGTCCGCCCCCGCCCTCTTGCCGTTCATCCGGATCAGGAGCAGCGTCGTATCGTCGGTAACAGCCCCAAACCGGTTGAATGCGTCCACGATCCGCTTCAGCGCCAGCTCCGGGTCCCCTCCTTCGCCGGCTTCACTTAGCAGCTGTTCGAACCGGTCCAGCCCGAACCGTTCGCCGCCGCCGTTCTCCAGATCCAGCACGCCGTCGGTGTACATGACGAACAAATCGCCGGGCTCCATCACGACTTTGCCGCTCCACGGACGCAGCACCTCATCAATACCGAGAGGCAGGGAGTGGGTATCGAGCGCTTCCGCCGATCCGCTGCGCACGATGTAGGGGGCGACATGGCCGGCCGAGACGTAGGTGACCGATGACGATTCCCGGTCCACGAGCGCCAGGCCGAGCGTCACCATCGCCATCTCCTCCGGCTCGCGCAGCAGCATCCGGTTCATATGCTCCACAATCTCCGTAAGCGAATGGCCGTAATAAGCTTCGGACCGCAGTAGGCCGATCATCTTGGACATGACCAGCGCGGCGGCGAGCCCTTTGCCCGTGACGTCTCCGACGGCAAATAAAGCACGGCGCCCGTCGAGCGGAATCAGATCGTAGAAATCGCCGCCCACCTCCTTGGCCGATTCGGTCATCACGGCCGCCTCGATCCCGGGCGGAAGCCGCCACTGGGCGCGCAGCATGCCGGCCTGTACTTGACGCGCTTCGCGAAGCTCGGCGTCCTTTTCCTCATAATACGTGCCCAGCTTCTCCAGACGCTGCCGCTTCTCGATCTCGCGCGGCTCGAAATCGCTCACCCAATGAATGAGCAGCACGCTGATCAGCAAAATAAACAGCGCCGTCAAATAAACGACGATATAGTTGCCGTTCGAATATGGAACGACCAACGCATTCAATTCGGTCCCGAGCCGAATTGACAAGATGTAGAAACCGAGCCCCATCCCTGTGAAGAGAAACCGGCGGTCCGGCGACGATACGGCAGCTAGCGCATATAACACGAAGACGTCCAGCACGGCAAACCCGATCTGGATCAGCGTATTACCCGCAACGGCAGCCGGAAAAGAGGTGGAGAAGGCGAATGTCGTATACGCCAGCCCCAGCAGCACGACGCCAAGCGCCATGGCGAGCCGGAAGCCCCGCCTGTCGATGATCCAGCCGGCCAGCGGGATCGCCAGCACGTAAGGGATCGTCTGGTAATAAATCGTATGACTCCCGAACTCCTGCATAAACGGCTCGACGACCTGGTACATGATGCCTCCCAGCAGGAAAACGACGAAAATAAAAACAATGACCGGAACCGGATTCACTCCGGAATGTTCCGGTTGCTGCCGGCTGTCCCTGTCCGCGTCCCAGCCCGCATGCTCTCCCTCCAGTTCCTGGCGTATTCGGAGCAAAATATAAACTGCAACGAGCGGAAGCGCCGATACGATGGCAATCCCCGCTTGCGGCGGGATGCGATCGGAAATAATATGGAAGAAATACCGGACAAAGCTGACCAGCATGCCGTTAACGCCGAGAGCGAGTCCGATCTGCGCAAAAGGCACGGAGCGGGTGAGCATATACAGCCAGCTTAGCGACGGCAGCGAAGCGAACAACCCCATCGCACCAAAGACGGCAGGCCACGCGGAGCCGTCCAGCACGAGCAGCGCGAGGCTAAGGGCTGCACATAGAACCAGACAGCCGCTCGTAAGTGCCGGCAGCAGCCGTCCGATCGTTCGCCGCCACCTATGCAGGAGCACCCCCCAGCCGGCGAAGGAAAGGGCGTATCCGCTCAGAAAGGCGGTGGCCGCTTCAGCCGGGTCCACGCCCGCCGAAGCCGCGCTCGGGCCAAGAATCGATCCGAACAACGGAATCGATAACGTCCAGCCTTGCAGCGCTGTCATGAACAAAATTACCGGAACAAACCGTTTGATCAGACGCTCGTTCAATGCCTTTTCCCCCACATGAATGTCATGAATGTCATTCAGACGAATTCGCGTCCGGAGCGGCCAATCGGCTGCAACAGCTGCACCCGTGCGCCTGTCCGTTTGCTTCTCTGTGATCCGAGTCGAATTTTGCCAATGACATACTAGTTCGACAGAACTACTTCATTCCCTTCCGCCCTTATCGGGCTTAACGGGAAATGATTTCCCGGCTCCCGGGGAGATCGGTTGTATCCGAAATCTCCCGTTGACGCCCTGCCGGGAATCTTCTACAGTTACTATCATGGTTGCGACCCGGCTTTCGGGTCTGTCAGGAAGGGAGCACGTTTCGTATGCCCGAATTTAAAATACCTTTACGCCAATACGCCGGATTATTGCGCCATTACTTGCGTTCGCAGCGGCGATCGATTATTGCGCTGAGCGCCCTGCTCATCGCCGGGCTGATTATGCAGCTCGTCAATCCGCAATTCATCCGTTACTTCATCGATTCTGCGCAAGGCGCGGAGTCCAACCGGGCTTTATGGATCGCCGCCGGCCTGTTCATCGGGGTGTCGCTGCTGCAGCAGATCGTCACGGTCGGCGCGACTTATATCAGCGAAAATATCGGCTGGATCGCGACCAACAAGCTTCGGGGCGACGTAGCCGAGCATTGTCTGGGCCTGGACATGTCGTTTCACAAGTCGCATACGACCGGTGCGATCATCGAACGCGTCGACGGCGATATCAATACGCTGGCCAACTTTTTCTCCAACTTCGTCATTACGCTGGTGAGCAATCTGCTGCTGGTCGTCGGCATTCTCATCCTGCTGTACCGCGAAGGCTGGCTGGTCGGAATCGGCATGACCTTTTTTGTCGTCGCCGCCATTTATTCGATCCAATATATTCGTAAGTTCGCCGTCCCCCACTGGGGCAAGCTCCGTCAGATCAGCGCCGACTTCTTCGGTTTTCTCGGCGAGCATCTGGAAGGCACCGAGGATACCCGGGCTAACGGGGCCAGCGGCTTCGTCATGCACAAGTTCCATACGCTGCTGCGCACCTGGCTGCCGATCCGGGTCCGCGCCTTCCTCGGCTGGGCGGCGATGTGGATTACGACGCTGGTCGTGTTTACGATCGGCAATGCGATCGCTTTTGCGCTGAGCGCCTATTTGTGGCATAAAGGAGCGATCTCGATCGGCACCGTTTATATGATCTTTTATTACACCGAGCTGATGGCCAAGCCGATCGAGAAAATTCGCACGCAGATGGAGGATTTGCAAAAAGCGGACGCCAGTATCGTCCGAATCCGCCAGTTGCTCGATACGCAGCCGGCAGTTCGTGACGGAATCGGAACGCCGATTCCGGGCGGGCCTCTTGCCGTTACGTTCGACGACGTCACCTTTTCGTATGAGAGCGGCAAAGCTACGCTGGACGGCATCGATTTCCATCTCGAGAAAGGCCAGGTGCTCGGCCTGCTGGGGCGGACCGGCAGCGGCAAGACGACGCTGGCGAGGCTGATGCTCCGGTTTTACGATATCCAGCAAGGGGAAATCCGGCTGGGCGGCGTCCCGATCCGGGATACGCGGCTTCGGGAACTGCGAGGGCGGATCGGCATGGTGACGCAAAACATCGAAATTTTCCAGGGCACGGTCCGCGATAATTTGACGTTTTACGACACGTCCATACCCGATGAACGAATGATTCGCGTGCTGAACGAACTCGGCCTGGACAGCTGGCTGAGCTCCCTGCCGCAAGGGCTAGATTCGACGCTCGAATCAGGCGGCGGCGGACTGTCCGCAGGCGAGGCGCAGCTGCTTGCTTTTGCCCGCGTCTTTCTCACCGATCCCGGTCTTGTCATTCTGGACGAAGCGTCATCCCGTCTCGACCCCGCCACCGAGCAGCTTCTGGAGGCGGCCGTGACGAAGCTGCTCCGCGAGAGGACCTGCATCATCATCGCGCACCGGCTGGCAACCGTGCAGCGCGCAGACCGGATCTTGATTCTCGATAACGGCCGGATTTCCGAGTTCGGGGACCGCGAGGCGCTGGCGGCCGATCCGGACTCCCGATTTAGCCGGATGCTCGCGGCCGGAATGGAGGAGATGCTCGTATGACGACCTTTCAACTGTTATGGCGGCTGATCTGTTACCGGCCGCGCTGGTATATCGCCAACGCCTTGATGTGGACGCTGATCTATCTGACCCCGATTTTGCCGGGCCTGGTCACGAAAGCCTTTTTTGATACGCTGTCGGGCTCCGCGCCCGCGCAGCTCGGTTTGTGGACGCTGATCATCCTGCTGCTCGGCACGGCTCTGGTCCGGTCCGGCTTTATCATCGGCGGGTTTATTACCGACGTTAATTTCCGGATGCGCGTCGGCGGGCTGCTGCGCCGGAATATGCTGCATCATATCTTAAAGGAGCCGGGGGCCAAGGCGATTCCGATCTCCCCCGGCGAAGCGATCAGCAATTTCCGCGACGATGTGGAGCAGACGGAGGAAGCGATCAGCTGGTCGGTGGACGCGTTCGGCATGACGGTGTTCGCCATCGTATCGTTTGCGATTCTGATGGGAATCGACGCCCGTCTGACGCTGCTCGTCTTCGTTCCGCTCGTATTGGTCGTGACGGCGGTGCAGTTGTCGACGACGATGTTGCAGAAATACCGGGCGGCCAGCCGGGAAGCGACCGGGCAAGTAACCGAAGCGATCAGCGAGATGTTCGGCGCCGTTCAGGCGATTCAGGTCGCGGGCGCGGAGAGCCGGGTCATCGGACGGTTCAAATCGCTGAACGACCAGCGCCGGAGCGCGATGCTGAAGGACAAGCTGCTCAACCAGACGCTCGACTCGGTATTCTCCAACACGGTGAATTTCGGAACAGGGCTCATCCTGCTGCTCGGCGCCCAATCGATGCGGAGCGGCAGCTTCACGGTCGGAGACTTCGCTTTGTTCGTGTATTACTTGACGTTTGTGACCCAGTTTATCCAGAACTTCGGCAAGTTCATCACCTACTTCAAGCAGACGGAAGTGTCCAAGAAGCGGATGGAAAGCCTGCTGCAGAACGCGCCGCCGACGCGGCTCGTCGAGCCGCATCCGCTGTATCTCCGCGGCCCGCTTGAGGAACCGTTCATTCCCGCCAAGACGGAAGCGGACCGGCTGGATCGGCTGGATGTGAACAATCTGACGTATCGTTATCCGGAGACAGGCCGGGGGATTGAAGCGATCGATCTGAGTCTGCCCCGCCACTCGTTCACCGTTATTACCGGGCGGATCGGCTCCGGCAAGACGACGCTGGTGCGCGCCCTGCTCGGCCTGCTGCCGAAGGACGAGGGCGACATCCGCTGGAACGGCCGTCCGGTCGACGATCCGGGCAGCTTCTTCGTGCCGCCGCGCAGCGCGTACACGTCACAGGTGCCGCGCCTGTATAGCGACACGCTGAAGCGCAACATTCTGCTCGGCGCCGCCGACGATCCGGCCAAGCTGGATGCGGCGATCCGCGCCGCGGTGCTGGAGCCGGATCTGGCGGGGCTTCCCGCCGGTCTGGAGACGGTCATCGGCCCGCGCGGAGTGAAGCTGTCCGGCGGCCAGGCGCAGCGGACCGCCGCGGCGCGCATGTTCGTGCGCGAGGCTGAACTGCTCGTCTTCGACGACTTGTCGAGCGCGCTCGACGTCGAGACGGAGCGGCGACTGTGGGAGCGACTGTTCGAGCGCCGCGAAGCGACCTGCCTCGTCGTCTCGCACCGCAAATCGGCGCTCGCCTATGCCGACCGCATCCTCGTGCTGAAGGACGGGCGGCTCGAAGCGGAGGGCACGCTCCAGGAGCTGCTCGCCGGCAGCGAGGAGATGCGCAGGCTGTGGAACATGGAGCTGGAGTAGAGAGCGGGCTTGAAAGCAAATTGGTTTTTTGGGGGATGTATGGAAGGTGGGGTAGCTGCTGGTTGCGGGTTATGCATTGCTGGTGGAATAGGTATGGGCTGCAACAGACATTGGCTTGGACTAAACACTGGCTTGGAGATGAGGGGACCTGAACGTAACGTAACTTCAACCGCGAATCGTACAGCTAAGCTGCTTTGTAAGCAGGTCGTGTGCAGATGCGCCGAATATGGACGTGTACAGGGGATGGTGTGCGGGGGATGGTGTGCGGGGGATGGTGTGCGAGGTCCGGGGTATGCGCTCTGAACAAATTAAGAGCCTTTGGCATCCTTTATTTTCTGCCTTTTCGTAAATCCGGGGCCAATAGAGGCGGTTTGCACCCCTTATTTCAACCAACTGGCCCCATCTGCGCCCTCTTCGCCGATTTTAGAAGCTTCAAACCGCTCTTATTCCGTGGTCAAGCGGGTATTCGGACAAAATAAAGGGTGCAAACCACTCTTATCCACCTCGAATCCAGGGGGATGGCCCCCAGCTATTTATCGCGAAAGAATGCTGTCTCAAGCTGCGTAGCAACGGGATTTCTGCATGAGTGTGTTTTCAAACTGCACTTTTCTTGACAACTCCACGTTATTGCATGCCAACGATCGGGCGCCTCCATCTCTTCCCGCCTATGATAACCGGCCTTTTGCGAGCTGAGGGGCTGTTGCAAAAATCATTTTGCGTCTTGGAGTGCCCCACTTAAGAACCCATGTTCCTCGTCAAGAAAAAGGACCTCCGCCCCCACTCAACCGTGTATTTGGGGTCCTTTCGGTTTGAAAAATGAGACATGCTCCTGTCACGCGAATCCTTATTGGACAGCCCCATCCTTTCTTTCTTGGCGCTTATGAATAGTTCTACACGATACACGAAACGCGAAACCTTTCCTCCAGCAAAAAACCGCCGGAATCCAGCTCCGACGGTTCCTCTCTACTGCCGGCGCTTCCTGCCACGCGCCATCCGTACTTATCTCACTCGGCGATACGGGCCGGACGAATACCGATTGTCCTGCTGCGTCAGCGCGCTCAAGATCAGAACGATCGCCGAGATGATGTGCATGATCATGCCGACAATTGGAATAAAGCCGACGATGCTCGTCACAATCCCGACGACGCTGCCCAGCCTGCCCGCATTTTCTTTATGACAAATCAGCAGGGTGACCAGGTGCAAAGCCAGCATCACCCATAACGCCGTGTATCCGCTGAATATAACGAACGCGCCTCCCAGAACCGGGATGCCGAGGAATGCTTCCATGCCGCCCGTAACGAACTTCATCAATCGCGATAAGCTCATTGTGATACTCTCCTCCCGAATGCAGGCGCTGCAGCCCGCTCTTGATTATGTACTCAGTATAGCACCCGGGAGAAGCATCTACATCGGACCAAAGACAAAACCTCTTCCCCGTCCAAGGTCGGGTTTCCCGCTCGTCCATCTGACCGGAATCGACGTTAGATTATACGTTATACCCGATCCTTCAGCTCCAGACGGAATACGACGCGCCTTCCTCCCCGCCCGTCGTAATCGTCGCAAACGGGGAGTCCTTCCGCCATACGCTGCTGAGCGTCCATCCGGAACCCGAGTCTGGTGTGAAACGCGATCGAGCCCGACTTCGAAGGAGCGGTGACGCAGACGACCGCGCTTCGTCCCAGATCCCGGACCGTTTCGATAAACTCGTCGTACAAAGCGCGCGCAATCCCCGTTCCCCGGCAATCCGGGGCCACCATCACTAGACGGATGTAAGCCTCGTCCGGCAAGCTTTGCGACAAAAAGCCGAGCACAAAACCTACGATGCGTCCCTCCTTGACGGCGACGAAGCACGTCTGGCGGAAATGCCGGAAAAACCATTTCGTCAAACAATCGCTTTCCACCGGTCCTCCCCACCATGCTTCCGCTACCGAACGAATCGGAGCGCAGTCATCGGGCTCGATCTCGCGGATCGCATACAGCAGCCGGCTTTCTGGATACCGTTCCATTCCCGTCCCTCCCTTGTTCCTTCCGTTCATTCACCGCTTTGGGCCGGATACCGGGTACGGTTCAACTGCTCCTTCAAGCGGCAACTCGTCTCCAGATCGATCCCATATACATTGGCGATCGCCGCAACGTAGTACAGGACGTCATATAGCTCTTCATCAATCGTCCCTTTAATTTGCCCCGTTTCCCGGTACAGCTTGTCCTTGCGGACAGCTTCGGCCAGCTCGCCGATTTCCTCGAACAGCTTCAGCATATACTGGTGCTTCAGCTCAGGACGGTAATCTTTCTCTTTAATGTAGGCTTGCAGCTGTTTTAGCGTTAACGTTTGCTGTTCCTGCTGATCGCCGTTCCCCATATCCCGCTCCTCCCTGCTCGTCCGCCTAACGTTTATTGATCCCAAGGCAGGTTTGTCAGATCCGGCCACTTCGCTTTCCACTTAGCCGCTTTGTGTTCGTAGATCTCTTGGGTAATCTGCGTTTTGTTCGCTCTCACGATCATGCCGAACAAGTCGTTTAAGCCGTACGGAGCGTATACCGACGGCTGCCTCCGCCCATCCAGACGGATTCCGACGCAGGTCGCCGTCGTTGGCCAGCTGTTGATCGCTTCTTCCAGTGTCCGGTACGGGCGGATCGGAAACCCGAAACGCGACTCGTACCAGAGGTGGACGCGGGCCTGGTTTTTCACGTCGATCCGCACCGGGGCGTCGGCAAACAGTTCGTGCGCCTTACGTACCGTCCTATCCTCCGCTTCAAAGCTCAGATCGCTGTCGTCATAATAAACGAAGTCCGCATCCTCGATTCCGTAAAGCGGGTCGTAGCCCGACAAAACGTTCCATACCGTCTGGACGATACAGCCCGCCCCCAGATAATAGCTGTGCTGCCCAAGGGAAGGCGCCGCCTCGAGCATGGCGGACAGCCACCGCTGCCCGGACGCCATCGACCACAGCAGCTCGGTTTGGGCGGTTATATCGCGATTATAGCCTGCACATTCGCTCACACCGGCACCTCCTTTCAGGATGGATAGATGCGCCGGTAATGCTCGACGGTCGGGAACGGATCGTAGAAATGATGGAGCAGCCTTTCCCACTCCTGATACTTCTCGGAGCCGCGGAAGCCGATCGTATGGTCTTCCAGGGTGTCCCAGCGGACTAGCAGCAAATATTTGCGTTCTTCCTCAATGCAGGCATGCAGCTCATGCGAGCGGTACCCCGGCATGGACGAAATAATCGCCGACGCTTCGGCAAAAGCGGCTTCGAACCGCTCCGCCTCTCCCGGCTTAACTTGCAGCATGGCGGATTCCAAAATCATATTCATCTTCCTCTCTTGGCAGGACATTCGGCGAGTAGTCACGGACCGAACTGCCGGCACACCGACAATGGAAACGGCCTATTCGCGACATTATAAGCCACATCCCCTTGGAGGGACAACTATTTTGTGGAGTATGCGGTACCACGATCGTACCCAAGCGCCGCTGACGCAAGTGTCGCCTGAACTTATGACGAACTAATGCCGGTGCCGCCTAATAAGCCGCCGCTTCCGGGATCGGAAGCCTCGGATTCACAAAAGGTAACCTGCCTCCCCTGCTGGTGGAACATATCGATTGCGCGGCCGGATTGCTTTTGTTAATATAGGAACACACGTTCTTATTATAACAGGTGGTGAAGGTGAATGAAACGTCAAATTCGTTACGAGCCGATGCCCGTCAAAACCATGCTTAACGCCGTTAAAGCTCCGTCCATGCCGTTCGAGCAGTCCATTAATCCGTACCGGGGATGCCAGCACGGCTGCGCCTTCTGCTATGCCCGTTCCACGCATTCGTTCCTGGGCGCTGAAGCCGACGATACGTTTCAAAACCGCATTTTCCTGAAAACCAATGCGGCCGAAGCCCTTAAGGAACAGCTGGAGAAGATGGCTCGGTCGCGTAAAGGCATCGGAGGTATAGGCCGGATTGCGATCGGTACGGCGACCGATCCGTATCAGCAGGTCGAAGCCAAGGCCCAGTTGACCCGGCAGTGTCTGGAGGTGCTGGCGGATTACCCGGTCCCGGTGTCGATCACGACCCGCTCGCCGCTGATTTTGCGCGATCTCGACCTGCTTCGGCGCATGCCTGACGTGTCAGTCAACATCAGCATCGGCACACTGCGTACGGACATTTGGCGGAATTTCGAGCCCTCCACTCCTTCTCCGGCCAAACGTCTGGACACCGTCCGTCAGCTCGGGCAAACCGGCATACCGGTCGGCGTATTCGTTGCGCCGATCTTGCCCTTTCTATCGGATGGGGAGGAGGATTTGCACAGCCTCATACGAGCGCTGGCGGAGCATCGTCCCGAGTATGTCATGTCTTCGTTCCTGCGGCTGAGTACCCGGGAAGTGAAGGTGTGGTTCTTCCACACGCTGAGGGAGTTGTATCCGCATCTGACCGAAACGTACGCGGCCTTGTACAACGGCACCTCCTCGGCACCGGAATCGTACCGCCACCCGCTTAGGCATAAGATCCGGCAGTGGCTTGTCCAATACGGTCTTCGGGACTCCGAATCGGTCCGATTAGCCGCTAAACCGCAGCCCGACGATTCGGCTTGCTCTACTGCGGGTCCCGCCGTACAACAGTTATATTTGTTTTAGCTGTGGGCAACAAAAAAGGGAGGCAGCGCCAAGACAGCACCCCTCCTTTGTATCAGATTAACCCTTTGCGGTGCAGAACCGTGATAATCCGGTAAAAATCGTATGATCCGTTCTCCGGTGAATCGACCAGACCGGCTCGAACCGCCGCTTCAACGGCCGCCTCCGCCCAATCCGGCACTTCGGGCATGTTCAGCTGCTGCCGCACATCGGCCAGAGCTTGCTTCGTCCCGGCCAATTCCCCTTTTAGAGCCGCGAGCTGCGTTTTCAACTCTTCAATCGCTTGAATCATCTGATCCGCCTCCCGGTCGTAAGCTGTCAATCCGTAACTCTCAATGATGCTGATCAGCTTGGACGCATAGTTCGGGTCCGTCGCGTATCCGGCAGCCTGCAAGGCGCGCGCGGCACCGGCGTAATCTCTTGCGGCGCTGTGCGCAAAAAAGCCTGCGTTCGCATACCTGCGGTTTTCATGCAAAAACCGCGAATGATCCTGGATGCTGTCCTCCCAGCTGGCGTACGTACGGAAGCCTGCCCGAATCGTCACCCACTGGCCGTTTATATATTCCCGTGTATCCTGTGTCGTTCCGCTTCCTTTAATACCGAACAAATTGTTGCCGGGCACCGAAGCCCCCCAGCCGGTTTCCAAAGCCGCTTGCGCGATTGTAATGCTGGCGAGCACCCCGGATGTCACCATGTTCTCGACGGCGCCTTCGGCGATTCGTCCGATAAACGTCTGGTTCGTCATGATGCACCACCGCCATCTCGTCGAATTTCAAGGATTGGCCTCGTGTTATCTTATGAAAACGGAAGGCGCGCGGGAACGGCTTATACCGGGGGTGGGGGATGGAACTCATCCCGGGGCGGCAGAAGCTTCGAGGCCGGGGCTTCTCTACTTATAATGCCCTCCGATCATCTTGGATCTGCGCTGAGCCTGCCCGGCCGGGGTAACGGACGACGCCCTCATCAGCGCGGTATTGCCGAATTTCGTCTTGATCTCGTCGGCCGTCCGCTCCAAAACCATCTTCCGTTCGCGGTCGTCCGGGAACATGGACATCTGGTACACGTCGTCCGAAGTCAGATCGGACAAGGTGACGCCTACTTTGCGGACCGGCATGCCGTTCCAATGTTTCTCGAACAGCCGGCAGACGGCCTCATACACTTCCCCCGTCAAGTTCGTCGTATAAGCCAGCTTCATCTGCCGGTAAAAGCCCGTCGGCCGGTCGAAATCCGCGCCCTGGCATCCCGCCGCGACGACCTGCCCCATCAGCCCCTTCGAACGGCACCGCTGGCACACCAGCTCCGACAGCTCAAGCAGCACCACCTTCAGATCCTCCAGATTCCGGTAATCAACCGGAAGTGTCATCATGTGGCCGATCCCCTTCTGCTGCGTATTGAACGTATAGGGGGATACCGGGGAATCGTCGTGGCCGTTGGCGATCCGCCAGAGCACCTCGGCGTTGATGTCGCTATTTTTCCCAAACTTGCGTCCGAGCATTTCTTTGACTTTATCCAGCGGCGTATTTGCCAGCTCTCCGATCGTCGTAATGCCGAGCAGGTTAAAATGCTGCGTCATCCGCGAGCCGACCATAAACATTTTGTCGATCGGGAGCTGCCACAGCGTATCCTCCAGCTTATCCTTATGGAGGTAAAAGATGCCGGATGGCACCTTTTTCGCGTAATTGTCGCAAGCCGTTTTCGCTAAAATTTTGTTCTCGCCGATTCCAACTCGCGTCCGGATCCGCGTCTCGTTCCAGACCTGCTCCTGGATTGCCTTGGCGATTTGCTCCGGTTCGCCGTACAGGGCGCGGGAGCCGGTCACATCAATAAATTGTTCGTCGATGGAGTAAGGTTCGACCAGATCGGAGAATCGTTCATAGATATGGGTGATCTGCAAAGAAACGTCGATGTAGTACTGCATACGGGGCTTGATAATCTCAAGCTGCGGGCACTTGGCGAGCGATTCCCGGATCGACTCCGCCGTCGTCACCCCGTATGATTTGGCAATCGGGCAAGCAGCCAGAATGATCCCGGACCGCCGTTCCGGATCGCCTGCGACTACGACCGGCTTGTTGTCCAGATCCGGACGCGACGCTTTTTCGACGGAGGCGTAGAACGACTGGCAGTCTGCGAGGAATACGATCCTTTTGCTCAACGCGGTTCCCTTACAGACGTCCGTCATATAGGCCCAGATAATAATCCATCAGCAGCTCGAGCTCTCCCCCGAACATACCGCGTATGAGCGTATACTTGGCCCGGCGCCCCCGGCAGTCGTACTCCCGGGAAACCTCCCTGTAGTTCCGTTCCTCCCCGTAAAGGACGATTCCGCGTCTGCGCAGCTCCCGCTCGGTTATCACCATATCTTCGCCGATGCGGCTGATGGCCCGTTCCATTACGGCCAGATAAGGTGCGGAGAAGACGAACGGCCCCTCGTTTTCGGTTTTGTCCTTGTCTGCGGTAAAAATGGAAAGGACGACGGGTAGAAGGGTCGCGTTACGAAGTATTTGCATTTCCTCGGGAGAAGCGTCGAGATGCACATCAGATGATAAGGACATACGGAACACCTCCGAATAAAATAAGAACACATGTTCCTATTATAATCCGACCCGGCATTTTTATTCAACAAATAACCCCCGACAAAAAAGCCCAATTCACGTTTCGACCCAGGGACAAGCAGTTGGGCTGGGCATAAGTGGGGGAATAGGGGCGCTCCACAGGGCGCGATCGGATAAACAAATGGATATGCCGCATGCACAGCCTGCCCTCCCCTGCCCTGCCCGCCTCCCCTTGCCGGGTCGTGCTGGAATAAAGTCGTGCACAGCCGGAAACGATAAGGGAAATCATGTCATCGAAAGGAGACCATTCGCCATGACCGAGCACAGCACGGATCACAGCATGTTCGAACAAACCGCCTTTGAGACTGCCGGCATACCGACGCCTTACGATCAACAGGACATAGGCTCGACGGACGGTGTCAGCGATGCCATCCAGAGCATCATGGATCATATTGAGGAAGAGAATTCGGTTTCTTCTACCCATGAGCGGGGCAAGCCCCGACCAGCAGCGATAACGACTTGCGGCACTTCCTCCCGGGCCGTCCCCAGAAGCAGCGGATGCGCAGCCGTTGTTCAGACCCATGAAAACCGTGATATAATAACGCAAGGGCTTGGAGTTGATCGTTCGAGGAGCGTTCAGAGGGGTAGCAGCCCGAGCTCCGAATGTTTGTTTTTTCATTTCTCAGGCGGTTCAAAGTCAGAAAGAATAATGAAGGTTATATAAAGGGAGATGAAACGCGTGGAGCTTCTGACCGCCCTGTCTTTCTTGGGGGTAGCCGTTCTGCTTACTCTGATGCCGGGTCCCGACAATTTGTTTGTGGTGGCCCAAAGCCTGTCGAAGGGCAGCAAAGCCGGGATCGCCACGGCACTCGGGTTGTGCTCGGGTCTGATCGTTCATATAACGGCCGCCACTCTTGGAATTTCAACGCTCATTTATCAGTCGGCCGTGGCGTTTGCGGTGGTGAAGTACGCAGGCGCGGCCTATTTGCTGTATTTGGCCTGGAAGTCCTTCCGCGAGAAGGAAGCGGACCTGACACTCGCCGCTGACCGTCGTCCGGCGGACTACAAAGCTATGTACAAAAAAGGAATCGTCATGAACGTCCTGAATCCTAAAGTGTCGTTGTTTTTCCTGGCGTTATTGCCGCAGTTTGTCACAAGTTCGTCCGGCAGCGTCGCGGTTCAGATGCTGATCTTGGGAACGATCTTCCTGGTTCAGGCTTTGCTTATTTTTATCGGGATCAGCGTATTTTCCGAAAAAGTAGGGGGCCTCCTGCGTAAAAGTCCGGTTCTCTCGAAACGGATTAATATCATCCAGGGGACGTTGTTTGGCATCATCGGATTAAAGATTGCTTTTAGCGAGAAGTAGCCAGCTGCAGGCGGCTTATACAGCGGAAAGAGAAAGAACGATGAGTAAAGAACATGGGATGCATATGATCCTTTGCAGCGTTGTTATCCGTGCAGGGAAACGAGACTTCCGCTATAATGTGAAAACGTTCAGTACCAATTGGCCGAAAACGACGTTAATTCCGCGAATTTGCAAATCAAAGGCTGTCCCAAAAGCGCTCGCATGAGATGGTGACGCCAATTTTCAAACGACGAAAGGATCTCAACCCCCAACTATACAGTGGAGGCTAAGGTCCTTTCTTGAGGAAAATCATCTGAATTGGGGGCGCAAAAAATCGCAAATGACTTTGGAGATAGCCCCCGCTTTTACTCTTCCCGGTCGGCGGCGTCCTCGCCATTTTCAGCGGCTTCGCCCGCTTTGTCACCCAGCGAAGCTCCTACGATCCCGCCTACCACGGTACCGACCGGTCCCAAAGCGGAACCGACGACAGCTCCTAACGCGCCGCCGCCTACCGCCCCTACAACCTCTTCCGTGCTGGCTTCTCCGTTACCGTTACCGTTGCGGTTACGCTCGTTGTGTTCAGCCATTCCGCTCACTCCTTGTCCTCGTAATTAGAACGCTGCTGGATTCTACAGCAGACTACGAGGATAGGTTGCCCCAACCGGGCGGAAAAGATTCTTAACGAAATCAGGAAAAGGCGCGCTCCCGATCCTACGATTCGATTTCAGGTCTTTATTGGGTAAAGCTTCATTCAAAATCAAAGAGATCCCGCCAGTTCCATCCGTCGCTCCCCCAGCCTGAATCGTACTCCGGTTGCCCGGCTTCGGCTTCCGGTTCGGCCGGCTTTACAGTTTTGACAGGTGCCGCAGGCTTGGCAGGCTCAGCAACAGCTTGTTCCCCGGCAGGCAGCACACGGCGCGCCATGTTGTAGTGGCTGTCCCAAGATCCGGAGTTGAGATCGGAGATCGTTACGCCGGGAGTGCCATACGTATGAAGGATTTTACCATCCCCGATATAAATCGCTACGTGATGAATCGGGGAATAAAAGAAAACCAGATCGCCGGGCTGCAGTTGATCGCGCGGCACATAGGTCCCCACCTCAGACTGCTGACGCGACGAACGCGGTAATGTAATCCCGTTAAGCTTGTACACATGTTGAACAAAAGAGGAGCAGTCGAACGAACGGGTATCCCCGGATTCCGCCCCATATTTATAAGGGACCCCCATGAATTGTTGGCCCGTAGAGATGATCGCAGATGAAGCCGAAGCAGACGAGGATGAAGCCACGGCTGCATGCGCCGAACCGGAATTAAGGAACAAGCTGCCCGAAAACATCAAGGAAAGACTCATGCCCGCGACGACAACCGCTTTTGCAAACGAGTGTTTTCTTATGATATTCATAGTTTCCTCCTCGAAGTAAGATGGTCTTGTGAATCGCTGCAACTATCGTAACACAAGTCGAGCCGACTAAAATTTGGCGAAGCACGGAGAAGTTCTTCGCATCGGCGGGTTACACTCGAATTATGAGAATTTGATTAGAATAAACGTTCACGATTTGTATTGACAAATCCAACATGCAGGTTTCGGCACTTCCTCTGCGCACCGGCCGGCGTTTCGCCGCCTCTTTAATGTGCTTGCTCGCCACCCTTGCTGCAAGTTAATTTTCGATACAATAGAAAAACGCACCCCCCCGATCACGAGAAGCTGCGTTAGTGCTGAGATTATACGATGCTGATGAAGGGATTCGAACCCCCGACCTACGCATTACGAATGCGTTGCTCTACCAGCTGAGCTACATCAGCGCATCGGATATGAATCACACTTAATCTATATTACTCATTTTCAAACGAAAGTCAACACAAAAATTCACGTACAGAAACATCCCGCAGGATGGTCCCTATTATTCCCAACCCACCCAAAATTCAAGCTACCGCAAGGCGTCACCGGCCAGTCCGATCCGGCAATAACTCCGCTTACGCATTGGAACCTGTGACAAAATCGTGTATGATATATATATAAGCGCTTACATGAAGTGCTGCAAATTTAGGACGAAACGCTTCATCCACATCGTAGACGGAGGTTGTGCCATGATCAAGCGGTTCCGCTTGTTCCGCAGTCTTCCTTTCCAGAAGAAACTGCTTCTCTCCTCGCTGCTTTTAAGCGTACTGCCTGTGCTGCTGCTTGGCAGCGCCGCTTCTTATTTCGCCGCCTCCAGCATCCAGGATGAGGTCAATGCGAAGCATGCGTCGACGCTGCGGCAGCTTGAGAGCCAGGTGGACTCACTGCTGAAGCGGCTCGATTACATGTCGATACAGCTCGCCGGCGATTTGACGATCGAGAAGTCGGCCCGCCTCGGCATCTCGATGGACGACCGGGTGACGCTCGAGACGACGCTGGATATGGTCGAGACGTTTCGCAAATACCGCAGCTTGTCCGATCTGCCCTTCCACTCCTACTTGGTGTACAACCATTTCGATATCGTATACTCGAGCAGGGATGGACTGCTGAACACCTACCAGTTTCCTTATTACGACGCGTTGCGGCAGTATGTGCCCAAGTTTACCGGTTCGTTGTTCCTCCCTTCGAACACGTATCCGAATCAAAGGGATTTTCTGATCGTCCGGCCGGTCGGAAGCTCGTCCACAGTAGACGGCGTCCTCTTTTTGCAGGTGGAGCCGGAGCGCCTTTTCGAGCTGCTGCAATCGGTGGAAATCAGCGGCGACAGCCAACTGCTTGCGGTAGACAGCACCGGGCGCATCGTGCTAAGCCAGAAACCGATGGAAGTCGGAACGGCGCTTCCGGCTCCGTTCGCGAAGCGGCTGACGCAAACCGTCCAGCCTTCCCCAACCGATACGGTCGCCTACGGGGACGAGTTATATCACGTATCCGTTCACCGGTCCGGCTATAACGACTGGACGTACGTCATCATCGCTCCCCAGGGCGGGCTGACCGCCAAGGCGGACCTGATCAAGCAAGTCACTTGGCTGATGGCCGGCTGTCTGGCTCTCGTCTGGGGCCTGATCGCCCTGTTCGCTTCCAAGCGGCTCTATTATCCGATCCGCGCCCTGCTGATGAAGCTGCCTCAACGGACGAAGCCGTCCCAGGACGAGCTGCAGCAAATCGACGCCTTTATGCAGCAAATGATGGATACGAATCGCAGGCTGGACTACGAGCTTCGCGAGCAGATTCCCCAGCTCAAGGAAAATACGCTGCTCAAGCTGCTGCACGGAGAGCTGAACGACGCCGAGTTCGCGCTCAAAACCGAAGAGTATGCCTTGCCCCTTCGCGGGCGTTCATTTGCGGTATGCGTCTTTGAAGTAGACGCCTATATGGAGTTCCGGACCAGCTACATGGGCAAAGACCGCTCGCTGATGATGTACGCCCTGACGAAGCTCGTCGACGAGCTAGCGGCTCCATTATTTCCCGCCGTATGCGTCTCCCCTTCCTTCGGCCAGGTGGCGCTGATCGCGGGAACGGACGACCCTGCCGCTCTGGAAAGCGACATCGAAGACTTGTGCGGACGTGTCCGGATCAAGGCAAAGGAACTGTTCCGGTTCACGCTGACCGCCGGCGTCAGCCGCGTCCGGCCCGAGGTGCGTTGCATTCACGAAAGCTACATGGAGGCGGTCGAGCTGCTCAGCTTCCGGCTGCTGCTCGGTCACAATCTGACGATCAGCCAGCGTGCCGTTGAGTCGATGGACTCGGTCAAGCAGTCTGCCCGCAATTTGATCATGCGCCAGAAAGCGATCGTCAAGCGGATTTCCGAAGGAAATATAGCGGCGGCCGTAACCGAATTCGAAGATATGGTGCGGGAAATTCCCCGGCAGTTGACCGGGTTTAAGCCGGTCACCGGTATTTTTACGAACCTGATCGGCGAGATCGACCACTTGCTGAGTCAGCTCGGGTACGAACTGCATCAGCTGTTCCCGGACAATGTGTACGCCAAAGTGAACGAAGCGGAGACGCTCGACCAGTTGAAGGATTGGTTTGTCGATTGCTTCTTCCCGGCGTTCCGCCATCATTTCGAGCGGCTTACCGTCCCGAACCAGACCAAAATCGCCCAGCAGGTTGCAGAATACGTCCAGAACGGGGCTGAAGGAGAACTATCGCTGCAGGAGGCGGCGGACCGGTTCGGCTTATCGCCCTCTCAGCTTAGCCGGGTGTTCAAGGAAGAGATGCGGGTCAACTTCATCGATTACGTCATCGAGATGCGGATGTCCCGGGCGAAGGAATGGCTGGTCCACTCGGACATGCCGATCAAGCAGATCGCCGACCGTCTTCAATACACGACGACGCAAAATTTTTCCCGCGCCTTCAAGCAAACGACGGGCATGTCCCCCGGACAATACCGGGAATCAGTCCGGCACCAGCAAGGGGGTTCGGCCTAAATACCAACAACAGTCGGGCGGCGGGAGACGTTACGCTGGATCAGGTACAAGCGGATAAACGGGACCTTGCATCGCCCGGACGACATCGAGGAATACACCGCGCTTGACCCAAGCCCGCACTTATACGCGATCCGGAAGCTTTCCAACTCCTGTTTGCAGGGGGGCCGAAAGCTTTCTTTCACGTTTCCGGCATGTTTCTTGCCTTACTCTTTACTCTAGCTCCCCATCCGCTTTGACCTGCTTGCCCGCCCGAGCTGCAAGACATCCATTCCGACATTGCATTTGCATCCTCCCGCGCAGACTTGTATGCCTTGATGATCTTGTCCATCCCGGACAAGACCATCTGCCTGCCCACCCGCCGATCGTCACCCCCAGCCTCTCCTTCTCACCGCTCCAAAACCGCGTCATTACAAGCTTTCCCGGCATTATTCGGACATGTTTCAAATTTTGCATACCGGTATCCTTGTTTGCGGAGCCGCTTGAAAAAATAGATCGTTTACAGGCCGCATCCGTTTTTTCTATGATGACCTCATACAACCGACAAGAAACTATGGTCGTACCGGAAAGGGGGATAACCTACATTATGAGAACGGTTTCAAATGAAACAGCCGCGCAAGTCCCTGTCACGTCCGGCTCCAAATGGAACCTGATCCGGCGGAAACTATGGAGAAGCCGGATGATGTATTTGTTTGTTCTGCCGGGCACGCTGTACTTCCTTATTTATAAGTACGTGCCTCTGCTAGGCTCGGTTATTGCATTTCAGGAATACAGTCCGTTCCAGGGGTTTCTGCACAGCGATTGGGTCGGATTCGCCCATTTCCGGAAAATTTTCGACAATCCCGAAGTGGTGCAGGTGCTGATCAATACGATCACATTATCGTTTCTGCAAATCGCCGTCGCCTTCCCCGTTCCGATCTTGCTGGCCCTTATGCTGAATGAGACGCGGAACGAATGGTTCAAGCGGCTGATCCAGTCGCTCGTTTACTTGCCTCACTTCCTGTCCTGGGTCGTCGTGGTCGGACTCGTGACGATTTTCCTGCGCAGCGACGGCGTCGTAAACGGTCTTCTGGAGCATGTGTTCGGGATCGAACCGATCCTGTTTCTGCAGCAGCCTTACCTCTTTAAGCCGCTTATCGTGCTGGAGGTTATATGGAAGGAAGCCGGATGGGGCACGATCGTGTTCCTGGCCGCGCTGGCCGGGGTGAATCCGGAGCTGTACGAAGCGGCTATCGTGGACGGGGCGAACCGGTGGCGGCGCATCTGGCACATTACGCTTCCCGGCATCCGCAGCACGATCGTGATTTTGCTTATTTTGCGGCTCGGTACGGTGCTGGACAACGGGTTCGAGCAAATTTTCCTCATGCTGAATCCGTACGTACAAGAGGTCGGCAACGTGCTCGATACTTATGTGTACTATAAAGGTATTTTGCAATCCGACTTCAGCTTCGCTACCGCGGTAGGGCTGTTCAAGTCCGTCGTCGGACTCGTCCTGGTCGTGGCGGCCAACAAGCTGGCCAAGAAGTTTGGCGAAGAGGGCATCTACTAGTATCAAAAGCCTCCCCAAGGGGCTTACTATCACCACGAAGGAGGTGCAGCACGTTATGCAGCACCGGACTTGGCTCGGCCGGGCGGCCGACTGGGTGAACATCCTGGCATTGACTTTAATCGCGGCAGCCATGATCGTCCCGTTTCTGTACATTTTCTCGGTGTCGTTTTCCTCGATGGAGGAATATTTGCGCAAAGACTTTATTTTATGGCCGGACCGCTGGGTGACCGATGCTTATCAATACATTCTCGCCAACGACAAATTCGTCAAATCCGTTCTCATCACGATCTGGATTACCGTACTTGGCACGACGCTGAACCTGGTCTTTACGTCGACGATGGCTTATGCGCTGTCCAAACCGTTTTTCGGACAAAGAATGTTCCTGTTCCTGGTGCTGTTCACCTTCCTGTTCAGTGCGGGCATCATTCCGACCTATCTGGTCGTCAAGGAAACCGGCTTGCTGAACTCCATCTGGTCGCTGATCATTCCCGTCCTCATCAGCCCGTGGAATCTGATCGTGTTCAGCCAATTTTTCAAAAGCATTCCCGAGGAGCTGAACGAAGCCGCGCTAATCGACGGGGCCGGGGAATTCACCGTTTTCTGGCGAATCATCCTCCCGCTGTCGAAGCCCGCGCTCGCCACATTCGGCCTGTTCTACGCCGTGATGCACTGGAACTCGTACTTTACCGGCATCCTGTACTTGAGCAATCCGAACTTATGGCCGATCCAGATGCTGCTGCGCCAGATCGTTGTTGTCAACGACACGAGCTCGCTGATGACCGAACAGGTGCTGACCGACCCGCCTCCTGCGGAAACGATCCAGATGGCTGCGATTTTGCTCGCCACCCTGCCGATTCTGATCGTATATCCGTTTCTGCAAAAGCATTTCGCCAAGGGGGTGATGATTGGTTCAGTCAAAGGTTGATCGGAAAACCAGACTTTTTGAACTCGCACTTGAGGTGACAGACCGGGGGTCAAACAGGAACAGCTGAACCGTATCGGTCACGAACACGGAACGTACCGCATGTTTACCAATCTATGGAGGTGTCGCAAGTGAAAGGAAAAAAACTTGTCAGCCTGATGACCGTCTCCCTGCTCAGCATAGCCGTAGCCGCTTGCTCCGGAGGCGGCAAGCCCGCAGCCGACCCGAAACCGGGCGATGCGAACGCACCCAAAACGAACAAGATGCACGAGATCAGCTTCCTCAACTTCGCCTACACCATCTTCCCCGACCCGAACGGCAAAGGCGTCGAAGCGATCAAACAGAAGTTTAACGCGAACATTAAAGCCCAGTTCGTGCTCCAGTCCGACTACAAAGAAAAGCTGAACGTCATTATGGCTTCCGGCGATATGCCGGACGTCGTAGCGGTGAAGGACCTCGATTCCAACTATTACAAATGGGCAAAGCAAGGCGCTTTCCTGCCGCTCGACGACTATATCGACAAATACGCGACGTTTAAAGGCGTCCCGAAAACGATCTACGACCAGTTCCGCGTCAACGGCAAAATATACAGCATCCCGATGTACGCGCCGACCTATACGTTCTCGGGGACGATCCGTCAAGACTGGCTCGATAACCTCGGTCTGAAGATGCCGACCAACTACAAGGAATTACTCGAGGTCGCCATCGCCTTTACCAAAAACGACCCGGACAAAAATGGCAAAAACGATACGTACGGCTTCGCCCTCGGCCAGGACATCTCGCCGACGCATGCGATGGGCGCTTACTGGTCGCCGGCCTGGTACCATAAAGATAAAGACAACAACTATATCCCCGGCCTGATCGGTCCGGGACGCAAAGAAGTGATCGAGACGCTCGCCGCCGCTTACAAAGAAGGCGCGGTAACGAAAGACTTCGCGGTGCTCAACTGGGCGCAGACGAACAAGGAGTTTTACTCGGGCAAAGCGGGCATCTTCATCGGCACGCCTACCGGGATGGTCGAAGAATATTACACCGGCCTGCTGAAGGTGAACCCGACGGCCAAAGTAGCTCCGATCCCGTTCTTCAAAGCGCCTGACGGCTCGCAGGGCAATCCGAAGGCGAGAGGGTTCTTCGGATTGACGACGCTGTCCGCCAAGCTGAAGGACGATCCGGACAAAATCAACAAAATTTTGGAAATTCTCGATTACGGACGTCAATTCATCCCGGTTGCCGAGCGGACTCCGCAAAACCAGCAGTTTGACTGGATCATGGGCGGCAACGGCATCGGTTACGAGATGATCGACGGCAAAGCGGCTCCGAAAGCCGGACAGGAAGCGAACACGCCGATCCAGTATATGCTCCAGCGCCACGAGTTCTGGAAGCCTTGGTCGCCGAACGACGAAGCGAATCAATACTCGATCGCCTCCTACAGCTCCAAGGAAATGCAATCGTTCATCGCTACGATCGAGCAGATGGAGAAAACGTACAACAAAACGCCTTACGACGACCCGTCGAACCTTGTCTACTCCGAGACGCGAGCGGCCAAAGGAACGGAGCTGGACAAATATTTGCTCGGCGAACAAACGAAGATGATCTCCGGCCAGCGCCCGATCGCCGATTGGGACAAAGTGACCGAGGAATGGAAAGGCCGCGGAGGCTCGCAGCTGATGAAGGAAATCAACGACGGCATCAAAGCGGTTAACAAATAAATCCTAACAGCTAGGGCAGCCATCCGTACGGCGCCGCCGGGCTTGCGAAGCCGGCCGGCGCTGTTTCGGCCGTTTGACGGCAGCCGTTCTAGCTCATAGGAGGGGGAATCGAAGATGGAACGCCCTATCGAAGCCGGCGACATGGCAACGCTGAGCCGAATGCACGAGATGCTTAGGCAGTATGTGCCAGTCATCCGGCGCTGGACGACCCCGGACGGCAGACTGCCCGACCCGTTCGAGACCGTATACAGCGAAAATTACGCGCCTGCCAACGCCGCTGCGGTGCTCGCCTCCGTATGCAGCACCCGATCTTCTCAGGAAACTTCGAACTCGCTCAGTATAATGCTGGAGCGGACCGTGCAACTGCTGGGCGACAAGCAAGGGGTTAACCCGTTTTGCCGCGTCTTTTTGTACCATTACGGTCTGATGGCGCTGCTGCTCGCACCAGAAGCCGATCGCTCCAGGCTGATTGGCCGGTTCGGGCCGGATCTGGCAGCTTACGAGGACGACTGTGCCGTCGTGAACACGAATTGCGCCGCGCTTCAATGGGCGATGGAGCTGTTCACCGGCGCTCTCGGCCTGCGTGCCGTCGATTATGCGCTTCTCTCCCACCGGCTCAAATTTATCGCGGATGCGCAGCTGGAATCGGGCTTTATCAACGACGAGGTCAACGAAACGCACAGCCATGACGGCATGCCGATCGCTTACCACGCGTTCACGCTGTTCCTGCTTACCGGCGCGATAGCCGTAATCGAGCGTTGGCCGGACGAGTGGCTTGTATCCCGCCGTGAAGCGGAATCGATCATCCGCTGCGGAATGGATTGGCTTCGTCATGCGATCACGCCGGACGGCTCGTTCGCCATGGTCGAGCGCAGCAGCTACCAGACGTTTACCTGGGGCGCGCTCGTCGCCCTGCTCGCTTATTCTTCCGGCGAATCCGGAGACGAATACGGCGCGGCCGCCCGGGACGCCTTCCGCAGCTGGCTGCCGTACGCCCATGAGGACGGCACCTACGGCTGCACCCCGAACGTCCTGCCGCATTCGCTGCGGGTCGGTTACGAGACGTACACTCACCTCAATATGTACAATTTGCTCGGTTTGACCGGCATTGCCGTTGCGGTGAGGCTGCTGGAGCGGGGCGTTCGGCTGCCGGACGGAGACGATTCCGCAGCTACCGGGGATTCGCACGGGCTTGACAACGAGGCAGGAGACCTGGCAGGCTTGCAGGCCGGCGCCGAATCGTTCGTCGACAAGCATAGCGGGTACGCTTTTTACAGGGGCGAACCCGGAGGCGCGAATTTCTTCGGCTGTACGCTCCGGATGCATAACCGCAAGTACGCTCCGGCGATGCAAGGGTTCCACTTCCGCCTGGCCGGACAGCGGCTTCCGCTCGCCGAGCCGCGTCTGCCCGAGTATCAAGAGGTGAGCGACCGGGCTCTCCGGGACGGCGTATGGGAAGGATTCGCCGTGACGGACGAGAGCGGCGTCCTGCATATTCCTGCGGCGACAGACAACGTCGAGATTCGTCCGTCGGACGACGGGTTTACGATGACGCTGGAGACCGGTGTGCTCCGCTGCGAGAAAACGATCGCCGTCTCCGATTCCGGCATCGAATGGAGTTATGCCCTGACGGCACGCCAGCCGCTGCGTTCGTGCCAGCATGTCGTTCCTCTCCTCGTTCACGATGGACGGCACGCCCTGGAGATCGCTTCGCTAGACGGCGGCGGACTGCGGCTTCGTTTTGCCGGGCGGATGTACCTGCTCGAATGCCCCGAAGCGGTCTCGCTGGACATGGACCTGCATCGTTCCCTGCTGTCCGTCAGCGGAGTATCCGCCCAGGCGCGCGCCGTCGTGGCCGGTCCCCTGCAAGCGGGAGACACGGTGCGGTGGACGACATCCCTGCGTCCCGTCACTTTTTAAGCCCGCCGCTCGATCTCAGCCGGCTTCCGGCCCGATGTACCTTCGAATTCCGCGAGGAGTTCGAAGGTTTTTATTTTGGATCAATCTGTTCAAAAAATTGGACCGTATGTATAATGGAAGAAGAGGAAACTTCAATCTTTTACATCCTTGTGTGTTACCGATAACTCTTATCTTCCTTCAAACCGTTAGGCGAGTATTCGTTTTTAACGAAGGTTTTTTACGAAGCCGCTCCCCTTCGGCTCTCGCAAGACAGGTTGCCTCTCGCGCAATGGTGTTATACAAGGAGGGAATGGTTCGTTTCAATACCCACCCCTTATCGTGCCAGCAAGTGTCGCAGCCCTTCATCATGGGAGCTCGACCTGATGCGCCCGCTTATAAGGTCTAGGAACCGTATAAGCGGGCACATAAGAGCGGTTTGTACCCTTTATTTTGTCCGAAAACCCGCTTGGACACGGAATAAGAGCGGTTTGAGGTTTGAGACTGCTAAAATCGGCGAAAAAGTAGCACACTCCATCAGTTGGATGAAATAAGAAGTGCAAACCGCCTTTATTTACCTCAAACATCCCAAAACGCCGAAAATAGAGGGTGCCGGAGACTCTTATCAGCGGGTTCACATCCCGAAGGATGAAACTCCAAAAAATCACGACCTTCCTTCACCAACCGCATGGACTTCCTTCGACGCCTTTTGTTTTCATCTTGCTGCCGTGCCGCCCTGGACATCTTATTCGGTCAGCTAGCCCGCACGCGTTTCGTATCAGCGAAGCCGAACATGATCGACTCGCAACACATCTGTTTACAGGCCGCGTCTGCTGTCGAATTGTACTCTTACTCTCACCAACGAAACGGCTGGAGCGAGGGTACCTGTTCCCCTTCGCTTACAAACGTGTGGGTCTGCACCTCAAGGGGCCGTTCAGATGCCTGCCCCGGAAGGTTTTAGGTTAGACTTCAAGCTTTAAACTTACTTCAAGCTCTAAACTTCCAAGCTTTAAACTTCCTTCAAACATTAAACTAACTGCAAGTCTTAAACTTCAATCTTCAAAACTTCACACCCGCTTTCGGTCTCCATCCAGAGCACGAACCTCATCACTCGAATTCCACTCCAGACTCAATCACCTACAGTTGAGGCTGCGCGCTTCGACGAACCTTTTCGCCGGCGGACGGATGGAACGCCGTCGCTCTCTCGCCTGACTCACGCAGCAATCGAACCTGCACGCAACCTAATCGTATCAAACAGGAGGAACTGCCGATGAATTACTGGAAACCGGTCAAGCCGGACGGACTGGAGCATGTCGTCATTTACAGAAACGATAACGAGTTTTGTTCGTGGCCGTTTAATGCGGGGATGTGGAAAATAGCCGAAGACGACATCCTGGTCGGCTTCATGAACATCGCCTGCGACTACTCGGTGCCCGGCAATCTGAAGCACGACCGGATAGAGACGTACAGCCGGATCGCAGCCGTTCGCACCCGGGACGGGGGACGCACATGGACCGCCGCAACGGAAATCGCCGATAATTACAGGCTCGGCGAGAAACTGCTGTACGGCCGCAAGCACGAAATCACCGAGGGAAGCGATTTTGACGATCCTCACGTGCTGCTCGCTTGCTGGAGCACGCCCAATTCCGGCTCCGATCAGGCCCGCGCATGGGTCAAACTGTCGCGCGACGGCGGCGTTACTTGGGGAGAAGCCAGCATGCTGCCGGACTGCGGCATTCCCCGCTACCAGGGACGGCCCTCCTATATCGTACGCCCTGACGGAGTTATTTTGCTCTTTTTGACCGCAAGACCGAAGACGAATCCTCATGACCGTCCGGTCGTATTCGCCTCGTTTGACAACGGCTGTAATTGGAGCCTTGTATCCCTTATGCCCGGCAGCCAGGAATACCGCGTCATCTGCCCATCTCCGGTCCTGATGCCGGATGGGACGATTCTCGTTGCAGTCCGGTGCAAACCGGCAATGATCGCCGCCTGGAACGAGCTGTACGCTTCCGACGACGGAGGATTAACGTGGCGATTTATTAACCGCATCAACGATCATGGGGACGTTGTACACTTATCGCTCCTCGCTAACGAGTGTTTGTTCGCGGTCTGTGGCTACAGGCGTCCGCCGTACGGCATCCGGGCGCGTGTAAGCGAAGACGGGGGTGCGACGTGGGGGCAAGAGCTGATTCTGCGCGATGACGGCGGCAGCCGGGATCTCGGTTACCCGCGCGCCGTCGAGGTGCGTCCGGGGGAAGTGCTGGCCTCCTACTACTTTCACGGTGCAGACGATCCGGGCAGTCACATGGACGCGACCCGTTATATCGCAGGAACGATACTAAGACCCTGAGCCCGCCGTCGGGATAGGAATTTCGCCTTCAGAGGCATCCTCCGTTATACTGGAAGGACTGGGTGGAAACCTAAGGAGGCGATTTTCTCATGCAGGAACCTTTGAAACGCTGCGGCTGGGTCACAGACAGCCCGCTCTACCGGGATTACCACGACCGGGAATGGGGCGTGCCTGTTCACGACGATCACGCCCTGTTCGAGCGGCTCGTGCTGGAGGGCGCTCAAGCCGGCCTTAGCTGGTACACGATTCTGCGCAAGCGGGAACAGTACCGCGAAGCGTTCGACCGGTTCGATCCGGTACAAGTGGCTGAATATGACGACCGCAAAATAGAGGAACTGATGACCAACGAAGGCATCGTGCGCAACCGGGCCAAAATCGCGTCCGCCGTTCGCAACGCCCGATGCTTCCTTCAGGTTCAGCAGGAGTTCGGCAGCTTCGACGCTTACATCTGGCAATTTGTCGGAGGGCATCCGATCCGCAACCGCTGGGAAAGTCTGCAGGAGGTGCCCGCCTCCACCCCCATCTCGGAAGCGATGAGTAAAGATTTAAAAAAGCGCGGCTTTACCTTCGTCGGCCCGACGATTTGCTACGCACTCATGCAGGCAACCGGGATGGTGCAGGACCATGTGACGAGCTGTTTTCGGCACGGCGAAATTGCAACTGGCAAATTTTGAGGCTTTCCCCTTCCGTCCGACATATGTTAGCCTTCTACAAGAAGCCGAAACTTCAAAACTGCGAAGTTTTACCATTCGCCGTTTCCATAAGTGCGGGGGATTATCATCAAGCGGACAAGTCCGCTCCGGGGTGAATCGCGTTTCTGCGCGTAGGGTTGTATCCTCAGCCCGAATCCGACAACTAACCTCGTAGGCCGTCAAAAGGAGAGATGCCGTTCGTGAAGTACTTACCCTGGAAGCACGCTTTGCTTGCGGGCAGTTTCGCTTTGTTCGCCCTATCCGGAACCGGATCGTCAGCAACCGCAGGGGGGCGTCCCTACGACCCGGCCTTGATGCCGATGCTGGCTCCGTTTGTTTTTCAGACTCATTTATTTGCAGATGGCGGGACGTTGTCTCCCTCCGCATATCCGGCAAAAGGAATCGTGACGGTCTTGGCCTCAGCGGAACCAGCGGCTGCCGAACTCGCAGAGACGGTTCAGCAGGCTGCAGAACAGCAGCCCCAGGCGGCTCCCGCAGCATCTGCTGCAGTTGCCAGCGCACCCGCCAAGCCGAAGGCCGCCGCTTCAGCCGCATCCGATACAGCGAAGAAAGCGCAACCAAACCAAGCCAAAAAGGCAGCTCCGGCCGCAGTCCAACCGAAAGCCGCAACCGAAGCGAAAGCTGCAGACAAGCAGTTCTCGACGAACCAGCAGGTCGTCACGGTGTCGGGCAAAGAGATTAAACCTGCCAAAACCATCGCCGCAGTCGCCTCCGCTTATACAGGCAGCGCGGAGGAAAACGGCGGTTATGCCGGACTCGATTATTTCGGCAATACGCTGAAGGTCGGCACCATTGCCGTAGACCCTAAAGTGATTCCGCTAGGATCGACCGTATACGTCACCGGTTATACGTTCGACGGTTTGCCGGCCGGAGGCATGATGGCGGTAGCTTCCGACACCGGCGGCTCGATCAAGGGCAACCGGATCGACATCTTCGTGCCGAGTTCGGGCGAGCAAGCCAAATTGTTCGGTTACCAGAATGTAACGGTGTATGTCGTCGACTAGCAGTCGGCGGCATTATTTGCTTTTGGGCAGCTTCAGCAGTTCGGGAACCGTGACCAGCCCGTAGCCTTGCTCTCTCAGCTTCGCTATGATGCCGGGCAGCGCTTTGACGGTGCCGGACAAGTCTTGACTGTCTCCCCCGGCCGAATGCTGCAAAACGATCGCTCCAGCCTTCGTATGGCCAAGGATATTGCCTAACACTTGCTGTTCCCCGAGGTTTTTCCAATCAAGCGAATCGACGTTCCAGTTGACGATGACGTATCCTCTGTTTTTGGCCCACTGCAGCTCATCTTCATTGATCGCTCCATAAGGAGGACGCACCAGCTTGGGCCGGTAACCGGCGAGCCGGTTCAGCACTTCCTCCGCCTTCTTGATTTCCGAAGCAAATTCGTCCACCGTCAATTTGGTAAACTGCGGATGGCGGTACGAATGGTTGCCGATCGCATGACCTTCCCGCACGATCCGCTTTACGATATCCGGATGCTCCTCCGCCTTTTTGCCCAGCAGGAAAAAGGTTGCCTTCACGCCATTGGCCTTCAATACATCAAGCACTTGCGGCGTAAAGCGTAAATCGGGACCGTCGTCGAACGTCAGCGCGATCCGGGGCTCCTTCGCTGCGCCGCTTACCTTGAACCAGTCCGGGTACTTGGCTCTCAGCTCCGAGAGCGACAGCTTCCGTCCGGACGAGCTTTGCTGCGCGCTTACCGCCGGAGCTTTGGGCGGTGCTTTCGGCTTGGCGCTCGGCTTCGGCTTGGCTCGCGTCTCCTGATGCGGGGGAACTGCCGGCGGCTCCTGCTTGATCTCGATCGGCTTCGCCTTGGGCGAAACGGATACCGTATCGGACATCCTCTGCTCCCGCTCGGCCGTTTGCGCCATCAGCTCCGTAAGTTCCTCCGTCCTAACGATGCTGTGCGGAACGTCCGACGCATAGTCCCTCGGGGCCGGTACAGCCGGATTATTTTCTCCCGAACGCCCCGCGTTCCAGCAGCCGGACGCCAGCAGACAGCATACCGCGATTGCGGTCATCCGCTTCATAAGGCATTCCCCTTCCGTTTTAACGTTAGTATGAAGGTTCGGGGAACGATTTATGTGCCGGAACGCAGGAGCGGTCTCCTGCAAAATGTGGACGCGTCGGTTACCCGTCTTCCGCTTGACCCGGCCAAGCCAATCCGCTACGCTAGAACCAAACCGTTCTATATGAAAGCGGGGAATTACGCCATGTCGTCTTCTCGCAACAACCTTCCTGACGGTGGGGTTTATTCGGAACCTCCGCAGCGCCCGATCATCCCCTTGCCGGCCGATACGTTCGAAGACCGTCAAGTCGCCATCTTACATTACAGGCGGATGAACCACTGGCTTGATGAGGCGTTTGAGGAATGCAAGCGCAACGGCGGCTTCGATCACTTGCCCGGCAAAGGAAAACCGGTCGAGGTGCCGACCGAGGACGTGCTGCAGACGATACTGAAAAATGCCAAAGTTCCGCCCCCATGGATTATGCTGCGCAAAGATATTCAGGAATCGATCGAATATACGCTCGAGCTGCTGCAGACCCATCCGGATGAACCATCGATCGACGTCCATATTAAGGACATTAACAAAAAAATAACGCAGCTGAACATTCAGTCACCCAGCCTGTCGCTGCATCGACGCAAGGTGACGAGGGAAACGCTGGAAGCTGAATTCGAGAAGTGGAAGTAAACTTGTCCGCACACACCAACAAAGCCAGCAAGCCGTTTGAGGAAACGGTTTACTGGCTTTTGCTCGATATCCGGTCATTCCCAGGAATAGCTGGTCGTCAAAAAATCGGCGAACTTCTTGCTCTGCTCGCGGCGGTGGCGCCTCATATCCGCCCGTCCGTCTCCGGACTGGTGAAGCTGAATCTCCTCTTCGGATTCCGGCACGACCTGCGGCACGGGAATCGGCTTCTTGTTGTCGTCCAGCGCGACGAAGGTTAGAAAGGAGGTTGCGGCGATATGGCGTTCTCCGCTAAGGAGATCCTCGGTGATGACCTTGACGAACACTTCCATCGAGCTTCGGCCAGTCCAGGTTACATACGATTCCAGACATACGGAAGCGGTCATCGGGATCGGGGACAGGAAGTCCACCGAATCGGTAGACGCCGTTACCACAAAGCTGCGGCTATGCTTGGATGCGGCGATGGAGGCGATGTCGTCGATATGCGCCATCAGCTTGCCTCCGAACAGCGTATCGTAGTTATTCACGTCGGTCGGAAATACCCGGAACGTCTTGTAACATCTGGACTCTTTCGAGAAACGTTTCTCTACCACTTGATCACGCCTTTCCTTGCTGTCGGTCTCCACTAGGAGTAGGATACCCTAAAAACGGCTCCGCTTGTGTCATTATACCGCATTGGAAGCAAATAATACGATAACGTCACGGTTTCGCTCCCCTCGATAAAGGTTTGCCACAGCGGATACACGACCGGCACGTTCTAAAAATAAACAAGCACCGCTTCACCCCGAAGCAGCGCCTGCCGTTATGTTGTTTGTCCGGCCCTCCTTAGACAGCGCTCCACCGCCATTAATCCCGCAACAGCACTTCATCCAGGTTTAAAAGACCGACCAGTTCCCCTCCCCTGACTCCGATACCGGTAAAAAAAGCTCCGCTCAAATCGCCGACCCGCTCCGGCGGAGGCTGAACAACCGGGTACAGGGTCACCTTGTTGACCAAATCGACCCGCACCCCTACCGATTGCTCCCGATGCTTAATGACCACGATTCGCGTTGATTTGGTATCCGTATCGTCCGCCATGCCGAACAACCTGCGCAGCGAAATGACCGGCACCACGTGCCCGCGCAAATTAATGACACCTTTCACATACGGCTTCGAATGCGGAAGAGGCGTAATCGTCTGCAGCCTAATAATTTCATGGATGTGCTCGATGCGGATCGCATAGTTTTCCTCTCCTATGCGAAACTCGATATATTGCTCTTGCCGAACGGTAGCCACATTCACGCTCAAGCCTCCTAACGACAAATTAGCTGATCTTGAACACCGAGACGGACGTGTGCAGCTCATCCGCCAGCTGAGCCAGAGACTGGCACGTCGCAGCCGTCTCTTCGGAAGACGCCGCCGCTTCCTGACTGCCCGCCGCGATCGTCTCTACCGAGCTCATTACTTCCGTAGCCTGGGCCGACTGCTCCTCGCTTGCCGCGGCAATTTCATTCACTTTACCCGCTGTCGTATCGACCATGCTGGCAATCCGCTGGAACGCATCGCCCATTTTGACCGATTGCTCCGTACTGACGAGTACTGCGGAGACGCTTTGCTTCGTATTGTCCTGCATCGTCTTGATGATCGTCGAGATCTGCTTGGTCGCTTCGCTGCTTCGTTCCGCCAGCTTGCGAACCTCGTCGGCGACTACGGCGAAGCCTCTGCCCTGATCCCCCGCCCGGGCCGCTTCGATCGCCGCGTTCAGGGCAAGCAGATTGGTTTGATCGGCGATCTCGTCAATTACCTCGATAATATCTCCGATGCGCTGCGAATCCTCTTCGAGACGCGACATTTTTTCATTCACCGCCTGCATCCCGGCGACGGACGCCTCCACCGCTTGACCGCCCTCGCTTGCGGTACGCACCGTGTCCGAGGACAGCTCGGCCGCTTGCTCCGCGCTGCGGGCCACGGAATGAATCGCGGACGTCAGTTCGCCGAACAGGTCGGTGATCGTTTGCGCCGATTGGGCCTGGCTGGAGCTGCTGCTTGCGATCTCTTCCGTACTCGCCGATATTTGCTCGGACGCCGCCGCCACGCTTTGGGACGATTGGACGATTCCGCCGATCAGTCTTTGCAGATTATGAATCATCTCGTTAAGCGAGCCGGCCAATTGGCCGATCTCATCGCGCGTATCGATCTCGGATTGCTCCCGTAGGTCACCCTCCGCGACTTTCGCAATGAGTTGCACCATCCGTCCCAGCGGATTCGCGATCGTCCGCGCTATGTAATAACCGAGCAAAATGCTGATCACAAAAGCCAAGATGATGACCGCAACCGTTACGTTGCGCGCCGATTGATAAGATTCGCCGGATTCCACATACGTCGCTCCGGCAATCTCTACGTTCATGTCGATCAGCTTCGTCAGATGCGTTCTCATTTTCGTCCCGACCGGGTTCAGTTCCTCCAGCTGAAATTTGCGGAACGCTTCCCAGTCGTTTTGATACGTAATTTGGCGAGCCTGATCGAACAGCTTATCGTAAGCGGCGTATGCCGTATCGAACGCTTTCAGTTCGTCCTGCTCCTCTTTTGTAACGGCAACTTTCCGGTAAGATTCGATCTTGTCGACGAACTCTTTTTTGTATTCGTCGATTTCCCGGGACAGCTGATCCAACTGTGATTTGTCGGTCGTCGTGCTCATTTCCCGGATGGCTACACGCATCTGCTGATAGCTGATCTGCGCGGCCGACAGGTCTCGTACCGAGACGAGATTGTTGTTGTACACTTCCCGGACGTTTCCGTTTAACATACTCATATTGGATAAGGCATACATACCTACGGCCGCCAGCAAAACCGCAACCGTTACAAAAGCGGAAATCAGTTTAACGGATGTTTTCAAGTTCAGGAACCATCTCATTGTCCACTTCTCCTCCATGCTGTAGCATTCATTTGCGCCTCGTGAACATTTGTCTCCAAATTCCGCTTCCATCTCGAAGAACCCGGAAAGGGATACGTCTCGCAAAATTCAGTCGCCGCCCGAAATGACTCGAAAGGCACATTCAAAAACAATTCGACCGCGTCCGGATCGAATTGTGTGCCGCTTTGCCTGCGCAGCTCCTCTTTGGCCTGCTCGACAGACAACCCTCTGCGGTAGGGCCGATTCGACACCATCGTGTCGAAGGCGTCGATCACCGAGCATACCCGCGCCCATTCGGGAATCTCGCTTCCTTTCAAACCATGCGGATACCCCAGACCGTCCCATCGCTCGTGATGATATTGCACGATATCGGCTACAGGAGGGTGCATGTAGCCGTTGATATGAAGCAGTCTCATCCCGATTTCCGGATGTCTTCTCATGCTTCTCCACTCCTCGGAGGTCAGAACGGTCGGCTTGTGTAAAATCTCAAGCGGAATCATCCGTTTCCCGATGTCGTGAATGCAGCAGCCCGCGACAAAAGCTTCCTTCTCTTCTTCCGTCCACCCCGATACATGGGCGGCTACAATCCGCGCCAGATGCCCGACCCGCAAGCTGTGCTCGTAGGTCATCCGGTCGCCTTTGTCCAAGAAACGGCGCAGACAATCCTCCATTATGCTCTTCACCGGAACTCTACTCCTTTACGTCCAGAAGCCGGAGCCGGCCTTTCGCCTTTAGACGTAAGAGCTGCTGTACCAGGCCGGAATGCTTGATCCATCAAAGCAAGGTCCCTCCTTTATCAACATATTTACTATCCGTAACGAACTCCGCTTTCCTCAAATAGAACAAAATACCCATTTTGTTAGATCTGAAACCCTAAGTCTAAAGGCTCATTTCCCTTGTGGGAGTAAGGAACGTTGCAATTTCGACAATAATCGCCGATAATCTTATATAACATTATGTTTCAAAATATTGTATTTAATCTAACTAACGGAGACTCTCATGACCAACAGACGAGGTGCCAATGCCGTAGAACCGATACGCGACTTGGAGCAAATCCAGCAAATCAAAGAATATTTGCTTCACCGGTCTTACCGGGATTATTTTTTATTTGTTTTCGGCATTAATTCGGGATTGCGGATCAGCGATATTTTGCCGTTGCGGGTTATGGATGTGAAGTATACGAAGCATCTGAAAGTTCGCGAGAAGAAGACGGGCAATGCACGTAAAACGATCATTACCGACACGCTCCGGAACGAAATTGAAAAGTACACGAAACGGTACGCAGACTCGGATTACTTGTTCCCGTCGAAGAAAGGAGGCGTTCCGATCAGCCGGATTCAGGCCTGGCATATTATTCATCAGGCCGCCAAAGCATGCCGGGTAGAAGGGGCGATCGGAACACATACATTGCGGAAAACGTTCGGATATCACTTCTATCAGAAGACGAAAGATGTGGCGATGCTGCAATACATATTTGGACATTCCAGTCCTTCCATCACACTGCGATATATCGGAATTAACGACGATATGGTGGACGAGGCATTGGAATCCTTTTCCTTATAGAACGAAAATTGTCTGACTATGTCGAAATTCTAAATGACAACTTGTTCCATAACCAGTATAATGATACTGTCTATGCCTTCCTCCTAACCTAACAAAATGGGTATTTTGTTCAGCAACAGTATTGGTATCCCCTAAACCGGTTGGCACCATTCGATCGGACCGCCTGTTTACCATCGAGCTATGTCGTGAATCCGGACATGAAACCGCTTTTCTATAGAAGAAATTCGAAGTTCTTTCGATAACTCGATCCGCCTTGATCTGACGCATACGAGTTGTGCCCCGCTGGTTTCCTAGCTGCGGGGCTTCTTTTATATGAGAACAAACAGAAGGATAAGAGCGATTTACACCTTTTAATCTTCATCTTTTGTCCCTACGTCAGGGAATAGAGACGGTTTGCACCTCTTATTTCAACAGTTTTACCGGAACTCGGGTACTTTTATGAGACTTAGAAGCTGGAAACCGCTCTTATTTTCTCTTCGATCCTGATAACTGACCAAATAAGAGTTATAAACCGCCTTTATGCTCTATCCAAGCCTCTGCCAAAAATTAAAGAGCCTCTCGGACTCACTCCTCCGGAAGGCTATTCTTCAAACTAATATTGATTTTTCGGCTGCTTCGTAATCCGGTACATCCCCGAGTGCAGCAAGTCGACGCTCACCTCTATAGATCCGAGCGTATAATCCTCGAGCGGAGTCGTGCCGTTATGCGTCAGCCTGCTCCAGACCGGAAAATGTTGACGGTACAGCTCATGGTTGAGGTGAAACAAATCCAGCCCCTTCTCCCGGCCATGCTCGAACGTTTGCCGGATCTGCGAGCTTACCGCTTTGATCGTCTCCTGTTCGATTTCTTGTTCCGTCATCCCCTCCAGCAACTCGGCGATCGTAGCCGTACAGCTGAATCGGACCGAAAACCGGTTGCTGCCGCCCTGCTCGTCAAACCGGATATCCGCCCGGATATTCTCGATCGACATCGACACCGACGGCTGCCCGTCTTTGCTGATCACCAGATCGCCCCGTCTCGAATGGGCCTCCATCCAGCGAAGCCCAGTCAGCTCCGAATCTTTGACGAAGACCGGATCATTATGCTGAGAGAGGAAATAAATCCCCGCCACCACCAGCTTCGTATCGGCCGTCGATCGCCAGCATCGGCAGCAGCAAACTATTGCCGGGCTCGCGGAGTTGCGAGACCATCTTATGCAGCCGGAGCGGACGAATAAAAGAGCGCTGCCGGTAGTTGTCTTCCGGCTGGTGCAGAATCGATGCGAGCGGGGACAAATTAAAGAAAGGCGTGACCGTAAACAACCGGTCGATCGGTTCGTTCGTGCCATACACCCACTGCGTATACCGGATTTCGCGGAAACGGATCAATCCCTCCAAATACTGAAGGGCGCCGTGTTTTAAAGCCTCCTGGCTAAAGACGATCGACGATACTTGTCCCCAACACGCGCTGCTGCGACGTCTTGTACAGCCGGTTCATCGCATCGACGACGGTAATGCCCTCCTCCTTGCCCGACCACACGTTTCCGGTTGCACCGCCTTTGGAAAAGTCAGGCTTCGATACGTTGGAGAAGTCGAGCAGTTGGGCGTATACGACATATTTGCCGTCCCAGGTGATCGTATCCAGAAGCGACACAAATCCGACGATGGCGAAATAAACGATCAGGACGAATCGAAGTAGGGCACCGGGAACGATCCCGTACCGTTGGTGCAGCCAGTCGGTCAGCTTCTTCCGGTCGGTCGTGCGGATCGTGACATACAGCGGCGCTACCCATAGCAAAGCAGGCAGTATGGCGGCGGCCGCGCCGATCCAGGAATCTCTTTTGGCTGTCGAGAGCAGGACGGGAATCAACAGGACGTGATTGGAAATACCGATAAACGCATCGATTCTCTCCCGTATGGCAGGCTGGTCTTGGTAGATTCAAGTTATCTTTTGTAAGCGGGTCGCTTCTTATACCAAAATCCGGATACGTCAAAAAGAGCCGGAGAAACGTCCATATCGCTTCGCGCAATACGAACCGTCCTTCGGCTCTATCCGTTCCCAAGCTTATTCCGGCGTCCCGCTACGGGGAAGCCGGACGGTAAAGGTGCTCCCCGCTCCAGACGCGCTCCAGGCGTGAATCGTCCCACTGTGAGCGTCCACAATCGACTTCGTGATGGCAAGACCGAGTCCCGCCCCGCCCGACTTGCGGGTACGCGACGATTCCCCCCGGTAGAAGCGGTCGAACACATACGGGAGATGCTCCTCGAGAATACCCGGGCCGTTATCCGCTACGGCAAGCTCAACCCCGTCTTCCGTCCCGGTTAAAGTCACCCTGATGCGGCCCGACTTCGGATCGGTATGCTGGACCGCGTTCTGGAACAGGTTCAGCACCACCTGCTTGATCTTGTCCGTGTCGTACCGGCATTTCGCTGCGGATTCGATCCGGAGCACGACCTCCCGTTCGCCTGCCAGCAGCCGCAGCTGGGACTCCATCTCTGTCAGCAGCCGGCCCAGATCGCCTTCGCTCCATACGACGGAAGGCGCGCGGTCCAGCTTGGCGAGCAGCAGCAGATCGTGGACCAGCTTGTTGATTCGCTCCGATTCGCCGTACATGCTCGTCAGCGCTTTCTCCAGTTGGTTCGGTTGATACATCGCTCCGCGCAGCAGCACCTCGAGAAAGCCGTGAATCGACGTAAGCGGCGTCCGCAGCTCATGAGAAGCGTCCGCGACGAACCGCCGCATCTGTTCCTTGGCCTCCTTCTCCGCAAGGAAGGAAGCCTCCAGCCTCTCCAGCATGCCGTTAAACGACACGGCCAGCCGATCGATCTCCTGCTGGCCTTGCCGGGAAGGGAACCGTTCGTCGAGATTGCCGGCGTCGATCCGTTCCACGGTATCCACGATTTTGGACAAAGGAACGAGCGTCCGACGCAATACGGGAATAAAGGCAAGCAGGCCAAGCAGCAGCGCAAGCAAGGAGAGCGCGGAGAACACGAAGAGCTGATTAACCGCGACGTCGTGGAGCGGCGCCGTACTCATGCTTAGCTGGGCGACGCCGAGGATGCGCCCCCGGGAATCGATCGGCTGCAGCACGACCAGTTGCTCGGCTCCTTGCGCATCGCGCATCACGGAATAGTGCAGCCCGTCCTTCGGCTTCGGCTTCAGCTTCATCGCTTCCTCGTATTCGGCATCCTCCAGCCTCGGCGGCTCACCGGCCTCCGGCCATCCGGACATATTGGTGAACGTGCCGGACGCATCGATGACGGCGAACGTCATATCCGGGAAGTACAGCATCGGCTTGCGTCCTCCCGGCCCTTCGTACCCCCAGTCCCCCGTGCTCAGAAGCACCTCCCGGGGAACCGAACGAAGCTGGCCCTGCATGCTTTCCGCTTTGTTTTTAAACAAAAACTCGCGCATGAACACGTACTGGAATAACCCGATAAACAGTAAAATGACGGCTATAACAAGCAAAGACCGGGCCAGCAGTTGGAACCGCAGCGAATGCGGCGTTAAAGCCCGGGGAAACCGGAACCGTCCCCGCTTCTTCATGTCACATCCACCCTGTAGCCCGCTCCCCGCAGCGTGCGGATGACCCGATGCTCCTTGTCTCCGAGCTTATCTCTCAAGGACCGGATGTACACCTCGACGATATTTTCCTCGCCGCCGAAATCGTACCCCCACACCTTGTCCAAAATCATACTTTTGCTAAGGACGAGCCCGTGATTGGTCACCAAAAATTTGAGCAGCTCGTATTCGGTAGGGGACAGCTCCAGCACTTTATCCGCGTAACTGATCTCTTTGCGGCGATCGTCGATCCGGAACGGCCCGGCAGCCACTTCGCCCAGCAGATTCGGGAACTGATTCCGCACCCTGGCATGGAGACGGGCGAGCAGCTCTTCGAAGCTGAACGGCTTGACGACATAGTCGTCGGCCCCGAGCGTCAGCCCTTTCACACGGTCGTCCACCTCGTCTTTGGCCGACAGCATAATGATCGCGACATTTTCCGACTTTTTCAGCATCTTGCACACCTCGAAGCCGTCCATCCCGGGCATCATCACGTCGAGAATGGCGACATGCGGCTGAAATTGTCTGGCGACCGTGATCGCGGTCATCCCGTCCTGTGCCGTCTGTACGTCGAAACCTTCGTTCGTCAGTCCCAGCTCCAGAAATTGCAATATATTCGGCTCGTCGTCGACAAGCAGCACTTTAATCCCCTTAAGCTGGCGCATCCTGGAAACCTCCCCAGTGTGTACTTCTTCTATTATCGCCCGCCACCCTGAAACGATGCTGAGCGGAACCTGAATGGCAACTGAACGTTTATGAGAGCATCCTTTGAGCCCTCTTGAGCCTGCTGCCGCTATTCACCTTCAAACAAGCGCATCGGGTGTGCAGCGCCGTTTTAACCGAGGTCTAGCTTTACGATACACGGAACCGTGGACCCGATCAAGAAATCATGCGCCGACATGCAAAAAAACTGCCGAAAAGCCTCTAATCAGGCTTAACCGGCAGTTTTCGTTTTTGTTACGAGTTCCTCCGGAACCGCTTCTGCATCCGGTCAGTTAGCACCAGCCGGGGTTGCCGCAGCCGTCTGCTTGCGGCGCTTCATTCTGCGGTGAGCCGCCGTGAAGTAGGCATACGTCATCGCCGCACACAGTACCGCGAACACGCCGAGCAGCGCCGCCTGCTTCCACATCGAGCCGAAGTCGCCGCTCGAGATGACATCCTTTAATCCGGCAACCGAATACGTCATCGGCAGCCAAGGCGTTACGTGCTGCAGCCATCCCGGGATCAGCTCCAGCGGGAATGTGCCGGCCGAGCTCGTCAGTTGGAAAATAAGCAGCACGATCGCGATAAACCGGCCCGGATTTTGCATCGTAGCGACCAGAAATTGAATGAGCATCATAAAGGTAATGCTAGTAATAATCGAGAACAGAAGGAACAGCGGAACGCTCTTCACTTCCAGGTTCAAAATAAGCAGCAGCGCCGCATCGGCGATCAGCGCCTGAATCGTGCCGACCAGGGCAAGCGTCAAAGCTTTGCTCCAGAACCAGCTGCGTCCGTTCACCGGAACGACGGCCGGCTCGCGAACCGAATACACGATCGTCAGCAGCAGCGCCCCTACGTACAAGCCGAGCGACAGGAAATAAGGGGCGAAGCCCGTGCCGTAGTTGGGCACCTCATTAACCTTCTGGACGTCCAGCCCTACCGGTTCGGTGAACATGTCGTACATCGAGTCGTTTACTTGAAGTCCTGACGTTTTGGCAGCCGCCTCGCCCAGCTTATCGGACAGCTCATGCGAACCGTCATCCAGCTGCAGCAGTCCCGAAGCGACCTGCCGGGCTCCGTTCTCCAGCTGGGTGGAGCCTTCTACGAACGGCCCGATGTTCGCAGCCAGCCGGTTCAGACCTTGCTGAAGCTCCGCAGCGCCTCCGGCCAGCTGCCCGGCTCCCGCCGCCAGCTCGGCTCCGCCGTTTTTGGCTTCGGCCAGCTTGGTACCGAACATCGTCATGCCTGCCGTCCACTCGCGGGCACCGGCCGACAGCTTTTGTCCTCCGGCGGCGAGTTGCTGCCCTCCGGCCTGCGCTTCCTTCAGCTTGCCGTCGAATGTCGCCATGCCGCTCTTCATCTGGTCCAGACCGGCGTGCAATTGCTCGGCTCCACCGCTTAGCTTCTGCTGCGCCGTCTTGGCTTCGGCCAGCCCCGCCGACAGCTGCTTGCTTGCCGCCAGCAGGCTTTGGAAGCTGGCGTCCTGCGCCAGTCGCGGGTCGGCCCCGGCGAGCTGCTCGAGGCCCTGCGCCAGCCCGGCCGCGCCTTCCTCCAGCTTCGCAGAGCCTGCAGCCGACTTCGCCAATCCCGCCGCGAGTCGGCCGGACGCCTGCTCCGTCTGCGCAGAGCTTCCCGACAGCTTGCCGCTTGCCTCGGCCAGCTGCGTCAGCCCGCCGCTCAGGCTCTCTGAGCCGGAGCGCAGCGATTCCGCGCCTTCGCCGATCGTGGCGGCGCCCGCGCCAAGTTCCTGACGGGCCGCGTCCAGCTTGGCGAGCCCGTCCGCCAGTCCGGCTGCGCCTTCGCCGAGCGCGGCGGCGCCGTTATTCAGCTGGCCGCCTCCCGCCTGGAGCAGGGAGACACCTTCCTTCAGCACGACCGAACCGCTGACGAGCTTATTCAGATTTTGCTCGATCTGCACCGCTCCGTCCTTCGCTTTCGTCGTGCCTTCGGCGAGCTTGCCTGCGCCGTCGCTCGCCTGGCCGATGCCGTCGACGAGCTGCTCCATTTGTCCGAATACCGTTCTAGCATAAGCTTCCGTCACTTCTTTATTCAGCAGAGCCTTCATCTTCTCTACCGCAGTATTGCCGATTTGCGACGCCAGGAAGTTATAGCTTTCGTTCGGGAGAAACGCCAGCTTCGCCGCCGCCGGATGATCGGAAGTGAGCGTCGTCGTTTTCTCCGAGAAATCTTCCGGAATTTCGATCGCCATATAATACGTATTGTTCTTCAGACCGGCGTCCGCTTCTTCCTTCGTTACGAACCGCCAGTCAAACTGCGGATTTTTCTTCAACTGCCCCTCGAACTCCTGACCGATCTGCAGCTGCTTGCCGTTAAACTCGGCGCCCTTGTCGGCATTAACGACAGCAACCGGCAGGTCGCTCAGCCGGCCGTACGGGTCCCAGAACGCTCCGAGAAACATCGCCGTATACAGCACCGGGATCATCAGCACCGCAATAACTGGAATCAACACCCTGCGGTTGCGCATAACGGCGGTCAGTTCTTTGCCGAACTGCTTCCAACTTTTAAACATCGTTCCCCACTCCTATAGCTGAATATATATAGTCGGACGAATTCATCCGTTTCACCCAATAAACCGACGCATTTTCCCATTTGGTCCGATTGACCGTTTTAGTCATTTGGTCATTTTGCGGGTAAAAAAAACGGCATCCGGCTTAGTCCGGAGCCAGTCCTTCCTGTAAGTAAAACCGAAGAAGCTCAGCCACACGCGTTTTGTCCAGCGGGGGGTGCGACTTCTTCCAGTCGGCCGTAAGCGCCATGAACAGCTTCAACATGACGAACGCAGTCATCTTTGGGTCGCACGGCTTGATCTCGCCTTTATCGACAGCCGCCTGCACCTGCTGCTGAATGTAGCCGACGACCGCTTTCTCGATCTGGTAGATGCCGTCCTGCGCCATCTGGGTCCCGATCTCCTTCACTTCCTGGGACAGCTTGATCGCCAGCTCATGCTCCTCACGAAAATCGAGCAGCTGATCGAGTACGAGGTTCAAGTTATCGAAAAACTTGCGGCCCGGATCGACCACCTCTTCGGCGACACGCTTCATCTCCCCGATCAGCCTGTTCATAATTTCCTGAAACAGCTCTTCCTTGTTCGAGAAAAACGTATAAATCGTTCCTTTGCCCACATTGGCGATCTTCGCAACCTGATCCATCGTAGTGCCTTTATAACCGAATAAAGCGAAAGACTTGGCCGCAGCATCGATGATCAATCTTCTCCGGTCAATAGACATCAGATTCACCTCCCGATTAATTGACCAAAATACCATTTTAGTCATTTCGTCAGAAATTATTCTATCACGCTCTTGCGCGGATGGCAAGAGGCACGTTTCAGCCTTTTACCGCCAAAACAGAAATAGCCCCATCTGCGGCACAGCAGACGAAGCTATTTCTTGAGTATTCGATTCACTGGTCTTTCGTCTTTCCTTTCATCCAACATGCTTGGCACGCTTTATTTTTCCAATCCTTTACCTTTCCCGTTCAGAAGATTGTGCTGCAATTCCTTTACAATCCGGTCGGTTGATCCAATTGGTTCCCGATTCTCTGAGATCCCGCATACCGTGACGATTACGGATAAGCTCGTCAGCTTCCCTTGGATTGTAACCGATGCACGATTATGCTTCGCTTACCTTCTTCATTGGACTATCCCCTCTCCGTGTTGTACCCTCATTATACTTGCCTGCACATGTTGTGTAAATATTCTGATTTTTCTGTTATCTAGATTTTGTCCAGGTTTATCTCGGGTTTCCTTAGGCATTCGCCGGAATTTACAATTTTTTAACGTTTTTCTCCTTTTCGTTCGAACGTCCGAACTTGAGTCCCGAATGGCCCAAAAACTTTTTTTGCAACTAATCCCCCGCTCAAACGTATGAATAAGAGAGTATGCCTTTTTTGTGAAAAAGAGAAAAGAGGATGCATCATATGAATCCGAAGCAAATCATCATAGCCGGTACAATCGCTATCGTCATATCCATAAGCACTGTCTTTCAAAATGAAGAAGCCAATGCCTCCTTAGGCCTGCCCGGTCAAGCGGATAGCGTCCATACCCGGGATTCCTCGCGTCCGGAGATCGGCGCCTCGCTGCAGCATGTGCTCGGCGGGTTGTCGGACGAGGAGATTCACGACGCCCTGTACAACGGCCGCACGCTGGCCGACCTCGCCGAGGAGCAGCGTGTGGATGTGGAGGACGTCATCGATCTCCAGGTCGCCGAACTATCCCAGCAGCTCACGTCGCGCCTGACCAGCGGCAGCATAACCGCCGAACAGTACGAGACGCATCAGGCCGAGCTGCGCGAGATGATTACAAAAAGCGTACACGGCTTGTCCGGCTAACCGAGAAACGCCGACCTCCTCCAAGGGGTCGGCGTTTCTCTTGATCGATCAGAACGTTTCATCATCGCACTAGTGCAGGGACGGGGCCTCCTTCCTTGCCGAGTCGGCAAGGGGCGCTAATCGTCCGTCGCCGGGCAGCCTCGTTTGGAGCTTCTGCCCTGGTTCAAGCAGGGATGGAACTGAATAAGAGCGGTTCGTACCCTTTATTTTGTCCGAAACCCCGCTGGGACACGGAATAAGAGCGGTTTGCGGCTGTTATTATCCGGGAAAAGGGTGCAGACGCGATAAGTTGGTGGAAATAAGGGGTGCAAACCGCCTCTATTCGTGCCAGTCCGCCCAACATGCCCAACATAGAATATGCCAAAGACTTCTATTTTGCTCAGAGCCCGCGTGCATACGTTTTGACGAAGGTGAACATAACCTGCACACAATAAATGAGGGGAACGGAAGCAGGCAGGGCGGCTTTGCCAAATGCAAAAAACCCGACCTCGTGCGGCCGGGTTTCTTCATGAATCTCCATTTATTTTTTGGATGAATTGGGGCTTGTGTTCGCGATCACGGTAATCATCTTTTCGGTTTTCGCCATGGCGGATTGACATTGGGGACAAATCGGCTGATTCGAAAAGGAGAAGTTATCTCGAATCCAACCGTTACACTTATCGTTCGTGCAAGACCATACGAGCGTTAGCTCCTGTGGAATTTCGTCCAGCGGCTTTCTGCGTGAATAGTACATGACGTCCCTCTTTTCCCTCTAATAGTGATCCATCGCCAGTATGGGAAGCTTCGGTTCCCACTCATTAAGCTCGCTTTGACAAGTCACCGCTATCGAGCTACAGACCGCAATTAAGTAATAAAGCCCCAAACACAAAGGTCTGGGGCTTTATGGGTTCGTGCTTCTTACAGTTTAACTACGTTTTCAGCTTGTGGTCCGCGGTTGCCTTGAACAACGTTGAACTCAACGCGTTGGCCTTCGTCCAGCGATTTGAAGCCGTCGCCAACGATTGCGCTGAAGTGAACGAATACGTCGTTTCCGCCTTCAACTTCGATGAAGCCGAAACCTTTCTCTGCGTTAAACCATTTAACTGTTCCTGTTTGCATATTGAATTACCTCCTAAATAAATTACATGACCTTTATTTTGCTTTAAAATAAAAAATCACATATTGGACAAGGTTATTCACAGAAAATAATAACCCTCTACAATATGTGAGTTCAGGTCAAAATTTCAGTATCTGTATCATAGCATAACCGATTTCAAAAAGCAAATCCGATTTATCGCCGCTCCCAAAACGAATGTAAAAACGACAAATCGTTGGCAGTTGGCAAAATCTATAGACAAAAGCCCGACAATGAAAATATGATGGTACCATACCTAGATTTTACATGACCCATGTCCTACAGGAGGCTACAGCTATGCGTAAAGAACATACCGTTTACTTTAAAATTTTCCGTAAGGACGAAACCAAGCTGCTGCGCGGACTTATTTATTTGGAATCCGGTGCGCAGCCTACGCTCCAGGATTTCGAACAATGCTTGAAGGCTTGCGGCCATAATGTGCGCATCGAAGATACGGAAAAATTCATTTTTAGAGCGACAGAAGCCGGTGAAGAGTATGTGATCGACGTGCTGGAGGATTATGAGAAAACGAACCGGGACCTTCATGTTGAAAGTTTGGCCAAAACCTTTATCAAAAACGACATTCCCCTTTAAAAGGTTGTTCAAAAAGTCCACTTTTGATCACGAAGCAGATACAGGAAGCCTACTCGACATCGAATATGGAATTCAGCCGGAACTTCCGGTGCTCACGTAGCTTTCACTACGCTACGCTCCTCATTTCCTAGCATCATCCCATCTTCTCGGTGCTGAAAACCGGACTTTTTGATCTCGTACTTAAAGGTTACCCATGTCCCGGTTCGCCTATCGGATCTTTCGTAATAAGAATTCAGCCGGCTGGACCGATCTCAGAACGGTTTTCCGCAGCCTGCCTACGCCTTAAACTTGCCCACCAGCCGCTCGAGCTGCCCCGTCATCCCGTTCATCGCCTCCAAGGACCGCGAGATCTCATCCATCGATGCAAGCTGCTCCTCCGAGGCGGCAGCCGCTTCCTCGATGCCGGAGGCGGATTGTCTGGCGATTCTGGCAATTTCCGTGATGGAGGCGGCGATCTGCTCCGTTCCGGCCGACAATTGCTCGGACGCGGCCGATACTTCCTCGATCTGGGCCGTTACGTCCTTCGTCGAGGCTACGATGCTGGCAAACGTACGGCCGGCCTGCTCCACCCGATCGACGCTGATGCGGACCTCCTCCAGCCCTTGCGTCATCTTGGCCGCAGCGCCTGTCGTAGCCGTCTGCATCCGTTCGATCAGCCCGGTGATCTGCTCCGCCTGCACGCCGGCCTGCTCGGCCAGCTTGCGCACCTCGGCAGCAACGACGGCGAAGCCTTTCCCGTGCTCCCCGGCTCTAGCCGCTTCTATGGCCGCATTCAAGGCCAGCAAATTCGTTTGCGAGGAGATGCCTTTAATTACTGCGGCTATCTGCTCCACCTCCGCGGAGAGCCGGGTCAGCTCACGGATGGCTTCGGATACGTCCGCGATGGACCGGCTCATAACCTCCATCTGGGTGACGGCGGTTTGGACCGAGTCGTTGCCCGCGTCAGCCTGCCGGACCATCTCGCCGGAGGCTTCATTCACGTAGGAAGCCGATTCGGCGATCCTCTGAATGCCTGACGCCATCTCTTCCATCGCCCTCGCGCTTTCATCCGCGGCCTGGACCTGAACTTCCGCACCGGAAGCCATGCCTTGCATCGTATCGGTAATATCGGTGGCGGATGCCTTGGTCTGCTCGGCGCTGGCAGCGAGCTGAGCAGAATAGCCGGCTACTTGCCCGACCGCCTGGCGAATATGTCCGATCAACTCGCGCAAACTGTCGATCATTCCCTGAACTGAGCCGTTCAGCTTGCCGATCTCGTCCTTCGAGCGCAGCGGGTCGGTCTTCGCCTGCAAATCACCGGACGCCACCTGGGCGGTTATGCCGGCCAGCCTCGTAAGCGGCCTCGTAAACTTGCCGCTGCCGAACCAGACCAAGACGACCAGCACGATTACACCGAGCAAGCCCGCTGTGATCATGTGGCGGAGAAAGCCGTGCTGCGCCTCCTCGAAGATCCGGTTCGGGATGCCGATGAACAAAATGCCGATGGCCTCACCTTTTCCGTCCAGGATCGGCTCATAGACCGCCTGATAATCCGCCCCCACAACTTGAGCGAGGCCGAGAAACCTCCCCTTCTCCACTAACGTCTTCCGCCTCACTTCATCCGACACTTTCGTGCCTACCGCCCGCTTGCCGTCTACCGTCACATTGGTCGAGACGCGGGTATCGCCGAGAAATACCGTCACCGCCGCCTCGTTGCCCAGCAGCTTGGCAAGCTTGTCGACGAATACGAAGTTGTCGTTCAGCAGCGTATGCCCTTTATATAAACCACCGTCCTTCTCGCTCCATTCTCCGGGGACGTCCTCCTGCAGCAGCACTTTGCCGATCTCGAGATCCGCTTCGAGCTGCTTGGTCACAATCCCGACGACTTCCCGGTTCATCGAAATCGACGCATAACCCGACAGCGCTACGATGCCAAGCGCAACGATGACGGAGTAAATCAGTACAATTTTCCAGCGAATGCTTAGATTCATGGCTGCACCTCTAGTCTCAAAACTGATGGCCTTTGAAGGAATATATACCAAAACACGTTTCGTTCACAGGTATTTATTAGGAAATACGCACGATGTTCGGAGTTTCGACACACAATTCATTCCGGGACGCTTCGGCGTAAGAGCGGACCCACTCGGACAAACTCCCTCGTCAGCCGCGGCCGATGGCCTTGCATGACTTGCGCAGCTGCACAAAAAGACGCATGCGCTGCTGCGCATACGTCTCTTGTGCCCCTCCTCAGGCCCGTCCCGGGTTCCGGGCGGCGCTGGCGCTAGGGCAACTGCTTGACCGCAAAATGCACGACAGCGGTGTACAGCATCTTGTCGGCTTGCGGGTGAAACGTCGCCTGATGCTGAACCGACTTGACGTCCAGCAGCAGCGCCTTGTTATTCTGAATCTGCTCCTCGATCTTCCTCTCCAGCGTACGAAGATCGAAAGCTTCGAAAAATTCGATTTTGGTCTCGATCCGTTCCACGATAAAGCTCATGCGCCGCACCTCCCTCCGTTTACCGGCCGAGAAGCTTTACAGCAGCTCTTGGCGAAGCTGAGCCCCCGATTTTGGAGACAAATAGCTGAACGGAATATCGAATACCGTCTTCGCCCCGATAAAGCCTTCCTTCGCATAACGGTGGATCGCTCTCGCGTAAGCGACCAGCACGCTGCCCGTAAATTCGGGGTTGCTGTCCAGCTTCAGGCCGAATTCGATGATCTGCTTGCTGCTCTCGCCGGTTTTGCCGCTGCGGAATACGAGGCCGCCGTGCGGCATGGCCGAATGATTCTGCTTCAGTTCCTCTTCGCCGATGAAGTGAACCCGCGTCTCGTAATCGGCAAAGTAGTTAGGCATCGTCGTAATCTCGCGTTCGATCCGCGCCAAGTCTTCGCCCGGCTCCGCCACGACGAAGCATTCTCTTAAGTGCTTCTCCCGGGTGGACAGCTCCGGATTTTCCCCGTCTCTGACCCGTTGGACGGCCTCGTCGCTAGGAATCGTATACTGCACGCCGGCCTTCACGCCCGCTATGCGGCGGATCGCGTCGGAATGTCCTTGGGAAACCCCTTTCCCCCAGAACGTGTAGTCGGTTCCTTCCGGCAAAACCGCTTCAGCGAGCAGCCGGTTCAGCGAGAACAAGCCCGGGTCCCATCCGGTGGAGATGACGCTGGCGTGTCCGCCTTTGCGGGCCGCTCCGTCAACGGCGTCGAAATACTCGGGGATTTTCGCATGGCGGTCGAAGCTGTCTACGGTGTTAAACATGGACGCGAGGAACGGCCCCTGCTCCGGCAAATCCGTAGCGGAACCCCCGCACAAGATCATAACGTCCACTTTCCCGATATAGCTCTCGATCTCGGACATATGAACCATCTGAACGGAAGACTGGATGCCTTCGGGCTGACGTCTTGTGAAGATTGCAACAAGCTCCATATCCGGGTTTTGCGCGATCGAACTTTGCACACCGCGGCCCAGATTGCCGTAACCTACAATGCCTACTCTGATCTTTTCCACGAAAATACCTCCATCGTATGTATACCGTATAGTGGTTTAAGTATAGCAAACTTGGCCCAACTTTGAACCTCTCATGACTAAAGTCACGAGATTCTTGGGTAGTCCCTTCTAACGAAGAGAAGCTCACCAAGCTAACCCTGTCGTTCCGACAGTTCGTGTAAGGATTACACAGCAAGAAGTCCTTTGCCTTCGGCAAGAATATTCAGGCTACAGCCACTACGATGCGGACTGTACAGGATTCTTTTTACTCTTAAACTTTGGCGCATCGTTTTGTTTTTTGAAAAAGCGATTGTATGCGTCACTCAAATTCCTCCGTGCATTTTGTAAAGAAAATTTGTCCGGTTCTTTCAACCAGTCTATTTCTTGTTTTAGTTTTGTGAGTTCAGCAGAACATGCTCCATAAGATAAGCCTTTTCCTGTCTCTTTATAGGTGTCACTCCATAGGGCTAGAAAACGATTATACACAAATCGAGCGCATCCAATCGTCTTCCAAAAATCCCCTCCCCACAACCTCTTTTTAATCTCAGGAAACTCTTTAAAGTGCGAGTTCAAAAAGTCCGGTTTTCAGCACCGAGAAGATGGGATGAAGCTAGGAAATGAG
>NZ_JACXJA010000031.1 GCF_014705615.1 Paenibacillus oceani
TAACGCATTAATCATACCAGGTATTGAATGCTGTGGTGTACATTCCACTAAGAGATGAATGTGATCGGAGTCGCTTTTAATTTCAGATATTGTGAAGTTGTTATCGGATGCAATCTGAACAACAATTTCTTTTAGTCTTACGTCGATTTCTTCCACAAGTATCTTGTGTCGGTACTTTACGCACCATACGATGTGGTACTGAATGGCATAGACGTAACCACGACCACGCTTTATTTCTGACACATAATCACCTCTGATTACAGGATAACATATGTCAGTGTTGTTCACCTATAGAAACCTTGACATTAAAGGGATTGTTGTAAAAGTCACCCAAACATGTATCGGATAGTTAACGTGGCATAAGCCACGCCCTATCCGATGTTTTCAAAAAAACTGTCATCACGCGGCCGTTTCAACACACGAAAAGCACCGCCCGGGCGTCACAGGGGAACGCCTTAGTGGACGGTGCCGGTTCAGCCTCATTCTCGCTGGCGCATCGGTGAGACAGCTACTCGGATTCGGTCCCGGAGGCGGGTTCGGCCGCTGACCGGAGGACTTGAACTTTGCTGATCCGCTTCTCGTCGACTTCCTCGACCTTAAAGATCAATCCCTCGTATTCCACGACCGGTCTCTCGTCCTCAAGCGGAATTCGACCCAGCTGGCCGACTACGAAGCCGCTGACCGTGTCGTAGTCTTCGACCGGCAAATGAACGTTCAGCACGTCCTTCAGCGTCCGCAGACTGAGACTTCCGTTGATGACGTACGTACTGTCGTCCATCTGCTCGAATTCTTTCTCTTCCTCGTCGTGCTCGTCGAAAATGTTGCCGACGATCTCCTCGAGCAGATCCTCGATCGTGACAATACCGGCCGTGCCGCCGTACTCGTCGATGACGACCGCCATATGCACCTTGTTTTTCTGCAGCTCCTTAAACAGCTCATCGATCCGTTTGGAGGTCGGAATGAAGTAAGGCGTACGAATAATGTCACGAATGACGAACGTCTCTTCGCTGCCTTCTTCGATATATTTCATGATGTCCTTCACGTGCAGAATGCCTACAATATTATCGATATTGTCTTCGAATATCGGATATCTCGAATATTTCTCGATATTAACCATCCCGGCCACTTCTTTCAGTGACAAATTCAGCGGAAGGCCGGTTACCGAGCTGCGGTGGGTCATAATATCCGAGACCGCCTTGTTGTCGAATTCGAAGATGTTGTTAATCATCATTTTCTCGGTTTCCTGAATCGTCCCGTTCTCGTTGCCGACATCGACCATCATCCGGATTTCTTCTTCCGTCACCTGTTCCTTGTTCTCATGAGGGTCGACCCCCATGAGACGGACGAGCAGATTCGTCGAGTGAGTCAGCAATTTGACGAACGGCGCCGATATTTTCAGCAAAAACGTAAGCGGTGTGACCGCAAACATGGAGATTGATTCCGACTTCTGCATCGCCAGCCGCTTCGGGACGAGCTCGCCCAGGACAAGCGTAAAATAAGACAGAAGCAGTGTAATCAGGATAACCGATATCGTCTCCAGCATGCTTTGCGGCAAAGGGACTCCCGCCGAGTACAAGTACTGCGCCATTCTGCCGGCAAAACTTTCGGCCGCGAAAGCGCTCGCCAAAAATCCGGCTAGCGTAATCCCGATTTGGATAGTGGCCAAGAAACGGCTCGGTTCGCTCAGAAGGCTCTGCAACAGTTTCGCTTTTTTGTGCCCCGCGTCGGCCATCGATCGAATCTTGTTATCGTTCAACGAGATCAAGGCGATCTCCGAGGCTGCAAAAAACGCATTCAGCACAATGAGTACAATAAGAACCAAAATTTCTGTAAACAAGCTGCTCCTCCTCCATCCCGGTAATCAGGTCATTGTCTTTCCTACAGCTCCATGAATAGACGGACGGAAAGTCAATCCCGAGGATAGTAACTTGTTTTCCCGTAAATTTTGATTTTATTATGCAACCTTGCCGACTGAATCCTATCGCCCGCTTCCTCTGGCTCATCGTCCATAATCTCAGTCACCTCCTTAAACCGTCGAAGTATACACCTATTCCTCATTATATGGAATTATTCCTTCGCAGGCAAAAGGCGGTTGATCGGCTTCCGGCAAAAAAAGGCGGCAGACCCGCCGTCTAGCGGAACCATTCAATCATCCACGGGGCGGCGCCCAGCGTAACGAATGCCGTCAGCAGCATAGCGACTCCCGCGATCGATCCGGCTGCCGTACCATACTCCGCCGCCCTGCTGATCCCGGCCGAATGAGCGCTTGTCCCGAACAAAATCCCTTGGGCGATCGAGCTCCGGATTCCGCACCATTTTACGATGAGCGGTCCGATCACTAAACCAAGCAGCCCGGTGATAAGTGTTGCTACAGCGGCAATAGTCGGGATGCCGCCGATCAGCCCGGTTATCGACACCGCTATAGGCGTCGTCGCAGAACGGGGAGCGAGGCTGCCGATCAGCTCCGAGGTCAGGCCGAACAGACGGGCCAGTCCCGCCGAGGTGACGATTCCGGTCAACGCCCCGCAGCCGACGCTGACTGCGATGACGAAGGCGTGCTTTTTCAGCAGATCGATATGCTTATACATCGTGACCGCCAAAGCGATGGTCGCCGGTTCTACCATGTTCGAGAGCCAGACGCCTCCCTCGTTGTACGTTTGGAACGAAGCTCCGCTAATCGCCAGCAGGCCGATCAGGACGACCGGCGTAAGAAGCAACGGCGACATATAGATTTTCGGATATTTTTTGTACAGCCGTTTGGCCGCCCAGTAAACCGCGATCGTGCAGCCCAGCCATAATACCGCGTCCATCATGACGCCTCCCCTTCCTTGCGCGCGGCGATCCGTTCGCCGATATAACCCGAACATATCATGACAGCCGCCGTACTGATCGCGATCGTGCCTATAATCCGAAGTCCGCTGGTCATAAACATGCTTTTATAGTTCATAATGCCGACCGTAGCCGGTATAAAAAACAGCAGCATCTGGGCAATCAGCCAGTTGGAGCCCTGCTCGATCCACCCGAGACGGACGATCTTCAGCTTCAGCAGAACAAATAAAAGAACGATCCCCACAATACTTCCCGGTACCGGGATAGGAAGGATCGAAGCGAGAACGTCCGCGATTTGGGCTATGCCGACAAAAAATAAAATTTGAAGCGCGATCCCCGCCATTTTTCTCATGCTGTCCAGCTCCTTTGTAAAAAGTATACAAGATCGCCTTTCATGCGTAAAATCAATATATAGAATGGTTTTCATTCCTTTTATCTATGGAAGGGAGCGACCGATTTGGACATCCGCCACTTGCAATACATTACCGAAATCGTCAGGCATAACAGCTTTACGAAAGCAGCGGAGGCGCTGCACCTGACCCAGCCGACGATCAGCAAAATCGTTAAAAATCTGGAAAATGAGCTCGGAGTCGAAGTATTCGTCCGGGAGGGCAGGCATATCAAGCTGACGGCCGCCGGAGAAACGATCGTGAGCCACGCCGGGCCGATTCTCCAGTTGTTCGACGGGCTGGAGGCGGCTCTGCATGATCTGACGTACCTGAATACGGGCAGCATCCGGCTCGGCATTCCGCCGATGGCGGGCTCGAGCTTTTTCCCGCAGGTGATCAAGAAGTTCCGGGAGCAATACCCGAACATAGCAATCAAGATGATGGAGAACGGGGCCAAGCGAATCGAGGAAAGCTTGTCCGAAGGCCTTCTCGATGTCGGGGTCGCGCTATGGCCGATCGACGAGGTCCTGTTCGATTCCTTCACCCTGGTCGAAGACCGGTTAAAGGTCATCCTGCCCCCTGCCCACCCGCTGGCGGATCGCGAGCAGATCCGGCTGGCAGAGCTTGCGGGGGAGCGGTTTATTTTGTTCAACAGCGACTTCGCTTTGCACGACCGGATCATCTCCGAATGCCGTACGGTCGGCTTCGATCCTCATATCGTCTATGAAAGCTCCCAGTGGGATTTTATCGGAGAGATGGTGGGAGCCGATCTGGGGATCGCTATGCTGCCCGAGACGATGTGCCGGCAGTTGAATCCGGGCAAGGTGAGAGCGGCCGTCCTGACGGACCCGGTCATCCCTTGGCGGCTCGATATGGCCTGGAGGCGGGAAGGGTATATGTCCCATGCGGCCAGGGAATGGATCAAGTTTACGAAGGAGCTGTTCACACGCGCCGCCAGGCGATGACAGTCGCAGGACCTGACCGGTGCGGGACAACGCCTGAATACGATGGGCAGCCGGGGCTTGCGGGAGAGCTTCGCGTCCATGGACTTGTGGGACCGGAATTAAGCCGAAGCGCCCGGCAGGAACCGTTTACAGCATGAATAATCTACGGTAATCTATGGGTACTGGAAGGCGGCGATTTGAGTTGAGTTTAATCAAGATCCTCTTGCACCAGCTTAAGCGCTATAAGCTGCTGAGCGGCATTTTCATATTCAGTATTTTTGTCGAGGTCGCCTATTCGGTTGCAGCCCCCCTGAGCCTCAAATATTTAGTGGACGAAGCGTTTACGCCCAAAGATTTTCAGGTTTTCCTTCTCATCATGAGCATCTTGATCGGCGGCGGGCTGTTCAACATCGCGGCGGGCCAATTCGGGGATTACTCGCTCGGGAAACTGAGCGGCGGAGTGATCCGTCAGCTCAGAACCGACTTGTTCGCGCATCTGCAGAAGCAGTCCCTCCCCTTCTATCAGCGCTATAAAGTCGGCGATCTGGTCACCCGCTTCTCGTCGGATATGTCGTCCATCGAAAACGCCATTCGGTTCACCAGTCCTTTCTTCCTGAAGGAATTGTTAAATATTATGCTCGGCCTGGGCATGTTGTTCTCGATCGAATGGAAGCTGACGCTGGCCGTGCTGGCCGGCTCTGCACTGATGTTTGTCGGCCCCCGGCTGCTTCAAGGACGTGCCGAAGCTGCCAACCGGAACTACAAGGAAGCTCAGGAGCGCTTCTCCAATACGATCGACGAGATGGCCAAGGGGCATCGGACCATTAAAGGACTGCATCAGCAGCAGCGGTTCCGGGAGCGCGCGCGCGGGCAAATTCTCGAGCTGTTTTCGTTCGGCCTGCGCTTGCACGTAACCAACTCTCTGATGGAACGTATGCCTTTGACCGCTTTGCTGATTTTGAACGGGATTATGATGGGCCTCGGCGGTTATTTCATTTTCCAAGACGAGATGACGATCGGCGGCTTTATGGCTTTTTTCACGCTGTTTATGAGCGTCGGGCAGGCCGGCTCCAACTTATCGTTTCTGATTCCGAATCTGATTGATTCGAGCACCAGCTTCCGCCGGGTCGGAGAATTGCTCGACCATCAGCCGGACATCCCTGAAGCGGCCGGAGCCGTAGAACTGCCCGCCTCCGTCTCTTCGGTCCGGATGGATCAGGTCACCTTCGGCTATACCGAAGAGTCCGATCAGCTCCGTAACGTCAGCCTGCACATCCCGGCCGGCAGCTACGTGGCCTTCGTCGGGCCGAGCGGCTCCGGCAAAAGCACCGCTTTGCAGCTGCTGTCCCGTTTCTACGATCCCGGTCAAGGGACGGTGACGATTAACGGTCACGACCTGCGCACGGTCAGCGAAGCTTCCTTAAGAAAGCTGGCAACGCTCGTTACTCAGGAAACGTTTCTGTTTAACGCGACGGTTCGCGACAACTTGCTGCTGGATAACCTGGATGGAGGCGAAGAAGCGATGATCGAAGCCGCCAAACAGGCGAAGATTCATGATGTCATTACCCGCTGGCCATCGGGGTATGAGACATGGATTCATCAGGAAGGCGGCACGTTGTCCGGCGGCGAACGCCAGCGGATCGCGCTTGCCCGGGCGCTGCTGAGAAAACCGAAGCTGCTGCTGCTCGACGAGGTGACGTCGGCGCTCGATCCTGCGACCGAAGCCGATATTAATGAGCTGATCCAGCAGATCCGCCAAGAGATGACGATTATCTCCGTCACCCACCGGCTGGCCTCCGTCGTTCATGCGGACCGGATCTACGTGTTCCACGAGGGCCGGATCGCGGAGTCCGGCACCCACGAGGAGCTTGTGCAGCACAGCGGATTGTACCACAGCCTATGGGAGAAGCAGCACGGCTTCCATCTGTCCAGCGACGGGCTTCATGCTACCGTGGAAGTTCAGCGGCTGGCGAAGCTGCCCTTCTTCGACGGCATCGACCGGCGGCTGCTCCAGAATATCGCCGGCTTGTTCTCGACCGAGCTTTGTCAGGAAGGGGAGGACGTCGTCCGCGAGGGCGAGGAAGCCAATAAGTTTTACATTATCGTCCGCGGCAAATTTGAGGTCCGGAAGCAGTTCCCCGGTGAAGGAGAGAAACAAGTTGCCGTTCTGCAGGACGGCGACCATTTCGGGGAAATTGCGCTGCTCAAAAACATTCCGCGCACCGCTACAGTAAGAGCGTTGGCGCCTTCCGTGCTGATTGCGGTGAGACGGGAGTCGTTCGATCGGCTGACGGCCGAATATCCTCAAATTCTCCAGGCGCTGGAACAAACGCTGAAAAAGCGATTATGACGGCTCGGCCGGAAAGGAAAGCACGATGTCTGCACACTTCCAACATTGCGTCGCTGATGACGATTATGCCAAAATCGGGTTGTTTTTACTGCAAAACAAACAAGACGTACCCCCTTCCTTTACAACGCTGGATGCAATCTCCCTGCTTTATTCCTATCTGACGGACGGGCATCTGTATCTGGCTCTCGATAGGGCAATCCCGAGGTCGAGCAGGTTCAGTTCTGGACTGCCGCGCACCGACGGATCCGGATAAGCTTTTCGCCAAATTCAGCGCGCTGCCTGGCTCGACCCGGTCGGTCGTGAACGAGCTGGCGTTTTATACGATTTCCTTCCGCGAGCTGGAGGCGTACTGTCGTCGATTCGAGAGACGCACGAAACTCGTGTGAGCGCATCAGGCGACGAATGAAACAGGAAAGACACCCGGGGGGCGGGTGTCTTTTTCGTTGAGATTGTCATTCCGACATCCCGGCATGCAAAAAGCACACTTGCGGGTGCTTTTTGGCGCTTCCGGCCGTTCCGATGAACGGTTGTGTGCGGGATGATCTTAATAATGATGGGATGCGGGCGGTTTGCTTTTCTGAGCGGCGGTAACCATAAGGAAAATCCCGGAGAGCAGGTGGAGAATCCAGCCTACAAGCGGAATCCAGGCTACCAGCGAGGTGATGATTCCCAGCACCGAACCGTATATGGGCTCGTTATTTTGCTTGGACAGGACCAGGGTCACAATATGGAGAACGAGCATGGCACCGAGTACCGTATAATAACTTCCCATCACCACCAGCGCTCCTAAAATGGGGATGGCCAGAAAAAGCTCCAGCGAACCCGAGACCCATTTCAACACTTTAGAATTTGTCAAAATTCTATTCCTCCTTAATCAGGTCGAACACTTGCTCATTGTAACAAATTCGACATATTTAGAATAGTACAATTTGCTTATATAAGAAATATTTATCATTCCTTCTACCGTTGAATACCCGCTCGGCCTCCCATGAGCCCTCAGCCTCTACTTTTTCGAACAGATCGTGATCAGCCTCGCCGAAAGCAGAATGCGTCCCTAAACAAAGAAGATGTCCATGCCGCAGGGCGGCACGGTAACAAAATGAAAATAAACGGGTGTCGAAGTAAGTCCATGCGGCTGGGGCTGGTGAAGGAAGGCCGTGACTCTTTGGAGCTTTCATCCTTCGTGAGGTGAATCCCGCAATAAGAGTCTCTGGCACCAGCTATTTTCGGCATATGGGGACGATAGAGACGAATAGAGGCGGTTTGCACCCCTTATTTCAACCCACTCGACGCGTCTGCACCCTTTTCGCCGATTTTAGCAGCTTCAAATCGCTCTTATTTCCTCGTCCAAGCGGGCTTTGGACAAAATAACGGCTGCAAACCGCTCTTATCCGGTTCCTCCCTTCCTGGAAGCAAGACAACAAGCCGAACAGCCGCGATGAGTGACTTGCGACCCATGCCGATTCGACAAAGAAGATGACGCTGCTCCGCTTTAGCTCGGCGGAGAACTTAACCATACTGATCTTAACAGGAAAAACCGCCAGGGAATCCCTGACGGTCCTTCGACGTGTGATGCTGTCCCGATCGCACTAGCGTAGCGATTAAATCAAAACCTTGATTACGATTTTTTTGACGGCTTGAGCCGCCTCCAGCTGGATGGCAGGCATATGCACGTCATGCGGAGCGAACACGGCAAAGTGTCCTTCCCGTAGCGTGAAGAAGTCGCCGGATGCCGAGAATAAAGCGTAATCCCCATCGCGATCATAGGGGCGGGTCACTTCCGTCCGGTCGATCGGGACGTACCCCAGCGCTTCGCAACCTTCCGCCATGTACTGGACGTCCAGATATTGCCGGTGCGCTTCCCACAGCCCCTTCTCCCTCGGCTTCGTCTCGTAGTGCTGGACGAGCGCGTATACATGGTCGCCGTCGATTTCGTATTTGCCCGGCTCAAGCGCCTTGCAGTCATGGGTTTCCAGAAACAACGCCGCCCGCTCCAATCTGGGGCTCACGCTCGAATATTGTCTGATATGCTGCAACGAATCTGTAATCATGCAAGTTCTCTCCCTCTATATAACTTGATGTTCGCGTAGTCGGCACTTTCCCCGGGACCGAGTTATTGCCCGTCCAGTTGGCTTGGCGACAATTCGTTCAGCAACGGTTCACCCTGCACCAACCTTCGAACATTTTCAAGAAAAATCGACCAAATTCGTTCCATAAAGTGCGTGCTCTGCGACGACCCGGATATATGCGGCGTCATAATCACATTCGGAAAATCCCACAGCGGGTGGTCCGGCGGCATCGGGTAATGATAGTGCGTATCCAGGGCCGCCCCGGCGATCCATCCCTCGCGCAAGGCGCGCAGCAAAGCGTCTTCGCGGATAATCGGCCCCCGTGACGGATTCAGGACAAAAGCCGTTTGCGGCAGCGCGCGAAGCTCCTCTTCCCCGATCATCCCCTCCGTATGCTTCGTCAAAGGGACAGCCACAACCAAAACATCCAAATCCCGCAAAAACGCCGCCTCTTGCCCGCTGGTGAACACCTGGTCCGGGAGCGTGCCGAGAGGATCACCGGTCCCGGGAACGCAGTACGTATGGCCGCGCTCCTTCACATGATCCCGTACGAGCACTCGAACGTTCATGCCCATCGTCTTGGCGAGACGAGCCGTCTCCCGGCCGATTCCTCCGTACCCCCAGATCCCGACCTTGAAGCCGCGTATTTCCGTCTGATACCGGGCCGAGCGGTCCCATATTTTCTGTTCCTGGTTGCGGAGCATCCCGCGCATGTCGCGCGCCAGTTGAAACATCATCGCCAGATTCCATTCCGCGATCGGAACGTCAAACACGCCTTGCGCGTTGCAGACCCGCACGCCTCTTTCCGCCAAACCTATGTTTACGACCTGGTTATAACCGACCGTACTGATCTGAATCATACGAAGCGCTTCGCAGTCTTCCATATTCGTCGGCGGAAACGTACAAAACAAAACGTTCGTGTCTTTCGCAAGCTCCTTTGGAATCGGCTCCGGCTTCTCGCGGGGAGGGACCGTTTGTACCCGGACGCCGGGTACGTCCTGCAGCTGCTTCAGCTTCTCGCGGTCTACCGGCATATCGACCAATATGTTAAGCATAAGTTCCTCCAACGGGTTCCCGAAAAGGTGGGGGGGCGTCGTCGATCCCGGCCTTGTTCGGGAGCCCTTCTTCATCTTCAAAACGATTTAAAACCGATTGCCGTGAACGGTAATGCGTCCCCGTTGAGGATTGTACAGGGATGGCGTTCCGGCCACGTTGCGCCACACCTGAAACGTTTCTCCGGAAGCGGTACTTCCGTTATGGCTGACCTTGATCCAATCCCCATTATTCAGATTTGTTGTCAGGTGAAGCGCACGCTCTCCCACGGGAAGATTACGCTTATACAGCAGTGTGAATGTTCCGTCGCTTACCTTAACCACTCTCTGCACATTATCCGATGCGGCCAGCATCGTTGCATCCGCGCCGTTGGCCGTAGTGTTTGCATCGAATACGGCCCAGGCCAGTGCGCCGTTCAGCGCCTCAATAGCGGTACCGCGGCCATTGGCACCGTGGATGGCTACGCGATTCGGCAACAGGATTTTGCGGGATAGTCCTATTTTGCCGCGAGGCAAATGAACCCTCATGCCGGAGGCCATATTCGCCGCTGCCGCCGCATACTGGATAGCAGCCTGCAACCCATCCGCATAATCGGCACTGTCATTGTCGACACCGAACCAGCCGGCATCCACCTCATAGTCGCTGTATTGTCGAATCCATTTTCCAACAGTCACGCCGTCGTCATCCGGTGCGGTACTCGAACCGACATACATGAAATTTCCCGCGCCGAGCGAACTTCCGCCCTGTCTCCCATTCAGATATACGACTTCTCCATCGAAGTCCGGGAGGAGCGTTCGTAATTCGGCGATGGAAGGAACCGTCCTCTTCACAGAAGCTGACATCATTTTCTTTTCCTCGCTTTCGGCACCCGAGGCGACCACGGATATTCCCGTTCCGATCGTAGCCGCCGTGACGCCGGCCGCACCCAGAGCGAATAACGCCTGACGCCGGCTCACTTTCCTTTTCGCATCGTTCTCCATAGGTGATCCAACCTTTCGTATAACGATATACTAGCGGGTTTGTGATCAGGTTATTGGTTCTGAAGTTCCTGGATTTTCTTCAACGCGTCCTCTTCAGCCTTGCGCAAAGCCGTATTCACATCCAGCTTGCCCTGCATGACCTGGGTGCCGTAACTGCCGTATATGGCCGCGATCTGCACATCATAAGGGCCTTTATAAGGAACCGGGGCCATTTGGTTGTAGAATACCGCTCCCCAATTTTTATTTTTAAATACCGTCTCCTGCCCGAGCTCTTTTCGCGTCGCTTCGCTCTTAATTACCGGGATGTTTCCCGTTCTGGCCAATCCCTTCTGGATCTCGTCCGAGAGCATGTAATTCAGAACTTTCATGGCGGCGTCCTTGTTTCTGGCCATCTTGGTTATACCGTAATAGACCGAATACGGCTGCGCACCGACCCCGGGCGTTTCCTTGAACGTGGGCAGCGATACGATGTCCCAATCCAGCGAACCCAGCAATTCCGTCCACGCCGGAATCAAACCGGATACATAGGGAAGCATGGCTACGTCCTTCTGGTACAAAAACTGGTTGACGATATGATCTTTCGCCTGCAGCAAGTAGTCCCTCACACCCGGTATTTCGGCAGGCGTTACAAAAAACGATTGGAAAAACTTTTTCCAGCCTTCATTTTGATTAATGGTCGGCAACGTGGTTTGCTTGTCGATATTCGGAATCGATAACGGATTCATATAGATCATATAATTCGGGAAAGGCGCGTATCCGATATATTGGACATCACCCTCCTTGCGGGTCATCTTGCGGGACAATTCGTTGATCTCGTCCCAAGTCATGCCGTCCTTCGGATACGGGACCCCGAATCTGTCGAAAATCGTTTTATTGTAATACAACACCATCGCATTCGTCATAACGGGCAAAGCGTAAATCCCGTGGGAAGATGCTTCGACGCCGCTAATCATCGACGGGTCGAGCCGATTCAAGTCGACTTTGTGCTTCTTGATCAATTCGGTCATATCGTACTGGAAATCGAATGGAAAAACGTCAAATTCATAGTGTCCGACCGATGCGAAGTAGATGTCGAAATGCGTTTTGGCCGCCATCAAGTCCGCCAAATACGTTCCCGTTCCGGTACGTTCAATGAATTTGAACGTATAGTCAGGAAATTTCTTCCTCAAACTGTCGCCGAAAAGTTCATTAAAACTTTTTTCCGTAGCCCCATTTTGCGAGTAAAATACAATCTCCGCCGCTTCCGTCTCAGCCGCATGAGTGAGAGCGATTTTTTCGGTGTCATTGCCGACCTTTTCTTTGCTGCCGCTGCTGCATGCGGAGAGAAGCGAAGCTGCAATGCAGATTACTCCGATTGCTTTTCCCATTTTCACCATGTACTTAGCCCCCTATCCAATTACTAAGCCCTCTCGATCGCAAACCGCATCCCCATAAGCAAATTAATTCGTACAAACTCCGTACACCGCGTATAAGCGGGGATTGATCCGTTCCGTCTTTTCAAGATGAACCCGAACCCGGACCTGCCGGCCGGACAACTGCGTCAGCTCTCCCCCCGGCCATTCGACCACGGAATCGAAACCGTCCTGCCGTACGATCCCGCTGTTGCTGCCGGAAAACTCCGGGATCAATTGAAAACGCTCGTCGGACAGCTCGATCCGGATTCCCGCCGCATCCTCAGCGTTGAGCCTCCACTCGAATTTCCCTTCCGGCAGCACCATCGGCACTGACCATACGGAGCCTTCCGTCTGATCCGGGTACACGTTCAGGGACCCCCATCGGTCGCGCGGGAGTATGGCCAGCGCTACTTCACCATAATAATCTTCCGTCAAGTCCCCCTCCGGACGCCAAGCGTTCCTCCATCGTCCATGGTAAATCCATGTCTCATCTCCGATATTCAAAATACCGTTCGACTGACACAGCACCGTTTGCAGCTGTTTGCCGGGCACCGGCGTCGCCGGCGACTCCCCTGCATGCAAATAAACATGCCCCTTGACTGGCTCGCGGTAGCGAATGCCATCGTCGCTTAGCACCAGGCCGAAGTCTCCGGAAATGTCCGCGAACGGTTCCCGATGGTGCCAAATGCAGTACAGCCCGACCGCCACATTGCCGTACACAAGAGGGGCCGTTCCGAGATGCACCTGGTCGTAGATTTTGGTCATTCCGCGCTGACGGGGATCTTGCGGTTCCGGAAGTGCGAACGACTCCGCGCTTTCCTGCAGCCAATGCTCGAAATCCGGCGATATATGAACGAAGCCCTGCCTGCCCCGGGGGGCCCCGCCTTCTCCTCTGCGGTATGGCTCTATAGACTGACCGTTTACGATGTAGTAGCCGTTGTAGGCATAGAAGGAGCAATGCTCGACGAATTCCCGGACAAGCCCTCTGGGGCCGGCGGTCCAGCGGATGCCGTCCGGACTTGTCGCCGTGCGCATCGTAGGCGCATTGCGGCTTGACTCGGTATGAATGTAATACTGATACACCATTTTGTATCGCCGATTCGGGTCCGGGTCCTGTTCATCTTTAATAATCGTCGGGCAATGAATGAGCGTATCGGGAAGATCGATCGCATTATGATGGACGCTGCCTCTAAATTTCAATTGGCCGAGATTCGGCTTCACCCAATGAAGGCCGTCATCGCTTTCCGCATAGCAGATCGGCCCCATCATCAACCGTTGCAGGGCGGGCCTTTTCTTCAACCACTCCCGGTCTTCGGAGGGCATGTCGGGATTCATCCCGAGGCTCATCCCCACGTACCACATTCGAAACTTCCCGCCATCGTGCAGCACGGTCCCGTAAAATTGCGCGGCAATCGAGTCCGGCGCATTGGGATCGCTCGAAGGAGCCAGCACCGGCTCTTTTCTTACTTGCGGCTTATTGAAATGGAGGGACACATTTTTGCGAAATGGAAAATAACTGTCATCCATTCCGAACAAGACGGCACGATCAGTTTTTATGCCCGTAGAAGGAAAAGTAAACATAGAATCGCTCCTTTTTTTGTTGCTCTATAAAGTTGAACTCATGCAAATGGAAGTCCCTTTTCTTTTCTCACGCTACATGGAGAGTTACCATCGAAGATATTTAGTTCAACTCACATAGGTGTAATTACCAGTTCAACTGCTGGAAGCTCCCGGTTTGCGCAGACTCCCTCGCCTTCAGACACATGTACGCGCTGAGCATTCCGTCATTCAAGGACGAAATCGATCGTCCCTCGCCGCGGATGACTTGAATAAAGTTGCGTGCCAATGCGGCGTCGCCGCCGGAGTGTCCGTTTTCGGCTTCCAGCTCATAAGTATCCACTCTTGGCTTATGATGCAGAAACACTCGAATTTTGCCGGAAAAATCAAATTCCAGCGTACCCTTGTACCCGATCAGCCGTGCTCCCCGCAATCCCGCTTTGCGGCGGACGAAGAAGTTCTGAGAGTAGGAAACGTGCATCCCGCTCTCATACCGGATCAAAGCGCTGCCCGAATCCTCGTTGCCCGTATCCTCGGCATAACAACACGACTCCCATTGCCAGGCCTGCCCTTCTTCGCAAGTATCGTTTTCGTCGCAATCCGCGCACTTGAGCCCCGCAGGCTTATTCCCTTTAAATACTTGCTTGGAGGTCATCGCGCAAATTTGGGTAGGCTTTGCCTGTAAAATGAAATTAAGATAGTCGAAATCATGCGTCGCTTTTTGCAAAAAAAGTCCGCCCGTCTCTCCTTCGTCCCGATACCAGCCTTTGAAACAAACGAAATGAGAAAGCGTTTTCATCATGTGATTAGCCAACCCGCTTTCATTCGCGACTGTTTCAACAAAAAAACGGAATGACCCCCTCGGTTTACCGAGCCATGGAACCAAAAACAGCATTGCCTCGCTCAACAGCAACTGGTATGACGATCTGCGAAGCCGTACCACCTCCTTGTATGCCGCACTCGCTTCGGCGACTCTCCTCGAATACGTGTAACACAAGTGTAGCGGACGTAACCGTCAGCCAACAACAAGATGAGCGGACATCTTTTCGCGGAAAGTGTCCCGATACAGGAACGAACGAAAATAAGAAAAGCTTCTAAACGACTAAACGAAGCTTTCCCACGTCGAATGACCCAGCGTAAGAGGTTGCTTTTCTAGAGAAATGATACCTTCTTTACTCTTAAGAATAACCGGAGCATCCGGACGTCCTTTGTCGCGCAGACCCACACGTTGATACGCGGGAGGGGATGGGTACCTTCGCTCCAGCCGCTCGTAGATGAGATTTTGCAGGAACAACTCGACTCCAAATGAAGCCTGTTCCCCTCCATTTTGTGAGCAGGTTGTGTTCCCCTTCGCCAAACCGTATGCACCGAGCTCTGAACAAAATAAGAGTCTTTGGCACCTCCTATTTTCGGCCTTTTCGACAAACCAAAGGGAATAGAGGCGGTTTGCACCCCTTATTTCAACCAACTGCTGGGGAGTAGACCCTTTTCGCGGATTTTAGCGGCTTCAAACCACTCTTATTTCTTGTCCAATCGAGGTTTCGGACGAAATAAAGGGTACAAACCGCTCTTACTGCGTTCGTTCGCTCCAGCCCAAAAAGCCAAAAGACACCTACCAGGGATAGGTGTCTTTCCAGATTCTCTCCCATAGGTTGGCGCCGTCACTTCCGCACCGCGCTCCGGTACATAAGCATAAGCAAATACGGCGTACCGAGCAGAGCTACGATTATGCCCGAGGGGATTTCTTTCGGCGCGATGACTGTTTTGCCGATCAGGTCGGCTGCGACGAGAAGCAGGGCGCCGATCAACGCGGAAAGCACGACGGCTCTGCGATGGTGGTGGCCGACCAGCAGACGGACCGCATGCGGCGCTAGCAGCCCGATAAATCCGATCGAGCCGACGGCGGAGGCCGCCGCTGCCGCCAGCAGCACGGCGATTGCGGTCGCAATCAGACGCGTGCTCTGAAGCTTCAGCCCTAGTCCCAGCGACACTTGATCCCCGAAGGCAAGCAGGTCCATTCTCTTCCCGAGCCGCCATGCGAACGGTCCGAGCAAGCCGACCGCGATAACGAGACGCAGCAATTCGTCGTAACCGCGCGCATAAGTGCTGCCAGCCAGCCACGCCAGCCCCGGCGCCGCGGCGATTCCGGATTTGATTACGAAAAACTGGATGCCCGCCGTCCCGATCGCGGAGACGGCAATCCCGACCAGAATAAGGACGATCGGATTAAATCCTTTCCGCCAGGAAAACGCGTATACGAGGACCGCCGCCATCACCGCGCCGGCGATGGCCCCTACAGGCAGCATCGCGGCCGAAGCCTGCGGCCATAACACGATGACGGCAAGCGCCCCGAAGCCTGCTCCCGAGGTGACCCCGATAACCGACGGATCGGCGAGCGGGTTGCGCACGGCGCCCTGCATCATCGAGCCGGCAATCGCCAGCGCCGCGCCTGCGAACGCCGCGACCAATATGCGGGGAAGACGCAGGTCCATCACGACGCTGCGCACAAACTCCTGGCCTCCGCCCGTCATCGCAAGCCATACCTCGCTTATGGACAGCCGCAAAGTGCCCACCATTAACCCGCCGGTAATCAAGACCGCCAGCAGGAGCAAAGCCCCAGCGACGAGTACCGGATACGGAATGCGCGCACCGGTTGCACCGATACTCATGGACGAGCCGTTTTCCTGAGTCTGCCGGTCCTTCATCACGCGTACGGTAAGCCAGATGAGCCACGGCGCGCCGATCAGGGCCGTAACCGCCCCCGCCGGCAGCTCGCCGATCGAGCTGCGGAACATCCGGGCGATCGTATCGGCGCCGACCAGAATTACCGCCCCCCATAAGGCGCTGGCCGGCAGCAGGTACAGATGGCGGCGCAGGCCCATCAGCCGGATCAGATGCGGCGCGATCAAGCCGACGAAGCCGATCGGTCCGACGACGCTTACCGTCACGCCGGCAAGCAGGACAGCGGCAGCGATGCCGGTGAAGCGCGCCGTGTCCACCTTCTGGCCGAGGGAACGGGCCGTCTCCTCCCCAAGCTCCAGCATGTCGAAAGCGCGTGCGCGAAACATCACAAAAACGATTCCGACGATAATCCAAGGCGCGGCATATTGTACGCCGCTCCAGTCGTTCTGTACGAGCGAGCCGGCTCCCCAGGCAAGCAGCTGGGACGCTTCGGTCTCGAACAGCAGCTGCAGCGCGCTCGTGAAAGAAGAGAGCACCAGGCCGACAATCATGCCGGCCACCGCCATTCGTACCGGCGTGCCCCGCTTGCCTCCCGCGATCAAATAGGTCATCGCCGCAGCGCCGAGCGCTCCCGCAAGGCCAAGCAGCAGCGGAGCGCCGGCCTTTAAGGCGGGCAGAAATATAGCCGCCGCCATAATCACAAAGTAAGCGCCGGCGTTTAAGCCGAACGTCGACGCCGATGCGAGCGGATTGCGCGTTACGGTTTGCAGCAGCGCACCGCACACAGCGAGCGCGGCGCCAGCGAGAAGTCCCATGACCGCTCTCGGCAGGCGTACGCCCCGCACCATATGATGCGCGGGATTGTCCTGCGGATTGGCGATCGCCTCCACCACTTGGCGCAGTGTAATGTCTGCTTCGCCGTACGTCAGACTGACGAAAAGAAGGGCGGCGAGTATAACGAAGCCGCCCCCGAATACGAATGCCGTCGTCCATCCCGCTGGCCGGGCGGCATCCATCATGATCGAATGGGTTCTCATGCTGGTCATTTGGTAAGGGAGTCGGTTACGAGATCAGCGATCGATTTGGCAGACAGAGGTCCGCCGAACGTCCACGTATTGCCCGGCAGCTTGTACGTGCGTTTCTCCTTGACGAACGTCAGTCCGTTCCAGACCGCATTATCTTTCAGCTGCTTGTCGAATATGTTGTCGTTGTCTTGAACGATATAGATGAAATTGGCGTTCTGGACCGCTGGCAGCGCTTCGACGCTGGTTGTCGAGAATCCGTTGGATTCGAACTTCGACGATTTGAACGCATTTTTCAGTCCGATCCGGTGCATAATCTGCGACAGCATCGAATTGTCGGTAAACATCCGCAGGACGGCGGCGTTTTGCTGCGAATACGCCTGGGTGACGGCAACCTCCGCCCCTTCCTTGCCTTTCGCTTTCAGCTTCGCCTTGGATTCGTCGAACGACTTCTGCAGATCGCTCAGCACTTTGTCGGCTTCCGCTTTTTTGCCGATCAGCTCGGCCACCGTCTTGAACGTTTTCTCCATCTCGTCGTACTGGTTGCCTGCTCCTTCCGCCGGATACGGATTGAAAGCAAGTGTCGGAGCAATTTTACTCAGAGCTTCATAACTCGACTTGATCCGGAAGTCCGGAGCGATGATCAGATCCGGCTTCAAGGCCGCGATCGCTTCCAGGCTCGGCTCCGTACGCGAACCCACATCAGCTACGCTTGCATCGAGCTGCGGGGGAATGTTTACCCACGTTTTGTATCCTTTAATATCGGCGATCCCGGCAGGCTGAACGCCTACCGCCAGCAAATGCTCCACAAGGGACCATTCCAGCGCAACTACGCGTTTCGGCGTTCCTTTGATCACCGTCGTGCCAAGAGCATGCTGGATCTCTCTGCTTCCCGACGAAGCTTCCGGAGCCGGACTTGGCGCGGGCGTCCCGGATTCCTTGGAAGCGCTGCTTCCCGCTCCGCAAGCGGCTGTCAGGAATACAAGCAGGACACAGGCAAAGACAAGTAGCGGCCTATTCAACCGGTTCATAAAATAAATCCCCCTAAGCGATATGAATAAATTCACTAACTTTACCGATCAATCTACTTACATTAAAATGATTTCTATTCAGTTGAAAATGATAATCGTTATCATATTTGATGTCAATACTTAAAATATTGGAATTTCATCCATCTCCAGGGCACTCCAGCCCACCCCCTGTTCCTGGCAAATCCGCATCCCAACCGCACCGCCGCACTTCTGACCCCAGCACGGTGAAAAACGTATGCGTTCTTCGGTTTTAGCCCTTTAAACCAAAAGACACCCTCGCGGGTGTCTTTTGGTTGTACATGAGATATGGCTATTCCGACGCTTTCGAACCTTTATACTCCAGCCCCCATGCAAAAATTTTGACTTCCGTATCGCTTTCCTTGCGCATCGACCAGTCCGAATCCATCGGTCCGCCCAGCAACGTGATCACGCTGCCGCTTCCGGCCCATTTCCCCTGGTACGTTTTGCCCAGATCCAGCCAGGAGTAAGTGCCGTCCTCGCGTATTTCGATCCAGTCTCCGGCGGCTCCCGGGGTGTACGAATGGGTGACCGTCCGGGACCCGTCCCCATGGGTAACCGAACTTGTCGGGGCGTATCCTCCGGGAATCCATAAGTTCCATGTGCCGTAGAAAAAGGATGCATCCTCCGTACCCGCGGCCGAAGAAGATTCGGGTTCTGCCGATGAAGGGGGCTTGAGATCCGCCCCGATTTCAAAATAGGGGTTCTCGGTGTCGGTAATCAAAAGATCGCCTTGATTAAAATAGACGAACATGTTCAAGTGCTCGCTCACAAAACGCAAAGGAATAACCGCAGACTCCTCGTGAATGACAGGCGCCACATCCAGCTCGTAGGTGTTGCCGTTGACGACGGCCTGCTTGTTGTTAATCCACAGCTGGATCGTTATGCCGGGATTGTTCAGCAGCGTGATCGATTGATCTTCCGCTCCCCAGACCACTTTGGCGCCAAGCGCCTCTCCGATGAAGCGAAGCGGAACCATCGTCCGGCCGTCCAGCAGAAACGGCGCGGTATGAAGACGGTAGTCCGTATTCCGGTTGCGCTTGTCGTGAACCGATGCTTCCTTGCTGTCCAAGGTCAAATAAATTTTGAGCGGATACGGGAGCTGCTCCGGCACCGGTACTTCGTAGCTGTCGGACCATCGCGTCCCTTCGCCCAGATCGGGGGCCGTTGTCTGTTTCGGTGCGCCGGCCCCCGAAGATTCGGGTGTTGTGCCGGGTCCGGACTGGCTTTTGCCGCCTTCCGTAGAAGGTGCTGGCGACGACTGCGATGCTTTTGCCTCGGTTACATAAGAGAAAGACGCTTTGCTTGCCGACAACGAGTCGATGCGGATTTTGGCAAGTTGGCCGTCGTGCAGCTTAATCAGATACAGCGCCTGTTCTTCGAGCGTGACCGAGTTCGTGAAGCCGGAGCGCGGACGGTCCGTCGCCTCCTCCAGCTTCTCTCCGGCAAGCTTTAAGATCCCTGCCGCTCCCATCGCGCCGTATTGGTTAATCACGATGTCCGCGTCCTTACTCGACGTAGTGGTTTTAAGCGTAGCTAGCGATAATCCCCCGCGGTCCAGCACATCCCCGCTCCAGTTCAACGTATACGGGTGCAGCCCCTCGTAGATGAACGTTTTCGCGGTGGACCAATGAACCCGATCTCCGGCTTGATCCGCGCTGACTGCACCGCACCACAACATGCTGATTAGACATAGGGCGCATATCGCTCCTACTAACCGTTTCCGTTTCAAGATACGTCCTTCCTCCTTCACTTATTTCTGCTTATTCGGTCGGCTTCTCTACAATTTTCAGGAAAAACTCATCATCCAAAAGCAGTACCCGATTGTTCGCGTCAAGCGTCATCCGGTAGTTCAGAAAATCCATAGGTTCTTTGGCCGCGATGTACCAGATTCCGTCGATGAACTGCGGTTTGGCCGACAGCGGCTTGACCGTGCCGGGGTAATTGATGAAAAACGTCGAATTGTCCACATGAATGGACAGTGCCTCCGTGCCTCTGGTAATTCTCATCGAGCTGGGGTTGCCGCTGAAGGACGCTTTCAGCGAACGGAGCGCGCCAGCGTTAATAAACAGTTGACCGTTCTCGATAAAGGCAGGCGTTTTCAAAGCGATTTCTTTCATGCCTGCGGGCGGAACAAATGGGGATTCGTTCGGCGTAAACCGTTTGAACCCGATAAACGTCATCGCATACCCGTAAACTTTCAACGTTCCATCCTCGATAAAGTCCAGGTTCCATCCGTAGTTATTAAATCCGTTCGTCGTCCTGGCCAATCCTTTCGTATCGGAGCTCATCATCCACCGGCCCCGGTTCACCTGGACGCGGTCATCCCATACCATCGTACCGTCCTCCCGGATCTCCAGCGTTCCCCAGCTCTCCTGCACCGTATCGGCCAATCCGTGACGGAACACATCCCACGTCCCGATATATTGGCCCCGCCATAACTGCTCCTGCCGGTTCCAGTGATCGTCGTATACTTTAAAATAGTACTTGGAGCCCAGCGTAACGACCCGGTCTTCCGGCCTCCATTCGGCCTTGTAGCCGAAATATTCGGTTATCCGGCTATCCAGGGGAACGTACCAGCACGAATAATGACCGCTGCACCCTTCGTTCTCGAATACCGGCTCAGTCAAGTCGAAACTCGTTCGGGTATAGTCGTAGGTCCAGCTGGAACGGTACACCTTGGGATCTCCATGCTTCAGGTAGAGGAAGTCCCTCATGTCCGTGCCTTTGTAATACCTTACGGCACTCTTCATGTCGTCTTCCTTTTGGTCGGATATCGCCCGGATGACGTAGGTTAACGGAATGTACACGGTGTCGTCCTTCTGATAAGCATGCCGGTACAGTTCAATTTCCGTCATGCCCGGCGGGGGAGTAAACGCGGCCCGGTCTCCCTGCTGGTTATTGTTCTGTTGGTTATTGTTCTGTTGGTTATTGTTCTGCTGGCCGCCTTGAGGAGCCGTACCTGATTGGGTGCCAATTCTCCACTCTACACCGAGACCGTTGCCGCCTCCGGTACCTGACGTACCGCCGTTCGCTGGCGTCGTTCCCGGATTGCCCGTCTGCCATTCTATTCCCAGTCCGTTCCCGTCTCCGGTGCTTGTCGTTCCCCCGTTCGCCGGCGTGGTTCCCGGGTTGCCCGTCTGCCACTCTATTCCCAGCCCATTGCCGCTTCCGGTACTTGTCGTTCCGTCGTTCGCCGGCGTTGTCCCCGGATTGCCCGTCTGCCATTCCAGATCCGACCAGATCCCGCTGCCAGTCGTGCCGCTCCCATAGTCCGACTCCGACCACAATCCGGCGCCATGAACCGGCAATGGCATCAGCAGCAGAGCGGCCAGCAATCCTTTCACGACCCGCTTCCTCGTAGCAGTCATTCCATCCTCCCCCAAACTCCATTTAGGAAATGCAAACTTTCTCCCATCTTACAACACCCGCTCTTACAAAAAGCTTACACGACACACCTTACGTCCAATGAAAAAGCAGCCCTCGCAGAACGGATCTGCAAAGACTGCTTCTTGATTAAGGACACTTACTACAAGCGGGTTTCAGTTCAACTTCTCTCCAGTTACATTATCGAATCCGCACCAAATTCCGCTGCAACATACGTGGCTCGTCTCGCTCTCACCTTCATTCCACCTTCCTACCGTCTACTAGTAGTAGATGCCGGACAAAGGAAGAAGTGAGAGCGGCTATCCCGCCCGAAAAGCCCTATTTCGGCGCCTCTGCTACGCCGTTCGTACACGTTCCATCAAGAGCGACACATAATGGCGCGTATCCGCTACGCTGGATAGGAAGGTGTCCATCAGAGCCGGGTCCTTCAGCTTTATTCGGTTATACTTTTCCAGCGCCTCGCTTTTTAACGCCGTGAGTCTGTACGCTAATTGCATAAGCTGCTCCGCCTCGAGACCGCCTTGTTGTTCAAGCGCTCCGATTTCTTTCTCGATAGCGGATACCAGGGCGATGTACTCCTTAAACTCCAGATCGTCGTCCAGCCTGCCGCCCTTCAGCCATTTCAGCACGATTAAGGAGGAGGAACCAAGCGTGAACAGCAGACCAAGGAGATTTTTCAACTGCTCCATCGTTTCCTGAGAGAAAAAGGATTCGTTTCTTTTTAAATACGCCACGGTTCCCTTGGAGATCGGATAACTGGCCGCCGTTGTTATGTTCGACTCGTCCACCTTCTGATTGATCCGGTTCACCACGGTTGGGCTGTACAGCACTTCCAGAAGCTTGGAGACCGCCTCGGGCTGTACATTCGAATTCGCGATCATCTGCAGATTGACGCCTACCGCAGCTATATCCGTTGCAGGCACCGGCGGGATCGTGTTGTACGTATAGGCCAAAATCTTCGCCCCGTCCCCCACCCAGCCGTAACGGAGAGCCAGAGACGGAGGGAACGGCAGCTCGAGCACCGTATACCCTCTTTCCTTCACCAAATAATCCGCCACAAAAGAGGGCGAGTAAGAAATGTTCACGATCGCGTCCGGAAGCTTGTCCGCCTTCATCTTCACCAGCTGCTCGAAGCTGTAGTTGGTCTCGATATAATCGACGCCGGCCTCCAGATTGGAGAAGTCGAGCACCTGCTTGGTCGTTAGCCGGGTGCCGTCCGATTTTGAGCCCGTATTAATCACTTTCCCCTTCAAATCCTCAATCTCCCGGATATCCGGCTTCACCAGAAAATGAGTAACCTCCGCAGGCAGTGTGGCCACATGCTCGACATTCGGCAGCTTATCCTCCAGCCCGCTCTGCACAAGGGCGATATCCAGCTTCCCTTCGCTTACGTTCCGGGTTGCCTCCACAGAACCTTCCGTCGGCTGAATGATCAAGTTCACTCCATACGAGGCCGCCTCATCTTTAAGCACCTTAGCGATCAGATGCCGGTTGCCGAGAATATCTCCCCCTGTAATGGTTAACGTGTACTGCTTCGGAATCAGGCCGTATACGAAATAACCCGTTAAGCCGAGAATCAGCACAATCAGAACGACGGCGACCGTTTTACGAAACCAGGCTTTCCGCTGAAATTTGGACATCGCTTCGCTGCTTAAAAGTTGTTCGGCTTCCATGGCTTTCCCTCATTATTCGGTCTATTTTCTAATCTAATGGAGAGGCAGCGCCCCTCCTTTCTGCAGCAACGCCTGTCCGTCCTTGCCCAGAACAAAGTCCACAAACTTGCGGGTCAGCTCCGACGGCTCCGATCTGACTACGAAGTAGATCGAGCGGGTCAACGGGTATCTCCCCGAATAGATCGTAGTCCGGTTCGCTTCGACGTTATTTACGGTCAGAGCCTTGATCTTAACGTCCAGATCCTTCGTTGCGACAATCCCGACAGCCTGCTTGTCCGCTGCAACGGCGTCCACGACTTCCTTGCCCGTAGCCTGGGTCGCCGCTTTGACGGCCATCTCCTCGCCATCCATCACCAGATCGCTGAGTCCCCCGTACGTATCCGATGCCGTCCCCGTAAAGACTAATGCAATCGGCATATCGGGTCCCCCGAGCTGCTTCCAGTTATCGGCCTTGCCGGTGAGTATACTTTTCAATTGGGCAATCGTCAGATCCGCGACCGGGTTGCCCGGATGAACGATCAGATGAATCGCATCTTTGGCGGCCAGATGGCTTTGCGTCCATTTATCGTCTTCATTCTCGTTCAGATCCCGGGAAGCGATCGCCACATCGATCGCGCCGTTACGGAGAGCGAGGATGCCGGGGGTCGTATCTCCTTCCTGAATGACAACCATCGTATGCTTGTGCGATTTGGTAAATTCCGTTTGGAACAAGCTCGAATAACCGGAGAACTGTTTCGTTCCGGCAACCAGCAGGCTGTTGTCTTCTTTGGCCGTATTCAGCAGTCCGCATCCCGCAGTGAACAGGGATATGCATAAGAGCATGGCGGCGCCCAGGCCCACTTTCCGTCCGATTGGTCCCATCTCGATCCGATCATCCTTTGGCCTTATAGTTTACGGTTTCGATTGATTAGCCTGTGTCTGCACGTATTTGACGAAATCTTGGACTTCCTGGGGAGCCCCCTCCAGCGTATACAAAGCCAACGAGCGCTTGATCTGAAAAGTCGAATCCCGAATCGTCCGCTCGTTCGCCTCGATTCCGTCGACAACAACCTTTTTGACCGATTGATTGCCGGTGATGTTCGTAAAACCCGAATACGCGATCGTCCCTTCGTTCGTCTCCGCAGATTTAACGGCGCTGACCGTATCCAGAAATGCGGCATTCTTTGTAACCATCGCCGTTCCTTCGAGCACAATTTTGCTCCACGTTTCGTACGCTCCCGTATTCCCCAACTGGGAGACGACATGGATCGGCATGTCCTTCCCTCCGACCTCGCTCCAATTGCGGATTTCTCCGGTATAGATCTGCTTGAGCTGCTTCAGCGTCAAGCCCGTAACCGGGTTACCGGCATGGATGATCGGGACGACCGCGTCATTCTGGACGATATCGCCAACGACCTTCACGCCTTTTTTCTCCATCAACTGAATATGGACTTCATCCGGCTCCGACGAAGAACCGCCGATGTCCGAAGTCCCCTCGATAATCGACTTGATCCCCCGGTACGACCCGCTCTGCGAGCCGGTTACGGAGATGGCGATATCCGGATGCCGCTCCATGTAGCTCTCCGCTGACGTCCGGAGCAGGGCAAGCATCGAGGATGCCGCTCTGACTTGGATGTATCGTGTAGCTTCCGCGCCTTCCGATTGAGCAAGAGCAGGAGTCATACTCAGGACGAGCGCGATTACCGCCAGCATCCGAAAAACTTTCATCCCGGGCAACCTCCCTTAGAAATTCCTCTGATCCGTAACACAGCCGGACGCTCTGATTAAGACGTCTTCTGACTGTTTAGGGCATAACGCCCATAGGCCCGATTCCGGTTTTGTGGCGTTTCCGACTTGGCGCCTCCCGGGTCCGGCTACACCGCTCGATCATGCCGATATTGCCGTTCTTCCAGCAGCAGCTGCTTCAATTCCTTCACTTCTTCCCGTAGCAGCGCGATCTCGGAGGAGTCCGCTTTGATCTCGTGAACTTCCTTCTCAATCTCTTGAACTTCGTTCTGGATATTGGCCGCGTTGTTGACAATCTCCCCGACGACCAGGTTGAGCATGACGAATACCGCGATGAAAATAAACGTCACGAAATAAAGGAGAGAGAGCGGCGTAGTCTCTGCGATCGGCCGGTAAATGTTGGCCCAGTCGTCAAAGGTCGCGATTTGAAACAACGTGATCAGCGACTTGCTCAAATTACCGAAATAATTCGGAGAAATCTCCGCAAAAAACGTAGCCCCGATCACACCGTATATATAAAACACGATGATCATAAGCAGCGCGATACTCCCGATCGTCGGAATGGCCATGAAGAGCGAGATAATAATACGGCGCAGCGAGCGGATCGAAGAGATCGTCTTCAAAATCCGCAGCACCCTCAAGATTCGAAGCACGCTTACAAATGGGGAACTGATGAAGAGTAAGCTTGCCGCAACAACGATAAAATCGAACACATTCCAGCCGTCCTTGAAATAGTTCGTCCGGTCTACGAATACTTTCAATATGACTTCCACCGTAAAAATCATCAAAAACACGAGATCCAAGCTTTGTAGCAGCGATCCATACGCCGCGTTCACTTGCGGGTAGCTTTGAAGTCCGATTACGATCGCGTTCAGGAAAACAACCGTCAATATGATGCTGGTGAATGCCTTGCCGTGAATGAAGGCCCCGAAACTAGATGGTTGATTGGTGCTCATACGATACAAACGACCTTTCCTTATTGGTTATGTACGAAAACTATCGTCAACCTGTCTTCTCAAAACCTTCGCCTGGTTTGGTCAAACTTCCAATCTCCCCTAACATGCTTTTAATCAATTCTTTCGATTAGCTGACATTGATTATAGAGAATAACCTGGTTCCAAAGTAGTGATCGGTGTCATGAGTTTGTCACATGACAAATTGCCGGAGCCTCATTTATGTATCCGGCTTATTGTTAATCGCCTGTACGGTTTATGCCATTAAGCAATCCGCTATTTGACAATTTATTAATTAGTACTGTATAGTTCTAGTATGATCAAAAAAGCGAAACGTTCCAACCGCGATATCGTCCTGCAAACGGCAACCGTCCTTTTTCTGGAGAAAGGCTACCAAGTGACCAGCATGGATGAAATCGTCACGGCCAGCAAAGTATCCAAAACGAACATTTATTACCATTTCAAAAGCAAGGAGGAGCTGCTGGCCGCCATCGTCCGCCAGATGACCGGGACTTACAACCAGATCATCGAAGACATCGCAGGCCAGACCGAGCTGACTGTGACGGAACGAATCGGCCGGTTCGCCGAGGTGCTTTCCGAGCAGCAGCCCCATAGCCTGGGCGGCTGTCCCTTCCTTACGATTTATGTCCAGACGTCGCATGAATCGGATTTCGTCAGAGAGGAGATCGCCCGTTTTTTCCAAAACCAAATCTTCACGCTGGAGAAGCTGCTGCAGGAAGGCATCCATAGACAAGAATTCAAGCCCGGGCTGCCTGTCTCGCGGATCGCAGAGCTGATCGTCTCCACGATCGAGGGCGGGTTATTTCTGCAGCATACCCATAGAGACTCCGCCTTCCTGCCCAACCTTTTACAAACTTTGGCCTATATGCTGAAGTAATTTTTTTACCCACAACTAGTACTAAACAGTACTATAAAAGGAGTGCATAATGATGAGTTCGATATTCATAACAGGGGGCAGCGGGTTTATCGGGCGGCGCGTGGTCGCGGCCTTGGCGAAAGCGAAACATCGCCTCTACGTGCTGGTCCGTTCTGAAGCAAGGCTGGCCGAAGCGATGAAGGAGGTCGGCTGCAGCGACATGTCTTCGATTACGGCGGTGCGCGGCGATCTGACGAAGCCTTCGCTCGGCCTCAGTCCGGAGGATCGGCAGTTGCTCCGCAACGTAGACACCATCATACACGCCGGCGGGCCGATGGATATTCTTCTGCAGGAGGAGGAAGCCCGTCAGCTGTTTGTCCACGCTGCTCAAGAAATCGCCGGTCTCGCCAAAACCGTTCACGATTCGAGCGGGCTCCGGCATTTTATCCACGTCGTCGGCTTCAAGTCGCCTTACTCGGATCGCGACAACGACAGCCATGCTCCCACATACGACGATCGCTCAGATCCTCCCTACGAGAAAATGAAGTTCGAGGCCGATCTGCTGATCCGCCAAAAGCTGCATGCTTGGGGAATCCCGCTATCCGTAGTGAACCCGAGCGTAGTGATCGGCGACTCCTATACGGGAATAACCGAACAGACCGGCGGGCTCGGCATCCTGGTGAATGCGGTGCGCCGAAATCTGATGGCTCTGGCTCCGGGCGGCCCGGACTACTGGCTTCCGCTCGTGCACGCCGACCATGTCGCGGCGTTTATTTCCGCCTTGGTGGAGGAAGCGAATCCGGTGAGCGACACCTATTATTTATTGGATGACAAGCGGAACAGCCCCGGCATCACCGAGCTGGTCCGGCTCATTGCCAGAGAGGTCCGGGCCGCCGCTCCAATCGGCTCGATTCCGCCCCGGCTCATCAAGAAGCTGCTGAACGCCGGCGCCGACAAACTAGTACAGCTTCCCGGACAGTCCGTGGATTTCATCGTGCAATCCGAGTTCCCGACGGCCTCCAAGCGGGCGATAGAGACGAAATACGACCTGAATCTGTCCGTAAACGAATCGGCCTTGCCCTTTGTCATCACCGACTTGGATTACCGGCTGTCCCATGGAGCTGTCCGTCTGCCCGAGCCGTTCCGATTCCATAGAAGGGCCGGTCTGGCCACGATCGAAAGCGAAGGAAGCGGAATCCCGATCGTGATCGTTCACGGCACGTTCAGCTCCTCGCTGGCTTTGCTGCCGATGGCGCAGTCCCTGGCCAAGCTGGGGCATCCGATCTATCTCGCCGATCTTCCCGGATTCGGCCGTTCTCCCTATCACCACCATAAGGGTTCCGGCCTGCAAGGCTTCGAGCGCGCTGTGGAGGAGCTGATACGCAGCCTTGATTCGAAAGTGATCATCGCGGGGCATTCGTTCGGGGGATATTTGGCCGCGAAGATGCTGGAGACCGTACCGGACCGCATCGAAAAAGCCGTGCTGCTTCAGCCTGTGCTGGAGTCCATAAGCTCCCGGTATCGTTCTTCATTCCGGACTCAAACCGGCTTGCAGTTCCTGTCCAAATCTTCATTAATGAGAAAAATGCTTCAAACCAAAAGCTTCGATAACGCCGAAGAAATTCCCGAAAGCTATCTTTCTTATGTGCATAATGAATGTAAGTCTACACGAGTAAGGAAAACGACCGCCGAAGTGATGAGCCGCCTGTCCAGACCTGAACATATAACCGTCCATCCGGCACGCTGGAATCCGAAGCAGGTTGCGATTTTGTGGGGAACAACCGATACGGAGCACGCGCTTCCCCGCTCCATGGATGCATTCCGGGTAACACCGCTGCCTTATGCCCACCAGTTCCCGATATCGCATCCGGAAGCAGCCGCACGTTCTATACAAATGGCCCTGAAGCAATAAGAAGAGAGACGGCACCGGATGAATCCGCGCTAAAAAACGCCAAACAGCGCTTCAGCATCAACTTCCTTCCATCCGGAAGTGCAGTTGATGCCGAAGTGCTGCTCCACTTAATCCATGCCTATGGACGGCCTGGTATCAAGGGAAAGGCGCCGCCGCGTAAGTTTGCGCCGTAAGCGGGATGCGGAACGCGCTGCCGGCGGCTATATCATACACGAAGCCTTGACTGAAATCCGCCGCGTTGACGTAGGAACGGACAAACGTCGCATCGCCCACGGACAGCCTGTACAAGCCGCCGCCAAGCGGCGTCACATCCTTGATTTCATACGCCGCGTTTCGGACGCCGTCGTTGTCGACGAATATCCATTTTCCGATTACATCCGGCACGCCGCCTCCGTATACCGCCATCTGAATGTCCATATGGTTGCTGACGGACAGTACGCGCGTGAAATCGATCACGGTCCCTTCCAGCCGGGCCGCGGCAGCCGGAACAGCCGGCGCGCTCACCGGGATCATATAGGCGCTGTCGTGGATGTATCCGTACACTTGCTCGCCATCCAACTCGGAATACACGCCGAGGAATCCTTTGAAGCGAATTTTGCCGTCAATCGTATATTCCGTATCCGGATTCAACGAATAGACGATATAGTCGGTTCTCCCGTCCGTAAGCTCCACCTTGACCGCCTTCACGTCAGGCGAATCGACGATCGCTCCCCCTTCGCGCACAACCGCGCTGCCGATCGAGTGAATGAATCGCTCGTTTTTGTACGGCTCCATGACGGAGGCGAACAGACTGTCCAGATTCGTCCCGCTTCGGCGGGCGATCAAGTAACGAAGCGTCTCGGGGTTGCCCGGTTTGTTTTGCGGCGGCACTCCGTCCGCCAGCGCTACTTCGTCCAGATCACCAAGCATCGTTAGACGCAGATGAATGTCTTCCGGCTCGGACAGCACGTTCCAGGTGTCCTCCACGGCCCAGTCCGCACTGAACGAACTTGCCGGATTTGCATCACGGGACACGTTTTTCAAATAGTGGAATCCGCTGCCCATATAGCCGCGCCCGTCGACGTCGTCCACCCGCTCGCCATAGCCGACATTCGGTCCCGCATACGTTCCGGTCGGCTGTCCGACCATCGCAAGCCCTTCCGTAGCGACCGTCCCTTCAGCCCCATGGAAGCTGAAATGGTGGTCGTTGCCGCCGCTCACCCGGAAAAAGTCGACGGCATATGAAGCTGTATCGTACACCTGAATCATGACCGTCGTCCGTTTGTACAGATCCGTCTGAGGGTACGCGTCGGGCGCTTCCACATCAATCAGCTTGACGCGCTCCGTGTCGTCGAAATGTTTCGGATCGGCTACCCACTGCGCTTCCTGCTTCCTTTGGTCGACAACTACGGTGTTGTGGCTGATCGTATTGTTCACCCATTGGTGCCGATGCTTATCGAGGTTGTCGGCGAATTCGGGATAGCCCAGATCCGGAGCCAGGTCGAGACCGAAGGCATGAACGCCCACATTCAGCGCGTCCCGGTGTCCGTGTCCGCTCGTCCGTCCGTAGTACATCCAGAAATCGCGCAGCGTATTGCCTTGCGCATTCGCCTGATCCCGCAAGGCGCGGGCTTGCTCGTCAAGCAAACTGAGCGTGCGGACGCCCATCTTGTAGTTGCCGGCTGCCGGGTTTTTGCCGATGCTTTCAAAGGTAATATGGTGCGTTCCCGCCGTCAGCGTCATCCTGACGATGGTCTCGAAATCATCCGTGCGGCCTCCGTAGAAGTCCAGTTCCTTCACCGGTTGCCCGTCGATCGAGATGCGGTAGATGCCGTACGTTGCCGCCTTGAACGGAAGCAGATCGATATCGTATTCGTCCGTCGCGGGCACCTGGAAGCCGAATGTGATCGTCGCTCCCGGAGCGGACGCTTCCAACTGGACCGTGCCCGATTCTGCAAACAGCTTGTGCGGCGTATTGCCCGCCGTCACGGGCATAAACGGAAACTCGTACGGTATGCCGAACCGCTGACTATGGCTTTGTCCGTCGCGCAAAGCGGCAAACCCGTAGCCGCTTAAATGGCTGCTCTTCAAATCAAGCGGCCCGTGCTCGGCGATGACGCTGCGGATCTGATCGCTTACCTGCTCCGGATTATTCGAGAACACATCCTTATGAATCCCGTCGGCTCGATTGTAATTGAGAAAATAAGCCATCTGGGCAAACACCGGGTCTCCGAACCGATCGAACGCTTTGACCATATCGGACAGCTTGACGCTAATTCCCGGGTTGCCGGTATAACCCGAGTCGCCGATATTGGCCGTGTACGCTTCGCTCAACGTAAGCGGATACAGCGCGGAAAACATTTTGCGGAACTTGACGTTTTGATACAAATCTCCGGCCTGGTACAGATCGTATCCGTCCAACAGGTCTGCCGTAAGCTGATGCCGGGACAACCACAGCGCATTGTAACCCGGAGCCGCCTCATTCCCGCTGCCGTCCCGGTCCACGTTCGAGACAAGTGAGTTCCAGATGTTCCCGCCGGTTACCCGATACGGATTCGTCAGCAGACCGCCCGAACGGAACGTAAAATCGAGCCATTCTTTCGTGTGCGGCAAAGTGTCGTAAACGACGGCAGCCATCGCCAGAGCGCTTTGATGCATCCCGTCGTTGCCGTGAATATGCGCCGACTTGACGGAAGGATACACTTGCTTAACAATACCGTCTTCGATATTGCGCCGGATATCGCCGCCGCCGCTCTTCGGATTCGTCAGCCGGTACTGCTGCGATTTCGCGCCCAGGAAGGCGACGATTTGCGGATCGCCAACTGCGGGATAGAAGGCATCATAGGCGCCGATAAACTCTTTGACCAGCTCCGTTTCCCAGATGGAGCCAACCGCCTTGCCGCGGCCCGTCCCGCCGTGCGAATTCAGATACAGCGTCCGATTATAAGCCGATACATCCAGCTCGGGGTATACGTCCGCAACCCGATCCAGCATAATCGTCCCGGCCCGGGCATACTTCATATCGCCGGTATACAGGTAAGCATCCTTGAATGCGATCAACGCATCCTGAATCATTCCCGTTTTGTACCACAGAAACCAATGCACGTAATAAGCGATAAACGTGTAGCGAATGCCTTGATCATCCACCCAGCCGAAGCCGTCATCGACGCCCCAGCCCGCCCCTTTCTCCGGATACAGCGTATTGACCAGCAGGCCGCGATCGGCCAGTTCAGGCCGAAACACCCCGTGCTCATCAAGCCCGCTGGTATAATAAGCTCCGAAGTCGTTCGTCGGGAACGTGTAGCCGCTGCTCGGGTCGACGATTTTCCACGGCTGCTGGACCGGGTCGGCCGTATAAGGATAATTGCCGTACTGGTCGATCGCTCTGCCGGTAATCGGACTGCCGAGCTGCTGATTCACTCCGTAGCTGCGCGGCAGCGTCTGGGCCGGCACGGAGTTCCACAGAAATTCAAGCCCGCCCGACAAGTAACGATCGGCTTTCGTCACGGCGTCGTCGCGTAGAGTGGTCGCCCATGCGTATTGCTGAACGTTGCTCCGTGCTGCGGCAATCTTATCCGGCGTATAGTAGGTAGCTCTTGTCTTGCTGCCTGCGACCGGGCTGTTCCTCCTGAGCGAAGCATCGTCGAAGGAAGCGACTCCCGCCTGATCCCGACCGATGCCGAGCTGCAAGCTGGCGTAAGCCGCGCTCTCCGGCGCCGTTCCTTCGGCAGTCAGTTCCTCCCATAGATGAAGAGCGGCGCTTTCCGACGGAAAGCTAAGGAGAGCATTCATGTTCGCGTCCCAAAATTCGAGCCTCAGCTCGGCTGTCCCCGAAGCAGCGTTTACGAAAACACCCGCCTTATAGTCCGCTCCCGCTTCGACCGGAACAAGATGACTGCGCAGCGCAGCTTGACCGGAAGAACCGGTGTCCGTAAGTTGTACGCTGTTCACGCCACCATGCACGACGCTGTTCGAGACCGCGACACCGCCCCCTGTCTCGTTCCAATGATCGGGCTTGCCGCCCGTCACAAGCTCGAATGCTCCGTTCATCAAGTCCCGATGCAGGTCGTTCGGAACGGCGCGGAACGCCGCATCGTCGAAATAAGCGGTGCCTACGTTGCCCACATGCAAATAAAGCCGCAAGCTCGCGTAAACCGCCCCGTTCGGCGCCGCCCCGCTAGCCTGGATTTCGCTCCACTGGCTCAGTGTCGTGTTCGAGGCCGGGAACGTAGCGAGCAGCGTGCTCCCCGCGTCCCAAAACTCGATATACAGCTGAGAAGTGCCCTGCACATTGAACGATTGAACACTCGCTTCGTATCTCTGTCCGGGGACGATCTTCATCCGGTTGCTGCGCAAACTGACGGACGAAGTGTTGCTGGAATCGACGAGCTTTACGCTATTTGTGCCGCTATATGCTTTCTCGCTGGTCGAATACCCTTCTCCCGCCGCCAATCTCCAATGGACCGGCAAACCGCCCGATACCAGTTCCAAGTCTCCGTTTTGCAGCGGATCGAGCACGTTCATGATGCGGAAGGCGGCATCGTCAAAATACGCGGAACCGACATTCGTTTGATGAAGATAAAACCGCAAGCTAACTTCCGCGGCCATGTCCGGAACTTGCCCATATACCTTGATCTCCTTCCAGCGATTCAACGTCGTATTGCTTTCGTAGGGGACTGTCAGCAAATTGCCGCCGGCATCCCAAAACTCCACGAACAAAGCGGACGTCCCTTGCACATTGTAAGAATATACTAACGCTTCATACGGCTGCCCGGCTTGCACCGGCAGCTTCGCACTGCGCAATCGGGCCGACGTGACGTTGCTCGGATCGGTCAGCTTGACGCTCCGCAAGCCGGTGTGCACCTGCTCCGTCGAGGACTCCGCAATACCCGTAGCCGTCCAGTGCTGCGGCTTGCCCGCAGTCGTGTCTTCGAACCCGGCATTGGGCAAGTCCGCCCATGATGCCGAAGCCGTCCCTGCAACGCAGAAATCCGGCATGACGGGAAGTCCCGATACAAAAAGCAGAAGGATGAGGCCGATTGCCACCCGTTTTCTCATTACCCGCCCTATTATTCCACGCACGCTTGTTCACCTGTCCTATAAACAAACTGGTACGATTTCACCGGGTTGCCCGCTCCACTTCTCTGTCTAATGTATCGTTCTCCTTCGTTTGTCGGCCGTGCTTACTTCGTCTTCTCCCGAATTTTTTTGTCCAGCTGCTCCGCCGCATCGCGAAGCGCCGTGTTCAAATCTTTCTCTCCCAGCATGTGGCTGAGGAAGGCATTCTGAAACTCAACCTGAGCGTCATTGGCGAAAGGCGTGTAGTTCATCGGAGCGGATGACTTCTTCGGAAACATCGCCGACACGTTTTTCCCCTGGAACTTGGGCATATCTTGTCCGTACTGCTTCTTGATTTCCGGGTCCTTCAACACCGTCGCATACCCGGCCTTGTTATGCGGAATCTGAAACTGCTCCGAGGTGAGGAACGCGATGATATCGAAAGCCGTCTCCTTCTGCTTGCTGATGGACGCGACATACCAATAGTTCGGGTACGGCTGCGGGCCGACCCCCGGCGCATTCGGCAAGGAAGGCACTTGCACGACATCCCAGTTCATCGTCTCAAGAGGAGTGCCGCCCGTGAAATTCGTATACATCGCCGCCCGCGATTCTTTCTCGAAGAAATTGCGGCTCTTCGCAATGTCCAGTTCATCCTTCGTATAGGTCAAGCCCGCCGCCTTATACACATCGACGATATTCTGCATAAATTGCTTCCAGGGCTCGGCGGTCAAGTTCGCTTTCATCGTCTTCGGATCGACCGGATCAAGCCCCAACTGGTTCGTCGACATCTGGGCGCCAGGCGAGGTGACGTAACCGTAATACTGGATTCCGCCCTCGACACGGGTCATCGCCTTGGACAAGCTCGCCAACTCTTCCCACGTCATCCCGTCCTTCGGATACGGCTGGCCGAACTTGTCGAACAGATCTTTGTTGTAGAACAGCCCGGATGTCGCCGTCCATACCGGCAAGCCGTACAATTTCCCGCCGCCCAGCTTCCGCTGAAGATCGACCATAGTCGGTTCCAGCTTATCGAACGAGTAGCCGCGCGACTTCGCCAATTCGCTCAAATCGTACTGCAGCTCGAAATCATAGAGGTGGGTAAAAAAGGTTCCGATCGAGCCGAACATAATGTCAATCGGCACTTTGGCGGCGATCGTATCCTTCAGAACATCGGACGTAAAGGTCAGTTTGACGTTCGGGAACTTGCTGCGGATGGCGTCGCCGTATTGCTTGTTAAACGCTTCCTCCGTCATTTTGTTGTTGCTGTACACCGTAATCGGTACCGGTTCGCTTGGTACTTTCAGCTGCGTCCCCTCTTGCGGGGCGCTGCCTTGCGGAGCGCTTCCCTCCGGCGCCGCCGCTTGTTGTCCGCCCCCGCACGCCGATAACACAAGCGCCAGCATCAACGGAGCGACGATGCTCCCTCTGCGTATCCCTTTCTTTTTCATAGATGAACCCCTCCCTATGGAATTGGCTTGCCTGATGCGGTCATATTAGGTTGCCGCGGCTTCGCCGCCTGCCTTATAATGACCGTATACCTAATTATAAGAGCCCCCAAAAATTGGCTGTATGTCCCCATTTGTCCGATTTATAACGATTTTTGTTCAGCGAGGGCGTGCGACGATCATGTACGATGAGCCGATCTACTATCAGGACAACATGCTGCGGATCAAAACTTTACAGCATATGAAAATCAGGGAGCCGTTGCAAAGGAAGTGGCACTACCACCGGGAGCTCGAATTTTTGTACATTCAGGAGGGCGTGCTTCAGATTCGCGTGCAGGAGCGCGTATTCACCCTGGAGCCTGGAGACGTCTTGCTGATCGGCGCCTCCCAGCCGCATGTCACCTGGTCGGTGCTGTCGGAGAAAGTCGTGTACCTCATTTTGCATTTCGATATGCACGCTTATTCCGATCCCTCCGTCATGCTGTATTACCGGACATTTTATGAAATCGACGGTCCGCTCAGCCGATACAATGATTGGTTTCAGACCGATCCCCAGTTGAAGTCGGATATTGGCGATGCCATTACGTGCATTCACCGGGAAATGGAGAGCAGACGCAGAGGATACGAAATCGCAATCGACCTTCATGTGAAGCGGCTGCTGCTGACCATTGTCCGAAGCGAGCAAAATAACATGGAAAATTGGAACGAGCCCCCGTCCGCCTACAATCTGCACCCGGTCTTTGATTATGTCGACAAGCACTTGTCCGGCAAAATCGAGATGGAGACGATCAGCAAAATGACGAACATGAGTTATCATTATTTCTCCAAATATTTCAAGAAGATCATCGGCGTATCGTTTGTCGAATACGTCAACATGCAAAGAGTCAGAAAAGCGGAAAGACTGCTATTGACCGAAAGCGTGAATATAACGGAAATCGCCGAGAAAGTCGGCATCAGCAACATGACGCATTTCTACGAGCTGTTCAAACGTTATAACCGCTGCTCTCCGAAAGAGTATATACAACGGCTTACGCCGTGACCGAAAGCCGATCAAGCGGCGATTTTTTGTAACCGGTTTCAAAAATAAGCGGTATGAAGAACAGCAAAAGGCATTCCGCTACGAAAAGCGGAATGCCCAGGGTACGTTCGTTCCCTACTATATCGGATCGAGGAAATACCGTTTTGCGCAGCAACCTGAATTCCGGACGACCACGATCTCCGACTACCCGTTCGGCAACCTGATTCCTTTCCCCAGCCGCAGCGCCTCCCGCACGTAATAACCGGCGATCCCGATATCGAACACGGCGAGCCCCATCGGGTTAAAAAACACCGGCTCCTCTTCGTCCAGCGAGTCCAGCCCTTCCCGGCAGACAATGTCTGCGAACGTAAGGACGTCCGACTCCTGCAGGCCGTGATGAAGAAACAACTGCTCCACGTCGGTATTCTCCCGGCATACTTCCCGCCAGTCGTCCACTACGATTCCTTTCGCATGGGCTACGCTTTCCGGCTTATAGTCCCGAAGAGAGATGTTCAGCAGCAGCGTCCCTTCCGGCGGCGTCTCGTCGATATACCGTTGGGCGGATACCGTACATGTAGCAAAAACATCGGATCCGCGATACACCGGGCGCCAATCGTCCGCTATGTCGGTTATACCGCGAACCGCCTCGGGTACGGTTGCCCGGTCGATTCCTTTCAGATCGTACAAGGTTACCCGCTCCAGCCGATCCCCTAATAAAGAAGCGCACATGTCCAGGTGAAGACGCCCGATCGGCCCCCATCCGACAATTCCGACCCTCAGCTTAGCCGGATGTCTCGCCGCGATGTACGCTCTAAGCATAAGCCCGCTGACTGCCGCCGTCCTCAACCCATTCAGCAATCCGCAGTGCAGAAAAGCGACGGGCTCGCCGGTTGCCGCATCATTCAAAATAATCGTATTATGCGCTCTGGGCAGTCCGAGACGGTGATTGTCCGGAAAGCTGGCGATCCATTTAATCCCCGCCATAGAGACACTTCCGCCGACGAAAGCCGGCATCGCGATGATCCGATTTTGCGGCTCCCGGAAACGCAAGTATGGCTTCAGCGGATGAACGCAATCCCCGGCGTCCTTTAACCGGATTATCTCTTCCACGATCTCCGTCAGCTTCCCCCAGTCGATCCCGATCTCGCGAATAGGACCGTCATGTAAATAAATCATGCGCTAGCCTCCCTGCGATACACGTACCGGATCGTATGAAAGCTCCCGCCGCACCCATTCGTCATCGTACACGGTGTCCAAGTACCGCTCTCCCCGGTCCGGCAATATAGCCGCACAGACGGCCCTTTCGGGTATGCTAACAGCCATTTGCCGGATCGCCGTAATGACGCCCCCGGACGAAGCTCCCGCCAAAATCGACTCGTACCGGACCAAATCCCGGCAGCCTTGAATACAATCGATATCCGATACATATTGGACATGGTCGGCTACATCCGGCCGGTAAAGATGAGGCGTCACCCCCGCTCCCAGACCCGGCAATATCCGGCTGCCTTTCTCCCCGCCAAAAATTACGCTCCCGGCGGCGTCGACCGCTACAATCTTTGTGGCCCATCCCCGGCTGCGGACATACTCCCGGCATCCCCGTATCGTGCCGCAGGAGCTGACCCCGCAAAATAAATAATCGACCTCGCCGAGCCGTTCCCCGATTTCCCTCATCGTCGTTTCCTGATGGGCCGCATAGTTATCCGGATTCCCGTACTGGTTCGTCCAATAAGCATGAGGCAGCTGCCGAAGCAGCTCGCCGACTCTCCGGATGCGCGCCGGCAAATATTCGCCCGTCTCTTCATCGGGCCTGTCGACCAGATCGATCTCCCCGCCGAAACAACGGATGATCCCCTTATGCTGCTCGGTCGTGCGGGGATCGATCACGCATATAAACCGCAGCCCCAAATAACCGCACAATTGCGCAAGACTGATCGCCAGATTGCCCGAGCTTGATTCTACGACAACCGTATCGCCGGTCACGTCTCCGCGGCGTGCTGCCTCGCGCAGCATATGCAGCGCGGGTCTGTCTTTGGAGCTGCCTCCGGGGTTCATCCACTCCAGCTTTCCGAACACCTGAAACGGCACATCGGCGAAAAGACGTTTGAACCGTATTAACGGAGTGCCGCCAATGGCATCGGCTATTCCACCCTCGAGTTCCACTTGCATCCCTTCTTCACTCGTAAACGATTTTTTTATTTTTGACGGCGCCGCGGTAGGCCTCGTCTTCAAAAGTGCCGCCAAGCACCTGGATCCGATCCAGGAGGCCGGAGCGGATCATCGTCCCGATCTCCGGAATCCGATTATCCAGGTCGTGCCGGATTTGTTCCAATTGCTCCGCCGCCGGTTGCGGCCCGTGAATATATACGATCAGAGCGTTGCCCGCTACCTTCACCTGAACGCTCGCTTGCTCCAAATGCCAGAATACGACGCTTTCTATATCGTAAATGCTAATTTTCTCGCCGTGCTTCAGATCCGGACCGATTCGTTTCACGATACTTTGGAAGCTTTGGCGCGAGCGGCCGTCCGCCCATACAGGGCGCAGATCGCGAACGACATCGTACGTAACGTAACGCACGGCGGGAAAAGCCTCCCTCACCGCGGAAGTCAGCACAAGCACCCTCTCCTCGTCGTCCGCCAGCGGCTCCAGATCCGCTCCGATCTCTTCCGGACGCAGCCCTTCCGCCACAAGTCCCTCCGCCAGCAAATACCGTCCGTGCTCATGGGAGAAGTAAGCGATCGTGCCGATTTCGATAGAGCCGTACGTATCCGTTATACACGTCTTGCCGATCCCCAGCCGGTCGGCCGTCCTCTCGATCCACGCCGGGGAAGCAATCTCGCCGACCAGAATCACATGGCGAATCCCATAAGACGCCGGATTTTCGGAAGCATGAAGGATACGGTCCAGAATCGACGGCATCGTATACAGCACTTCCGGCTTGAAAGCCGATAACCGCTCGATATGCCGCTCGACCGGCTGCCGAAACGACACCGATTCCACTTCCATTCCCAGCCGGCGAAATACGTCTACCGCCGTCGCCTCGGCATGCCCCGTTCCCATATCGGCCATGGCGGTCCGATAAGACGTTCCCAGAATGGTCCGGAACACGTCAAGCTTGATGCGGATATAGTGCTCCTCATCGGGCTCGGAGTAATAGATCGATTTGCGCCGGCCGGAGCTGGTGCCGGATGTCTGATAACCATGTACGCCGTCACGCCCGGCTAGAGGATTACGGTCCGAATAGTAATGGGTCTCCAGCACAGAAGCCGTTATCAAGGGCAGGCTTTCCCAGTCCCGATCCTTCGCCTCATCCACCTGCCGGAGGCCGAGCAAAGGCAAGTACCAGGCAAAACGCAGCGCCATCTTCTCGATCGCCTGACGGCTTGTGAGCCGCTCCATGCGCCTTCCCCTCCTCCTCCGCTGCTTGACCGGGCGGGCATCGCATCCCCTTTCCCTCCCGGTTCCTATAACATATGCGGGCCGCCCATACACGTTCGTTCCGAACCAAAAAAGGAATAGCTCCCGGCCATTTCCGGCTATCACCTATACCGCGCAGTCCCGTATGCTGTAGAGAACCCGGAACCAAGCATTTCCGCCACGAATCCACTTGAAAGGAGGAAACCGCTATGAAACATTCCCAAAGTATCGTTACAAGCAAGCTGCTGAAAACAAAACTGCTGCTTCATCACCCGGAGCTTGCCAAACATATTCCCGCCACCTGCCCGTTCACACGAAGCGGTCTGCTTCGGATGCTGGAGCGTTATCGCATGGTATACGTAAAGCCGGATCGCGGTTCGCTCGGTATCGGGGTCATGCGGGTAGAGAAACGCGGATCTTCGTACCGGTATCAAAGCGGCGTCCGGCTTTTTACGTTTCGGACCTATGAGGAGCTTTTCCGGTCCCTCTCGAAGCGCATCGGGGGCAAGCGTTATTTGATCCAACAAGGGATTCATATGCTGCATTATAAGAAATGCCCGTTCGATTTCCGCGTCATGATTCAAAGGAATCCGTCCCGTAAATGGGAGCCAACCGGAACGGTCGGACGCGTCGCGCATCCCCGGAAGGTGGTTACGAACGGGAGTCAGGGCAGCACCATTTATCCGGCAGCCGACCTCCTTAAGCCGCACGTGAGAGACGGCAAAACCGCGGGACTTCTGCACAGGATGAACCGCATCGCCCGCTTGACCGCCGCTTTATTCAGCCGCACCTATCCGGCTATGAACGAGCTCGGACTCGATATTGCCGTCGATCGCAGCCTCACTCCGTGGATCTTGGAGGTGAATACCCGGCCCGACCCCTGCCCGTTCACCAAACTTAAGCAGCGGCATACCATCAATAAGATCGTAGCCTACGGCAAAGCTTACGGGAGACATTACTGCCTGACCTGCTCCAAGGCGAAAAAGGGGGCCGTGAAATAAGCCGAACTGCTGTGCCCTGTATATGCGTTGGAACGGACAAAGAGCACCTTCCGCAGGTGCTCTTTGAAAAGCGAATTCGATTACGGCTTGCCCAGGTTTAACAACTCTTCCCGAAAAGCCGGTCTATTGGGATAGGTCTCAAGCAGCAGCTTCGTCATGTTTTGAGCGGCTTCGCTGCCGGCTGCTTGTTGAAGCATGCGGATGACCCGGCACACATTTTTATACTCTTTTCTGTTAGTCGATTGCTCCGCCAACGCAACAATGTAACTATGGAATAATTCCGCCACTTCTCCGGGAAACACCTTATGCAAATAAGAATAAAACTGTTCAATTCTTCCGGGCTGCTTCCTGACATAAGCCAAAAGCCGGGAATGTTCCTGCTCTTCCACCAAAATCTTCGTATAAATCGTGCGGGGCCACGCTTCCTTCTCCATCTGGTCCAACATGCGCCGATACACAGGCGGCCACTCGGCGGGCGGGTACGTATCCCGGACCGGGGCATAGTACGAATAATCTCCGTCCAGAATCAGCTCCACTCCAACCTCGCGCTGCAGCTCCAGTTGTCCGGAGAGACGATACGCTTCGTAACGACGCTTTTTCCATGAAGACACCAAACCTGGAAAACCCTTCTCTTTACTTAATCGTTCCCCTTCTTCAGCCAGCTGGATAACCTCATCATACCGGCATCCCCGGAACGCTTCCTGAATGGCGAGCTCCCGGAAGTTTGAGAGGTGCAGCTGGCTTTTCCCATATTCCGCCGCCTGCTCATCCCCTTCATGGCTTTGGATCAGCCGATAACGGATCATGGCTATTCGCTCGGCAACATAGCTCTCCCTCCCGGTTTGCCTCGACACGAGGTCGGATGCGCGTTGCTCCCATTTTTGCCGAAGCTCTGCGTTCACAGCCAAGCGGGAAGCCGCTTCGATTAACTCCAACTGCTCATCCGACCAACCGTCATAACGCCGCTGCCCTGATTCATTCAGCAGCGTATGAAACAGCCGTGTCTTGTCTTCCGGCGAGAGTGGATCGGACTGTGACGTTATCTCGTAAATCCCTTCCAGACTTTGAGCAATGACAGCCCCGATCGTACCAGAGGAATCGTCCGAACGTTCGTTCAGTTCAACCATTCCCTCCACCACACACAGGTGAAGCTCAACCGCCCGAACCCATTCTTCGCGCTCCGCCGCCTCAAACGCCCTTTCGGCTACCTTTTCCGCCCCTTCAACCGCGCCGTCAACACTTCTCCAATCGATGAAGCCATGACGGTCCGCATTGGCATCGATCGTCAAGCGGATCATCTTTCGGCAGTTATCCAATTCCGCAGCCCCTCCCGCTTTGGCCACGTGGAGGTTAATACGTTGCTTCACCACTTTGGAATCGGCTGCAAGAGACAACAGCAATTGAACCAGGCTTTCTTTGCTTTCCGCTTCCAACAGCTGCTCTAAGCTTTCCTTTGCTGTCCGCTGATCGGCTCGCTCCGGCTGCTCGGCCAACTGGTCCCGCAGCTCGATCAGAGCCGCGGCCTGGTGCTTGCAGACAGGTCCGTAATCATAAGGGCAATCGCATTCAGCGGAAACTACATTCCCCGACTCGTCCAGTTCCACATAAACTTCGTAGAGCTCGCTTCCTTCCACCTCCGCATAATAAGTGCCGTCCTCTTGTTCCTCTATCGAGAGTACGGAACCTTCGTCTGCATAAGCTTGCCCTCGGGCCAAAATAACGGGGTCAATCCATTTGTCCAGGTTATTCAGATTCAAGCCGTGGTGCCTCCCTTCCAGTCAGCTCCTCTAAAGTGTCCGGTTGTTTTTTCTTTTCATCCCGCTTCACATAGTGGGTAGAATAGTACCGCTCAACCCGGATGTCACCTGATTTGGAGAACCGGAGCAGACGTTTCGGCCCTTTTCCCCATCTGTAATAGGCTGTGTACGATTCCTTAAGGCTCAGTTCCCCTACCGCTTGCCGAAATTGTTGCATAATGAAGCTGAGCTGCGCCAGATTACCGCGAATCACCCTTTCCAGGTACGGAACATTGCCAAATCTCCATTCCTCTACGAGCTGTGGAGTCACCTTCTCCATCTTCAGAAACAAATCCAACGGGCTCGCATATCCTTTTTCCCAGATCAATTGATGCACGGTATGTCGAACTTTTTTTTGCAGTTCTTGACGATTCAAATCAAATCCCCCACTTATAAGGCCGAATAATTGGAATCATTCGCTTTATACTTTAAATTTAATTCTTCGTAATCCAAGCCTTCTTCTTCTAACCACTCCCGGATGACTTCCTCCGCATGCTTTAGCTCGAATTGATTCCACGGGTCCCACAGATTCAAGTCGTACAACGTATCCTTGAATCCCCGGAAAGGCCTGTTCCTGTCAAGGGCTGCGAGCAGCAGGTTGTCCGGGTCCGATTCCGTAGTCTGCGCAAACTTGGTCATCACCGCATACGCTTCTCTCGAATCGATTTTCGGAATATTCACATATCGTCCTTCGCTTGCTTCATCATCCCAATCAATTCCCGGTACCCCTGTATCCTTTTCGTCCAGGTCCAGGATGACTTCTCCGGTCTGCAAATCCAAATAATACGGATGCTCGAAGCCACTCTCCAAGTAAGCATCGATTAGCTCGTCCATCAGTTGCACTCGCATAATGAATCGCCCTCTCATCGATTTCTTTTTTTCATGGATTTCTTTTTTTCATTTTAACAGATCAGCCTTCAAGCTTACACTTCCCCTTCTACGATTCGCTTGAATCAAAAAAAGCCAAAATTGACATTCTAAATCCATATGGCGTCCAGGAGGGATGAGGATGAAAAAAAAGCTATCGGTTCAGACGCTGGCAATCGGACTAGGGTGTAGCTTGGTACTCTTGTCTGCTTGCTCGGCCAATCGGGAGGTGCGCCCCCGATCCGTTACCGAACCTGCTCCGATCATTCGTTCGGGGAAGCAAGCGGACGATCCCGATTTGTACTTCGGCGATCTGGGGGTCGAGCAGCAGTTCAAAGAGCATCGTAAGCGGAGTCTCGCTATCGCAGAATCGGACCGGAAAACGCTGGTGGACCCGAATGGGTTTCCGCTTATCCGGCAGCACCCAAAACCACCTACGCCCCCGGGCCCCGGGAACCATGTGGAACAACTCATTAAAATCGCCCAGTCTTATATCGGCACTCCTTACGCGTACGGTTCCGACCGGACGGAGCCTTCCACGTTCGATTGTTCCGATTTTACGCGGTGGGTGTTCCTGACTTCGCTTGGGATGGACTTGCCGTGGGATTCGAGAAGTCAAGCGGCTTATGTGAACGCCTTCTCCAAAAAAACGTACACCTCCTTAAAGGAGGCCAAACGCGGCGATCTGATGTTTTTTTCCAGCTACAGAGGGAACAAGGCCGCTGACTACAAAAATTTGAAACCGGCAGATCGGATCATTACTCACGTTGGCATCTATATGGGGAACGGGAAGATCATCCACTCTCCTTCCAAAAACAGCGGAGGCGTCCATATCGGACCGTTGACCTGGAGGCAGCTGAACAACCGGTTTACTTTGGGAGGGAGTATTCTCGACTAGATTTCGTTCGAGTTTATCCTCCCTTAACAATCGGGGGTTATAGTGGAACTAAGCAGCCGAGCTATATACTCTCATCAAAGAAAGGAATTCAAACCTATGGGCATTCATACGTATTTTCAATCGTTAACCGATCTGGAACGGATTATTCGCTGCCCGGGCAAGTTCAAGTTTCAGGAGCATAGCGTATCGGCCCACTCCTGGAAAGTCGTACAGTACGCCAAAACGCTCGCGGATATCGAAGAAAGCAACGGCGTCACGGTGGATTGGAAGAAGCTCTATGAAGTCACGAGCAGCCACGACTACGGGGAAATTTTCATCGGCGACATCAAAACGCCTGTGAAGCACTACTCGCTGGAGCTTCGGGCCATGCTGCAGCAGGTCGAGGAAGGCATGGTCGCCCATTTCATCAACGAGCATATTCCGGAGGAATTCAAGCCGATCTTCCGCAGACAGCTGCGCGAAGGCAAGGACGATTCGGTGGAGGGACAGATTCTGGAAGTCGCGGATAAAATGGATCAGATCTATGAAGCGTTTGCAGAGATGCAGCGGGGCAATACCGAAAAAGAATTTATTGTAATGTATCGCAGTGCGCTGATTAAAATGAAAGGAATCAAGCTCCATTGCGTCGATTATTTTCTGCAGCATATTTTGCCCGATATGGTTAGAGAGGGATCTAGATCGCCAATCGATATCGAGAAAATTACGAATGAAGCTTTGGCGTCGTAGATCTGAATCCCCGGGATTTATCAACCCGCCTTTCCCCGCTTCGCCCTTCATCCTCCATGCCTTATTACGACACCTCTATCCGGAATCAGACCCAGATCGGTTATATCACTCTTGTTGCCGCGGTAGAGATCCATATGACGGGTCGTATCGTTGATTCCGGCTCCCATCTGCCGGGCAAGCTCGATAGGAGATCCGCCAGCAGAACCCCGCTATGGCTGAGGCTAGTCCTCCATACAATTCGGACACAGCTCCGGAAAACGCAACCCTTCCGTCGTATAACACTCCGGATTCAACTCATCCCATACGAACGGACGGCCGCATTGCCGACAGGCCAAAATAACCGGCTCGCGCGAGCGAAGAAGCAGCGATGGTATCCGCTCCTCGATCAGCCGTTCCCAATCGGACGGACTCAGACGCTCTCTTTGCTTCAAAGCGTCGATCACATGCTGAATCTCAACCCGCACTCTCTTGAAATCCACTCGTTCCCATAACTCCAGAAACGGAACGTATTTCCTATCGCCGGAGCATAACATTTTGAACAAGAACAAAAAGATCATGCTCCGGTCCCGTTCCTTCAAATACTCCATGCTGATCGGCGTCACGTCATTCTCGAGCCATCGATCCCATTCCTGTACAAATTCTTCCGCCCGCCGTTCTCTCTCGACCGCCCATCCGCGAGGGGTAAAGGCAATTCTGGGAAGCTTGTTTACTACTTCGGTCTTCAAAAATCCGGTTCGAATCATCTGATCCACTTTATCCGTAATCTGCTCCAAGGAGAGGTCTCTATAAAATCCGTATGAAGGATTCCGATCCAGCCCCAGCTCCAGCAGCTTCCGCTCTTTGGACCCCTTTAAGATTTTGGAGAGCAGCGTTCGGCCGCCTTCGGCAATGATATCGTCGGCCCCCCTCAGAATCGCCCGCAATTCAGGCTCTGGTAACGGTATGTTCTTCGTTTTCAAGGCCAACTCTCCCTTTCATTCTTTTTAAACGCTATTCTTCTCCATTCTGCGCAAAATTCGGATCAAAACCAAGACCGTCCGGCGTCGTATCCGCCATCTCGCAGAAAGCCCCCTCGATCGGAGGCGCTATTCGTGCAGTTTGGCCGATTTCGAATGGTACTTCTACATCCGCATAATATTTCATGCACTCTTCCAGATCGAACGGCACTTCTTCCGCTTCCCGTGCTTGAACGAGCGGCCATTCCGCTTCGTCCGCCGTAGACTGCCGACGATGATTACGATGGCTCCGGGGAGAAACTGTGCGATCCAGACTTACCTGATCGGCAATCCGCTCCATCTCTTCCCAGGTAATTCCATACGGAAATCCCCAATCCGTATACCCGGCAATGTAAGCAAATGTGCCATCCGACCAAGTGTCAACTTCTTGCTGCTCTTTTTGACGCTGCAGCCTTTTTTTCTTCCGGGCTTGTTTGGCGTTTGCCGCCGCACGCTCACCTTGCCTCGCTTTCTGGATCTCCTCGCCGGTTAGCAGTACACCCAGCTGGCTTAGTTCCGCAATAGCCGTACCTGCGTCGACTCCAAAATGTTTGCGGTAACCACGGATGCGTCGCTTCCCGTTATAGGTTTCGAGCCAGCTCGATGCAGCAGAGGCCAGACGTTCCCCCCTGTTCATTTGCTTAACCCCCGGCGTGTTTGTTTTTTTCTTTTTCTTCTTCCCCAACGCCGTACCTCCCCGAAAATGACGAATGGAAATTGCATTACTTGTTCTATATCTCAAGTCCTCATTTTTTGTCAAGACAAACGCGCCGCGTCACTATAAAAGATTCGTAGCAATAAGAAAAAAGGGGCCCGAAAGGGCTCGCATGACAAGGAACGTCCCGATTTCCAAACGAAAGGACCCCAAATTCTATTCTCAAGTCAAGTGGAGGTTGAGGTCCTTTGGCTCAAGGAAATCGGTTCTAAGTGGGCTCTGTACATCCCAAAACGATTTCTGAGGCAGCCCGTCTTTGCGTGCAAACCCACATGTATGTGCGCAGGAGGGAATGAGCACCTCCGCTCCAGTTGCTCGTTGATGAGGTTTTGTGGGATCAACTCGACTCCGAATGAAGCCCGTTGCCCTCATTCTTGGGAGCAGGTCATGAGTGGCTTCACTGAAACGAAACGCGTACGAGCTACCTGACAAAATAGGAGTCTTTGGTAGCTTCTATTTGCAGAATTTTCCACAAAAAAGAAACGTTAGAGGCGATTTGCACCCCTTATTTCAACCATTTAATGGGGGGATACCTTTTCCGCAGGTTTTAGCGGTCCCAAACCGCTCTTATTCCGTGTCCAAACGGGTTTTCGGACAAAATAGCGGGTACAAATCGCTCTTATCCGGTTCCTTCTCCGCTTGAAGCAGGGCAGAAAGCCCAAACGGGGCTACCCGGCGACGAACAACTTGCGCCCTTTGCCGAACCGACAATTAAAGAGCCCCTTCTCTTCTTTAAGACCACAACTCGCCGAGAAAACCTTCGATCCCCTCAATGCCCAAAAAACGCAAGCTGGATAAAAAACAATACGGCGAACAAGTAAAAGATCGGATGAACTTCACGCCATTTCCCTTTTACCGCCTTAAGGATCGGATACGTAATAAAACCTACGCCGATTCCCGTTGCGATACTGTAAGTCAAAGGCATCAACACGATAATCAGAAACGCCGGGAATACAACCTCGAAGTCGCTCCAGTCGATCTTGGACACCACACTGATCATCAGAAAACCGACAATGATCAGCACAGGCGCCGTGATGGCGGGAACAGCGGCAAGCCCCCCGATGACAGGCGAGAAAAATAAAGTCAGCCCCAGCAGCAAGCTGACCGTAACCGCCGTTAATCCCGTCCTTCCGCCTACGGCAACGCCGCTGCTTGATTCGATGTACGCCGAGGTTGGACTCGTTCCCAGCACAGCGCCCGCCGTAGTCCCCACCGCATCCGCAAGGAGCGCTCCGCGCGAGCGGGGAAACTTCCCGTCCTTCACCAATCCCGCCTGCTCGGCAACTCCCCGCCAGCAGCTCCGTGCGGATCGAAGTATTCCGTTCTTTCAACTTAAACCAGGCTTCCATCATTCGCTTCTTCCTCCAAAAAATAAAATCCTAACCAAGGTATAGGGTACGCAGAAATACAAGCACCCTATACTCGTAGTTAGGATTGTTCGGCTCCTAGTAGAGACCCTCAAACCGTATTATTGAGGTTATACGAGATGTTCACTTCCTTGGATAGGATAATGAATGTCCCGCGGCATGTCAACGTGTCTTATGAATTCAATTCCACAGTCGAATCACGAACTATATCGGCAATTCTATTACAAATATCCGTGAATTTACAGAGGAACGACGCTTTCGCTTTTGGCATTTGGCAAACGGTCGATCAACCGCTTCAAGCCGACTTCGTCTGCGGCATGCCGGCGGACATCTTCACCGATCTGCTCTTCGATCTGTCCCCTTGTAAAAGTAATGCTATAAACCGCACCGTCGTACCGGCCGGCCTGATCTGCAATCGAATAGGTGATCCAATCGACATTATCGATCAGACTTAACATCAGGATCGAGTTGCGATAGAAAGTCTCTCCGTTAACGGCTCCTTCTTCCGATATCCCGGTCGGATCATTTCGGACATAATGAACGGTCACCCCATAAGGCTGAGCTTTCGTGTGAAGTTCCAAGCCGTCAGCAATCAATCCTGCAGGCTTGGGCATTCCGCCAATCAGACCGCCTACCTTGCTGGCGCTCCCCACGTACAGCGTTTTGTTAGCCAGCAGCTGCTCCAGGCTATATCCCGAGTAGTGCGGCTGCGCCACACGCTGCAAAGACGAAGACATAGGCGGCTGCTTGGGATTCGCTGTGCATCCTACGACCAGGACGGCGATTACCAGCGTGTAGGCTGCCATCCTCCATGACGAAGGCTTGCGGTACGTAATGATATGTTTAATTCTGGCTTTAACGTCATTCTCTCCAAAGGCAAGCGGACTGCCGGTCAACGCCCCGCTTCTTCCCGTGGACATGTTGAGCAAGGAGGCCGAATAGCTCACTTTAATCCGGTCCCCCATCTTGTTTACGACACGTTCATCGCAAGACATCTCCATATCTTTGCTCATAAGCGAATAAGACAGCCACATCAGCGGATTGAACCAATGGAGGATCACCAGCAGAAAGGCGAAAGGTTTGATCAAGTAGTCCCGTCTCCGGATATGCGTCTGTTCATGCAGTACAATGTAAGACCGTTCATTCTCGCTCATACCGGTCGGAATGTAAATCTTCGGTTTCCAAAAACCGCAAACAAAGGGCGTGTCGATCTGGTCCGTCTCATAGACGTTATCTTGGACGAGGGTGGCCGTCCGGAGCCTGGATACCAGGTGCAAGTACGAAACGATGCTGCGAATCAGGAGACCGGCCACGCCCGTTATCCATATCGCGCTTCCGATCGTCAGGATCAACTGCAGCGGGCTTGTGCTTGTCGCAGGAGCGGCGATTGCGGGAAGGGCCGAGTTTACCAAACGGCTTATTTCTCTAATTCCGGCATCCACCACGGGATTTTTCTGCACCTCCATCAACGTCGCTACTCTCCCTATGTAGCCCCCACCCGCGTCTTGAGTTTGCACCAGCCGTAGTAGGCTAAAGTCCGAACTGAAACTGACGGGGATAAGCAGTCTGACCGCTACCGCCGACCACAGGATATAGGAGAACAGTTTAGGAACGCGCCTCAAACACAATCTCCCGACCATAACCGCTAATGCGACCAAACTTGCCGTAATACTCATAGGAAGGATCATCAGAAACAGGTTCATCCTCTCGACGCCTCCTCAATAATCCGCTTCAGCTCCTCCGCCTCTTTCTCCGAAATTTTCTTGCCGCCCAGAAATGCGGTCAAAAATTGGGGCAAGGACCCGTTAAACGCTTTATTCACAACCGTCTGACTTTCGTATTTCTGCGCATCCGCTTTTTTGATCACGGCCGTGACCGTTGCGCCTTCGTTTCTAAGAATTCCCCGTTCGCACAGCTTTCTTAACACCGTGTAGGTCGTCGATTTCTTCCAGCCGAGCTTCGTCTGGCTCAGCTTCACCAGGTCGGTGGAATTGATCGGCTCATGATCCCAGATCAGACATGCAAATTTATATTCGGCATCGAATAGTTTGTACGGTTCCACTTCTCGATCCTCCCCATCGGTTTACCGTTATAAACCTCATTACTTACGAGTCTATTGCAATAAACCTCTATTGTCAAGTTTACGAGGAAGACAGATCGGCAAACCGTAAGCTTGGCAATCCTCTTCTCCAGTTTATTTTCCATGCGAAAAAAGCACCCTCTCGAGTGCTCTTTATGCTGTGAAGATGATCGTTTATGTGCGGCTTTAGCTTTCTATTGCGCCCCACGTTTTCCAGATCCCGGGGGAACCCGCTTCCACGCACACCCATCCCATATGGCCCGCAGCTGCCGGAGCCGCATGATGAATGACATCGCCCGGATTCCAGAGGCCGGCCGCCGGAGCAGCCGTTCCCCAACCTTCTTTGCTCCACCATATAGACGCTCCCGTTTTGGACGCGATTATACCGCTGCCTACAATGGCGACCCTGGAGCCGATCCCGCCTGTCATTGCTGGCAGGCGGATCGTACCCAGCGGAACGGTTCCTTCCATCCACAGCCTCTGCGCGGAATTAAACATCCCGACATAGTCGGCAATATTCGCCGGGTCCACGCCGTCCCGCAAGGCAAACGTATTATCCAGACACTTGTAAACGTAGTTGCTGCCCGCCCGATCCCGGATATAGATAAAACTGCTGATCGTCGGCGCCGGATCCGTTTGCATCACGATATTGCCCTGTATAAGACAGTCGCTCTCCAGCGAAGGCGACAAGTAAAGCGGGACCTTGTTGCTGAACTGCGCCGTCGGGCTGATCGTCGTGCCGCAATCAATCAGCTCGTTGCCGGAGATAACCAGTCCTTTGACCTTGCCGAGATCGAAAAAGATGCCCGACGCCGGACAATTGACGACCTTGTTGTTCATAATTGAAAAATGGGCGGCGAGATTCGTCTGATTGCCGTTCTCGTAGCTGCTGATGGCGCCGAACGATTTCAAGGCAAACTTGTTTATATACGGCGTGCCGACTTCCCGCTCGTACCGGATCACATTGCCGTGTACGGCCAAATTTTCGTAGGCGACCGACTTGGCCCCACCGTAGATGGATATGCCCCGGCATCCTCCGACCGTCGAGCTGAACGTATACAGGTACGGATTCAAGTCGACCGTATTCCCTTCGACGATCATATTTTTAAAGCCGACTGTCGCATTGGCGGGGCTTAGCGATTGCGACCAGATCAGGATACCGTCCCTGGACGTGTGAACCGTATTGCCGCTGCATACCTGGTTCAGCGTCGTCCCGGATTGTGCGATTCCGGTAAGGTTCATGCCAATCTGGAAACGGGAGATGACATTCCCCGTTACGACGCAATGGGACGCATGCGTCTCGATCGCCGTCCGCGGGGCAAGCGGCCAGTCTGCGCCTTCGAAGGAGCAGCCCGATAGAAGCAATTGGTCGCAGGTCGCATTAATAAACGATTGGTCGAAGTCGCTCCCGTTCGCATTCGCGGCCCCGATCCAACTGCTATTCGTTATGCGAACGAGCTTGCCTTCGTTCACTCCTTTCGGAAAATAAAGACTGACCACCCCGTCAGCGTTCAGGAAGGTGCAGTCGGTAACAACAATATGACCGTATCCGGCCGTCGACGAGTAGTTGCTTATCGAGCTTCGCAGCTGCGCCTGGTAATCCGTAACGGAGGCCAGCACGTTGTTGTGACGATTATGGTCGAATACGAGCGACTCGGCATGAAAATGAGCCAGATCGACGGTCGAATTGGCGAGGCCGATTATCCCTTTGTAATTTCCGGCTCCATCCTTGACCTTGATGACGGAAGAGACGCCCTCGCCGTAAATCGAGAAGGACGACCGATTGACAATGGACAATAGGTAAGCCGAGCTTGCAGAGGGGGATACGATGTAGGTGCCCGCCGGGAAAAAAACCGCGCCGTCCGCTTCTTGGAACGCTTGCTGAATGGCCGCCGTGTCGTCCGTAGTCCCGTCGCCGACCGCGCCGAAGTCTTTGACGCTGACCGATTCGGCCAATTTGTCGGAGACGGTCCGGATCGTTCCGCCGGGATACTGGCAGATAACGTCTGCGGCAGAAGCATTCTTTTTATCCGCATGGGCTTGCGTAAGATTGAATAATCCTCCGGCTACGGCGGCAACGCCTGCTAACCCTGCGGTAGCCAGCAATTTCCGTCGCCCGAGCCGACTGCCGGTTGCCCCGCCTGGAGCAGGGACACTCCCGTTTGGGGACACGACCGCTTTTTCCGGCAGCAGCATGTCCCCGCTTTGATTGTACCTATTCATCATCATTCCTCCCTTTAATCCATTAGTTTGTTTACCCGTCCGATACGGTTCGACTCGGACCGACGAAGCGTATTCGGATGGATTTTGAGTGAAGCGCTTTCAATTAAAAATATAACACGACTCCCGATAGCCGTCTTCATGCCATCGTGTCGACAAACCCGTGCGTTTTATCCGAAATTGCCCTCTTTGCGGAAATACCTGAAAAACGCGCATTTTGTGTACGCGTTGCGGACGAAAGCAGGCTGGACCTCTCCATACCGCGTATCGAGATCCAGCGCGCCTCCACCGTTAGATGCCGACTTCCCTCATCTTCACCGTTACTTTCTCGACCCGTCCGTCCAGATCCGTTCCGTCAAACTTGGGCAGCATCAGCTCGCTCACGATCGTCCCGTCGCGCATAAACAATATCCGCTCCGTCCGCGCCGCAACCTTGGCATCGTGCGTGACCAGCATAATCGCCGTGCCCTCCCTGTTAATTTCGGAGAAGATGTCCATAATCTCCTGCGCCGATTTAGAGTTAAGCGCACCTGTAGGCTCGTCGCCGAATATAATGGCCGGGCTGTTCATCAGTGCTCGGCATATGCCTGCACGTTGCAGCTGACCGCCCGAAACCTGGGTAATGTCGCGTGCTCCAAGCTCCCCGATGCCCATCCTTTTCATAAGCGCTCTTGCTTTCTCCGTTATGGTTGCGACGTTTTTTCGGTTGTCCCGCGTGGAGGGAAGAATGATATTGTCGAGGATATTCAGATACTTCAGCATCGTCGGCTGTTGGAACACGAATCCCATCTTCGTCCGGCGCAGATCGGACAGCTCCTTTTCCCCGATCTCGGATAAATCCTTGCCGTCAACCACGACCTTTCCGCCATTCACACCATCCGTCCCGCTCAGCGCAAACAGCAACGTTGATTTCCCCGAACCCGAAGGCCCCATAACCGCAACGAACTCGCCCTCGCCGATTTCGACCGAAACTCCGTCAAGCACCTTGCACGTTTCATCGCCCGCTCCGAAAGACTTGACGATACGATCGCCGATAATCACCTTCTTCATCTGCCTACCCCTTCATACTTTCCGAAATGTGGATGCGTCCCGCGCCTGAGATGCCGATCCGTGTCGCGAGAAGCACCGTGCCTATCATCAACAGCGGACTAAGCAGATACGCCGAAAGCGGATTGGCCGTAAACTGAAACGCCGACGCTCCAAAGGAGGAAATCATCGCGCCCGCAAGGCTTTCTCCGAGCGTGTTCGCCAGCAGCGTGCCGAGAACCATTCCGACTATCAGGACGAAGACCGCACGCGAAACATACTGCGCCGTCAGATCCGAGTTGGTAAAACCGAACGCCTTCAAAACGGCAATGGAATATTTGTCTTTCGCGACAAGCATTTTCATAAACAGCAACGTGATCAGCCCTGTTATGATCAGCGCGATTGCAATTGCGGAATAGGCAGCTTTTTCAACCGCGCTTATGGTCGGGCCGTATGTCTGTGCCATATACTCATCGATGTCCGAAACTTTCGCATACTCAAACCTGCCCGCATATTCAGAAACTTTGCTGTCGACCAGGGCTTGATCCGTAAGCTCCGCGCTGATTACGTACCACATGACAGCCGCCGACCGATCGGTGAAGACGGCCTTTGCGGTTTTGCCTCCATTCGTGATGTCGGAGTAAATCCCGCTGATCTTGAGCTTTCGTTCCTTCCCCTCAACCAACAGCGTAAGAGAATCGCCAACCTGCTTCCTTAGCTCACTCGCGTTCATCGCAGAAAGCGCCATTTCGTCTTCCGCGGCAGGCGCTCTGCCCTCGGCATATTGCACCGGGAACACGGAATGGTCGCCAAGCTCAACTTTTAACCTCTCCTCCGAGCCGTCCTCCATCCGGGCTTGGAACGATTGCGTGGTAAGCACGGCATACTTGGAGATCGTGCTGTCGCCGCTCATCGTTTTAACGATATCTGCGGCTTTCTCGGACATCCGGTCGGTCTGCTGAATATCGATGCGCATATCGCTGTTGCCGATCCCCATGTATTGGCTGAAGCTTTTGGAGGATATCGTATGATACAGATTCTGCGGAACGATCATGATAAAGGCCGAGATCATCAGCACCGCCAGATTCGTGACATATAGTTTTTTTCTTGCGAGCACATCTTTGACGCCAAGGAACACATTCGTGCTGAGCAGCCTGTTGCCGCTTAAAGTCAATCGTCTGGCTCCCGCTGTTTGTTCCGGAGAAGTGCCTGCGCGGATCGCTTCGGCGGCGGATATTTTCCGGAAACGTCTCAACACTCCGCTTACATAAGCAAGGACGGCAGCGAATACAAGCAGGATGCCGATCATTCCGAACAGCGAAGCGTAAGAACCCTGTTCGCTCTCCCCCATATTCAGCCGGATATTTTCAAGAAGCAGGTCCTGCAGCAGGAACGCAAGCAGCAGACCAGCGATACATCCGGCCGCCGCAATCACTGTATATTTCGCCACGTAAATCTTCTTAATGTCGGAGAGCCGCAGCCCGATCGCCTTCATCACGCCGATCTCTCGGTAATCGTCTTCGATTTTGGCCAGAAGCGTAAAGCGGATGCACATCAAGGCGATGGCCACGACCAGCACGCTGACTAGAAGGATTACCCCGATCATCATACCGTCGGAAAGGGCGTTAATCGTTCTGAACAGCGGGTATGTAATCGTCGGTCCATTCGCTTCAAGCCCCGAGGACGCATAAGCCGTTTCGAATTCGCCGAGCTTCGACATATCCTTTAAGCGAAATTCGATCAGATACTCGATGTTCCCGAGTCCTTTTAATGCCTCGAAATCGCGTTCGCTGAGCAGAAACCGTTTGGAAGAGGCCAGCGTAGAGTTCATCTGCGAATCCCGGAGGAAACCCGCAACCGTTAATTCGTTGCCGGCAATCATCGCTTTATCGCCAATTTTCGCGGTACCATCCTTCATATAGCTGACCGGAACATACAGCTCACCATCGGATACGCGTATGATGTGCCCCTCAAGGTCAAGCAGATAATCAAACTTCCCGCTCTGGGTGATGAAGCCGTTATCCTGTACGCTGCCTGCCAGCGAACGATCGCCGAATCGGATACGCGAGCCGTCCATGTTCAGAAATTCAACCACTTGAAACTTTTCCACATTGCGGTTCTGTTCCGCAAAAGCGGCCAGCCGCGCACGATCCAGACCGCCCGAATGCATCTGCATAAAATGCGGGGTGACCGCCTTCGTCATCAGCGTATCGATCGCACCCGATAGATGGACGACGAGGATCGCCGCCAGCGATACCAGCATAGCGGCCGCAGCAACAAATAGCATCGTTGTGAATGTGACCAGTTTGCTTGCCGATATATCATTGCGGATTATTCTGTAGTACATAGGTCACCTCTGCCGAGTCAAATTCCAATGGGTTACCGCCGAACCCTTAGCCAAACATGTTCATCGTGTCCATCAGACTTCCGCTCTCCGCACCGAGCAGCCTTTCCACATTGCCTATAAAAGCCACCATCCGCGCAACGCGCTCCTCGTCCGTCATAGCCACGATATCATCATCAAAAACGGTAATCGCATAGATCACAACCATCTCCATACACTCATACGGATACGGTGTGCGGAACATCCCCTGCTCGATGCCCTCGCGGATAATTCCCGTCAGGATCGGTGTCACGCCGTTGATGATGACCTTCTGGATTTTCTGATGCATCAGCGCGTTCTGCGGCTTGTGAATGTGATCCATGATTTCACCGCTGCTTCCGCCGCTTATGTTCAGCGCCGCCACAACCCGGACGATACGCTCGACTATGGGGATGCCCTTGTCTTCGGCTATTTCCCGGGCCGCTCCCAAGAGGCGGGCATTATACCGCTCAATCAGCGCATCCATAATCTCTTCCTTCGACTTGAAGTGATGATACAGGGTTCCCCGCGCAATTCCGACCTTATGGAGAATATCGTTTGTACTTGTGCCGTCAAAGCCCTTCTGACCGAACAGCTCATCCGCCGCGTCCAGAATTTCGTTTCTGCGCTCTTCCGCTTCTTTTACTACTCTCATTTGTATCCCCCCTCACACCGACCGACTGCCTGTCGGTTTAATCGTAACATGTTTTTTAGCAATGTTCAAGCTTTCTCTTCTTCTATAACCGGGCAAGTACGTTGGCAGGATTCAACTGTAGCGCGCCGTCCACTTGCAAGTCCGTTGACGAACGCCTCCCGCCCCCCTCTTCTACGCTGAGGTTCTCTCCACAAGCTTATTTTGCACCTCACACGGTTTTGATGCCTCAGCGTGACATGGTGTGCAGGCAAAAGGACGCTCCATCCACTTCTGCCGTGGTGTTGGAAGCGTCCCTGCCAGCCGCGGGGCACCGTCCGATTAATTCAGATGCTCATAGCCGTCCTCGAACCGCAGCATCCATTCAAAGGAAATTTGCTCCGCCAAATCCCGGTTAAGCTTCAATTCCGGGTAATCTTTAGCAAATTCGATCGTATAAAGCAGCGAATACTGCGTATAGGGCGACGGCTCACCCGCCGTAGCGGTCGGAACGTACCGATCGGGATCGAAGCCTTTGTCGCGGGCGAATTGCTCCAGCGTCACGGAATTGTTGATCTGACCGGAAGCGCGCGCTACTTTGTAATGATCCTCAATCTCCCCGTACAGGCCCGAGCGCGGCGTCGCTTGCTCCGTCACATCGATCTCGTCATATACCTCGCCGCCTTTTCGGATTCGAAGCCATGCCTGCTCCAGCCCGGTTCCCGGTATCCCCAAATCTTTTAATAAAAAGGAAAAGTCCGCATTCAGCCGGTCATTGGAAAGGCCGGTCCCCGTACTCGCCTTGGTCACACGGTTGCGATACATATCGTCCATCAGCGGCAGCCGGCGCGTCTGGGCGTTCAGCTGCTTCTGTCCTGTGCCGCTTCGTTCCCACACGGTCAGCTCGTAATTATGCTCCAGAGACAGTTCCAGCTCGGTTCCATACTGCATGCCCCCTTGAGGCTCCAGCACCGCTTCCAGCGGCTTCACCTGGCCGTCGCCGCGCACAGACACCGCAATGACGGCGGAGGGCGACACTTCCTTCAACGCCACCTGCAAACCAACCTTCGCTTTCTTCTGAGCCAGATCCGCTTCGGTTAATTCATAGTCGAGCCGTTCCACCTTGTCGGCCTGGGCGGTCAGCTCACGGCTGATCCCGTTTACAATCTGGCTTTCCAGCATCTGCACCTGCTGCTGCAGGATGTGGAGTTGCGAGTCTGTCTGGCTGCTCTGGCTGCGAATTTCGCCGTTATGCTTGTATCCGATATATAGAACAGCCAACAAGTTCACGACCAGCAGCGTCACTATCGCTTTGGATTGGTCCATAGCGCCTCCTCCTTGTCTCATGTGATGGGTGCGGAGCGAAAAGAACGGTACGCGCTTGCCCCAGGAAAACTCTTGTCCGGGCTATACAACAACACATTCTGTATCCAGAGTGCCTTATTCTAGCGGCATCCGTCAAACCTTTGGAAGCAGATTTTGCATTCGGATGCGCGCCCGGCGGGCCAGAAGGATGCATGTTATCGTATATTACGCGAAAAAGCACCGGGAGTTTCTAGCTGCCCAGTGCTTCCTTGTATCATTGCGATGACTATGTCGCCATTAGCGTCGTCACCACCCTCCGTTTAGTGGATATCGCGCTTACGGAAGTTGCCGCCTTTCACTTCCGCTATATCATATACGATAATGAACGCTTTATCGTCGATCTCATTAATAATCTCCCTCATTTTGCTTTCCTCAAGCCGGTTGATCACGCATGTGATTTCTTTGAACTGCTCGTTGGAATAACCGCCGTGCACGAATGTGTAGGTGGAGCTGCGCCCCAACCGGTCGCGGATCGTCTCAATCATCTCATCCGCCTGGCTGGTTATGATCTTGTACGTTTTGGAGCCGCTTAATCCTTCTTCCACAATATGAATGACCTTGGAAGCGATAAAATAAGCGATACCCGACAAGATCGCGCCTTGAAGCCCAAATACCGTCGAGACCACTATAAATACGAACAAGTTCAGAAACAAAATCAGATCGCTCGTTCCGAACGGCAGCTTGCGAGCCAGCAGCACAGCAAGCATGTCAATCCCGTCCAACGCACCGCCGTTACGCAGCGCCAGCCCCATGCCAAAACCGATAATAATGCCGCCGACCACGGTAACCAGCAACGTATCCCCCTGCACAATCGTCGGGATATGGTGCATCACCGTCGTACCGATCGCAAGCGATGCGATACCCAGCACCGAGAAAATCGCAAAGCTCTTGCCAATCTGCTTGTAACCCAAAAAAATGAAAGGAATGTTAATCACGGCTATCAGCAGAGCAAGCGGCAGACCGCTCCATTGCGAGCCGACGATGCTCAGGCCGGTCACGCCCCCGTCCGATACGTTGTTGGGGATTAGCACGGCCTCCAAACCATATGCTGTAATAAAACCGCCAATGATTACAGAAACTGCCTTTACGATCTTTCTTCGAATGATTGCTTTCCTGGATACTGCTCCCACTTTAGTTCCTCTCTTCTTTATCGTGTCAAACCGAACCCGGGGAAACGCTAGAATCAGTCTGCCATAGAATGAGATGGTGCCGGCAGTAACCTCGACTCGTCTGAATCCCTATTGTAACGACATAACACAGTTCGTTGTCTTTCAATTTTATTCGACAAACCTGTGCAGCCGCAATATTTTTTGAAAAAAATGTATCGGCCTTCGGGAAATTTTCTTCTATTTGAGTCGAACGTGATTGGATTTTTTTAGTGTGCCCCGAAACGGCTCCCTGAACTCCACCACAACGAAAAAGCAACAACCTGATGCCCGCTCCGCTCCGTGCCGTTCTCTCTTTGTGTCTATTTCCGTTTAATTCTGATCTCCCTATTGGGTTAATAAATGACTTTAGGGGAAGGAGTGCCGCCGTCTGCCTTAAGACATCTTTTACTCGCTTGTCCTTATAGTTATAATGAACATAAATACAGTACGTTACGGAAGGGGCATCGCTATGGGCAAAACGACTAAAGGAATTTGTACCAGCTGCGAAAAAGAAGTTGGCAAAAGCGCCATTGGGAAGCATCTGCAAACTTGTCCCAAACGAGTACTGCAGGACGGAAACAACCGATATTTTCTGATTCGTGTGCAAGACCGCTACTTGCCTAAGTACTGGCTGTACCTGGAAGCAAGCGCTGACGCGACGTTAACCGATCTGGACCATTTCCTAAGGGATCTCTGGCTGGAATGCTGCGGACATCTGAGTCTGTTCATCGTGAGGGATCGTACTTATGGCTCTTCACCGGATGAAGAGTTCGGCGACAAAAGCATGCAGATCCGATTGGGGAAGGTGCTGAAAAAAGACCTGTCTTTCCTGCATGAGTACGATATGGGATCAACGACGGAATTGAGCCTGAAGGTGGTGGAGGAACGTTTAGGAACCAAACACGATTCGCCCGGCATCGAGCTCCTCGCCCGCAACGTAGCTCCCGATATCTCCTGCACCGAATGCGGAGACGCCGAGGCGGAATACATCTGCTCCGAATGCCAATACGAGGAGTCCGGCTGGTTGTGCGATACCTGCGCGGAAAACCACCAATGCGGTGAGGACATGCTCCTCCCGGTCGTCAACTCCCCGCGCACAGGCGTATGCGGGTTTATGGGATAAGAAATTCATGAGAGTGATTTATTAATTTCGTTGAATGCTGAATCGGAAATTGTATAATTGTTATAACAGTTGAATACTATGATAAGGAGAAAATCCAATGAATAGGATGATTGAGATGGAACGAAAAGTTACGAAATTTGGTAATAGTCTAGGCATAACTATGACTGATGCCCTTAAACAAATTGGATTAGAACAAGGAGATACAGTTAGTATCGATGTTAATCAAGCCACTGGAGAGATCATAATTAAGAAATCAACGAAAGTCGCTTTGCCCGAGGGAATCAGCGAGGACTTCATGGATACCCTTACAGATGTAATTGAAAAATACGATCAAACATTGCAAGGTCTTAAAGATAGATGATACCGATCCGTTATTTATCCGTCCAAGAAGTCATAGCCATTAATCTCGCCATGATTAAACGATATAGCCCGGGAGAACTTATTGGGGTAAAAGACCCTGGACTACTCGAATCTGCAGTGCTCCGACCACAATCCTCCGCTTTTGGAGAGGATGCTTACCAAACAATTTTCGATAAATCAGTTGCCTTGTTTGAGTCACTCGGTCAAAACCACCCTTTTCACAACGCAAATAAACGAACTGCTTTCACAGCACTTGTCATTTTTCTACGATTTAACGGCCTGCACTTTAAGATGGACACACGAAAAGCAGAAGACTTTACAGTTGATATGGTAAATCACAGATATGAGTTTCAAGAATTAGTTGCGGTCGTTCAATTCCATTGTATCCAATCGACTGACTCCTAATAAATCAATAGCCTCTCGGAATTAGTCTGGGGTTGAGGAGCAGGTTCGCCGAAAATGTTCGTAATGGAACTGGAAACTGTGGTAAATGAAAGCCAGTTTCAAAAATGGGCAGACTTCGCCAATTTCGCAAACGTGGTTTTCAAAAATTCAGACTGCTGAAGGGCACACCGTGGATTTCAGTTTGTCCCATTCGTCCTTCTGGCTGACGTACCAAGCGTCCACGTGTTGGCAGATCATAATGCCGTAAATGCGCATGTACCACACCAGAGTGGAGCGATGCCGACCGGATTCCAGCTTGTAATCTACTTTTTCCCGCTTGTTGGAGCGTTCAATGGATGTGCGGCGCTTGTAAATCAGCTTCAACTTTTCCGAATCGCGCGGCGTTTTTGGAAACAACCGTGGATCATCGCTGGTTTTGGTGTAGTAGGTGCGCCCGAATTTGGCAGTTGAACAGCTACAGTCGGGAGAGCATCTCCACTTCCGACGATGAAGCTTGCGATCCGTGCCGTTCGGTTTCATTTCCTTTCCCTTCGGGCAAATGGGAATCCCCTTAGGGGAAATTTGAATATCGCTCGCGGTTTTGCTCGCGCTGTTCTTCTTGGAACGAATATTTAAATCAATAAAGGGCTCCATGCCTTGGTGTTCCAAGAGAAGATAGATCGATTCCGCATCATGAGCGGCATCGAGCAACATCTTATCCACCGTGCCCAAAGTGAAACGTTGCTTGAATTCAATCGTGCTCATGACCAGGCTGACAGCATCGTGCCGGGAAGCCGGCTGCAGTCTGGGATACAAGGGCAAATCGTACTTGCTGTCCGCCGCTGAGATCATGTACAGGTGGTACCCGTTGAAGTACTTTTCTCTGGCGCTGTCCCAGCCCGAGTTGCAATCGGGTTGGGAGTAAATACGAGGATGGTTGCATTCGGCTATACCGAGGGCACGACAATCGCAAGTGGATTTGCTCCGGGGATAGGCAGCGGTGATGATCGGTGTGCCATCACCGGCCGCACTAAGCGCCGAAAGATCCCCGAGCAAACCTAAATTCGCGGATACGGAAAGAATCTGGGAATTGGAAGAAGTCGAACAGCCGGTCGGCAGGCTGCGCGGTTTTCTTGTCGGCGTGGCGAATCATCCACTTCACCAGACGCTGAACCCTGCCGGGCGTGGTGGTAGGGGCCTTCTCTCCTTTCTTCTTGCCTTTCTTGGCTTTTCTCTTGCGCCGCTGTGACTGGTGGCATGAGGTTCTTGTCCACAGCAGGCCAAAGGCGGCTGAAGAAGTCGTAGAACGTTCCGACGCCGGGAAGATCGTCTAAGCGGAAGCCGCTCAGAATGGCATAAATCGGTGTGCGTTGCATCTCATTGATCCATTCGGTTAGTCCCATACCCGGGTTAGTCATGAGGAGAATCAGGTAGGAACGCAGTAGGGATGCCGGATCCCGGGGTTTAGGTCCTCGATCCGAGTATTCGCCCGCAAGCAAGGTTGTAAGGGCGGAAAGATCCGACATCCACAGTTTAGCCGCGAGTGGCCAATCCTTGTTGATGAGAACAACGCCGGGACCGAAGGAGTCGCGAAGGTGTTGGAGAACAAAAGCTTGGTAGTCCGAATGTGGAACAAGAACAGGTTTCAAAAAGCAACACTCCAATCGCGAGTAGCAAGGGTCATACCCTTCACGCGATTTTGGAGAATTTTAGGATTTGTCAAGTGTTTTTTTTGAGGAATCCGCCACATTTTGAATATATTTTTTTCAGTTCAAGCTGTGGCTGAAATAAAAAAACCTCCTACGAAAGTGGAGGAAGCAAACAGTCAGGGGTATAGGAAAACCCTTGCCCTGTATGGCTCGGCGAATGCCGAGAGGCTATATCATGCAAAAGAGGACCTTACAAAGTCGCTTTTCTAATGGTATTGGTGGAGGAGAGGAGATTATTCGACAAACTCTTGCTACCGAAACCCATTCGACGACGCAGACCGCAGCGGATGTTTTCGATTGCATGCTTCTGCGCTTCGCTCTGGCCTGAGCGCTCCGCCCCCCTCCTCCCAGTGTCCTCCTTCGAACCGGGTTCTGGCTCCTCAGCCGCCTTTTGTATAAATTAAAAGACACCTCTCGGGTGTCCTTTTAGTCTGTATGGAGGCAACGCGTGGACTAGTAATTCCACCATTCGTCGTGCCACCGAACGTGCTATCGAACGAGCCCAGAACCGAGTAGTTTTTTCTAACGGCAACAGGGATTGCTTAATTTCGATCGTATTTCATATTCGGACCCGGATATATGAATCTCATCGCATGAGGGAAATACCGGTTGAAGAAACGATGATCGTGTACCCCCTCGGGGTCCGTCTCTAGTACGAGATGATCGGCTCCGCCGGGAACCTTATCTTTTAAAATAACGTAGACCTTCTTCGTATGGGAAACCATATACTGCTGCAAGTTGGCCCTCCCTACGCCCTCCTGCTCGCCGACATACAGGTATAAGCGTATTTCATCTTGAGCAAAAGAGTTGTTCTCCACAAACTCCACGATGTTCTCAAACCAAAGTGATGCGGACATTAAAGCGAAACGACCGAAATGTTCCGGCTTTCGAAAAGCCGCATAAAGAGAAATCAGCGCCCCCCAAGGAGCCCCCTGTAATGCCCGTCTGGGATGCGTCGTCCGCAATCCGATACCGTTCCCTGACAAAAGGCTTCACTTTCTCCGTCACGAAGCTTAAATAAGCGTCGCCCTCGCCGCCAAAGTGTTCACCCTTCATTAAAGGCGCCGCCTCCCAAGGCGTATATTCACAAGTACGTTCGACAGGTTCGATGCCGACAAAAATAACTTCTTGCGTCACGCCCCGGGCAAAATCCGCCTCCAGCTCTTCCATCGAGTCCGCAAACAAATAGCTGCCGTCTTGGACGAACACGGCCGGAAACAACGCCGAAGCATCATCAGAATAAGTTGGCGGTGTATAGACGTGGATATTCCTATTCTCAAACTGCCAAGTTTCATGGTTCCCCTGCATGCTTTTATCTCCTCTTATGCTTTTTCTTAATAAAGATCACAATTAACGCCGATCGGCAAAAAGTTCAAGATGCTGACCCGTGGCTTTGTCAAAGGCTAATCCAGGAACGCTGCATGCCAACAGAGTCAGTATTTAGGGAACACAGCGTTGCCACGCCCCAGTCAAAAATGCAATTAATATTGATATTCATTATCATTAAATGATGATAGCATAGAGCTTTCTCTCTGTATATATTCAATGAGCATGAGCACAAGATAAGCGGACTCTATGTAGGTAGTATGAGAAGAGCGGGGTAGTCATCCCCTTACTAGAATTCGACCATCACAACATTAATCAACAGCCTTCCTATGTGGGCAAAGCAAATGCGACGTAACAGAAAAAGGAGCCAAAATCCTACTTCAAGGGGATGGCTCCTTCTTTTTCATGTTCGCGGACAGCTTTTAGAGGCGGCAATATATCGCTCTGAGTTTATCACATATTCGGAAAAGCCTTTATGAACTCTAAATCGCGATCAAATGTCCTATGTAATTCAGACCTGTCATACTGATCCAAGTACGAAATCATAGTCTCTAACGCTGCGATCCGCATCATAGTAGAGATATCACCAAAAGATTCGATATCAATCGATAAGCGCCTTTTCTTCTCCAATTCAATCATTCTTACAATAACTTCTCTAAGCCCCCGTAACGATTTCTCATTCCTAAACATAAACGATCTTTCAAGATCGACATGCTTCAACTCATCCTTGTATTCATCAAGAGTTTAATTCCTCATATCTGCCGCAAAGTCCGCTCTTCTTTGATCGGGCCCCAAACGGAATTTGGTCCTCCAAGCTACAAATGTTTCTTTGGGCACTCCTAACTCCGATGAGCCGTTCCACTGGTCCATATGACGTTCTACAATAAGCTCATGCATGATATCTTTTAATGACCGCCCGTACCTTTCCTCAACCTCTTGTTGATATTCCCTATTTGTTTTCATGAATTCCTTCCTCAGCATTTTTCACTCAAATAGCATTTTCAATGTGAATGTTCACATACTTATTTCTTTTCTTCCCTTCCAGAGCCGCCCAAACAAAACGGATCTCGTTCCCGGCCTCATCTGTGGACCATAGGGCGTTTGGGTCGGCCACAATTGCTCTAAGCCCAACTTTATCTGAATAATCATCCAAGATAGCATCTACAGCACACCCTATGCCCGATTATTATTTTATCACCTCGCCATTAGTGGCAAGAAGTACATTGCGAAGCCCTTCAAATAAATTCACGATCTCCTCCCTACTTACAGCACCATTATAGATTAATTCATTACTGGCTGTACTTATCTTAATAGACAAGATTTCATCCCTGTCAGTGCTTTTTCGACGCTAACGGCATATTTGCGTAGAAAAAATAAACAGAGGTATTTTAGACCAGACCGATGATTATATAGGTCTAACACTTTATGTTCTTTGAACAGAAATAGTTAGTAGAACAAATCAAGTATTTCTTCGGTAAACTATTCCAAATTGGTAGCCTTTATGCGAATATATGAGGAGTATAACTACACAAGAAAATGAGGTATCTACTAGTGGTATTAAGCAGTGAAGAGACAAAAAGGCTAAGGACAATCACACTTATTGCTTTATTTTCAGACGATGATCTGTTAGAAACTTTGGTCTTAAAAGGCGGCAATGCTTTAGAAATTGGTTATGGTTTCAACTCACGAGCATCCATGGATCTCGATTTTTCCATGTCTCAGGATTTTGAAGACATAGGCCTAACTGATCTGGAACAAGTTAAAAACAGACTTGAAAAAGTTCTATCAAACACATTCATTGAATACGGATATCAAGTTTTTGAGGTGCGCATCAAAACTAAACCAAAAAGACTAATCCCAGAAACCCAAGAATTTTGGGCTGGTTATGAAGTCAACTTTAAGATTATTGAACCAGAAAAATTTGAGGCCAATAAAGACAACTTGGTTTGGTTATCTGCTAAAGCAATAGCTACAAGCGAAATGAAAAAGAATATAACAATTGACTTGGGCAGATTCGAATATACTGGCAGCAAACAATTTATTGATAACATTGAGGGATTTGAAGGGTACCTTATCCCTATTTATACTCCCACGTTAATTGTATTAGAAAAATTACGCGCTATTTGCCAACAGATGGAGGATTATTTAGTTCGTATAGGTAAAGACCCCAAATTCGGAAAACCAAGACCTAGGGATTTTTATGATATTTATACCATATTGGAAAGCCCAAAAGTCGAGGTGAATTTTAATGACCCAGAGACTCTGGTCCATCTAACAGAATGTTTCAAGGCTAAACGAGTGCCTATTAATTTGCTTTCTAGAGTTTGGGAAACAAGAAGCTTTCATAAACTTGATGAACCTAGATTAAAGGAAACTATTCAGATCGAAGAGAGCTATCAAGGCTTCGATTTCTATTTTGACTATGTATTGGAACTTCTAAAGCAAAATAATCTTCTTTCCATGGAAGAAACAGCATAAAAAAGGGGCTGTCCAATAAGTCCCTAAAATAAAAAAGTTGGAGGGACCCCATAGAGTGTCCGCTCCAACTTTTTTTGTGGAACTGCTTGTGCAGGAAAGTAGCGAGGCGGATGCCTGCTACTTTCAGAAGATTGTGGGCCAAAGCCACAATCCCAAACTCGACGTAAACCTTTTCCAAACCCCGCAAGGAAAAACGTCGGAACGACCGATTGCCCTTGATGTGACCAAACACGCTCCCCACCTCCACTTTACGCCGAGCATAGATCGCGGATTTTTCGTCATCCTCAAGGGCTGTTTTGGCTTTCGCCTTTAAGTCAGCTATTACTGACTTTCTGGACAGCCTTCTTTTAAATGGAAAAATTTTTGGGGTAATATAACCGCCAGCGTTTAGAATACTCGCGATCGGGAATGTTATAGGTCAAATAAAAATCGTTAAACATTGGAAAAGACTCCATAATTTTTAACGCTGTTTCGCTAAAGCCTGCACATTCCATATAGAATCCAATGGCCTGATGATACGGATATACATATTTCAAGTTCTTCAGATACATTCTCAACTTATTCGCTGAGATTTTGCCTTTGGCGCGTTCATAAATACTTAAAACTTCATATACACCGCCACTGTAATCCGGTCGGACAGCAATATCAATTAATGTTCTTTCCAAATCAGTAACAGCTAACCCGTTAATTTTTTTGACACCTAAATTGTCCGTATATCCACCATTTATAACGTAAATACGCTGCCCTTCGTAATCGAAGAAATTGTTTGTTTTACGCATGGGTTTAGAAAAAGCATTATCAATATTTTCTTGGATCAGCCCCGTGCTCAATGAAGTTCTCCTTCCTTTATCAGATTGCTCTTTATTAATATAAATTGATTTAACATTTTCGTTAGTTAAATCGTGAAAATAAACAGCAGAATAATGGCTTAGATAAACTTTAGGATAAAGAGATAACGCAAGCTCTGTAGGGGTTACTTTCTGATTTCTAAAAACATATCGATAGTTATCAGCTATATAAACTTCTTTTAAAATTTTCTTTTGATTTACAAGAAACTCTAGAAACTCAGATGGAGTAGTTGTTTTAGGAAGTCTCCATTCTTTCTCATATGTCATTAGAACGCCATTTATTTCCGCAAAATTCAGAACTTTTTTTCCAGGCTCATTTAATGCGGCAACTATATCTTCTTGATATAATTCCATGATTTGATAACGGTTTAAACGGCCCATAAGAGGACTCCTTTTTCAAAATGAAAGAATACAATATGGTGTATACACCATATTGTACCGGAATGTTTGTCGAAAGTCAACACCTAAAGGGGTTTTAATCAAAAAAACAACCGAATAGATGGGGTGTATACACCCCATCTTACACCATTTATTTTTCAAAGTCAAATCCTCTCCCACTGCGTTGTACATATAAAATCCCCATTAAACTTGCTGCCGCTGTCCCCTTTTTCCCGTCTCCTGATCGAATTCGTGCAGATAGATGTTGGCTAGTAGCGGCGGACACCCTTGCCCTTGGCTAACAGTTCCTACTGCCAAGCCTGTAGCGGACTTTCACCGCCAAGTTAATCGGTCATGCCGAGCGCACAAAAAAAGCACCCTTAAGGGCCCTTAAGGGGTGCTTTCGTTTGGTATGGAGGCGAGATGCGGATTGCTAAATCCACAATTCGCCATAGCATATTGTTGATGAACAAAATTAATTAATATTTAGGTAACTTAACAAATTATCAAAGCTATTTTTTGCCGATGCAGAATTACTATCACAACTATGCCATGTTTCAAACAATAAAAAGACTAACTGCTCATAAGTAATTCCAAGTTTTCTATGAAATTCCACTAACCAATCATGATGATTTAATCCATCTATCTCCGATAAAACCATATGTATCATATCGAGGCTTCTATTTGATATTTCAGCAAGATATTCCGGTTTGGCATATGCCGAATTCCGAAGTTCCTCCTCAGGGGATTTAACCCCTGGTAAAAAAATGTATGGCCAATTGAACGTTTCATTTACACGTTGTGATTGGTCAGCATCAAACACTCCAATTATTTTTAACCATCCTTCAAATGTGGGAAAGTCATTTAATATACCTTTAATCTTGCTCTCGGAATTAATATCTCTAATCTCTAATTGTGAAACAAGTTGAGGGGCATAACGAGATAACCAGACTTTAGTAAACTCCCGCGCCGCCCTATCTTCAACAAATAATATCCCTAACTTTCTGATAGGGATACCTAAGCTATTCAAATAGGATTGATCTTGTGGAACTATAACCCTAACATTATTTCTTAATCTTGAGACCAATCTAACATGCTTTGGAGGAATCCTACTTAGTATATTGGGAGAATGAGTTGATAAAATAAACCATAGTCCCTTTTCCTCACTAAACTTTGCAAATACGTTTAAAAGAGCTTCCTGTGCATGCGGAGAAAGAAAAGTCTCCGGCTCTTCAATTAACAGTACTGAATTATTGTTTACCCTTTGTAGCTGCCAAAGGATAAACAATACTGAAATCTCGCCAGCCCCCATTAGTTCTGAACCATACTCAACTCCATCACAATTTACCTTAAAATATGGAACAACCTTATCGACTTCTAGTTCCAGTTCATATGTCATAATTGAATTATATGTCTTTCCTATTATGTATGAAGTAAGATTAATTTCTTCGTAAGATGATAGTCTAGGCTCATGTTGATCCAATAATTCCTCTATGTTACGCATATCTTGAAATAAACTGACCATTTCATTACCGTATGTTGAACTATCAATCCAAGCAGAGCTAACTTCGGTCCCCTCTTGAGTTACTTCTATTTTATCTCCAATGACATCAATTCCACGGGAGAAAGATTCATTATTTATTTGTAAATCCCCTAAAATCGAGGAATTTTGAATTTTCAGTAAGTGAATATTAGAATTTTCAATAAAGTTTGGCTGCAACATTCCAAGTATCGCGGATAAAAATGTCGTTTTTCCTGCTCCATTTATTCCACATATTGCAGTTATTCCACCGTTAAAGTTTATATTCCCAGAACCAAGACCAGGGATATTTTCATATTTTATTGAATTAATTTTATTGGGATAGTTTCTATTGTATGTCCTTCGCCAATGATCATTAATTTTTGCATTTCTCATATGAATTTACCCCATATGCCAAAGTTAGTCACTTCATCGATAAGATCATTTAGATCTTTTCTTGTAGACCGAGTTTCCACATTCTTGATTAAATCCCTCAAAGTATCCTCTCTGTGGGAATTCAAAACATTTATCGATATCCCTTTTGATACTAAATACTTATAAAAGAAAATCCATAAAATTAGATCCCTTGTTACAATAGAGCTGACATCCGCCACTCTCGAACTAGCTCTATCATTGAATATCTGCAATAAATGCTCCTCATATTGAGCTAATTCCTGATAGTTGCTACTAAATAAGTTAAATAGAGGTTGTTTATTAACTTGTCTAATGTTTTCGAAATAAGAAATATAGTCGCCTAGTATTTCTATATTACTAAATATAGCTTCCATAGATTCCATCTCTGCGATAAAGCACAACCATGAATATAAAGTTGCCTTATTGAATCTTATTGAAGGATCGAAATACAGGCAGGCTTTGCCAAGTGCCTTTATTGATTCCTGCGCACGTAACATAGCACTATCTTCAAACCTATCTTGTGATCTGTATTTATTAGTTATATCGTTGGCTTTTATTTTTTCATATAAAGTACCAATTTCTAGGGTGTAACACAGTTTTGCAATAATATCATCATAAGCCATTCTTGAATTCGAAAACTTTAATACTTCTTCAGTTAGGCCATATTTATCAAAACTATCAACAAGCTCCTTAATTTGTTGCCTTGCAGGACCAAAAAAGGCATTTCTTTGTTCAGCTGAAGTTAGGTTTGTAGGCTGATTTAATCTAAAAAATAATTCTCCAGGCTCCTCTGGTCTATAATCGGTAATCTTAAACAGTCGGATAGTAAATTGGTCAAATCTTCTACGCCAAACCTCTGGTAATTGTAAATACTTGTACCCATGTATCTCTTGGATATTTCTATCTAATGGTTCAATAAAGCCATCTATAGTAAACTTCCCTTCAACAAAGTCTCTAATAGCCACTAACCTTTGTTGACCATCAAGTACCTCCTGCCGTCTTGTTTCAAATACTTCAACTACATGAATAGGAGGAACATGCCAATCACGTAGGATGCTATCAATTAATCTTTTCTTCTTTATATCGCTCCATACCTCACCCCTCTGAAAATCTGGCTGAAGATCGATATCTCCATTTTTTATTCTTTGTACTATAGTATAAATATCCGGGTCAGACGGAATTAACCTCATTAAAGATTCCCCTCCACTAACAGATACACTATCGAGTACTTGCTACAATACATGAAAAATTATACAACAACTGGTACTCATGATCTAGTAGATGATGTAAATTAAAAATATAGCAAAAATCCACAACCATCAGGTTGTGGATTTGGCTAATGGAGGCGAGGGGAGTCGAACCCCTGTCCGAAGATAACGCCACACCAGCTTCTACGGGTGTAGTGACAGATTTGATGTCACCCTAGAGTCGCCCCGTCACCGGCTACTCTTCAGGTCAGCCTGATTGTCTTCTTCAGCTAGCCCCAGGCGGAGACTAGACAGCGTATCCCACTAAGGTTGAGCCCCTATCCCGGCACATGGGCGATGCAGGGTAGAAGCCGCATCACAGGTTATTAAGCTGCGAAAGCGAGTTTTGGTTGTTGTTTGCCAGTTAAATTGGCGTTCGCGTTGTTGAAGTGGACGCAGCCCCACTACCCGCTACTCATGCTCGAACTATCCCCGTCGAATCCAAAAACGCCCCCGTGATCGGAAGTCTCGTCTGGAACGAGGTGCTTCGCAAGTTCGGCTTGCGGAGCCGAAAACCGACAGCGCATCGTATCGCTGTATACACAGTATATCACATTTGGCTGCTTCCGACACCGCTTCTTGATGGAAACGAAGGTTCACTCTGACAACGATCCCATGAAAAAAACCATGGCGATCTTACCGGCGAATCCCAACGCACCTGTCTGCCTAGCGGGCAATCTTCTGCTTCTCACGCAACGCGCGCTGGATATCGCGCTGAGCATCCCGCTTCGCGTCGCTTTCGCGCTTGTCGAACTGCTTCTTCCCTTTGCCGACGCCGATCAACAACTTGGCATAGCCGTTACGCACGTAGATCTTGAGCGGTACGATCGTGTAACCCTGCTGCTTCGCCAAGCCTAGCAGCTTGTGAATCTGTACCTTCTTCAACAACAGCTTCCTCGCTCGGGTGGGATCGGACGGATTGTGGCGGTTCCCTTGCTCAAACGGGCTGATATGCATATTGTTCACGAACGCTTCGCCGTTACGGATCGTACAGAACGCGTCGGATATGTTGGCCCGGCCGCCTCGCAGCGACTTGATCTCGGTACCGGTCAGTACAAGTCCGGCTTCATACGTATCCTCGATAAAGTAATCGTAGGACGCCTTCTTGTTCTGAGCCAGCTGCTTGCCATCGTTTTTCTTGGTCAATTCCATCCCCTCCTTCCGAGTAAGGAACGGACGAACCTTGCGGTCCGTCCGATACCGTTCGTACTACGCTAGGAATTCATTGTATCAACTTCCCTGCGCAAAATCAATGAGGGGCTACCGCTATAATCATTTTTTCCCGCGCTTTTTGCCGCCTGCCAAAGCGCCGCCTTTCACACCGCCGCCCGGCTTGCGCGACGCGCCAAAGCCGCCTCCGCGCTTACCGCCGCTTCCGCTGCCACCGCCGCGCGCGCTGCCTCCGGTGCCGGTGCGCCCGCGTCCGCCCCGGCTGCCTCCGCCTGCTGCTGCGCCGCGCTTGCCTCCCGGCCGCACATTGGTCCACTCGCCGCCGTCGCCGGTCTCGCTCGCCCGGCCGCTTCCGGCCGCTCCCGCGCCTGCGCCACCTGCTCCCGCACCGCCGCCAGCCCGCGCGCCGCGATCGCCACGCTTGCCTCCGCCGCCGCGGCTAAAGCCCCACATGTCGACGCCGCCCCGTCCGCGTTCGCGGTCCTTGCCTTCGTCGCCGCGCTTGCCCCGTTGTCCGCGGTTCCCGTCGACGAAATTCACCTTTTGCCCGCGCGGCTGCGCATCTACCATTTCAAAATCGATGTTGTGCTCCTCCAGGTTGACCCGGGCTACGCGCACCTTCACTTCGTCGCCGATCCGGTAAATCTTCGACGTCCGCTCGCCGATCAGCGCATGCTGCAGCTCATGATAATGATAATAATCGTCGGACAGATCGCTTAGCCGGATCAGCCCTTCGACCGTATTTTGCAGCTCTACGAAAATACCGAAGTTGGTCACGCTGCTGATGATCCCCTCGAACTCTTCGCCGACCTTGTCCAGCATATATTCGGCTTTTTTCAGAGCCTCGGTGTCCCGCTCCGCATCCGCCGCCAGCCGTTCCCGCTCCGACGACTGCTTCGCAATATCGTCCATCCGTCCGCCCAAATACTCATGACGCAGCTCGCTCAGCGAACCGTTCTCCAGCACCTCGCGGATCACCCGGTGGATGATCAAGTCCGGATAACGCCGGATCGGCGACGTAAAGTGCGAGTAATACTCGGCGGCCAAACCGAAGTGGCCGAGGCTGTTCGCATCGTACTTGGCCTGCTTCATCGAGCGCAGCATCACGGTGCTGATAATCGTCTCTTCCTTCGTCCCGCGAATTTCCTCCAGCAGCGTCTGCAGCGCTCTAGGATGAACCGTATTCCCTTTCCCGCGCACGACGTAGCCGAAATTCGTTATGAACTCCATGAAATGCTGCAGCTTGTCGCCGTCCGGATTTTCGTGAATCCGGTACAGGAAAGGCACCTTCAGCCAGTGGAAATGTTCGGCTACCGTCTCATTCGCGGCCAGCATGAACTCTTCGATAATCTGCTCGGCGATCGAACGGTCCCGTTTGACGATATCCGTCGGCTTGCCGTTTTCGTCCACGAGTATTTTCGACTCCTGGAAATCGAAATCGATCGCTCCGCGTTTCATCCGTTTCCGGCGAAGCTTCATCGCCAGCTCTTCCATCAGCTTGAAGAAATCCACGAGATCGGCATACCGATTGGTCACCTCTTCGTCTTCACCGGCCAATATTTTGCGCACATTCGTATAGGTCATGCGCTCCGTCGTCTTAATCACGCTCGTGAACACATCGTGGCGCACCACATTGGCGTCTGCGTCGAACTCCATCTCGCACGACATCGTCAGCCGGTCCACCTTCGGGTTCAAGCTGCAGATTCCGTTCGACAGCCGGTGCGGAAGCATCGGAATGACACGGTCGACCAAATAAACGCTGCAGCCGCGATTGTACGCTTCCCGGTCGAGCGGGGAGTTCTCGCGCACGTAGTAACTGACGTCGGCAATATGAACGCCCAGCAAATAGTTGCCGTTCGGCAGCAGCTCTACGTTGACCGCGTCGTCGAGATCCTTGGCGTCTTCGCCGTCGATCGTCACAATCGTCCGATCCCGCAAATCCCGGCGTCCGCGCAGGTCGTCCTCGCTGATCGAATCCGGCACGCCTTCCGCCTCGGCGGTCACTTCCTCCGGGAATGCTTCCGGCAGCTGGTATTTGCGGATAATGGACAAAATGTCCACGCCCGGATCGTCCTTATGCCCGAGAATTTCCACAACCCGGCCTTCCGCCGCTGCACGCCCTTGCGGGTACGTGACGATATCGACGACGACCTTCTGACCGGTTACCGCGCCTTCGAAATAATCTTTCGGGATAAAAATATCTTTCGTAATCCGTTTGTCGTCCGGAATAACGAACGCATAACTTTCGAAGCTCTGGAACGTCCCGACGATTTGCTTGATCGCGCGTGTAACGATCCGGACAACTTCCCCCTCCAGCCTGCCTCCGGCCGCACTTTTGGAGGTAATGCGGGCCAGCACGATATCCCCGTTCATCGCCCCGTTCATGTCGTTCGCATGAATATAAATATCCGGATGTTCTTTGTCGTCCGGCAGCAAAAACCCGAACCCTTTGGCGTGAGCCTGAAGCTTGCCCTTCAGCAAATTCATCCGCTCGGGAACCCCGTAGCGCTCCGTCCGGGTGCGAATAATCTCTCCGGCTTCCTCCAACTGATTCAGCAGTTTCAGAAACTGCTTAAACGCATCGGCATCTGCAATCTCAAAATGCTTCTCCAGCTCCTGATACGTCATCGGCTTGTACGCTTTCTCGCGCATAAAATCAAGCAATAGCTCGGCTGTCATCATAAAATCACCTGTTTCCTGTCATTAATTACTCTGTATGTTAGTATTGACGTTTTCGACCCGCTCATCCCCCTAATCATGACGTTCTCCGATAAAGAATGTTCTCTTTGCTTTTACACGATAACCAAGCACTTTAAACATTCGATACAGCTACGGCCAGTTTCCGAAGGAGGGACTGCCTGCGCAGCCGCACCATCTTGGTGGTAGAGACAGCCTATTCCCGGCAACCCGTGCCGCCCGCAGCCTTCGTCCGCTTGTAAGGGCAACCACGATTTGCCAACTAAAAAACAGCAGGAGCTTAGCACCCCTGCTGCGTTCGATGTCGACATTTAAGCTTTTACCACGTATGCTACGATAAGGGACAACAGGAAAAACGATACGGCAAATCCGACCGTTACCCGGGACAGAAGCAATTCCAATCCGCGTGCTTTCTGTTTGCCGAAGAGGTGTTCCGCACCGCCCGAGATGGCACCGGATAATCCCGCACTCTTCCCTTTTTGCAAAAGAACGATAGCGATCAGGCCAATCGATGCGATGACGAGCAAAATTTTCAGAAAAATTTCCACTTGATCCACCTCCAGTTCGAAATCCCTATGTATCTGCGTACATGATCTTACGATCAAATGTTTCAAACCCACAGTACAAAGCAATATTTATTGTATCACAAACGGCTTCCCAAGACAAGTTCATCATCCGGCATTTCACCTCGGAACGAAGCGCGAATCCGCATCTCTGCCTATCCGCCTTGTCTGCAGCCGATTATTGTCGCTCGTTATAGGATCCATGTATGCCGTCACACGCGATAAGCCGAGATCCTTTACGATATGAATCGTACGCCTCATTAATAAACAAACGAAGCTAATCCTTCACATCTTTAAATGATAGCCGAACCCATCTGATCAAACCTGGCTTTCCCAACGGGGAGCCGGCGTTTTACGGGCACGGTTGACCGCCATAAAATCGGCGATCGCTTTTCTGGCGCACAGCAGCGCAAAAATCAGGAACACAATCGCCCACAACATCGCGGGCAGTCCCGTCGAACGGCTTAATCCGCTTGCATCTCCGGCCCGGCTCGGATCAAAAACCGACATGTAGATCAAGTTGATCGGCCCCATGACCGATTCCTCAAGACAGATAAACGAAACGAGCAAATAATAAAACTTGCGCAGAAACGGGAACGGTACGAACATCGCGATCCCATTCACCACGATAAACCCGATCAGCCATACAACGCCGAACGTATTGTTGACGAAAAAGGCGAGCGACAGAACGGCCAGCAGCGACATCGCTACAAAACCAAGCCCCAGCTTTCCCTTCCTGTAGCAGTTGAACAAAAAGACGGCGAACAGCGACGCGGTTACATACCCCGCCAGCCCGAGCGGTATCGTCTTCCACCCTTGCTCGATGTACGAATACGTCACGCCCGCATGATTCGAATACAGCTCAATGTACAGCACCTGGCCGGACAATACCAGCGTAGCGACCGCATGACCGAGCTCATGTACCATCGTATCGACATTGCGAAAAAAAGAAGAAAAGGGGATCCACCCCGTCAGTATGGCTGACCCCACCAAAAACAGTATCGTTGTCATCCACCGACTCATCCGGATCCCCTACTTTCCGAGAGTTACCCTGTACATTCGCTGAATTTACAAGTATTCCGCAGTGCGGGAAAGCTTCTTATTTGAAGTTTTTCAGGTTGTAGAACGATTGGCGTCCCAGGTAACGAGCCGTCGTGCCAAGCTGATCTTCGATGCGGAGCAGCTGGTTGTACTTCGCAACGCGGTCCGTACGGGAAGGCGCGCCCGTTTTGATCTGGCCTGCATTCGTTGCAACCGCGATGTCGGCGATCGTGCTGTCTTCGCTTTCACCGGAACGGTGCGAGATAACAGCCGTGTATCCTGCGCGTTTCGCCATTTCGATCGCGTCGAACGTTTCCGTCAGCGTACCGATTTGGTTGACTTTGACAAGGATCGAGTTGCCGATATTTTCTTCGATACCGCGGGACAGACGCTCGGTGTTCGTGACGAACAAATCGTCGCCCACAAGCTGAACTTTGCCGCCCAGCTTCTCGGTCAGCAGCTTCCAGCCGGCCCAGTCGTCTTCAGCGCAGCCGTCTTCGATCGTCACGATCGGATATTTCTCAGCCCAGCCGGCCAGGAAGTTAACGAACTCTTCCGGCGTGTACGATTTGCCTTCGCCTTCGAGGTGGTACTTGCCGTCTTTGAAAAACTCGGTGGAAGCAACGTCCATGCCGAGGAAGACGTCAACGCCCGGCTTGTAGCCTGCGCGCTCGATTGCTGTAATGATCGTTTGGATCGCTTCTTCGTTGGAGCTCAGGTTTGGCGCGAAGCCGCCTTCGTCGCCTACAGCGGTGTTCAAGCCTTTTTCCTTCAGAACGCTTTTCAGGCTATGGAAAATTTCCGTTCCCCAGCGCAATCCTTCTTTGAAGGACGCAGCGCCTACAGGCAGAACCATGAACTCTTGAACGTCTACGTTGTTGTCCGCATGAGCTCCGCCGTTGATGATGTTCATCATCGGAACCGGAAGCTGCTTCGCGTTGAATCCGCCCAGGTACGTGTACAAAGGCACGTTCAAAGCGTCGGCTGCAGCGCGGGCTACCGCCATCGATACGGCCAAAATCGCGTTAGCGCCCAGCTTCGCCTTGTTCGGCGTGCCGTCCAGCGCGATCATTTTATTGTCAATCGCTACTTGGTCCAAAGCGTCCAGACCGATCAGCTCCGGAGCGATGAGCGTGTTCACGTTGTCTACAGCTTTCAGAACGCCTTTGCCCAGGTAACGGCCTTTGTCGCCGTCGCGAAGCTCTACAGCTTCGTAAGCGCCGGTCGAAGCGCCGGACGGAACGATCGCATGTCCTTTTGCACCGGATTCGAGGTATACTTCCACCTCAACGGTCGGATTGCCGCGGGAATCGAGCACTTCGCGTGCGTAAACGTCGGAAATAATAGTCATGGTTCGTAGACACTCCTTCACTTAGATAAAGTATGTAGCCTGCCGGTGAAGCAGAAGCAGACCGTATAAACGCGAGACCGGGACTTCCAAGAGAAGTCCGGACCCGCGAATGTTTACCTGAAACCGCTCTTGCCCGAATTACTTGCTCAGCATCGATCGTCCGGTCATCTGCTCCGGCTTCGCCACCTGCAGCAGCTCAAGTATCGTCGGGGCGATATCCGCCAGGATGCCGTCGTTTCTTAGTGTAACAGATTTGTCGGTCACAATGAAAGGCACCGGATTCGTCGTATGCGCGGTGAACGGACGGCCGTTCTCGTCAAATACCATATCCGCGTTGCCATGGTCGGCTGTAATGATCGCGACTCCGCCTTTGGCAAGCACCGCCTCGACCACCTGGCCGAGACAATCGTCCGTCGCTTCGACCGCCTTGATCGTAGGCTCCAGCATGCCGGAGTGGCCGACCATATCCGGGTTGGCGAAGTTCAGGATGATCGCATCATGGTTCTCGGCTTCGATCTCTTTCACAGCCGCCGCAGCCACTTCATAAGCGCTCATCTCCGGCTTCAGATCGTACGTCGCTACCTTCGGCGAATTGATCAAGATCCGGGTCTCGCCCGGAAGCTCGACGTCGCGGCCGCCGCTGAAGAAAAACGTCACATGCGGGTATTTCTCCGTCTCGGCGATCCGGAGCTGCTTCAAGCCGTTTTGCACGAGCACCTCGCCCAGCGTGTTATCGAGGTCTTTCGGTTTGTACGCAACAAAGCCGCCTACGGTTTCACTGAATAACGTTAAACAAACGAAATACAAGTCCTGAGGGGCCCGGTCGCCCCGGTCGAAGCCGCGGAAGTCGCTGTTCGTGAACACTTGGGACAGCTGGATGGCACGGTCCGGACGGAAGTTGAAGAAAACGACCGCATCGCCCGATTCAACCAGTCCAGCCGGCTTGCCAGCCGCATCCGTAATGACCGTCGGCATGACGAACTCGTCATAAACCGACTTCTCGTACGATTCGGCGACCGCCTGCAAAGGATCGGTATACTGAGGACCTTCTCCATACACCATCGCGCGGTAAGACTTCTCGGTCCGCTCCCAGCGTTTGTCGCGGTCCATGGCGTAATAACGGCCTTGAACCGTGGCAATCGTGCCGATCCCGACTTTGGCGATGTGAGCTTGTACCCGCTCGATGTAGCCTTTCGCGCTGTCCGGAGCCACGTCGCGGCCGTCGAGAAACGCATGGATATAGACGTTGTCGAGCCCTTCCTTCTTCGCCAGGTCAATCAGCGCGAGCAGGTGCTCGATATGGCTGTGTACGCCGCCGTCGGACAGCAGTCCGTACAGATGAAGCTTCTTTCCTTGCTCCTTCGCATGCCGAACCGCACCGATAATCGTCTCGTTTTCGAAAAATTCGCCTTCACGGATCGACTTGGAGATCCGGGTCAAATCCTGATACACGATACGGCCTGCGCCGATGTTCAGATGACCGACCTCGGAGTTGCCCATCTGCCCTTCAGGAAGCCCTACGGCTTCGCCGCAGGCGGTCAGCGTCGTATTCGGATAGGTCGCCATGTAACGGTCGTAATTCGGCTTCTTAGCCTGCGCTACGGCGTTGCCTGCGGTTTGCTCCCGCAAGCCGAAGCCGTCCAGGATGATCAGCGCAACCGGTTTCGGTCTGGCCATCTTAGCGCGCCCCCTCGACGAGCTGGACATAAGAAGCCGGCTCCAGGCTGGCGCCGCCTACGAGTGCGCCGTCGATATCTTCTTTTTGCATAAATTCGCGGATATTGTTCGGTTTGACGCTGCCTCCGTATTGAATCCGCACTTTGCCCGCGACTTCGCCGCCGAACACTGCCGAGATTCTTTCGCGGATGTAGCCGATCACGTCAGCCGCATCTTGAGCCGTCGACGTTTTGCCCGTACCGATCGCCCAGATCGGCTCGTAAGCGACAACGACTTGTGCCGCCTGCTCCGCGCTAAGGCCCTGCAGAGCCGCTTCCGTCTGTACGCGGCAGACATCCTTCGTTTTGCCCGCTTCACGCTCTTCAAGGCTCTCCCCGACGCATACGATCGGCAAAAGTCCGTGCTTGAACGCCGCATGGACTTTTTTATTGACGTTCTCATCCGTCTCGGCGAAGTAAGCCCGGCGCTCGGAGTGGCCGATGATGACGTAGTCGACGCCCAGATCTTTCAGCATGGCGCCGCTGATCTCGCCCGTGAACGCGCCGCTGTCTTCCCAATGAAGGTTTTGCGCTCCGACTTTGAGCGTTGTGCCTTTCACAGCTTGGACCAGAGCCGGCAAGCTCGTATAAGGCGCGCAAATGACGCTTTCCACGCCGTCCACTTCCGCCTTGCCTTTCACTTCCTGAATGAATGCAGTCGCTTCGGCGACCGTTTTGAACATTTTCCAGTTGCCTGCAATAATCGGAGTTCTCATCGGATTTTCGAACGCTCCTCTCGAATGTAAAGTGGGGACGTCCCCTTGGTAAAACTACATGCTATATTCATCGTGATGCGCGAATGTGTATGTGAAATGTGAAAAGCGTAACGCCATTCTTACTTGTCGTTCAGAGCAACAACGCCCGGAAGCGCCTTGCCTTCCATAAATTCGAGCGATGCGCCGCCGCCGGTGGAGATATGATCCATCTTGTCCGCCAGGTGGAACTTCTCGGCTGCCGCTGCGGAGTCGCCGCCGCCGATTACGGTATAGCCTTGCGTAACCGCACAAGCTTCCGCGACCGCTTTGGTTCCGTTCAGGTACGGATTCAGTTCGAATACGCCCATCGGTCCGTTCCAGACGACCAGCTTCGATTTGGCGATGACGTCCGCGTACAGCTCGCGGGTTTTCGGTCCAATATCGAAGCCCTCCCAGTCCGCCGGAATTTCGTTGATCGGCACGACGCGGGTATTGGCGTTATTGCTGAAATCGTCCCCGATCACGATATCGACCGGCAGCATCAGATTGCAGCCTTTTTCCTTCGCTTTTTTCAGGAAGCCCAGCGCCAGGTCGAGCTTCTCGTTGTCGACGAGCGATTTGCCGATTTCGTAGCCTTGAGCTTTCAGGAACGTGTACGATAAACCTCCACCGATGAGCAGGTTATCGGCAATACCGAGCAGATGTTCGATCACGCCGATTTTGTCTTTGACTTTGGAGCCCCCGACGATCGCGGTGAACGGACGATCCGGGTTGTTCAGCGCTTTGCCCAGAACTTCCAGCTCTTTCTCCATCAGCAGTCCCGATACGGCCGGCAAATGATGCGCGATCCCTTCCGTGGATGCATGAGCGCGGTGAGCGGCGCCGAAAGCGTCGTTTACGTACAGCTCGGCCAGCTCGGCGAACGCTTTTGCCAGCTCCGGATCGTTTTTCTCTTCGCCTTCGTAGAAACGTACGTTCTCGAGCAGCAATACATCGCCGTCGTTCAGACTGGCGATTTGCGCCTTGACCGATTCACCGATCGCTTCATCCGATTTGACCACCGGTTTGCCCAGAAGTTCCGACAGACGTGCCGCTACCGGAGTCAGTCTCATCTCCTCGACGACTTGTCCCTTCGGACGTCCCAGATGGCTCGCGAGGATGACCTTCGCGCCTTGCTCCGTCAGAAAGCGAATCGTCGGCAGCGTCTCGCGGATGCGGGTATCGTCGGTAATTTGGCCGTTTTCCAGCGGTACGTTGAAGTCGACGCGGACGAATACTTTCTTGCCGGCCGTCTGAACGTCCCGAACGCTTTTCTTATTCATGGGAACTCCCCCTCTTGTAAAGTGTCTACCGTCAAACAAGGAGGCACACACAGGGAAAGAGGAGAATCGCTTCTCCCCTTCCCTTGCCTTCTTACGCGGGCGGAACGTACGAGAGCGTCCCGCCTGTAGCGCGGTTATTCGATATTACAGTCCTTTGCTGGCGATGAAGTGAGCCAGGTCTACGACGCGGTTGGAGTAGCCCCACTCGTTGTCGTACCAGGATACGACTTTCACGAGGTTGTCGCCTACGACCATCGTCGATAGCGCGTCGATCGTCGAGGAAGCCGGATCGCCGTTGAAGTCGCTCGATACAAGCGGCTCCTCGGTATAAACCATGATCCCTTTAAGCGGTCCGTTAGCCGCTTCTTTCAGAGCTGCGTTTACGTCGTCAACCGATACGTTTACTTTCAGCTCGGCCACGAGATCCGTTACGGATACGTTCGGAGTAGGTACGCGGAACGCCATGCCGTTCAACTTGCCTTTCAGCTCAGGCAATACGAGGGATACGGCTTTCGCTGCGCCTGTCGAAGAAGGAATGATGTTCTCGGCTGCTGCACGCGCACGACGCAAGTCTTTATGCGGCAGGTCAAGTACTTGCTGGTCGTTCGTGTACGAGTGAACGGTCGTCATCATGCCTTTAACGATGCCGAACTTGTCGTTCAGTACTTTGGCGAAAGGCGCCAGGCAGTTCGTCGTACAAGAAGCGTTGGAGATGATCGTATGTTTCGAAGGATCGTATTGGTCGTCGTTAACGCCCATAACGATCGTGATGTCTTCGTTCGATGCAGGTGCGGAGATGATAACCTTCTTCGCGCCGCCTTTCAGGTGAAGCTCGGCTTTTTCTTTCGCCGTGAAGATACCGGTCGATTCAACGACGATTTCAACACCTACGGAAGCCCAAGGCAGGTTGCCGGGATCGCGCTCTGCAAATACTTTGATTTCTTTGCCGTTAACGAACAGCGCGCCTTCGCCCGCTTCAACCGTTGCATTCAGACGGCCATGCGTCGTGTCGTATTTGAGCAGATGCGCCAGCGTGCTGACGTCCGTCAAGTCGTTGATTGCTACGATTTCTACGTTCTCATTGTTAAGCGCTGCGCGAAATACGTTCCGTCCGATACGTCCAAACCCGTTAATTCCTACTTTAACCATTGAAAAGTCCTCCTCGAGAGAAATGGAATCTTGTATGTCAAGACAAGCTTAGTGAGCTTGTCAAGATAACCTAGATAAACTTCAGCAGCTCGGTGGCCGCCGCTTCGTCCGTTACGAGCACATCCTCGTGTCCGAACTTCATAACCGCCGCGATCGCTTCGCCCTTGCTCTTGCCCCCGGCTACCGCGATGACGACTTCCGTCTCCTGGATGTCTTCCAGCCGCAGTCCGACCGTTTGCATCTTGTGCACGACATTGCCTTCGCGATCGAAGTAATAGCCGAACGCTTCCGCAAGCGCACCTTCTGCCATCAGCTCTTGAATCGTCTGGGAGTCTACCTTTCTCCGTCTCGCCATGACCATGGCGTCGCCGATTCCGTGAACGACGATCCGCGCGCTGCGAATAACCTCGACGATTTCCAGTATGTTCGGATCCTGCATGAGAGATACATAGGCTTCCTCGCCCAAATGATCGGGCACGTGCAGCAGCCGGTATTGTCCGCCTGCTTTCTTCGCCATCGTCGATGCGATCGAGTTCGCCTGCAGCTCGACGCTTTCGCCCAAACCGCCTCTTGCGGGTACGAACATGCAACCTTTCATCTGAACCGACGGGGTCAAAAAGTTCGCCACTTCCGCAAGCGTAGATCCGCCCGCCACAGCCACGACATCGTTTTTCGATGCGTATCTCCGCAGCGCGGCCGCTCCGGCCCGGCCCACTTCCTTCTTCGTCAGTTCGGATACATCCGAATCCCCCGGTACGATCACAACCTGGCGCAGCGAAAACCGCGTACGCAGCGTTTCCTCCAGATCGGACAACCCGAGCAGTTCCTTAACGATCGGCTCCATATCCTCCAGCAGCTGTCTGCCCGAGTCGCTGAGCTTCATCCCGGACGATTCCGTCTCGAGCAGTCCTTGCTCGCGCAGAAAATCGACCTCGCCCCGCAGCACCCGTTCGCTTAGCTCCAGATGAGTGGCCAAAGCGCGACGGCCCACAACTCCAGTCGTTGAAATATGATGCAAGATGGTGTAGCGTTTCTTCAAGACGTCCGTCAAATCCGGCAACAGCCTCTTTTGAATATCCAAAATCTGCCTCATGGATCGCGGACACACTCCCGAATCGGATTGCAGCTGGCGGGATTTTCATCGGGACATATTTCGTCCCGCACTTTCATTTTCCGTCCCGCAACTTCCACTTTATTATATGCATCTTTTTCTGAAAATGCAAGGCGACATTTGTTCGCATCTTTTGTCGAAACGGTAGGGCTTAAAAATTACCCGAAAGAAACAGCTTGCTTTTTTTTTATCGATGTCCTATAATAACCTTTGCGTCCGAAAAACAGTTATGACGCAAACAACAATATGCGCTCGTGGTCCAATGGATATGACGTAGGCCTCCGGAGCCTGAGATCAAGGTTCGATTCCTTGCGAGCGCGCCATATATGACACCGACAGACGTCCTTTGGACGTTTTTTTGCATTATAGGGCTTTCTTTCACGATTCGGCCTGCCCGCTTCAATCCAAGGTTTCAAATGTAGCCTCCAGTCCTGTTTATGGAGCGGGCTGCTCCTCCCTGCGATCCTTGGAGTATCCGGTGGGCTTGGCCTTATAAACTGCCAAACCAGTGGCTATACTGGAAAAGCAGCCGGAATAAACATCGTTTTAATTGATTTGACCTTTCTTGACCTTTAGCCCATTTTCCGTTATGATAGAGGTAGTTTCCACCCCGAGTGGACGATCCGTTTCAATTAAGGAGGCTTTAGCTATGAGTTTTATCCCTATGGTAGTCGAACAGGACGCACGCGGTGAACGCGGGTACGATATTTATTCCCGTCTGCTCAAGGACCGGATCATCTTCCTCGGCACGCCCGTAAACGACGCAATCGCCAATGCGATTATCGCCCAGATGCTGTTTCTGGCGGCGCAAGACTCGGATAAAGACATAAGCCTGTACATCAATAGCCCCGGCGGTTCGATTACGGCCGGTATGGCGATATTCGATACGATGCAATTTATTAAACCGGACGTATCCACGATCTGCGTCGGCATGGCCGCTTCGATGGGCGCGTTCCTGCTCGCCGCAGGCGCCAAGGGCAAGCGCTACGCGCTGCCGAACAGCGAAGTGATGATTCACCAACCGCTCGGCGGGGCCGAAGGCCAGGCCAGCGATATCGAGATCCGCGCGAAGCGCATCATCAAGCTGCGTGAGAAGCTGAACGGCATCTTGTCCGAACGTACGGGCCAACCGCTCGAGCGGATCGACAAGGATACCGACCGCGACTATTTCATGAGCGCGGAAGAAGCCGCCCAATACGGCATCATCGATAAAGTCGTCTCCAAAATTTAATCATTTCAAACTTCACTAACCCAGAAAAGAGCTCGCTGAACCGGACCGGTTTGGCGAACTCTTTTTTTATAGACTGGAATGGGCAGGAAGCGCCCATAAGAGCGGTTTACACCCTTTATTTTGTCCGAAACCCGCTCCAACGAAGACATAAGAGCGATTTGTAGCTGCTAATATCCGCGAAAAGAGTGCAGCCCCCACCAGTTGGTTGAAATAAGGGGTACGAACCACCTTTATTCGTCGCTGTTTCCCTCATATGCCGAAAATAGAGGCCGCTAAAGCGCTAAAGACTCTTATATTATTCAGTGCCTGCCTACCAAAAAAAGCCGGGAGCCGTTTAAGCTCCAGGCTATGGTTCGATTAATCGAGCGGATAGAAGATCAGGTTCATCGGGAATGCCGAACCGGCCGGCGGCGTAAATTCGATATCGAGCGATGGCTCTTCGCCTGTCGTTCTGGCGAGAATTTGCACGCTTTCGAACGCCGTAATGACACCGGACGGCGGCGCCAGTACGAATTCGCCATTAATTTTGAGCGGGCCTTTGAACGGACCTCCCCGCGCCTGCAGCAAGATCGCCATCTTCCGCGGCTTGTCCGAATGGATTTTGTAGACGACCCCGTAGTTGCCGTCATCGGTCACTTCCGCATTCAGCGTCGGGTCGATTCCCTTCTGCCACTCGTCGTAGTCGTTATCGCCGAAGATCAGCCGGGTCGGCTTCGTAAAGGCGCTTGCATCGATATCCCAACGTTTCTCGGTTACCGGGAACGTCCCCCGGATGTGCCCGTCTCCCGGCAGCTGCTTGTACAGCAGCGGATACGTGGAGGTCGGAGACTCGATGCTGGAATCGATCGCCATGAAGGAAAATTCGATCAGACCGTCGGTTTCTACATCGTATATGACGTTAACGCCTTGTCCCGGCAGGAATTCCGGCATTTGCACATACACCCGGGATTGCCCCGGCGGCACTTCCAGCTCCCGGCTTGTCGGATCGGCGAGCAGAAACTCGACCGATGCCTCATGGCCGATCAGATTCGCATAAATCGACGGATACACTTCGCCTTTGTTGGTCGTTTTGACTTTGACCGGCTTCGTGCCCGGGTTTGTAGCCATAATAACGAACTGCACTTTCTCATCCGAACCGTTAATATGATCCGCATACAGCCGCGCTTTGCCCTGTACCTTGTCCGCATACAGAATGCCCTTGTCCTCGAACGTCTCCGGGCTGTCGCTGACGAGCAGCTTGCGGGAGCGGTCTTCGGTCACCTTCTTCTCGAAGGCCGGCAAATCGTTGAAGTACGCATACACTTCCGTCCAGTTCGTCGGTACGAGCGTCTGAAGCGGGTAGACGTGAAGCTTGTAGTCCATCGGAGACTTGTACATCACTTCCGAGCTGATCTGAATGTAGCGGGAATATGTCTCGCTGACGAGCCCTTTCCCGTCCTTGACCTTCAGCGTGATCAGATGTTTGCCTGATGAGAAGAAAGCTTCCTCCTTGCCCGCCCACTCGTACACGAGCCCTTCGGCGTCCGGATCGTAGCTCAGGTCGATATACTGGATCGGCTCACCGATTTTGTACACGGGCTTCCCGAATGTAAACCTGGCGACCGGACGGGAGTTCCCGTCTTTGTCGACGATCGACGGCGGCCGTTTGACATACGTGATCTCCAGCCGTTTCTGCTCGGCATTAAACGTGTACTTGGCTCCGAAAAAGTCCATCAGCCAGCTTTCCTTCACCATCAACTTGTCGTTGAACATCCGGGCGACAGAGTCGAACGGCAAGTACACGCCATTAATAAATACCGACTTGTTCACCGAGTCCAGCTCGATGACCGCCCGGGACGTCTTCACTTCCACCCGGTGCGACTTATCGTTCCATTTCACTTCAAACCCCATCTTCTCGCCCAAAAACTTGATCGGCACAAACCGCATGTTGCCGTCTTTCAAGACCCCCGGCGTGTCCAGATCCACCTTGGCCGAATCGACGTAAGCGACCGGCTCATCCAAGTGCAGCCAGATGTTCATCGTGGTCGTAGATACTCCCCCCGCTCCGGATACCGGAACGACAGCCGCCGCCATAAGCACGCACAGCAAAGCAAGCCCCATCCACTTGCGCAAACCTCTCCTGTTCAACTTCTCTCTCCACTCTTTCTATGTATAATGTAGGTTGTCTGTACATTTAGACGCGATGCAGGGAGAAAGGTTGCACGTAATTTTTAAAGGTTTATTTGCCGCCGACACGCCAAAAAAGCCTCCTCGATAAAAGGAAGCTTTCGGATATTTCGGATGAAGCGGCGGGCCGGTTTACGGCCCGGGGAGAACGTCTTATTGGTTCTCCAGTTCTTCTTTGCCGACCAGGGCGACTAAAGCGGTTACAGCCTGTTCTGCGTCCGAACCTTCCGCGCTGATGTGTACTTCCGTGCCGGAGCTGATGGCCAGGCTCATAATGCCCATAATGCTTTTGGCATTTACTTTCTTATCGTCCTTCTCGACGAAAATTTCCGACGAAAACTTGTTCGCTTCTTGGACAAACAATGCCGCCGGTCTTGCGTGCAATCCCGTTCTCAGTCGTACGACTGCTGGACGTCTGGTCATGTAACCGATACCCCCTACATCTTATGATCAACGTTCCGTTGAAATTCGTTATTGACATATTATATCATTTATTACCGAACAGTTAAAGGAAAGTTCCCCATGATTTCAAACTGTTCAGGAATTTCTCATTTTTTCGGCGAGTTCGTCCAGCTTGCGGAGTCTGTGATTCACTCCGGACTTGCTGACACTGCCCTTCAGCAGCTCCCCGACTTCCTTCAGATTCATATCCGGGTGAAGCAGGCGAACCTCCGCCACTTCCCTCAGTTTCTCCGGCAAATTCTCCAGACCCAGCTCTTGCTTCAAATACCGGATATTCTCGATTTGTCTGACGGCCGCCCCAATCGTCTTATTCAAATTGGCCGTCTCGCAGTTGACGATCCGGTTGACCGAGTTGCGCATATCCTTCATGATGCGGACGTCTTCGAATCGCAGCAGCGCCTGATGCGCGCCGATCAGATTCAAAAACTGGATAATCTTCTCGCCTTCCTTCATATAAAACACGTACCCTTTTTTTCGTTCGATGCAGCGCGCGTTCAAGTGAAACTTGTTGGCCAGCTGACACAAGGCGTGGCAGTGCTCCTCGTACATCGAAGCGATCTCGAGGTGATACGAGGAACCCTCGGGATTGTTGACCGAACCTCCGGCCATGAAGGCCCCCCGCAAATACGCTCGCTTGCAGCAGTTGCCGCGCACGATCCGCCGGTCGATGCCCGGGGTAAACTGAAACCCTTCGGATACGATGCGGAGGCTGCCAAGCACTTCCTGAACCTGATTCGGCACTCGGACGATATATACGTTGTTTTTTTTGAGTCTCATCTTTTTGCGGACGAGCAGCTCGGTATGAAGGTTGAAATTTTTCTTGATCAGCATATAAATACGCCGGGCGATGGCCGCATTTTCAGTGGAGATGTCAAGCACGATGCGCTGGTTCGTCAGCTGGACGGTCCCGTTCATCCGGATGAGCGCTGCCATTTCCGCTTTCTCACAGCACTCCTCGGCCTCAACCATGGTCAGCTCTTTTTTCGTTTGCGCCGCAAAAGACATCCCTTGTCACCTCTTTCGCACCATCCAGCTTTCCACCAGTTGAAAAATATGGTGGCTCAGCCTCGCCGCGTCATGGCGCAAGTAAGTCCGGAACAGAACAAGCCGGTCGGCGATCACCTTGTAACCCCGTCGGGTCACTTCCTCCATATCGAGGTGTACCGCTTTCGCGCCTTTCTCCGCATACTTGCTCTGAACTTGCGGCGGAATTTCTCCATTATTCACGATGACATAGTCGAACAGATGGTGTCCCACATGATCGTATACGGCCTGCAAATGGTCGCTGACCGTAAAATCGTCGGTTTCACCGGGCTGTGTCATCACGTTGCAGACAAAGATTTTGACCGCCTCGGAACGCATAATCTCTTCCGCCAGCTTAGGGACGAGCAGATTCGGCAAAATGCTCGTATACAAGCTTCCCGGGCCGACCAGAATCGCGTCCGCCTCACGGATCGCCTCCACCGCTTCTTCGAGCGGTGAAACGTCCGCCGGTTCGATGAATACCCGATTAATTTTTCCTCCGGCGTTCGGAATATTCGACTCGCCTTCAATAATCGTCCCGTCCTTCATCTCGGCCTTCAGGATAATCTGGTGATCGCTTGCCGGCAGCACGCGGCCCCGGACAGCAAGCACCCGGCTGAGCTCCTTGACTCCGGTTACGAAATCGCCGGTAATATCCTTCATCGCGGCCAGCATCAGATTGCCCAGACTGTGCCCGGCGAGGCCCGCTCCGCTCGAGAACCGGTGCTGAAGCAGCTTCGACAGCAGCGGCTCTACGTCAGCCAAGGCGATCAGCACGTTGCGAATATCGCCCGGAGGCGGGATTTGCAGCTCGTTGCGAAGCACACCGGAGCTTCCTCCGTCGTCCGCCACCGTGACGATCGCCGTAATATCGAGAGGCTTCTCCTTCAGTCCCCGGAGCATGACGGACAGACCGGTACCACCACCAATGACGACAATTCGGGGAAGGCTGCCCTCCTGCACATTTTCGCTCATCGGCTCACCTCGGGACGGCGATCCCGATCCGCGTCCCGATGACTGATCCGCGTCACTTCGGTTTCGCTGCTGCCGAGCATTTTGCCCAAGTATTCGGCGATTGCCACTGAACGGTGCTTGCCTCCCGTACAGCCGATCCCGACGACAACCTGGCTTTTGCCTTCCTTCGCATACTGCGGGATGAGAAATTGGAGCAAATCGATCAGTTTCGTCAGAAACTCCTGCGTCTCGCTCCATTTCATCACATAATCGTAGACGTCCGGATCAAGACCGGTGTTCGGTCTCAGGTGTTCCACATAATGCGGATTCGGCAAAAAACGGACGTCGAAAATAAGGTCGGCGTCAATCGGGATTCCGTACTTAAATCCGAAGGAAATCACGTTAACCGAGATGCTTCCTTTACCCATGCTCGTAAATCGGGAAATAATCCGTTCCTTCAACTCGGCCGGCTTCAGACTGCTCGTATCGATCACTTGATTGGCCATGCCTTTGAGCTCTTCAAGCAGCTTGCGCTCGAGATGGATGCCGTCCAGCGGAAGTCCGTCCGGAGCGAGCGGATGACGGCGGCGGCTTTCCTTGTAACGCTGAACGAGCGTCGAATCGGTAGCGTCCAGGAACAGGATTTCGTACGTAATCGTATAGTTTTCCTTGATCGTGCGCAGCGATTCGGACAACGAAGTAAAAAATTCGCGTCCCCGCAGGTCGATGACGAGGGCCACTTTGCCGATCCGTCCCTTGGACTGGTCGATCAACTCCGCGAACTTCGGGATGAGTACGGGAGGCAAATTGTCCACGCAGAAAAAGCCGAGGTCTTCCAGACTTTGCACCGCGATCGTTTTCCCCGCTCCCGACATGCCCGTAATGATGACTAGTCTTGCAACGTTCGCCATGTCCTCCATACGTTTCCCCTCCCATCGCTTGAGAGAACCGCCGGGCGCTGCGGACGCTCTATTCTCTCTATTAGAGGTTGTTCATAAAGCCCATTTCCTAGCTTCATCCGATCTTCTCGGTGCTGAAAACCGGACTTATTGAACTCGCTCTACTACTGTATGAGGCTTACTTCAAATTTAATCCGGCCGCTCCCACAACACCCGCGTCGTTTCCAAGCGTAGCCGGAACGATATCAACACCTTGAGCGAACACTTCAGGAACGTTCTGAACGTACACTTTGCGGATCTCATCGAACAAAATATCGCCGGCTTTGGATACGCCGCCGCCAATGACAAACCTTTGCGGATTCAATACAACCGCCACAGCCGCCATCGCTTTGCCCAAATAATACGCTGCCCGCTTCACGATGCGGATCGCCACTTCATCCCCGTCTTTGGCCGCATCGAATACGTCCTTCGCCGAGATTGTTTCATTCAGCGATAGCGAAGTCGCTTCGCCGCGGCCAACTGCATCCTTGGCCATCCGGACGATGCCTGTAGCAGACGAAACCGTTTCCACACAGCCCAGCTGGCCGCATCCGCACTGGATCGCTTCCAGGTCGGGAACGACCTTAATGTGACCCAGCTCCCCGGCCATTCCCCGGAAGCCTTGATAGATCCGGCCGTCGATAATAATGCCGCCGCCTACCCCCGTTCCAAGCGTGAAAGCAACGATATGTTTGAGGCCTGCGCCCGCTCCGCTCCAAGCTTCTCCGAGCGCCGCCACGTTTGCGTCATTGTCCAGCGCTACCGGAAGCCCAAGTCGCGATTCCAGCTCGCTCTTCACGGCAACGTCTTTCCATTTCAAGTTCGGTGCGAACAGGACGACTCCGTTTGCCAAATCGATAAATCCGGCAATTCCAGCTCCAACGCCGGCCACCTGTTCCCACTGGTAGGTCGAGTCGGACACGATCTTCTTTACATATTGCGCAATACGGTCAAGCACCGCTTCGGGACCGTCTTCTGCTCCAGTAGGCCCTTCATAAGTGTGAAGCAGCTTACCTTGCTCGTCGCAAATGCCCACCTTAATATTGGTGCCGCCCAAATCCACTCCGACATAAATCTTCTCCGACATTCCCAATGTCACCTCAACCGAAATTGTATTCTACTGTTCCAACTATAAGCCAACCCACCTATTAGGTCAAGTAAAGCGGGAGGCTCCAAAAGGGCGGAAAAGTCCGTCTCCGCACCCGTGCAACTATTGGAAAAGGAAAAGGGAGAACCCGGGTTCTCCCTACGATTCGTTGTCCAATTACAGCGACTTGCTCCAGTCGTGAACCGCGTTTCCTTCCAGAAACTTCTCGCAATCGAGCGCCGCCATACAGCCGCTGCCCGCTGCCGTAATCGCTTGGCGGTACTTGTGATCCTGCACGTCTCCGCAAGCGAACACGCCGGGCACGTTGGTCTCGGACGTTCCTGGAGTAACGAGCAGATAGCCGATCTCGTCGGTTTTCAGCTGGCCGTTAAGGAATCGCGTATTCGGCGTATGCCCGATCGCTACGAAGATACCGTCCGTCTCGATGATCTCTTCCACTCCGGTCGTGCTGTCTTTCACTTTCAGGCCCGTAACTCCCTTGTCGCCCGACACGACTTCGACCGGAGCCTTGTTCAAGCTCCAAGTAATCTTCGAGTTTTCGCGGGCGCGGTCCTGCATGATTTTGGAAGCGCGAAGCTCGTCGCGGCGATGCACGATGCGTACTTCGGTAGCGAAGCGGGTCAGGAAGTTCGCTTCTTCCATCGCGGAGTCTCCGCCGCCGACCACGATAATCTTTTTGCCGCGGAAGAAAAATCCGTCGCAGGTGGCGCAGGTGCTGACGCCGCGTCCCATGCTTTCCTTCTCGTTAGGAATGCCGAGCAGCTTGGCTGATGCTCCGGTGGATATAATAAGCGTCTCGGCAACAAGCTCCTCGCCGCCTTCGATCTTCAGCTTGAACGGACGGTTCGACATGTCGACCTCGTTCACCCAGCCGGTGCGGAATTGCGCGCCGAACCGTTCGGCCTGCTTGCGCATATTATCCATCAGCTCAGGACCCATGATGCCTTCCGGAAAGCCCGGGAAATTTTCTACTTCCGTCGTCGTGGTCAGCTGTCCGCCCGGCTCCGGTCCTTCGATAACGAGCGGATTCAGGTTGGCCCGAGCCAAATAGATAGCGGCTGTAAGTCCCGCAGGACCTGTGCCGATTACAATCGTTTTGTACATGCTTATTCTCCTCCTTCGCTTCCTGCTTGTGATTGGCTGTATATCCCCTTCAAACGCATGGGGTTGGATCAGAACGGCTCCGAGCTGGTCAGCTTCGGAAAGATCGCGTCCATTTTTTCTTTAAGGCCGCAGGCGACGTCGATTACTTTGACGTTTTTGCTTACGGTGGTGACGGATACGCCGTAACGGATTGCGACTTCATGGTAAGAGATCGCTCTGCGGTGCATTTTGGCCGTCAAATATTCCAGCGCGGCGGCCCAGCCTTCCACTTTGCCGATTCGGGGAGCGTCCGGGTACACCCGGGTTAGAAACTCTACCCATAGCGTCTCCAAGTCGTGCTGTTGAATCATGTCGTACCGTTTATCCATTTTTCGGAGGGCGGCTTCCATGACATCCTGCCACTTGTCCTTCCACACCGGCAGATGCGGCGACCATGGCGAAGACTGCAATGGCGTCTCCCGGCCGTCCAGATTGACGTAGATCGGCTCCTTCGCGCGCATGCTGCGCAGCACGAAGATAGCGACCTTCTTTAAATATTCGTCTTCCTCCGGATCGAGCAAAAATTCGCGAAGCGCGTCCTCCACCTCGCTGTCGGCAATAATGCCGAACGCCTGAATGACTTGAAGCTTCGTCTCTACGTCGCCATGCCGCAGTGCCCAGAAAAACGAAGAACGCACGAGCGGGTCCCGCTTCAGATGATCGGGAATGCCGTCCGTCGCTGTCTCCAGCACGCGAAACTGCTCTTCGAACGGTAGATGGTAATGATAACCGACCGATTTCTTATTCCCTGCTTCCGCATCCCTCAACTGAGTCAAGTAATACCGGGGAATATCCGTGCCCGGATCGAGCTTCTCGACGGTCCGCCACAGCTTCTCCGCTTCGGCGTATTTGCCGATATTATAAGCCGCCACCGCGGTGTAGTGATAAAGACAAGGATCAAGACCGGACTCGCCGGATTTGAGCAGTCGCCGGAACAACCGGTGGGCGGTTTCGTGCTCGGATAGTATGCCCATTGTCGTCGCCAGCTTGAAGATGTGATCATGGTGCATCGGATACGTTTTCCGCAAGCTTACGAGCAGTTCGCCGAGTTCCTCCCGGTTCCCGCTATGCTGGTGGAAGATGGCGAGGTTGCACAAGGCGTGCAAATTCCCCGGGTCCAGCTCCAGCACTTGATGGATCGACGTCATCGCTTTGTCGAACAAGCCCATATAATAATAGGCAAGCGCGAGATTGTTGCGGGCGGCCATAAAGTCCGGCGACTTTTTCACCAGCTTCTCGAGAATGCGCACCGCCTCGGAAAATTTGCCTTCTTCCAGCAGCGTACGCGCCCGGTCATGCTCAAACAGCCCTTCCCTGCTTTTGATCGAGGTGAGCTTCGTCGGCCGTTCCAGCTCATATCCGAGCAGGTCCATCATTTCTTCCGCTTCGTCCAGATACTGGCCGTTCGGATCGTGTTCCAAATAATAAACGAGCGCCTCTTCGGCCGCTTCGTAGTTTTCCATGTTGGCGTAATTGTTTGCCATATAAAAATAACATTCCGTCATGGACGGATCGATTTGTTCGACAATATGCTGCAGAATCCGGTTCGATTCCTCATAATCGCCCGTTTCCGACAATACGCCGGCCAGGTTGCAATGGTTGACCGGATTATCCGGTTCGAACTCGACGGCCCGCCGGAAGTATTTCAACGCCTTATCGTAACGGTGACGGTCCAAAGACTGGACGGCTCTTTCGAAAAAGAACGTGGCATCCATTTCGACCGTGATGACGTTGCGCTTTTTCGTCTTGGCCACATGCTTTTTCTTTGCCATACTTCAGACACCTCCGGCAACTCTACTTATTACCTCAAAGTATAACACACATCCGGCGAGTTTACCTACTGCTTTGCTGGCATTTCGCGGCGGCGTCCGGCCGGAGGTCGGCCTGATTGCAATAGGCGAGCCTTACACGCCGCCGTATTTGAACAGCGTGCTGATCGATCCGCCCTCGCGGATGATCCGTATGGCGTCGGAGAACAAGTGGGCGAGCGACAGCACTTTGAACCGCTCCGGATGTCCGTCCGGAAGCGCGATCGAATCGGTAATGACCACTTCCCGGATATTCGGGTGATCCAGCCGCTGAAGCGCCGGTCCCGAGAAGATCGGATGCGTCGCACAGACGAAGCAGTCCTCCGCTCCCCGTTCCTTGAGACCTTCCACGACTTTAATAATCGAATTGCCGGTGTCGATCATGTCTTCAATAATGATCGGAGTGCGGCCTTCCACGTCGCCGATGACGTGCGTAATCGTCGCTTCGTTGTGGGCATGGCGCTTCTTGATCATGATCGCGAACGGAGCGTTGAGAATGTTCGCCAAATTTTCGGCGGTAGACGCACGTCCGACGTCCGGAGAGACGACGACCGGGTTCGGAATCTTTTTGTTGCGGATATAATCGCTGATCAGATCCAGCGAGGTCATGTGGTTAACCGGTATATTAAAGAAGCCCTGAATGGCCGGCGCATGCAGATCGACCGTCACGATGCTGCTGGCGCCCGCGGTCGTCAACAGATCGGCTACCAGCTTGGCCGATATCGGTTCGCGAGGAGCGGCTTTGCGTTCCTGTCTGGAATAACCATAGTACGGGATGACAAGGTTGATCGTTCTGGCGGATGCCCTCTTAGCCGCATCGATCATAACAAGCAGCTCTACGAAATGATCGTTGATCGGATGCGAGAACGTCTGTACCAGGAAGACGTCGCAATTTCGGACCGACTCCTCGTACAGGCAGTACACTTCGCCGCTCTTGAAGCGGGAAAGCTTGATTTGACCGAGCGGAATACCCAGTTCGGCGCAGATGCTTGCGGCGAGCTTCGGATTGGACGATCCGGAAAAAATTTTACAATTGTCCTTGTACATGGTTACCTCCTAGAAATGGTTGAAGCCTTCCAGCACGTTTCATCAATTATTAACTTGTTTCGACAATACCCAGGCGTGCCTGTCCAAGCACTATTATACTCCCTCGACAAGTTTTTTCAAAAGCTTTCAGTTCCGCATTTCATCAATTCGTCACAAATAGCCCTGTTTTACTTCCAAATCCGACCGAAAAAAAGTCAAGTTTAAGCATCTTCTGGAAATAAAGGCGAATCCACCGGCTGGACTGCGCATCTTCCTTAGTCGGTTAGCATCTCCATCCCGGCCCGGATTACGTATCGGATATAAGAAAAGCTTCTAAACGAAGCCTTTTCCACGACGCAGCCCCCTGCGTAAGAGGTCGCTTTCCTAGGTTCAAAATGTCTCGATTCGCTTTAACACTTTAGCGAACTCAAACTTTCTGGCGTAAATCGTAAAAAAACACCCACCCTTACTCCATAATGACAAGTCTCGGGTGGGATCGTCCTATTCGATACGTTTCAGGCTCAACTGATCGCGTAATCGCTTTTTTGTTTCATATACCGGCGCTCGAGCTCTCCGAGCAGGTCGTCGAGCGGCAGCTTCTGCTCGCGCAGCAGCACCATCAGATGGAAGATCAGGTCGCTCGCTTCATAGCGTAGCTCTTCGTGGCTGCGGTTTTTGGCTGCGATGATCACTTCGCCCGCTTCTTCGCCGACTTTCTTCAATATTTTATCGACGCCTTTCTCGAACAAATACGTCGTGTACGCCCCTTCCGGACGTTCCGCGTCGCGCTGGGCGATCGTCGCCTCCAGCTTCTCGAGAATCTCGAACCGGTTCTTCGGCTCGGAAGTTGCCTCGCTTCCTTCCGCTCCGCTCACACCCGCGACATTATAGAAGCAGCTGTACTTGCCGGTATGGCAAGCCGGCCCCGTCTGCTCCACCGTCACGAGCAGCGTATCGCCGTCACAGTCGTAGCGCAGCGAGCGAACCTTCTGGATATGTCCGGATGTCGCCCCTTTATGCCACAGCTCCGAACGGGAACGGCTCCAAAACCAGGTTTCCCCGGACTCGGCCGTAAGCTTCAGCGATTCCCGGTTCATGTAGGCGAGCATGAGCACTTCCTTGCTGACCGCATCCTGCACGATAGCCGGAACTAGCCCCGCCTCATCCCATTTGATCGCATCCGCCAGCTGTTCAGATGTTTGACCGCTCATCGGACCTCCACTCCTTTGCCTCTCAGATCGTCCTTAACCTCTTGAATCGTCATCTCTTTATAGTGAAAAATCGTCGCGGCAAGTCCGGCGTCGGCTTTGCCTTGCGTGAAAACGTCGTAGAAATGCTCCTTGCTTCCCGCTCCGCCTGAGGCGATAACCGGAATGCCGAGGCTTTCCGATACCGCCTTCGTCAGCGCCAGGTCGAAGCCGTCCTTCGTACCGTCCGCATCCATGCTCGTCAGCAGAATCTCCCCCGCTCCAAGCGCTTCCGCCTGCTGCGCCCATTCGAGCGCCTTGATGCCCGTCGCATTGCGTCCGCCGTGCGTGTACACTTCCCATTCGCCCCAAGACTCGTTGTACTTGGCGTCAATCGCGACGACGATACATTGCGATCCGAATTTGGACGCGCCCTCTTCGATCAGACGCGGATTTTTGATCGCGGCCGTGTTGATCCCGATCTTGTCCGCGCCTGCGCGCAGAAGCCGCTTCATATCGTCCGTGCTGGAGATGCCGCCGCCGACCGTGAACGGAATCGTAATCTCCCCTGCCGTTTTCTTCACAACCTCGATCATCGTCGCGCGTCCCTCCACCGAGGCGGAGATATCGAGAAATACGAGTTCGTCCGCGCCTTCCCGGTCATACACGGCCGCAAGCTCGACCGGATCGCCGGCATCCCGCAGGTTGACAAAATTGACGCCTTTTACGACCCGTCCGTCCTTCACGTCCAGACAAGGTATAATCCGTTTCGCCAGCATAGTCTCTTCCCCCCGCTTTTCTTCCATAGTGAACTGACAACACTTCTCTCCCCGTCAAGGCAATCTGCCCTCACCGGATAAAACGGATAAACAGCCGACGTCGTCAGCGGCAAAGCTTCAGGAACCGCTCCAGCAGCTTCATGCCGAGATCACTGCTCTTCTCCGGATGAAACTGCATCCCGTACACGTTACCCCGTCCGACAATCGCCGTGACCGCCTGGTAATAATCCGTCGTAGCGAGCAGATCGTTCGTTTCCTCCGGAATGACATGGTACGAGTGGACAAAGTAAACGTGTCCTTCCTCCAGCCCTTCCAGCAATGGCGAGGAGCGGCGGAACGACAACCGGTTCCAGCCCATATGCGGCACTTTGTAAGGCCCGCGGAAGCGGACGACTTTGCCTGGCAGCAAATTCAGCCCGTTATGCTGCCCGTGCTCCTCGCTTTCGGTGAACAGCAGCTGCATCCCGAGGCAAATGCCCAGCAGCGGCTTGCCGCTAGCGGCGTACTCCAGCACCGTTTCCTTCAACCCGGTCTCGCGAAGATTGCTCATCGCGTCGCCGAATGCACCGACACCCGGGAGCACCGCCCCGCTTGCAGACAGGATAACCTCAGGATCGGACGTTACGACCGCTTCAAACCCTAACCGCTCGACCGCTTTGCTTACGCTGTGCAAATTCCCCATGCCGTAATCGATAATGGCGATCACGCGTTAGAGCACTCCCTTCGTAGACGGAACGCCCTGAACGCGCGGATCGATCGTGGTCGCCTCGTCAAGCGCACGGCCCAGCGCCTTGAAGATCGCCTCCACCATATGGTGCGTATTGCTACCGTAATGGACGATAACGTGCAGCGTCACTCGGGCTTCGAGCGCGAATTTCCACAAAAATTCGTGTACGAGCTCCGTCGTAAAGCTGCCTACCTGAGCGGAAGGGAACTCCGCCCGGTATTCAAGGTGAGGACGGTTGCTGATGTCGACCGCCACCTGGGCCAGCGCTTCGTCCATCGGCACGAATACGTTCGCATAACGCTTAATCCCCCGCTTGTCGCCGAGCGCTTCGCGGAACGCCTGGCCGAGGCAGATGCCCATATCCTCCGTCGTATGGTGATCGTCGATCTCGATGTCGCCGTCGGCTTCGATCCGCAGATCGAACAGTCCGTGCTTCGTAAACAGGTCCAGCATATGGTTCATGAAATGGACATCGCTCTGAATCTCCGAAACCCCGGTACCGTCCACATTGAAAGCCAGCTTAATATTCGTTTCGTTTGTCTTCCGTTCGATGGCCGCCGTACGCGTTGGCCGATTCGCCGTATCGCTCATGTGCGCTTCCCTTCCTTTTCCAATCGAATTTGAACCGCCCTCGCGTGGGCTTCCAAGCCTTCGTGCTTCGCCAGCGTGATGATGTCCTCGCCGCTGCGCAGCAGCGCTTCCTTGCTGTAATGAATGACGCTCGACTTCTTCAGGAAGTCGTCGACGTTCAGCGGCGATGAGAACCGTGCCGTGCCGTTCGTCGGCAAAATATGGTTCGGTCCTGCATAATAGTCGCCTACAGGCTCCGTGCTGTACGGTCCGAGGAATATCGCGCCGGCATTTTCGATTCGCCCGAGCATGCCGAACGGCTCGCGGACGAGAATCTCCAGATGCTCCGGCGCCAGCCGGTTCGAGGTGGCGACCGCTTCCTCCTCGCTGTCCGCCATCAGGATCGCGCCCCGCTCGCGGATGGAGCGCTCGGCAATTTCTTTGCGCGGGAGCGACTCGAGCTGGCGGGCTACCTCTGCCTGAACCGACTCGGCGAGCGATTGCGAAGTGGTGACGAGGATGGATGACGCCATCTCGTCATGCTCCGCCTGCGACAGCAGGTCGGCGGCGATATAAGCCGGGTCGGCGCTATCGTCGGCAAGCACCAGGATCTCGCTCGGGCCGGCGATACTGTCGATATCGACTACGCCGTACACGTACCGCTTCGCGAGAGCGACGTAGATGTTGCCCGGCCCGACGATCTTATCGACAGGCGGGATCGTAGCGGTGCCGTAGGCCAGTGCCCCGACCGCCTGAGCGCCTCCGACCCGGTACATTTCGCGAATGCCGGCTTCCGCCGCCGCGACCAGAATATACGGATCGATCCCTTCCTTGCCTCCCGTCGATGCCGGGGTCACCATCACGATCTCGGGCACTCCGGCCACTTGCGCCGGGATCGCGTTCATCAGCACGGACGACGGGTACGCCGCTTTGCCGCCCGGCACGTACAGTCCGACGCGCCGCAGCGGCCGGATGATCTGGCCGAGCGTCGTTCCGTCCGGCTGCACATCCATCCACGACGTACGCTTCTGCTTCTCGTGGAAGCTGCGGATATTGGCCGCCGCCCGTCTGAGCGCCTCGATAAACCGCGGCTCCACACGGTCATAAGCGGCCAGGATCTCCTGCTCCGTGACACGGAGCTGACCGGCCTCCAGCTTTACCCGGTCGAACCGCTCCGTATACCGCAGCACCGCGGCGTCTCCCTCCGTACGAACGGCATTCAAAATCTCGTTAACCGCTGCATTCTGCTCCGGCGAGCCGTATTCCACTTCCCTCGCCAGCTTGAATTCGTTAGCCTTCATGATGCGCACGTTGCCAGCCTCCTTTCGTTCATCGTACAGCCGCAGCGTTAATCGCCGACTGCAGCCGGTCGCACAGCTGCTGCACCGCTCCGTTTTTCATCCGGTAGCTGACCCGGTTGGCGACGAGACGGCTCGTGATATCCGCTATTTTCTCCAGCTCCACCAGTCCGTTTTCCCGGATCGTATTGCCGGTCTCGACAAGATCGACGATCCGGTCCGCGAGGCCGATCAACGGCGCCAGCTCGACGTTCCCGTTCAGCTTGATCACTTCGACCTGCTGGCCCTTCTCGCGGAAATATTGCGATGCGACATTCGGAAACTTGCTCGCCACCCGCGGATTGAGCACCGGCTTCCAATCCGGCAGCCCGATGACCGAAAACCGGCAGCGCGCGATGCCCAGATCCAGCAGCTCGTACACGTTACGGTTCTCTTCCATCATGACGTCTTTCCCGGCGATTCCGATATCGGCGACCCCGTACTCTACGTACGTCGGCACATCGGCAGGTTTTGCCACTATAAATTCCATGCCCATCTCGTGAGCGGGAATAATAAATTTCCGGGAGTCGTCCAGATCTTCCGGCAGCGGCATGCCCGCTTCCTGAAACAGCCGGTGAATATGCTTGACGATTCTCCCTTTCGGAATCGCTACCTTCAACAGGTCCTGCATCTCAACCATCCTTTCGTCAACCAAACTCGATGACTTCGCTGTACGCTTCGAGATTTACCGGACTGGCCGCACGCTCTGTCAAGCTAGGACGGGAACCGTCCTTCTTGTCCGCATCCACGCGCAGCGTCTCCACCATCACATTCGGTCTGCTCCGCAGCTCCTGGGCATGCGCGAGCGCCTCTCCAACCTTCCGGGGGGTATACACCACGAGCACCCGGTACAGCTCCTCGGCCGGATCGCACACGGCGACCTCCAGCATCCGGTTCGTCTTCAGGGCAAATCCGGTCGCAGCCGCCGGACGGTCGAACTGCTTCAGCAGATTGTCGTACCGGCCCCCGCTGCAGACGGGGAAGCCGAGATCCGCCGCATATCCTTCGAACGTCATCCCCGTGTAATAAGTAAAATCGCCGATCATCGTCAGATCGATCAGCACATGCTCGCTGACTCCGTACGCTTTCAGCACATCCCAAACCTCGCACAGATGCTGAATCGCATCCTGCGCCATCCGGTCGAGCGACAACCCTCTCGCCTGTTCGCATATTTCCTGACCGCCGCGCAAGCGCAAGATGCCCTCCAGCTCGGAGCGAATGCCGTCTTCAAGTCCGTATCCGGCAAGCAAGTTCCGGTAGCCGACGTGATCCCGCTGCAGCAGCCGTTCCTTAAGCGCGCTTTGCTCCTCGTCGCGTCCGGACAGCGCCTCCTGGAACAAGCCGTTCAAAAATCCGACGTGCCCGATCGCGATTTTGAAATCGCGTACGCCCGCCGCCTTCAGGCAAGCGATCGCCAGCGCGACCACTTCCGCATCCGCATCGGCGGAGCCGTCTCCGACCAGCTCGACTCCGGTTTGGAAAAACTCCGCTTCCCGCCCCGCTTCCTCCTCGAAAGCCCGAAAAACGTTCGAATGGTAGGAAAGCCGCAGCGGGAACGGATGATCCTTCAGCAGCGATCCGACAACGCGTGCGATCGGTCCGGTCATTTCCGAGCGGAGCACGACCGTCGTCCCTTTTTTGTCCAGCAGCTTGAACAGTCTCCGGTCGGTCGTAGAGCTTGCCACTCCTACCGTGTCGTAATATTCCAATGTGGGCGTTATGATTTGGCGGTACCCCCACTTGTGCATGCATTCCAGCACATTCGTCTCGATGCGGCGCAGCTTGGCGACCGTATCCGGCAAATAATCTTTTACGCCAGTCGGCTTTTCAAATACTTTTGGCTTTGACATGGGCCACTCCCCTTTTCCCCGACAGTTGTATCGTTTTCCCCCGCGCAATGTCGCTTTATCGCGTTAATGTATTACCAATCTACCATGCTAACAAAATAAAGTAATTTATCTGATAGTGTACCACGGACGCTCTACAGCGTCAATTGCAGGTTACTTGACCGCTGTCTTTTTAAAGCCCATCATTCGGAGCTGTTTTCTTTCTGTTTGGCCCTCTCTTGATCTCGTTTAAGCGCCTCTTGGATGTAGTCTCTGCCCGGCAGCTTGCTGTTTATATGCAGCAGCAGGAGTATAATGATAATTAATAAGATTACAATCAGGATCGTCATCCATATGTCCCCCTTGTTTGCTGTAACCAACCGTCTTTTGGACCGTTTTAATAAGGGATAGAACGATTCGGCCTCTTTAACGTATTACCAATAAGGATATACTACATCCAAGGAGTGACTGCATATATGGAACCTGATCTGACTCAGCGGCTTCACCCGGATTCGATCAAAGCTTCCCGCATTAGCGCAATGATCTTGAACGGTCTGCTGTTCCTCCTGTCGGCCGCTTATCTGGTCGCGGCAAGCCGGTGGGACTGGATACTGCTACCCGGCTGGATCGCCCTCGGTCTGTTCGCCCTGACGTTTGTCGTCTTTGTTTGGATCGTTCCGACTGTGGAATTCCGCCGTTTCGCCTATGAAGTGTTCGAGGAGGAGCTGGAGATCCGCTCCGGACTTCTCTTTATCAGCAACGTACTTGTTCCGATGGTACGGGTGCAGCACGTCGAGATCGAGAGCGGGCCGCTGATGCGGAATTACGGGCTGGCTGAAGTGAAAGTCGTCACCGCGGCGACCACTCACCGGATCAGCGGTCTGAAGCAGGACGATGCGGAACGGTTGAAACGGCGCATAGGTGTGCTGGCGAAAGTGGTGGACGACGATGAATGAGACGCGCCGGCTGCACCCCGTGTTTATTTTATTTACAACCGTTCAATGGATTAAAGCGATGCTCCCGCTAATTATTCTCATTCTCTTCAAAGACATTGACTGGAGCAATCCTCACTGGGCCGTGTACACCGTTGCTCCAGTACTTCTGATCGTGCTGATCGTTTTCGGCGTGTTGCAATGGAAAAAATTCGTTTATGTGCTTGAAGACGACAAAATCGCAATTCGCAAAGGGGTCTTATTCCGCGAGGAAAAGTCCATCTATTTCGGCCGCATTCATTCCGTCAACACCGAACAGCCTCTGCTCCAGCGGCTGCTGGGCGTCGTTCAATTGAAGATCGAGACGCCCGGCGGCAAAGCCGATTCGGACGGAGTATTACCTGCGGTGGCTGTCGCGGACGCTGAGCGGTTGCAGCTCTGGCTCCGCGAAGCGAAAGCTGCCGCGGATCGTCATCCTGACCACGTCTCCGCCGAGAAGCCGGAGCTTGGCGACGCTTCTGCCGATGCTGCTGACAGCAGCCTGAGAGAGCCGAGCGATACGGATTCGGCTGCCGCCCCGATCGTCCGTCTATCGGCCGGTCAACTGGCAAAAGCCGCTTTTACCTCCATGAACATCGGACTCGTTTTCGTGTTTATTGCCGGCGTCATGTCATTTGCCGACGACTTGCTACCGCAGCGGTTTTCCGATCGGATCTTCGAAGAAGCGACCGCCCTGATGCCTTCCGGCTGGGCGATCGTAATCGCCGTCCTGATCGGTTTGTTGCTCGCTTGGCTCTTATCCGTCGTCCTTTATGTCGTTAAATATGCCGGCTTTACCGTCACCCGCCAAGGCGAACAAATCGCGGTCACTTACGGTCTGCTGGAGAAAAAGAAACATCTCTTCTCGCCCGAACGCGTCCAGGCGGTTATGGTCAAGGAAGGCTGGCTGCGACAAGCGCTCGGATACGGTCAGATGGAGCTCCGGGTCGTCGCTTCCGCCAAAGAAGACAAACTGATGTTCCATCCGCTTTTTCGAATGAGCGAGCTGCCCCGTATAATAGAAGCGTTTCTGCCTCAATTTGCCGCAACGCCGATCGAAGCACGGCCGCCGAAGCGGGCTTTCTTGTATTACATCCGGATCGAACTGCTCCTGGCTGCCCTACTGAGCGCAGGACTCATCGCCTACTTTCGCATTCCCGGCATGTGGTCGCTTCTGCTGCTTCCGCTTGTTACAGCTTGGGCCACGAGACGATTCCTCGATTCCGGCATGACGTTGACGGACAAGCAGCTTACGATCCAGAACCGGTTGATCACCAAGACAACCTGTTACGTGCGCAGACCTCAGATCATGTCGCTGCAAGTGAAAGGGTCCGTCACCCAACGCAAGAAGCGGGTGATGACGCTCAAAGTGAATCTGATGGGTCATACCGGAGACAATACGTGGAGTGTCGAACATATCGACAAGCAGGATATTGACCGGGTATGGAGCTGGTACAGCAGAAGGGTCTGACGCCTCGCGCCAGACCCTTCCTGTATGTACTATTCTCGGATGACCTGAAGCGGATTGCCTGCTACAAAGCTTCCAGGCGCTACGTCCCGGTGAACGACGGCACCCGCTCCGACAATCGCGTTATCGCCGATCGTCACACCGGGCAATATCGTCGTATTGGCGCCGATCATCACGTTAGAGCCGATCTTCACATCCCCGAGCCGGTATTCTCCGATTAGATATTCATGAGCGAGTATCGTCGTATTATAACCAATAATCGAGTTGGACCCGACCTCGATCTTCTCCGGGAAGAAGACATCCACCATCACCATCAGCGCAAATGCGGTATGTTCTCCTACCTTCATGCCGAGCACCCTTCGATAAATCCAGTTTTTTACCGGAAGCGAAGGACAGTACCGGGAGATTTGGATAAATACGAAGTTGCGCACCACTTTCCACTTGTTTACCGTTTTATACACTTGCCAGAGCGCGTTCGGCCCTTCTACCGGATACCGTTTGGTTTGTCTCAATAGGGAATCCCTCTTTACCTTACGATTTCAAGCAGATCCTTCATATCGTGAATGATGTAATCCGGATCGAACGAACGAAGATGCTCCTCGCCCTTAAGCGACCAGGACACCCCGACGGTTTTCACTCCCGCATCGCGGCCGGCGATAATATCATACTTGCTGTCCCCGACCATCAGCGCTTCTTCCGGAGCGACTCCGAGCTGCTCCAGCGCCTTCAGTACTGCCTCAGGATCAGGCTTGCCCCTGGCGACATCGTCTGCCGTCACGATCGTCTCCATGTACGATTCGATTCCGCATAACCGGAGCCCCATCAGCGTCGTCTGCCGGATCTTGTTCGTTACGACGCCCATCCGGATGCCCCTCCGTGCAAGCTCGGCCAATACTTCCGGGACATGGGGGAATTCCGTGACCAGTTCGTCATGTTTGCTTTGATTAAAGGTCCGGTATTTGACGGCAAGCTCGTCTACCTGCTCTTGGCCGGTGAAGAAACGAAGCTGTTCCATAAGCGCAAATCCCATATGCGGAATAATATCTTCCCGGGTGAACGCTCTCTCCGTCTCTCCCTCCAGCGTATGTAAAAACGAACGGACGATCAGTTCATTCGTATCGACGATCGTACCGTCAAGATCGAACAGAACAGTTGTAATCGGCATCCTAGGTCCAATCCCCCCGTTGTGTTGGTGTGCTGCAGTCGGTTAGTTCGCTTCCGTTGAGGCCGGAGGCGCAGATTTGGTCGAAATGATCGGGTCCGAATACTTCTCGGCGGACCAGCCCTTTTTACGGCGCAGTACGATCAGAATCACCGCCGCAATGATAATGAGAATACCGATGAGCTGCGAGATCCGCACGTTGCCGTAATCCATCGAGCCCGGCTCGAATAAGACGAGCATCGGAGACCACAATCCGTTAATGATTGAGGCGAACCATTCGGGAGCCGTAAAGGCCAAACTGTCGGTACGCAGTCCTTCGATGAAGAACCTTCCGATCGAATACCAGATAAAATAGCTGAAAAACAGCTCGCCCGCACGCAAGAAGCTTTGGCGCCGCAGGAAGAACAGCAGGAGCAGCCCTAGCAGGTTCCACATCGATTCGTACAAAAACGTCGGATGATAAAACTGCCCGTCGATATACATCTGATCCGTAATCCAGGCGGGCAGATGGAGCGAGTCGCGCAGAAACGATTCCGTTACCGGTCCGCCGTGCGCTTCCTGGTTGACGTAGTTGCCCCAGCGGCCGATCATCTGGCCGGCGATTAACGATGGCGCGCATATGTCGGCGATTCGCCAGAAATCGTAACCTTTGCGCCGCATATAGATATAACCGGCGATAATGGCGCCGATCAGCGCCCCATAGATGGCGATGCCGCCGTTCCATATTTTAAAGATTTCAAGCAAATCGTTTTTGTAGGCATCCCATTTGAACGCTACATAATAGATCCGCGCTCCGATAATGGCCGAAGGAACTCCGATCAGCAGCAGATCCATGAAGAAATCAGGCGGGATTCGGAACCGTTTGCCTTCCATCACAGCGAGCCATAACCCGATAAGAGCCGCTGAGCCTAAAATGATGCCGTACCAGCGCACGGTAATCGGACCGAGCGAGAATGCGATGGGATCGAGTAAATAAGCCATGCTCCAACTCCTCTACACCAACATTATTCCGAATCGTCCAAATCGCCGGATATCGACTCGGTCAGCTTGTTTGTAAACTGCAGGGCCGCATTGTAGCCCATTCGCTTCAACCGGTAATTCATCCCGGCCACCTCGATAATAACGGCCAGATTGCGTCCAGGCCTGACCGGGATCGTAACGAGCGGAATGTCGGTTTCGATAATTCTCGTCAATTCCTCGTCGATGCCCAGACGGTCGTATTCCTTGTCCTGCTGCCACGTCTCGAGACGGATCACCAGCGATATTTTTTTATTGTTCCGGATAGCGCCCGCTCCGAACAGCGTCATAACGTTAATAATGCCGACTCCCCGTATCTCCAGCAGATGCTTGATCAGTTCCGGGGCGTTGCCGATCAGGACGTTGTCCGGCGTCTGCCGGATCTCTACGGCGTCGTCCGCAATTAGCCGGTGTCCCCGCTTGACGAGCTCCAGCGCCGTCTCGCTTTTGCCGATGCCGCTGGTGCCGGTGATGAGCATCCCGATACCGTACACTTCGACCAGTACCCCATGAATCGTCGTCGTAGGCGCCAGCTTGTTCTCCAGAAATCCGGTAATCCGGCTGACTAGCGTCGTTGTCGCCAGCGGGCTCCGGAGTACCGGCAGCCGGTGTTCCCCCGCCAGGCCGATCAACTCCTCCGGCACATTTAGCCCGCGCGTTACGATGATGCAGGGCGTCTCTTCATTGCAGAGCTTGGACATGCGCTCGTGCCGTTGTTCAGCCGACAACGTCTCGAAAAACGTCAGCTCTGTTCTTCCCAATATTTGAACCCGTTCCCGGGGGTGGTAGGCGAAGTATCCCGCCATTTCCAAGCCGGGCCGATAAATATCCGCCACCTTGATCAATCGTCCGAGCCCTTCCTCCCCGGCTACGACCTCCAGATTAAAATGGTGGACAAGTTCGGATACTTTCGTCTTTTTCCCCATGCCTGACGTCTCCTTTTTGTTCCAATGTCATTATCGTAATGGAAATGCGGTTCGAAAGCAACCTTGTAACGCCTTGTAAGTTCAGTTAAACACCGATCGTCAGGCACCGCTACTAGAGGTTGTTCAAAAAGTCCACTTTTGATTAAGAAGCCGATCCGAAGGCCTGCTCGACATCGAATATGGAATTCAGCAGGGTCTTAGCCTCAAAAAGACTCCGTTACTTGATACTTCCAGGCAAAACAAAAAACCGGCGTTTCCACCGGTTTTTTGTCCTGAACTATATAATTACAGCAAATTACAGCAATACGTTAATTTCAGTCTCTTTGTCGAAGATATGGATTTTGTTCATATCCATCGCCAATTTAATCGTCATGCCATCCTTGAAGCCGGTACGTCCATCGACACGAGCGACGATCGTTTGTGTTCCGAGTCCGCTCAGGTGAAGCTGAACTTCGTGACCAAGGTTTTCCGATACTTCAATCGTTGCGGTCACGTGGCTGTCCGGGGAGCCTTCCAAGAAGATCGGCTCGTCGTGAAGATCTTCCGGACGGATACCGAACACGACTTCTTTGTTGATGTAGCCTTTATCGCGCAAGATTTGCGCTTTGCCTTCCGGCAGTACAACGTCGACACCTTGAGATTTGAAGCGGACTTTGCCGCCGGACTCTGACAAAGAACCGTGAATGAAGTTCATCGAAGGCGATCCGATAAAGCCGGCCACGTACATATTGGTCGGGAAGTTGTAGATCTCTTCCGGAGAAGCCGCTTGCTGGATAATGCCTTGGTGCATAACGACGATGCGGTCGCCCATGGTCATTGCTTCCGTCTGGTCATGCGTTACGTAGATAACGGTTGTTTCCAGACGTTTTGCCAATTTGCTGATCTCGGCGCGCATCTGTACGCGGAGTTTGGCGTCCAAGTTGGAAAGAGGTTCGTCCATCAGGAACACTTGCGGGTCCCGTACGATTGCGCGGCCCAAGGCGACACGCTGACGCTGACCGCCGGAGAGAGCCTTCGGCTTACGGTCGAGCAGGACTTCGATATCGAGAATTTTAGCCGCTTCGCGCACGCGTGCGTCGATTTCGGCTTTTTTGAATTTACGGAGTTTCAGACCGAACGCCATGTTCTGATAAACGTTCATATGCGGGTACAAAGCATAGGATTGGAATACCATCGCGATGTCGCGATCTTTAGGAGCTACGTCGTTCACCAGACGGTCGCCGATGTACAGCTCGCCGGACGAAATTTCCTCAAGACCAGCGATCATACGGAGCGTCGTCGATTTACCGCATCCGGATGCGCCTACAAGCACCAAAAACTCTTTGTCTTTAATTTCAAGGTTAAAGTCTTTAACGGTATCTTCTGCGGCCCCTGGATATTTCTTAACGATATGATTCAAACGTACGCCTGCCATGGATCATTCCTCCTATAATCATCTATCACATACCTATATATTAACCTACGTCCACTTTCATGGCTATGCACATTGCTTACAAAAAAATTAGGTTCTTTTCGTTACTTTGTACAATAAGAGCGCCATGTGCACCAATAACGCGTGATGGAACGTACGGACATCGAGCCCCGTCTCCTGCTTGAACTTGTCCAGCCGGTACAGCAACGTATTGCGGTGAATGAACAGCTTTTTGGCCGTTTCGCTGACACTGCAGTCCAGCGCAATAAACTGCTCCAGCGTCGTGACCGTCTCCGTATCCTTAAACAGATCGACCCGTTTCAGCACTCTCTCCAGAAATAACTGCCGCGCCTCGTCGCCGATCGGATGAAGCAGCTTCTCAAGCTGCAGCTTCCACGGCATATGAATATTATCCGACACATGATAAGTGCGGCCAAGCGTCATCGCCTCACGCAGCTTCACAACAGAGCCGAGCAGCGACTTCGAAGGCAGCAGCGGGTAGTCGACGGCAATATGGCATTCGCCCATCCATTCGGTCGCGAGCATCTCGTGCAGCGCAAGTCCAAGCGAAGCGAGCGTATCCTCCGCCGTCTCCTCTTCCCCTTCTCCGCCTTCCTGCAACAGCGATTCGGGGCCCAAGATCAGCCACTCCTTATCCAGCAGCGGAATCAGGACGATCTCGCAATCGAAAAACGACTCGAGCAGCTTTTTCAAATCCTGAAATACGGCTTTGCGCTGATCGGAATAATCGCCGTATACGAGGAGCGGAATTTTCTGTGCGTACAAAGCGAATGTGGACGCAAGCGACTCCGGCAGCTCCGCATCGGTAATTCCTTGCTCCAATTGTTGGCTGATCCAGCTTCGGATAAGTTGGGACTTCCGCTCGTCCTCCGAGTGAGCCGTTGCGGCGCCCCGTTTCTCCTGTACGCGATAAGCTTCCACGGTCAGTTCCACCAGCTGCTTCTCAGACGGTGTTAATACGGATTTCTCCACTGCTATCGTCTGGACTTGTCCGCTTTCTTTCATCAGAAAAAAATGAACCCGGCTGCCGATATAGCGGCTCTTGCCCGACTTGCCCTCTTCCGCCGCCTCATTCCACTCGGTAACGGGAATTCGGCCCAGTTTGAATTCGGCGCCCAGTATTTGTCCCAGTTGCTGCGTTAACCGCTCCCATTGCACCATATTGTAAACCCCTCCAAACTATAGTTTCATGATACACGTTTTGAAGGGGGATGAAAACCTTGCTGCGGGCGGGAATGAATCCTGGCTCCGGTCGCTGGAGGGATGCCGCGTTTTATTTAAGGAGCCTCCTTGCCGTTACGTACCGCTCCTCCCAGTAGCCGGAATCGATGCGGCTGTATTTGACTCCTCCGTCTCCGTACGTATGGATCATTCTCCCGCTGCCGGTATAGATGCCGACATGCCCGATCACCCCGTGCGTTTCATCCGTAGCGAAAAACACCAGATCCCCTACACTCAAATCGTCCCGTTCCACCGGTTCCCCCAGCTTCGCCTGATCGCGGGATACCCGGGGCAGTTCCATTCCATGTTCGGCGAATACAGTCTTGGCAAACGAGGAGCAGTCAAACGTATCCGTCTGTCCGTACTTGGCGCCGTAAACATAAGGAGTTCCTAAATACTTTCGGGCTGTCAGCACGATGCGCAGCCGGTCCGAGTCCAGTGCGGCTCGCTTCTGGTTCATGGCTATGATGCCTGCTTCGGCCGACTCCGTCCTGAAGCGGTCTTGGGCGACCGCAATAGCCGGTTCCGCCGGCTCCTGACGTTGCAAAGCGTGAACATGATGACATAGATGGGCGGCTGCAGCTGTCAGTCCAATCAGAACAACAGTCACTCGCACCGGCAGCAACTTCTTCCTTCGAATCAAAACGATAGTCCCTCCACAGCTATTTCCATACGTTTTATCAATAACAAGATTACCATTATCCATCCATTCTGATCGGTGTCATTCAACCGATAACAAGCAGCAAAATAATCGACAACATGGAAAACAACATCCCGATCAAATACAGGAAAGAAACAGTTTGCGTCTGGGTCAGCCCCCAGCTCATCAGCGTATGATGGGTATGCAGCTTGTCGGCGCGATGCAGCCCTTTGCCGCTCCACAATCGCCTTGTCATCACAATTACCGAATCCATGATCGGCACCCCGATGGCAAATACGGGGACCAGCGTGGAGATCACCGTTGCGCTTTTGAACGAACCGTCTATCGCAAGCACCGCTAGCGTATAGCCGAGAAATACAGCGCCGGCATCCCCCATGAATATTCGTGCCGGATAAAAATTGAACGCCAGAAAAGCAAGACAAGCTCCGGCCAGCGCTGCGGCCAAAATCGCGGTTCCGTGCTGCTCCTTGAAGATGGCTGCAATCAATAAAGTAAACGAGGAGATGGTGACGATTCCGGAAGCAAGCCCGTCCACCCCGTCGATAAAATTGATCATGTTCGTGATGCCGAACACCCAGGCCATCGTTGCGATCCACGAAAGCCACACGGGGAACAGCAGCATGCCTTGGCCGGCGACATTGGTAACCCCGATAATCTGAATCCCGAACCAGGCCGGAACGGCGGAGACGACTATGTATACGACTAACCTCGGCCATACGGGAAATTCTTTGCCCTTTACCTTATACCAATCGTCCAGCAAGCCCGTAGCGACAAGTAATGTTCCTCCGGTACAAACGGCAGCGAACCGTGCCGAAGCTCCGTCAAAAGCGTAGATGGCGATCATACAGCCGAGATATAAAGCGATTCCGCCCATAAGCGGTATCGGGCTGGAATGAATTTTCCGTTTCGTAGGGGCATCCACAAAACCGATCCGCAGTGCAGTCCTCCGAATGAGCGGCACCAGTGCGTATACGATGCCGAAGCTGATAATCGCGGGAAATAAGTAAGCGATACGGTTTCCCTCCCTTGCAAGCAGTCATTTCCGTTAGGATATCCGATCGTCTCCGTTTCCATCCGGTTTATTAATGGTGCGCGATGGACATAATTTTCCCATTCGAACTTTTCTTTTCGCAGAAAGGAGGCCGGACCGATTTTACTTCCTTACGGGAAAGGCCGAATCGAGCTGGACGTTGATTTCATGTCGACTCCGGCCGTGCTGGATTACCGGTCAGAAGCCGATTTACCGGCAGACCGCATCATTCGAAGTGCGCTGGAACAACCGGTCGCGGGAAAATCGTTGCGGGAAGCGGCTGCAGGAAGCAAGCGCGCCGTAATCCTAATCAGCGACAATACCCGGCTTTGTCCAAGCCGGCTCTTTTTACCCGCTCTTCTCGAACAATTAAACGAAGCTGGCCTATCCGACGAACAGATCCGGATTGTCGTGGCCTTGGGCATGCACCGGAAACAGACGGAGGCGGAGTTGATTGAATTGGCCGGTGAAGAAGTGTTTCGTCGGGTAGCGGTTGTGAATCATTCCGCCCTATCGGAAGATTGCGTCTATGTGGGGACAACCAGCAGCGGCACCCCGATCGAGATCAATCGGATCGTCGTGGAGGCCGACCTGCGTATCGCTACCGGCAATATCGAGCCGCACCGGCTCGTGGGCGTGTCCGGCGGGGTGAAAGCTCTGGTGCCAGGCACCGCTTCCAAGCGATGCATCGAAGCCAATCACGCACTCTCGCAAAAGTATAAAGCGAGACTTGGCGATCCGGACAACCCGGTTCACCGGGATTTGGAAGAGGTGATGCGAGTCGTTCCGGTTCACTTTTTGTTTAACGTCATCGCGAACCATCGGCGTGAGATGCTGGAGGCGTTTGCCGGGGAGCTGATTCCGACGCACCGCCGGGGGCTGGAAGCGGCGCGAAGCCGTTTTTTTGTAAATGCCGATACGAAGTACGACCTAGTTATAGCTTCCACCGGCGGCTACCCGAAGGATATGCAGCTTTATCAGGCACTCAAGACGCTGCAAAACGCCGCGGCTTTCACCAAGCCCGGAGGTACGATTATTCTTGCCGCACGCTGCGAGGAGCTGTTCGGCAACGGGATCTTTCAATACTGGATCGAGACCGTTCAGGACCGGAATACGATTATGTCCAGGCTGAACGAGCAGTTCGTGCTGGGTGCTCACAAGATCGCGCATATTCAAGAGATTGTCGGTCCGTATACGGTATACCTTCATACCGATATGCCTGACCCGCTTGTGGAACTTGCCGGATTCATCCCCGCACCTGATCTGAACGCGACCATCCGGTCGCTCCGGTTCGGCGACGGTTGCGAGGTAGCCGTTATGCCTCACGGATCGCTTACGTTTCCACAGCCACAATCGCCCTGACTCCTTTAAAGGACAAGGCCCATACTTTTCGAAGGGGGAGTTTCTATGTACTGGGATGCATGGTCGCTCGATCGTCTGCTTATTTTGTTCGTCAGCGCCGCTTTCGCCATGATCGGCATTCAGGTAACGATGTTTCATTACCGGCAAAATTTCCATCATAAATCAATGTGGGTTCCCGTCGTATCGGCCCCCGTCTTTTTTGCGACAGGGCTTGCCCTTACGTTTTATAATGCAAACTGGCTGCGACTCTTATTCGTCGTGTTTATGGTGCTTGGGGCGATTGACGGCCTGGTCGGCGTTTATTTTCATGCCAAAGGAGTCGGCGTCCGTGTCGGAGGTTATGCGATGCGCAATTTCCTGATCGGTCCTCCGGTTGTGCTCCCGTTTCTGTTTACAGCGATAAGCGCCCTGGGACTACTGGCCGTATATTGGAGGTGAGCTGCCTTGAAAAAAACCAAATATCCGAATTATGACGTGCTTGGCGAACAGGCGGCTTGGGACGATACGACGCGCTCCATCGTTTTGTCCCGGACCGAGGCCGATTTCACCTATGAATATTTGACGCTCGTCGAAGCCGAGATGCTGCGTGCGCTGTGCTCCATGCTGGCCGGGGATACCCGGGCCGATGTGATCCAGTTCGTCCTGCAGCACATCGATCAGACGGTAAACGGGCCAACGCCGGAAAGCGAACGCGGCACAACAGTTCCCCGGGCTGCCGAGCTCATCCGTACCGGCTTGAAGCTGATCGACCAGTGGTGCCTGACTACATTCAGCCGGCCGCTAATCGATCTGACGGAAAGTGAGCAGTACTCGATTGTTTCCGACCTTAGCGAGGACAAGCTTCCTTTGGCCGATCCCGCCTTTCCGCAAAAGGCTTTATTCCGTCGCCTGCTGAGCTGGACGGTCGAATCGTACTACTCGCATCCGACCGTATGGTCCGAAATCGGTTACGGCGGACCCGCTTATCCGAGAGGTTATGTGCGGACTCAGATCGGACAACTCGATCCTTGGGAGGCGAAGCCCGAACCATGACACTTCAGCGTAAATACGGAAACGATCAGGTCGATGCGGTGATCGTAGGAGCCGGCGCGGCGGGAGGCGTGCTCGCCCAGCAATTAAGCGAGGCGGGGATGCGGGTCGTCGTCCTGGAGGCTGGACCGTTCCGGGACCCACAGCGGGATTTCGCCAGCGACGAACTCGCGATGCGATCGCTCGGCTGGGAGGAAACCCGTCTGGTAGACGGTGCCGATCCGCTTAAGATGGGACACAACAACTCAGGTCGGGGGGTGGGCGGGGGAACTACTCACTTTACCGGCGTATTTTTGCGTTTTCACGAATCCGATTTTCGCACCCGGTCTCTGGATGGAGTCGGAGAAGACTGGCCGATTAGCTACTCGGACCTGGAGCCTTATTATTCTCGGGTCGAGAAAGCGATAGCGGTGTCGGGACCGAAGTTTTTCCCTTGGGGAAACTATCATGGACCTTATCCTTACCCCGAGAGGGAGCCGCTTAGTCCCAATGCTTATTTGTTTATGAACGGCTGCGAGAAGCTTGGCATCCGCGCTTCAGTGCCACCTCTCGCGATTTTATCGGCTCCGTTCGAGGGGCGTCCTCCCTGCATCAACCGCGGGTTTTGCAACGAAGGCTGCATGCCTAACGCCAAATTCAGCACGTTGATTGTCCATATTCCGAAAGCAATCCGAGCAGGCGCAGAGGTGCTGGCCGACTGTACGGTAACCCGGGTATCGATGGGGAAAGACGGTAAAGCCCGCGGAGTCGAATTTATTCATGACGGGCAGCTGTACGAGCAACAAGCTCGTATCGTCATCTTGTCCGCTTTCGCGGTGGAAACTCCCCGACTGCTGCTCAACTCGGCAAACTCCCAGTTTCCCGACGGATTGGCCAACAGCAGCGGTTGGGTCGGCAAAGCGATTATGCCCCACAGCAGTCATGACGTGTATGCCAAGTTCGATCAGGAGGTTCGCCTGTACAAAGGGACGCCCGTGCTGGCTACGACTCAGGATTTCTATGAAACCGACCCGGCCAATCCCTTCGTTAGAGGATATACGCTCCATGCCCATGGCGCGCGGCCCGTCGGTTTTGCAGGCGGAATTTCCTTATCGGAGCAAGGGCCTGTGTGGGGACAGCGGCTGAAGGAGACGCTCCTGGATTACAATCACTACGGTCGGATTACGATGGTTGGGGAAGTGCTGCCTTCCGAGCACAACCGGGTCACCCTATCCGATGAGACGGATCAGCACGGCGTTCCGAGAGCGAAAGTATCGTTCAGCTACGGCGATAACGATCGAAAGCTAATCCAACATGCCGTCGGAATGATGAGCTCGATTTTACGCGCGGCCGGCGGTGCTGTCGAATATGTAGTTCCGGATACGGCGCATCTAACGGGGGGCTGCCGGATGGGGAACAATTCGGATACGTCGGTAACGAACTCCTATGGACAAACGCATGACATCCCCAACCTGTTCGTATGCGATGCCAGCTTATTCGTCACCTCCGGTGGCGGCAATCCGACGAATACCGTGATGGCTATCGCCTACAGAACGGCTGACTATATTCAGGAAAGGGCCAGTCTTAAAGAGCTGTAGCCCTTCTTCCTGACTGCCTCGTGTCGTTCCCCCATTGGCGATTCGGGTGTACAATTAGAGAAGCGGCCATGTCTGCTGCTGCAATCAATCCATTACAGATCAGAACGAATCGGTAACTAGCCGTTCATCGATCCACGGTTGCCGAGGATCGTCTAAGGGGAGGTACATACGGTATGGCTATAGTCGAGGTTACGGTGATTCCGGTTGGAACCGGGACAACCAGTCTCAGTTCTTATGTTGCCGATATGCAGCGAATATTGGACAAAACGGGAAGCGCGATTCATTATCAGTTAACGCCGATGAGCACGATCATAGAAGGGGACTTGTCCGTATTGCTGGACGTCGTGCGGCAGTTGCATGAATCTCCGTTCTCCGGCGGTGCACAGCGCGTCTGCACGTCCATCAAAATCGACGATCGGCGCGACTTGCCCTCCTCCATGGAGCAAAAAATGAGGTCGGTGGCAGCGAAGCTTCAAAGATAGCTAAGAAACAAAAGCAGCTAATCCAAGGAACAAAAAGAAGGTTGCTCCGGCTCGTAAAAAGAGCTTAGGGCAACCTTCTTTTCTTTTTGTAGATGGCATTAATAGGTAGCTGTATTAAAGCAAAAACCTCTCCGGTTCTGGAGAGGTTTCGATGAGCCATGTAGGACTCGAACCTACGACACCCTGATTAAAAGTCAGGTGCTCTACCAACTGAGCTAATGGCTCATGATGAAGGGAATGGTGGAGGCTGATGGATTCGAACCACCGAACTCGTCAGAGAACAGATTTACAGTCTGCTGCGTTTGGCCACTTCGCTAAGCCTCCATGTGATGCAACCAGTAAAGGAAGCATGCAAGGTGGCTCGGGACGGAATCGAACCGCCGACACGAGGATTTTCAGTCCTCTGCTCTACCGACTGAGCTACCGAGCCAAATGTATGAAATTGTGAAAAGGATGGCGGAGCTGACGGGATTCGAACCCGCGGTCTCCTGCGTGACAGGCAGGCATGTTAGGCCACTACACCACAGCTCCGTGTTGATTCAATACTACTAATCGTTCCCCGCAAGCACTTAAACCATGCTTGGAGAAAGATGGTGGACGCTGACGGGATCGAACCGCCGACCCTCTGCTTGTAAGGCAGATGCTCTCCCGGCTGAGCTAAGCGTCCTTAATATGGTAGCGGCGGAGGGAGTCGAACCCACGACCTCACGGGTATGAACCGTACGCTCTAGCCAGCTGAGCTACACCGCCATATTACAGGTTAAAACGGAGAGAGAGGGATTCGAACCCTCGCGGCTGTTACACCCTAACGCTTTAGCAAAGCGCCCCCTTCGGCCTCTTGGGTACCTCTCCATAATTATTCCCTGAAAACTGAATGCGAACCGAAGAAGAGAGAGAGTGAAACGTTACCTCAAGGGCTCTTGAGGCCTCCACAAAAGTTCGTGAAGTATTAATAGGATAAGCCCTCGACCGATTAGTATTCGTCAGCTCCACACATTGCTGCGCTTCCACCCCGAACCTATCA
>NZ_JACXJA010000032.1 GCF_014705615.1 Paenibacillus oceani
CATCGGCTTGTGGTCGAGCCATTTCATCAGCAAAGAACCGGTGGTGGGACGCGCTACGCCATGGCACGAAGACTCCGCCTACTGGAAAGGACGCGTAAGCAGCTTCGATAAAATCGTCACGGTTTGGCTGGCGATTGATCGCAGCATTCAAGAAAACGGCTGCATGCGCGTCATCCCCGGCACTCACAACAACGGGTTTTCCGAATATGAGAAAGTGGATTCGAGCAAAAACTTGTTCCGGTCGCAGATCAAAAATATCGACGACTCGCAAGCGGTCTACTTTGAACTGGAGCGGGGCGAATGCTCGCTGCACGACAGCCGGATCATCCACGGCGCAAAGGCCAATACGAGCCCATACCGCAGATGCGGCTATACGATGCGTTATTTCTCTACGGAAACGCGCGTCATTCCGGAGCGCAATGAGAATCACAAGGTATGGCTTGCCCGAGGACGGGATGTAGCAGGAAGCCGTTTCGAGAACGTATAAAGATGTAAGCGGAAAGGAATTGAACCGATGAAGCGGGAGAACGGGACGTAGCCCAGAGGGCTGTTGAATGAGCAGTATATGGAGCTTAACTGGTCGTTCAACATCTTTGTCCAACAGCTGACGAAGTCGTCTCCCCTTCATTGGCACGAATTTTACGAAATGTGCGTCATCACGGAAGGAACAGGAACGAACGTTTTGAACGGCGTCTCCCATCCGCTGGAGAGAGGCAGTCTTTTCCTGCTAACCCCGGCGGATTTCCACGAAGTTTAACCCGATCCCGATTCCGTCCTGCATATCTTTAACCGAAGGGGCATGGTCCGCACCATCCTAACAGCTGACACTTGATCCATCTTGTATGCTCCAGTTAAAAATACTTTATTCGAGGTTCCTTATGAGGCTGAATATTACTTACGAGAACCATATTCCGATCAATGCCTTCCGCTGGACGCCGAGCCGAGAGCTGCAGCCGCTTCATTATCATTCTAGCTTGGAGATTGGCCTCTGTGTTTCCGGCAGCGGCATTTTTTATTTCGGCGAGAAGCGGTACCGGGTCGCAGTCGGCGATATTTTCATTGTAAATAATAGGGAACTTCATATTGCCCAATCGGATAAAAGTAATCCCAGCACTTATATTTTTATCAATTTCGATCCGCGTTTGTTACTCGATGAGGAAGAATCGTTGCTGCTTCCCTTCGCCTATAGCTCCGATCATTTCGACAATCGCATTACTTCTGCCTCTCCCCTATCCGCACCGATCGGGGCATTAATTGAGAAAATGTGGCGCGAACTCGACGCCAAACAGGACGGCTATTTAAGCATGGCCAAAAGCGCCTTGCTGGAGCTATGTGTGCTGCTGCTTCGCCATTATTCGACCCGTATGTCGAAGCTCGAATGGAAACGGATGAACGATACATTCCGTCGGCTGCGGCCGGCTTTGGCCATCCTTGAAGACCGTTTCCGGGAACCGCTCGAGTTGACGGACATTGCGAATGCTCTCCTGATCAGTCCCTCCAGAGCCAGCCATCTGTTTCAAGAGGAGCTTGGCCGCAGCTTTAAAGATTACTTGCTGCAACTGAGGATTAACGAAGCGAAGCGGCTGTTGATCAGTACGAACCTGAGCGCCGCAGACGTTTGTTTTGAAAGCGGCTTTCAGAGCATCCCTTCCTTCTATCGTCTTTTCAAATCCGCCGTGGGGATTTCTCCGCTGGATTATCGCAGCAAATATTCCGTGCACGCAATTATTGAGAATCCGATTCAATAGCTGAATAGATGACTCGCCCGTACCCAATCTATCATAAACCTACAGTAACTTATTTCAATGGCGTGTTGTACAATAGCGCGTGGGACATCACTTGGGCAGAGGTTTGGAAGAAAACATCGAGATTGTTACTAGTAATGGGAAGCGATCATTCTCTACAAAATGCCGCAGCGGACACTAAGGTTATAGCTTAGTGTCCGCTGCTCTAGTATCAGATTTTCCACTGGCGCACTCCTAACCCCATTGTTAGTGGTAGGTTCCTGTTAAATTGTCCTTAGCATCTATTAATAATTTGGTCAGAATTACAATTTGTCCAGCATGATAACTATAATGCTCGCATACTTGTACCAGCATCGTCTCCAGATCCCTTGAATAATTGGATTCCGTTTCGACATGGGGACGAACCACCATTTTATTCCAATCCTCAATCGAAAAATGTATGGTGATACTTGTATCCAGATCGCTTGCCGTCATGTTCTCCAGTATGCCGGAAGACTGTTGTCTCACATCTTTGAGCAATTTGATTAATTTTTCTCCGGATAATCCGTCGTTTATAGAAAACTCGGCTGATCGGGTTCGATGAAATGCCGCTTTCCCCACACCGCTTACAAAATGTTGATACTCGTTTCCCGCCAAATGCATACATAAGTTGCCGATGCTATTCATGTTCGGTTTCAATCTGTGCCATATTTGTTCCTCTGACAATAGGTTTAAACAGGCTTCTATTCGTGTTAATTGTTTGTTCATTTCATTCAAAACGATTTGGTTTATTTTCAAATAAAACAACCTCCTCCGGATTGAGCAGTTAATATCTACCTCCCAACATATTCCACCAAAAGGACCGGTTATCCTGCTCCAAAAAAAAGGCAAAGGCAGCCTGAATAAGAGCTGCCTTTGCCATACGGGATTACGGGGACTAGAGATTTGCAACACATCAAGGACCGTCTGGATGGTTTCTTTTGGATTTAAGTGCGCTTATCCCAGCTAATCGGGTGAACGTCATACTTGTTGTGCAATTCTAAACCGATGGCCATTAAGCTCGCGAATGGTAAATTCTTTTACTCCCCACGGCTTTTGTTCGATTTCCTGTACAATGTCTACACCCTTGCTTTTGTACACAGCATGAATTTCTTCTACATCCTCAACAAAGAGGTAGGAGTGTGCCCGATATGTCGTAATTGATTCTTGTACATCTAAATGAAATTCAACGCCGCCGCATTTGACAGCTGCATATCCATTGTCATTCCAAACCCATGCCACATCAAAACCGAGTATATCCCTGTAAAATGCAAGTGAATCATCCATACTTAATACTGGCAAAATCGGCACTTGGCATTGAAACCCCATACTAACGTCCAGCACCCCCTTCCGCTCACGATTCACTATGTAGAAACCAGGTTTGTTCTGCGGGCGGGTTCCTATCTATCCACACGGAGCTTTCGCGTGAAAGATAGCCTCGCTTATTGGGCGGCGATCATCCGCCCGGAAGTTTATTTCGACCGCTCGGCGACAAAATCGGCCAGAAGACGCGCTCCGTAGCCCGTCGGACCTTCTACGACGTAGCCGCTCGTGGAGCCGGCATCCATCGGTCCGGCCATGTCGATGTGCGCCCATTTTGTTCCGGCCTCAACAAACCGTTGGAGGAACAATGCAGCCGTAATCGCGCCGGCATATGCGACGCCGGTAATGTTGCAGAGATCCGCGTACTGGCTCTTCAGTAGATCGTCGTATTCGTCCTCCAGCGGCATCGGCCATACGCGTTCGCCGCTTCTCAAGCCGAGCTTCTGCAAAACTTCGGCCATATCGTCAGTCCCCCAAACGCCGGCCATTTTATTGCCGAGCGCGGAAACGCATGCTCCCGTCAACGTAGCGATATCGACGATTTGCTCGGCGCCGTGCTTGCATGCGCGAATCAAGGCATCCGCGAGCACGAGCCTCCCTTCCGCGTCCGTATTGCCTACTTGAACCGTCAGCCCGTTAGCGTAGCGTATCACCTCTCCTGGCAGCATGGACGCGCCATCCGGCATGTTCTCCGCAGTCGCTACGAAAACTACGACGTTCGCCTGCAGTTGGCTGCTCACAATAATGTCCAGCGCGCCGATCACTGCAGCCGATCCGCCCATGTCGATGCGCATGTCGCTAAGATTGCGGCCCGATTTTAGGCTAATCCCACCGGTATCGAACGTGATGCCCTTGCCGACGAGCGCGATAAGCGGCTTCGAAGGGTCGGTGCAATATCGCATCTCGATAAGCGCAGGCGGGTATTTGCTGCCTTTGCCTACGGCGATCAAACCGTTCATTTGATGCTCCTCAAGCTGCTCTCCCATAAATACTTCCACTTGCACCGGCGTATCCTTGAAACGCTCGATTACCCGTTCCACCACATCTCCGGGGCGAAGGAAGTTTGGGGGCTCGTTGCCGAGGTCTCGGGCAAGCTTCGTACCTTCAGCCCGTATCTTGCCAAGACGCAGCGCCTCTTCCAGCTCCTTCGAAACCGTCAGCAGAAGCTCGACGTTTTCGGTATGGCTCTGTTTTTTCTTCGACTTGTATTTATCGAACGCGTATGTCCCCAGCAGCCAGCCCTCTACCCAGGCGGATGCAGCTTCCGCCTCGCTGATCTTGCCGCCGATCACACCTGAAAGCATGCTGAAATCGACCGCCGCCGATGCCGCCTGCTCCTTCTCGACTGCGCGCCCCGCAACGCCTGCTGCTGCGCGGATTTGGTCGAGGCCGATCTTCGTTTCATCTCCTAGCCCAACCAGCAGTTTATGAGATTCGGACTCGCGCCCATACAGCCACGTCACTGCGCCTTTGTCACCCGCATACTCCTTCAGCTCGTAACCGCCCAATTGCTTAACCGGCAAATTTCCTTTGCTTACCACATATACCGTCAATTTCGCAGCCGATGTTGAAGTTAACGTAAATTTCATTTGGTCTCATTCCTTTTAGTCAAAATAAAGTCATATCAGTTCCCTTTAATCCTACCATATTGCGGTCTAAAATTTCATTCCATCTGTCTAGAGAAAATAAAGTACTAGACTGGATGTATTGCATCCGAACGGTTTTTCGACAAACCTTCACATTCCGACCCCTAATAACTGAAAGGCAGTAGCCCCTATTCTCTCTTTAATCGGCTAAACAGAGCAAGCCGTTATGATAGACCTGTGCGTCCTCCAGCCGGTCGAACTGAATCGCCTGCCAGTCGGCTATCCGTACGACGGAAGAGTTCGTCCCCGCAGAGAACGTCAGCACGATCTGGTTGCTACCCCTCGCCACCACTTGCGCCAGCGTCGATATACAGCGCCATCGCGCTTAAATATAGCTGGATAAAAAACAGTCCGTCTCTTTAGGAGAACGGACCACAGACGAGTCTCGGACTGGAATTGAACAATCAACCATTACTTTTCATCATACAGGTTTACTCCAACGAATACGGATTGGCCGGCCCAGGTTCACGACTGATCCATTTGCCCTTCGTAAAATCGGGGAAAGGAACCGGCTGCCCTCCCATTGAAACGGACTGTTCCGACAATATCGAAACTGCCGTCCACGCGGCCGTATCATAGACATCGATTGGCGTCGCAATTTGTTTCGCAATGCTGTCGATAAAAGCTCTCAGACATAAATAATCCATACCGCCATGACCGCCGCGAACACCCATATCGAGAAATTGTTTCCAGAGCGGATGTTCATATTCCTCCCGGTAAGAATCAAACGATTCCCAGGCATGCTCAGGACTTCTCCCTTCGATATGAATGGAATTGTTGTCCTCCATCCATATTCCTTTCGTCCCTTGCACTCTTCCCGCTCTTGAATACGGACGAGGAAGCGTCGTATCCAATGTCAATAAAATCGTTTCGCCGCCTGCGCACTTGATAATCGTGTTGACGATATCTCCTTGAGCGACATCAACGCGAGTCATCGGGTGATCTCCGCCAAGATTGTCCACGGCCCATTCGCGGAGCCCCCTTGCTTTGGACGACATGGAGGTGAGGGTCAAAAACTGATTACCACGGTTAATGTTCAAGCATTTCGCCGCCGGTCCTAGCCCGTGCGTCGGATAATTATCGCCATTTCGCTTTAAGTAGTGATGGACCCGATAATGCCGCTTGTCGATATCCATCGCGAGTCCCTTCCGCAGATCGTGTTCATAGCCGCACTGACAGTGAATGAGCTCGCCGAACAGCCCTTTCTTCACCATGTTCAATACAGCCAGTTCATCGCGGCCATAGTTGCAGTTTTCCAGAAGCATGCAAGGGACTCCGGTCTGCTCCGATGTGCGTACCAACTCCCAGCATTCTTCCAGAGAAGCGACTGCTCCAACTTCACTCCCGGCATATTTACCGGCTCTCATCGACGCAATCGCAATTTCAAAATGGCTGGTCCAGGAAGTCGAAATAATGACTCCTTCAATATCTTCCCGGCCAAGCAGTTCGTTGTAATCTTTATAACTTTCCGCTTTAGCTCGGCCAGCCGCTTCGACCTGATCAAGCCCCAACTGCAGCTTATCATCGTTCAGATCGCATAGTGCCGGTACATCCACATCTTCCATAGCCAGTAGTGTGTCGAGAAGCCCTCTTCCCCGAACGCCCAGACCGACTATACCTAATTTCACTCTCCGATTTCCGATTTCAGCCACTCTGCAGTCCCTCCCGATCGTTTCGCTTCTGCGCATTCTAATCGTCCATCATTTGCCTTTTTCCGTCTTAATGAGCAGTTTGATTTGATCCTCCGCATCCCGCAAAGCGGAGTTAATATCTTTGTTATTCGATACGACGTTCACAAATTCGTCAGAAACGAACTTGCTCGCCTTGTAATAATAAATGGAGTTGACCGGTGCAGGCGCGGAGTTACTTTTGAACACGCCAGCGATGTTTTTCCCCTTTAATTCGGGCAAATCTTGCGCAAACATTTGTTTAAACTTTGGATCTTTCATGACCGGCTGTTTAGCCGACTTCCGCGACATGATCATCTGTACTTCATCCGAAAACAGCACTTCCATTACACGCATCTGGTCTTCCCTTTTTTTACTATAAGCCATCGGAGCTACGATATGGAGGTCGTACTGTCCATACGTGTTCGGCCTCTCCTTGTAGCTAGGATATTGAGCGACATCCCAGTTCAAATCCGGCACTTCCCTTAATCGCAAAAACAGATTAATGGTAGCAAGCATTGCTATATTCCGGTCTTTCAAAAAACGAGTAATCGTGTCGCCCGCTTTGTTGTATTCGTTTCCGGGTATCGTATAGATTTGCCGGCCGATCTCCATCACCCTTTTGTATGGATCGCTGTTAACGATCACTTCATCTGTTTTCGCATTGATATGGTTAAGAGAGAGCGGAAACAAATAACGGCCGAGTCCATCCGTATCGAGACCACGGTACTGAATCGAATCCTCCATTCTAGTTACTTTTTTGGCCAGCTCAATCGCATCTTCCCAGAACATCCCGTCTTTCGGATAAGGAACGCCAAATTTATCGAATAAATCTTTATTGTAGTAAAGGGCGTTAAGGTTGTTGGCATACGGAAGGGCGATCAGCTCTTTATTGTCGGGTATTGCGGTTATTGCATCTAGTGCTCCCGGTTCGAAACGGCTCAAATCGAATTTGTACTGTTTAGCCAACGGGGCGATATCGAGATAAACGCCCATATCCAAATAACTAGTTAACTGACCGTGGTACGTAACGAGAAAATCAATCGTTGTATCTCCCTTGGCCAGATGCTCCGTCAAATCTACAGTCGATTTGTCCATTTCGGCGGTAATATGCGAGTATTTTTTCTTAACCGGTTGTACGATCAGCTCATCGAAATCTTGTTCCGTGAAGTAGCCTCCATGCTGGTGAAATCGAATGGTTACAGGAGTTAGAGGTTTTTCTTCAATTGTAAGGATTTCCGTTTCTCCGCCTTTGGTGCAGCCTGCGAAAGCGATTACAGTTGTTCCGAGAAGCAACGAAGATAATGCTCGATTCATGAGATAACCCCCAAGTTAATAATAGGTTAAGAAACTCATCTGTGCTTCAAAGCAGCTTTCGCTTGCATTGTACAGCTGAACAGCATTTCGTCAGGTATTCCCAGCTGGATTGGATCTGATCCGTGCTATATTTCTCGATTTAAATTGAAATAAATGAATTGTTATATAATATTTAATTTATTATATATAATAATTATTGCAAATATACGAATGCATGAATAATGCATTCGCAGAACTTGGTTTAAGCATCCGGATGCCGCTCAAAATCCAGCGTCATCAAATGCTCGCTGTATACAGTTATAAATCCCGCTTCATGCAAAGCCATCAGCGCTTCCCCATTGCTCTCCCGCAAATAGTGGAAGCTGCGAAAAGACAATTCCGTAAGCGGCGAGAAAATATCGGCAAGCATGAAACGAATAACATCCCGTCCGTCGCCGCGCTGCGGGTCCGCCTCGCATTGCGTCAACTGAATGCTATCCAGCCTGCCGGTACTGTCCAGACTCCTTCTGTATATAGCGTATCCTGCCGCCTCCCCGTAATGGTCCAGGGCGATGATCGCTTCGCTGTCCTCCGTCATAAACCATTCGACCGTCCATGAATTTTTCGCAAGCGGATAAAAGGGAAGCAGGCCCGCCCGGCACGGCGCAACCGGAACGGTCCGGTAATCGGAACTGCGGGATCGCGCGAAGGGAAGGTCTGCGAATCCCCCCTCCTTCCGCATAACATGTACCTGATCTCGAATCTCGAAGCCGCAGCTCAAATAGGAGCGGATCGCACGGTCATTCTCGATGCGCGTCTCTAACGACAGCGAATGTGCGCCCGCCGATTGTGTTCTGCGAATCGCCTCCCGCAACAGCAGCTTGCTCAGCGAATGTCCGCGGAATGACGGATTCACTCCCGTGCCGCCGTTCCAGGCGAGCTTCCGGCCGTTCGCCTCGGCCAGGCCGATCATGACGAATCCGGCCGGTACTCCTTCGACAAAGGCGGCTACCGACAAATCGGGATGTATATTCAGTCGTCCAAGTCTCCCGGTTGTCTGGACGATCGACATGCCGATAGAGTCGCTCCCTAAATATTGTTGGAAGCCGGTATTCCATTGTTCGGTAATCTCGCGAATTGTACAATCGCCAAGTGAGCGTATTTCCAACTTATTCAGCTTATCCTCCACCAATATACACTTCCTCCGTATGCTTGCGCCTTCCGTAACCGCTGCCATTAACGGTTTTGGTTAGGCCCGTATGGTTTGGATTTCCCGGATCAGGCTCGTACAGCCGGTTTCTTGCTGCCTATCCTCTAGCCGACAGGTTCAACGGCCTGACCGTCCCTGAGGGAAAACAAAACGGAAAAAGAATCCCTGACCTATCTACCGCCTCCTGCTTCAATCTCCCATAAGCCGTACAAGTTGTTCTGTAACGAGATCCGCGATAGCTTGACCTCCTTCCGAACCGATCGGGTTGCTCGCCGGAACAGAGCCGTATCCCCCGCCGGCAAGAGACCTCGGACTAGGCAAATATGTACCTGCTCCCGCCAATTGGACGATTATCGTCTGCTTAGCCTTGCTGCGAACTTTCATCTGACTACCAAAATCCATATATAACTCATAGGGAACGGTAACAAGAGCAACTTCCCCCAACTGCACTACGTTGATTTCGGCGGACAGCGTGAGGCTTCTCTTTTGGCGTTCGTAACGCCGCAACACGTTGATGTGCCATTCGGCAATCCGGTACGCTTTGCTCGCCGCTACATACCAGCGTTCCTTGGTACGCAGCTCAGGCCGCTCCTCCAGCTTGCGCCGTTCATCCCCGAGTACATCCATCCATCGATTCGCCTCTTGCTCGGCGTGTTGCGCATCCCGTTCAGTCAGTCGATTGACCGGCAGTTCCAACTGAAGCGATCGCAGCTTCACGGCCATATCGCTCCGGCGAGTGTCGTGTATATACGGTACGATATCGTCAATCGCGCTGACGAGCCGGGAGGCGATCTCTTCACGTGCCGTCCGATTTTTGAGTCGCAGCATCCGTTCGTATGGTTCACGGTCGAGCATCGGATGCGGTGATAAGTCACCCGCGGCGCTGCACTGGGGTAGAATAAACAGCCCAGGTCCATATTTTTGCCGCAGCAACTGCCGTGTTTCATGCCACCAATCCGCGCTGATGACAAATAAATGCTCGCTTTTTTGAGACGGGCACGGCACGTTTACAACTAAGCCGCGCAAATCCCCTTCTGGGCCGTACGCCGCGATCACGTTCAAGCTGTGATCTTCGCTGCCCTCCATATGGCGAAAACGACTTGTCGGAGAAAGCGGCAAGTCGTACATCGTCGCCTGACCCGAATCGTTCACCCAGCGCCGGTTATGACTTATAACCGAATTCCCCCATCCATAGGCGACAGCACCAGGCTGGAGGTTCGACCAAGCCTCGCAAACAGCATCGGCAATCCGTTCGACGGCAAAATCCAAATAGGCCTGAACCGGCATCGCTTCAAGAATCGGCATTCCGGCTACTTCGCTTGAAGCATGACCGTCAGGCGATGGTGACGGAACCCTCACCTCCGGCCCGGTATGCGTATGCGTGGCATTCAGAATAACGTTACGAGGGTTGAGACCGGCTGGCCGGCGCAGCTCAAGCAAGCGTCTTACCGCATCTCGCATGTCGTCGGGAATCGCGATCAGATCGCAGCTCGCGAAGACTACATGCTCTTCGCCGGTTTGCACCGCCCAGACGGTCGCGGTCAGCGGGTCCATGACGCCTTCGGACAGCCTCGCATGAAACTGCCCGGCAATGAAAACCGGCTGCAGAGGGGTAATATCGGTCTGTGCCCATCCATGCTTTAATGTCACATGTTCTCGATCGCTTTTGCTCGGATTCAAAACGTCGCCTCCTTTTTTCCAATCGCTGATCCTGACTCCATCTTAATACATTCTGCAGCGGAAACAATGGCGAAATCGTCTCATTTATTCCCATAAACGGCTATTTGATCTAAACGTATCGAATGGCGGTTTCCCCCAAAGATACCATTCGCTACACAAACTCAAAGTTGCGGAATGTGAGATATCCAGCGCTTTTTCCAGCAAAAAGCCAATTGTACTTTCCTCATGCCGACATATATGCCAATGAACTCTAAAAGGCCACCGATCTTCACCGGCAGCCTCCGTCTCTAACCTTGGCGTATTCCGCACCGCTTACTTGCTCAACTGCTGCTGGATCGCCTGACTCATTTTCTCGTCGGCTTCGCGCAGAGCCGTATTTACGTCTTTCCCTCCGTACAGCATCGCATCGAACGACTGGTTGATAATCGTCGCGGCCGGCAAATTTTTGAAGGTTTGCAAAATGGCCAGCTTCGGCTTCGTAAACGCCACGACGTTTTTCGACTGGTAACCGGGCACGTTGCCGCCGAAATCGTTCTGGATCGAGGTATTCTTCAACACCGACAACCGGCCGTCTCGCGACATAAGCCGCTGCACTTCATCCGACAAGATGACGGAGATGACCTGGAATGCGGCATCCTTTTGTTTGCTTTGGGCGGTTATCGCCAGCGTGAACGAATCGACCCGCTGCCCGACGCCCGGAGCTTTCGGATTTTGCGGATACGTGACGACGTCCCAGTTCAGATCTTTTACGGTCAGCATGTTTTTCAGCGTCGACGTCGAACCGCTCATCATCGCAAGCCGGCCTTCATTGAATTCCTTCGTATAGTTCGTGCCTTTCGGCGCGTAACCCGGAATTTTGTATAAGTCGTACCACATCGCGAACAAATCTTTCCATCCCTGCGTCTGGAACACGGGCTTATTGGCGGGAAAGTCGGCCCACGGCAAGCTCACCTGATACGCTCCCCGATATACGCCGTCCGGCCACAGCCCCCAATATTGGACACCGCCTTCGTTTCTCGTCATTTTGACGGCGATATCGCGCACCTGCTCCCAAGTCATGCCGTCCTTCGGAAACGGCGTTGCCATTCGCCCGAACAAATCCTTATTGTAAAACAAAGCAAAAGACTGGTTGAACATCGGCAAACCTGTCAAATAGTCGAGGCTGCTGCCAATTTTGATCGATTCGACGAACTCGGGCTGAATCCGGTTCAAATCGAACTTGTATTTCTTGATCATTTCATCCATATTGTAGGCGAGTCCGAGCTGGACGTAATCGTTCAGATTAAGCGGGAAATTGGCGTAGATGTCCGGGATGTCTTTCGCCGCCACAAGCTCCGGGAGCGTTTTCCCTTTTTCCGCAATGTCGACGAGCTGCACCGTAATATGCGGATACTGTTTGGCGACCGGATCGGTGATATATTTTTTAATTTCGTCCTGGGTCAATACCGAATTGTGCGCAGCCATCTTGATCGTGACCGGCTCCGGTTTGGCGATTTCCGGTTTTGCAGCATCCGGCTTCGCCTCCGAAGGGGAAGCCCCCTTGCCGCCGGAGCAGCCGGCCAGCGCGAGCCCCGCCGACAACAGCACGATGAATCCCTTCCATGAACGTTTTCGCATCTCGACACCCCTTTTCGTTAGGCCGGTTACGATTCCAGATTGCCTGGAGCGCACCGGTGCGCCGTCGCCCGCTTCCAGTAATCGTCGAGCGGAGTCAGGCCGAATTCGCGGATAATGTCCTTCACGGTAAACTCATCGGTTTCGCTCGAAAGGAGCACGGAGCCGAGCAGACCCGGATCGTGAATGGTCACTTTCGTACCGTATTTGTTTTTGATTTTGCGGAAATGGGCTTCATTATAATCGATATGAATCACTTCACAGTCGAGGTTGACCGTTCGCGTCACATAATGATAGTAGTTCGTACTCGTGGCGATGACCTCGCCGACCGGTGAAATGATCGAGCTCGTCGCGTGCGTATAAATCGATCCGGCGAAATGGGCGCGGCAGCTGTATGCCCAATATTGCTGCATCAGCCCGCCGTGGTATGCGGACGAGAACAAGATCAGATCGGGCTTACTGTGCACGTACTTCAAGCGCAGCTCGTCAAAATTCAGATCGAAGCATATCGCACAGGCGACTCGTCCGAATTCGGTTTCGAACACAGGGGCGTCTTTGCCGTACAGCATGCCGCCGTTCGTCCGCTCGCCTTCAACGAGATGGTTTTTGTTGTAGGTACCGGCGACGGTGCCGGTCCGGTCGAGGAGCTGCGTCGAATTGCGGAACGTGCCGTCCTCCAGCTCGCGTACTGCGGAATAAGCGATCCAGCAGTTCCGTTCCGCGGCGACGCGGGCGAAAAAATCGCGAATCCGGTTGCCGCGGTACCGGTAATATTCCTTCATCCGTTCGGGAGTATATCCGGCTTTCTCGGGCCGGTCACAGCATTCCGGGAGCACGATCAGATCGGGCCGGTCCGGGAGCACCTGCTCCAGCTGGCGTTCCCAATAAGCGATCATGCGGACCACCGTCTCCTCCAAGTCCGTTTCCGGCGGCACCCGCAGCTGCGGAGCCGATAAACAACTGATTTTCACATAACGCGCCAAAGTCTTTTCCTCCCCATTATCCATAAGTGAGCGGGTGTTACGTCATCTGGAGCCCGCCCATCGGTTCACTTCCGCAGTAATGTCGCCGCCGCCCAGCCTCTTCCAATCTTCCGCGAACGAATCGAACTCGTCGAGCGGCGCGCCGAGGATGATCCGCTTCATCACATCCTCCTCCAGTTTCATTAAGCTCGCCAGCTTCAGCACCATCGTTTTGGTCGGCAATCCGTAGAACCGGTCGGCCAGCAGCTGGCCGTTCTTGACGTAATCCAAAATGACGGTTCCGCCGCCATGCAAACCGTTGCGCGCGATGACGGACCAATCCGCGGATCTGCCGGTCAAGTACTCCTGAATCAGCACAAGCTTCTCCCGCTCCTCCGGTGTAAGACTGGACTTCTCAGCGAAGGTCGGCAGTTTGACGCCGGTCAGAAACGGTTCGAGATGAGCGGACATTTCGGCGTTTTTGTACGACTTGTACAGCTTGACGGGCGCTTGGTGCCAGATCGACATTTTTTGCTCGATATCGTAGTTGAATTGCCTGTATATGTTGTCGTCCGTGTTCAGGTAAAATTTTTTGACGAATTCGTCGGCCATGCGCAATACCGCTTCCGGATGCGGCGTTCCTTTCTTGACGACCCAGAAGCCCATGTGCAAATTAAGCCCGTGCTGCACCCGCGTCTTCCCGCCGTCCGCCGAAGGGGCCGGGTAGGCGAACCAGCGGCTGTCCGGCGTTTGCGTATACAGCGTACTCGCCGATATCGAACCGTACGCCATGCCGATTTTCCCTGCGCCGATCGAATCGTACACTTTCCCTCCTTCCTTCATCCCGAAATCGGGATCGATCAGACCGGACCGGTACATCTCCCGCAGCTTGCCGAGCGCCTGCTTCATTTCCGGCCGGATGCTGCCGTACGCGAGCCGACCGTCGGGCTCCTCGATCCAGATGCCTTTGTACGCGTGATAGCCGTTCAGCAGTCCGATTGCCATCGACAGCGATTTGTCCAGCGCCAGCCCGAATGTATCGTGCAGGCCGTTGCCGTCCGGGTCCCGGTTCGCAAACGCTTCGGCGATGGCGATCACATCGTCCATCGTTGCCGGCTGCGGCAAGTTCAGCTGGGTCCGCCAATCTTCCCTGATCCAAAGGACCGGCACCGACTCTTTGGCCACGCCTGTGAACGGAATGCCCATCAGTTTGCCTTCGATTTTCGCAGCCTCCAGCACTTCGGGACCGGCTTCCTCGATGACGCTGCGTACGTTCGCAGAAGCGTGCCGCGAGTATACTTGCGACAGATCCTCGATCAAGTCCGCCCGTTCCAGCTGGACGAGCTGCATCGGCGTGGCGATGAAGAAATTCGGGATGTTTCCGGAGGCAATCATCAGATTCGTCTTTTGCTCCAATTGCCCGGGGGACGTCTCCCACCATTTTTGGACGATAATGCCGAGATTGTCTCTCAGATGACGCGTCCAGGCGTTGTTGTTCATGTCGTCGCCCTGCGAATAAACCTGTACAGGCAGCGTCATCCCGACCGTCGACAGCTCGACCGGCGGATTGTAGAGAAAGATACTTTCTCCTGTCGTTCCGGCATACGCAGCGGGAGGCTCCGACCGCGTCACCCGGCTTCCCGGCGTTTCCATGCAGCCAGCCATCAGCATAACAACGGCCGCCGCCGCGATGCTCACACTTCCCCGCCTATAGCCGAGTCGCATGTGATCCCCCTTTCTCCCGAAACGCCTACCGTTTCCCTTTCGGCTTCGAATGCGGCGGAAACCGCTTTCAAGATTAACCATACATTCGCCGCCCCCTTCGCGCCAGTATCTATTTTTGCAATCGTATACGTACGTTGCGGCATATCAAAACATGCGAATTACTATAAAATATGTAAACCGTACGGCTATTGACTTGGAACGTTGTTCGTAATACCCTTATTTAGTCAAGGCGGCATTCTTATTCCCGATTGTGGCATCGCCGCGAATAGAAAGCGTTTCCATATGGAGGGGACGGCTTTGAAAACGAACTCGTTATTCGTCAAAATCCTTTCCGGGTTCATCGCGGTCATCGTTCTCTTGCTGACGTTCAACCTTGTCTCATACACCTTCTTTCACCGGAACATTCGCGAAGAGATTACGACGAGCAGCCAACAAAATTTGTCCCATATGGCCGACCGGTACGAGAATCATATCCAGTCCGTACAGCTTTCGCTCGTCGGGCTGTTCTTCAACAACCAGCTCTCCTACTTGTTCGACGCCGACCGTTCTGCCGCGATCGACGCCGTCAATCAGCTCGTCAAGCGAATCCGCGATATCCGCGAGAACGACATGTTGTTCCTGCAGGACGTTATCGTCCAATTCAAGATGAACTCGTTCGTCGTGCATCAAGGCGGTCCCGACCGGCTAGAATCGCTGTACGCGAGCACGTATCGAAGCGCCCCGTACGGAGTCGACTTCTGGCGGCATCAGTTCGACGCCGGATTCAAGCTGCGTCTGTACCCGCAGGCGGAATTTACGAATTCGCAGCAAATGAGTCACGGCGACTTATTCCCGCTCGTGCTGAAATCGACGACCGATCCAAATATGTATATCACTGCTCTGCTCGACGCCGAAAGTTTGTTCCGCACGTTCGACAGCCGGACCGCCGGCTATTTCTACATCCTGGACGAGAGCGGACGCACTTTGTTCAGCTCCGACCGGAGCCGTCCTTTCGCGCTCTCCTTCGATCGGCTCGACCAAACGAAGGACGATGTGAAGGCGGATAACAACTACTTTTTTTTCCGCAAAGGCGATGTCACCGGACTGACGTACACGCTCGTCATCCCGAATGAGAAAATCGCCAATCAGATGTCGCGCATCAATGTCGTGCTGCTCCTTCTGCTCGTCCTGGCGCTCGTCATCAGCGGGGCGTTGTCCGTCTTCGTCAGCATCCGTTTCTACACGCCGATTCAGAACATTATCGAGACGATTCAACGATACGGTCCGCAGGTACAGTCTCCCTCCCCGAAGCGAATCGACGAACTGGGGTTTATCGACGCGAATGTGAAGCAATTTTTGCAGACGAATACAGACATCAGCCGCGACCTGCGCAACCAGCAATCGCACCTGACGCACCTGGGCTACATCCGCAAGCTGAAAAACATCTACACCCGGCCTAACGAGCTGCCGATCGCGGAAAAGCCGTTTTATCTCATCGTGTTCCAGCTGTCGATGACCGGACGGTTCCGCGAGCTTCCGGCGGCGGAACAGGAACGCGCGATGTTTTTCATCAAAGAATTCATCGGCATTTCGCTTTCCGAGAAATATCCGGAATCGGTAACGCTGCAGACCGAGAAAAATCAGGTGCTGTCGCTGCTCTTCACAGACGGCGAGGCGAAAGGCGTATTCGAAGCGCTGGAACGATTCAAGTCGGTGTTCGACCGTGACAAGCAGTACGGCTATTTGACCGTAGCGTTTAAGCCCGAGCTCGTACAGCCGGGAAGCATAACGGAATCGTATGAGGATACGCTCGAAATGGTCGGGCGGCGCAAGCTGCTGTCGGAAACGCAACTGTTGAGCTCGCTCGAGCCGGAGCCGCTTTATGTCGGATTCTCCCCCGCGCAAGAGCAGGAACTGTATGCCAACCTGCAGACCGGTCAAGCGGAGAATGTCATGCTGCTCATCGAACGGGCCCTGCGCCGTATGATAAAGGACGGTGCGACCGAGGAGCAGTTCCGCTCATTCGCCAAAGAAATCGTCGCCAAAACGATTAAAGCGATGGTCGCTGCCAATGTGGACATCGATTCCGTGCTGGACCGGCAGTCCCCGTACCAGGAAATAAAGCTTTGCGCCTCCGTGGACGAATACCGGCAGCTGTTCGAACGGTTTCTCTCGCAGGCGTCAAGCCGGATCGCTGAACGGAAAGAGAAAAAAGACCCTGTCGTCGAATTCGTACTGGACAGTATTCACAGCAAATACCATGAAGATTTGTCGCTGGATCGCGTTGCGGGCGGCCTCGGACTGACGCCGAGCTACGTGTCGCGGTATGTGAAGGAAAAAACGGGCAGCAATTTTTCCGACTATTTGAACGAAGTGCGCATCGGCAAAGCGAAGGAGCTGCTCGCCAAGTCGAGCACCCCGATCCGCGACGTCTCGGCCCGGGTCGGTTACGTGAACGTCACATCGTTTATCCGTATGTTCAAAAAAGTGACCGGCATGACACCCAGCGACTATCGGCGTTCGGAAAACGGCCCTTAACACGGAAAAGCCCGGCTGAAACCGGGCTTTTTTCGGTATAAGAACCGGAAATGTCCCGGTTCCCGGCCGCTGCCTTACTGCCGGGAAACTCTGCGGATAAGACCGGATCTGCGGATCACGAGAACATTACTCCGTTGTTCCCTTTCTCACCCGGTACGGCCCTTCGTGCAAGGGCAAGATTAGACTTGCTCCCCGGACGTCTGCAGACGGACCAACAGCTTGGCCAGCAACGCGGCCCGAACGGGCAGATGAGCCAGCTCCACATGCTCGTATTCGGCATGAGGGCCTTCGCCGACTGCGCCCAGACCGTCCAGAGTCGGAATCCCGAGAGCCGCGGCAAAGTTTCCGTCGCTGCCGCCCCCGGCCGCGCTCTCCTGCAACGCCAGACCGAGCTCCGCACCGCACTCGGAAGCGAGCCGGAACAGCCTTTGCGTCTGATCGCTCCGCACCATCGGCGGGCGGGAGACGCCCCCCTCGACCGTCAGGGTAATCCCCGGCAAGAACGGCTGCAATCCGGTGATCCGTTGATGGATGCGCTCGGATTCTTCCAGATTGACGGTACGGACGTCAACCTGGAGCTCCGCGTATTCGGCCACCACATTGGCCCGATTTCCGCCGCCCGCAGCGCCGACATTCACCGTCGTTCCTTTGGCATAGTCGGTTAAGGCGTGCAGCTCGATGATCTGACGCGCCATTTCCTCCACCGCGCTGATTCCGTCCTCGTGATGATTGCCCGCATGAGCGGCTTTGCCCCGGATTTGAATCCGGTATTTGCCGACGCTTTTGCGCGACGTTTTGAGCGCTCCCGTCCGGGCGATCGGCGGTTCGAGAACGAGAACGGCTTTGCTTTTACCGGCCTCTTCCTCGATGAGGGCGCGCGAAGTGCCGCTGCCGATCTCCTCGTCGCTTGTGCACAGGAACACGATTTTATGCCGGGACTTCCAGCCGGATTCCTTTAGCGCTTTCACGGCCCATAGCGACTGCACGATCCCGCCCTTCATGTCCAGAATACCCGGGCCGTACGCTTTGCCGCCCTCTACCCGGTACGACAAGCGCCCGGCCTCCCACACAGTATCGAAATGCAGTAAAATCAAAATTTGCGACTCGCCTTCACCGTAAGTAAACCGCATATGATCGCCGACAGCCGTCTGAGGATAAAGCTCCGCATCGATGCCAAGATGATGCACGAACATCGTCCGGAGTTGTTCCCCGCACCGGTCTGTCAACGTTTTGTCCAGCGAGGGGGATTCCGCTTTTACGAGCCGTTCGAGATCCTCTGCGATTTCTCCTTGTCTGGCTATTAAGTACTCATAGATCCGCTCCATAGTTGAACTCCTGATTCATTCATTTTTAGAGGTTGTTCAAAAAGTCCACTTTTGATCACGAAGAAGATCAGGAAGCCTACTCGACATCGAATATGGCATTCAGCCGGAACTTCCGGTGCTCACGTAGCTCCACTACGCTCCGCTCCTCATTTCCTTGCTTCATCCCATCTTCTCGGTGCTGAAAACCGGACTTTTTGAACTCGCACTTTTAGAAAAGCAAAGACAGGATCTGCCATCCCCATGTATTCGCGTTCACCGGCCGGATTTCCTGCCGTCCCGATCATGCATACCGCTGATGCGGTTCCCCCCTCCTGCCGGCCGAAGCCGGTATCCTGAAAATCAAGACGGTCAGCCGCCCCCAGAGCTGGCCGGTAAAGCGCAAATAGAGGGGGCTATGCAGGCTGACTCCCCTGCACAACTCCCCCGTCAGTCAAACGCGTATTTTTGAACCTGCTCCTTCTCCCGCTAGGCCCCCCACTTTTGAAAATGTTATTAATGCTGCACGGAGTGCGGGGCTTTACCGGCTTGCTGATGGACCGGCTCCAACTCCTGCTCCGGCGAACGGCTGTCATAAACGTTGATACTGTCAAACGTAAAGGTATGCGCACCGTTCCAGCGTTTGGCCGGGTAATAGCTCATGCTCGACGTACCATCCGGACGAATATCGAAGCCCGGATCATATTCATCAAATACGATAACGGTGGAGCCCGAATCGCCGATCGTCTCTTTGATCCGGTATCCTCTCGTCGATTCGTCGGGATGAGTCACGACGACGTAGGCTCCACGCATTGCGTCCGCCGCGTCGGCGCCGATTGGCGTACGAGTGACGATGCCGTTGTACGGATCACCGTTCGCCTTCCGTTTCGTCGACGCAATCTCGCCCTGAATCGTGCCCGTCCCCGTAAACGTTACGCCGCCTGCCGACAGCAGCGTGCCGCCGATCAAATACATCGACCGAACGACGCCGTCTTCGGTCCGGACAAAACCCATTTTCCCGCGCATCGTCACCCCGTCCGCGACAATCGTCTGATCCGGATGCCCGGTCGAGCTGATCAGCAGATCCGTAATGCCGCCGTAAGTTACCCGGATCGCCAAAGCCCCCTCCGGCCCTTCGCTAAGCTGCAGCCGCTCGATCGTCTTGATGCGCGGCCCCGCCGCTCCCGCATAAGGCTCCATCACCGTAACAAACGTGCTTTGCAGCCGGGTGCCGTCGCGTCTGAGCACCAGCTTCGGCATATCGTACTTTGACGCTTCGTCGTTCGTATCTGCGCTCTTGCCTGACAGCCGCGTCGAACGGATCGACGGCGAGCGCGCCAAGTATAGCTCATTGCCGCCCGGCTCCAGCAAGCCGGTTATGTTCATTTTCGCTTTCTCCGCCCCGTTCTCGCTCGTTACCAGCGTAACCTCGTAGCGGTCGCCCGACAATCGCGCCCGCTTGACGTTCCGGATGGAGATGTAGCCGTAATAATGGCCTTCGGCGCTTCCCCGTTCGTTAAACTGCTCCGCCTCCTTCACCTTCGTACCCGGAGGCAGCAGATGCGGACCGTACCCGCCCAGCTCCAGAGCGGTTTCGAACCAGGCGTCGCGGTTCGCGTCTCCCTGCAGCGTATACTCGTGGCGGCTGCCGCCCGATACGCGGAACAGATCGACCAGGTAGCCTTCGCCCTCCTCCGCGCCCGGAAACAAGATGAGCCAGGGCTCCCGGCTGTACTGCTCCACGCCTTCGTAAGCTTCCTTCTGATCCGCCCGCATCGCTTGGACGTCTCCGATCGGCGCGAACAGACCGATGCGGCCGCCGTGCTTCGAGACATCGTCGATTTTCATATCTTTGCCGTCCACGACGACCGTGTTGTGCCCGATCGCCGACAACGTGAACGCCCGGTCCTTCGTATACGTGTAGCCGAGATCGGGAAGCAGCTCCTGCCCTGCCGCATACAGATTCAGCTGCAGCGGCCCGTAATGGTTATGACCGTATTTCGGCTCGAACTGCAGCCATACCTGCGTCTGATCGGCTCCCGTCCCCCCCGCAAGCCGTGCGATTCCCGCCGCAGGCATCAGCAGCGGGCCGGCATCCAGGAGCGGCGATCCGGCCATGTCGGATGCCCACGCATCCTGAAGCGGCAGCAGCTTCCCGTCGGGGTATACAAGCAGATTGTTGTTGCGGACCGACATTCCGATCGCCGGGTACACAGTCCTCATATCCAGATTGTCAAACCGTCTGCCGGTACGCGGCGATACGTAACCATCCGGGTCGCTGTAGCCGGACAACGCGTCCGCAGCCTGGGCCAGACCGTTCGTCGACTGCACGTGATACGACGGCGCGACTTCCCTCCAGTAGCCGTCGGACAGAAACTGAGTCTCCACATAATCCTCCATCCATTGGAAGGCGTTGTGGATATAATCCGGTTCGTTCAGCGTTTTGCCGGCTTCGATCAATCCGAGCCATTGCGTAAAATTCATATTTCCGAGCACGTACGGATAAGCGAGCGCATATTGGATCGACGGAATGAACATGTCCCGAACAATCTTCCGCTCCACATCTTCCCCGACTTCCTCGCTTAACACGTCGAAGGCGTTCGTCTGCTTGACCCGATCGTAAGCGCGCAGCAGCGGACGCAGGCTGTTCAGCTCGGCCACCGACCAGCGGCACCACATGCCGCCCCAATAATTAAACGGCGGGCCGGACGTTATGCTGATCGGGTAGTTGTGCCAGATGTAGTCGGTCGTCGGCACATAACCTTCGTATACTTCGGCGAACCGGTACAGCAGCCTCGCCGCGCCAAGCGCATCCGACCCGGCGATCGTTTCCGTTTCCGCAACGGTGTAGTGCCTTTGCAAATACCAGAGTCGGGCGGACAAAAAGTAACGTTTGCCTGTTTCGTCCTCGTAATACGGGTAGTCCACCGCTTCGCCCTTCCGGTTGATCGCCGTCACGACCTTCGTTTCCGGATATAGGGCGTTAGGATATACGCTTCCCGTCTTGATCGAGACGAGGCTTCTACGGTCGTCCGACAGCTTGAACAGCTGGTCCGGATGCAGCTCGGGCATTTCCGGCAGACCGGTAAAAATAAATCCGCTTTTGTCCGGAATCAGCTCCAGCGTAAGCAACACATGGCGGGACGCGGGCTTAGGCTGCACGCGTACCGGACTCTCGGCCGAATCAGCCTTGGCCGACACAGCAAGCCCCGCTTCGATCCATTCGTCCCGGTCGAACGAAAGGATCGCAAATAATCCGTCATCGGGACAATCCCCGCGATAAACATACACCTGAAGCTCGATCAGTCCGCGAGCGGAAACGGGAGGATGCTCGAACGTTAACACGCGGCGCGTTCCGTCCGCACCGCTGATTATCCGGGGCAGCGGCATCCAATCGCCTGCAGGAGATTTCCATTTCAGCGAAAACTCCGATTGCTGCGAACCTGTGATCCCGTCCTCCTTAAACGATACCTCCTTATGCGTGAAATCGACGTAACGGAGTCCCGCTTCTTGCGGGACCCATCTCCGACCGGCCGGCGTCTTGGCGAAAAACAGACTCCCCAGCCGGCCTTCATCGATTACATTGCCATTCACCATAACGATGCTGCTGCCCGTGTCCCAAAACCTGGAGGTTCGCACCGGAACCCAGCTGATCAACGGTTTCGAGCCCAGATGATGGACGTGTACGACATTCATACGCCAGTGCGTTCCGGGTGACGGCGGCACGGAGCCGAGCGAAGACCAGGAAACCTTGGCCTCCACAACCGTCCGGTCTCCGACATCCCTCAGGGAGCAATCCTTTACTTGCACGTTGATTGGCTGTAAATCCGCCTCCCCCCAGCCCGTCTTGATCGTTTTAGCAGCAGGCGTAACCGGGATGGAGACGATATAATGCGGTTCTCCGGGCTTCATCGTACTGACGATCAGCTCGATTTTGTCCAATACCGGCCGATCCACCGACGCAAACGTGCCCGCTATATACAAATGGGTTGAATCATAGGCCAGCTTGTAGCGGGGACCGTCTGCCACCCGTTCGTTGAGGTAAGCCGTCCGGAAGTCATCCAATAAGGCAGCTTCGCTCCATTCCTGCTCCGCTAGCCCGCCATCGGCGGCGGGGGTTAACGGCATTTCCGCCAATACCGCCCATTTGTTCGTATTCATCGTCCTTCACGCCCTCGCTTCTGTTTGGCGTTCTAAACCTATACCGTCATTTTCGGTTAGCCCGAAGCAGCTCCTGGATCTGGCTGACCTGCTGCTCCGTCCCGGTTTCGTGGGAACGGTACGCCGCCTCGACGACGGCGACGACGGACTGGCCGTAAGCGCCGGAGATGGAGAGCGGCTTTCCGTATTGCACCGTATCCAGCACGCTCTCCAACTGGGCGACGAACGCATCGGCCGACGGCGGAACGGTAACCGGCATATAGGTGCCGTCGGTTCCGATCGACAATCCTCTCCGGATGCCGATCCGCAAAGCGCCGCCGGTGAACAGCAGCTCCGTCTCGTTGGCGGGAACGCCTTTGTAGCCGGACAGCGAGACCGTAACCGGTACGCCGGACGTCGTCTCCATGAACAAGGCGGCGCTTCCCTCCACGTCGGTTGAGCTCCGATAAGTCATGCTCGCTCTTACTGCGGCGATCCAGCTATCGGTCAGCCATTGAATCCGGTCGATCGAATGACTGCCCAGATTGATGACCACGCCGCCGCCCGACTTCGCCTTTTCCAGAAACCATGCCGGACGGCTCGCCTGGAAATAGTTCCCCCACCGTTTATCGTTCACCATCACCAGCTCGCCGAGCTGCCCCGATGCGATAATCGACTTCGCCGCGATATGCTCGGCGAAAAATTGCTGCATATGACCGACGGCCACAACCACCTGGTTGCGCTCAGCGGCGGCGTTGATCTCCATACATTCGGCGACGTTTAACGCCATCGGTTTTTCGAGCAACATGTGGCACCCTTGTTCGGCGCACCAGACCGCGGCTTCTTTGTGCAAAAAATGCGGCAGCGTGATGATCACCAGATCCGGCTTTTGTTCCAGCACCATCTGTTTGTAGTCCGTATAAGCTGTCAAGCCATACTCCGAACCGAGCTGCTGCGCCCGTTCTTCGAGCACATCGGCGATCGCGACAGGGCGGGCTCTTTCCGAGCTTTGCAGCGCCCTCAGATGGGTATGCGCGATTTGACCGGCTCCGATTACAGCTATTGAATACGTTGTTGTCATGTTTGCCTCACCTTGAGTTCGCATCGATCACTTTCTGAGCTTCTTCCTCCGCCATGCGAAGCGCGGTATTCATATCGGTAGTGCCCTTGATGATCGACTCGATATATTTGGTATGAATCGCCGAGATGGCTGCATCGCTCTTATTCGTAATCGGGAACGGTGCGTACTTGTTGTAGATGACCGCTTTCCAGTTTTTCCCCGCCGGTTTTGCTTCGGACGCGAAGTTTTTGATGAACGGCTCGGTGATTTTGGGAACGAGGTACCCTTTCTTCGCGAGCGGCAGCAAGTTTTCGTCCGATACCAGATAGGAGAGCACTTCCATCGCCGCTTTTTTGTTGCGCGTCTGCTTCGTCAATCCCCAGATCGTCGAGTTCATCGGGCTCCCCGTATTCGGAGCTTCTTTGAACGACGGCAGCGACACCATATCCCAGTTGATCGTCTCCTCCTGCATTTCCTTCGTGACGAGGGCGATACCGGCATTAAACAGCAAAATCCCCGTTTTGCCTTCGATCAGTCTGGTCGTGCTGCCGGAAAACGCCCGGTTGTCTCTGCGGTACGCTTCATTCAGCGCCGGATTGCCGTAGACGGTCTGGAAATACGATTTCCAGCGTTCATCCGTATTGATCGTCGGTTTATTCGTTTTCGGATCGACGAGCGAGATGCCGAGCTGATTCCAGGACGTCATAACGCCGAGATGTCCGGTAAAGCCGTAGTAATTCACTCCGCTCTCGGTTCTTGTCAGCTTGGCGGCCACCTCCATCACTTCGGTCCACGTCATGCCGTCCTTCAAATAAGGCACCCCGAACTTGTCGAATATCGATTTGTTGTAAAACAGCAAGTGGTTGATCGCCGATCCGCCGGGAATCCCGTACATGCCGCCGTTCGAAATAGTCCGGATGTACTGGATCAGCTGCGGCTCGAATTCGTTCAAGTTGATGTTGTACTCTTTAATATAAGGGCTCATGTCCACTTCAAGCTTCATATTCACGACATCGCTGTAGAACCCGGTGCCTGCCCGGCCGACGATATCGATCGGGACGCCTGTCGTGATGAGATCTTCAATCGTCTTGCCTTTTTGCGATTGGTCGATGTGGTTGATCGTATAGTTCGGAAACTTCTTCCGCAATCCCTCCAAATATTCGGCGGTTATCGTAGCGTCAGGCGTGACCAAGTTGATTTCTGCCGGACCGCTCGGTTCCGGTTCCACCGGTTTTGCCGCTTCCCTCGGCTCCGGGTTATTCGAAGACGAGCAACCGGCCAGCATAGCCGCAATCGAAAGAGACGCAACTGCCAAATGCAATTTCCTGTTCATGTGAACACGACCTCCGCTTTTTGTTTTCAGTTCGAAAAATACCCGCTAATTGAAACGCTTTCAAAACTGCACCTCCAACCTCCGCCCCCGTTCTGGTTTCCATAATCGCAATCTTTTTTTGTTGTAATTTTTATAATCACTAATTTAAAAACTACACAAGATCGTTATATCACTGGATTTAAGACTGTGTCAACGATTATAAAAAAACTACGAACCCAATAATTTCGTTTAAATAAAAACCAGAGCATGCATGGCCGCTCCCGGCAAACCGGCATGGTCAGGGCTTCTTTCAAAATCTGATTCTGATGGTATGCGCACCTGGACGAATTCGCGGCAAAAAAAAGCCCAACCCCACCCGATGATGTGGAGTTGAGCCTTTTGATCCGTATAATACCGGAATCTGACCGCACCTTTTTCTATGGAGCCTCGTCCGGGAAAAGAAAACGTCATTCTCTCGACAATACGCGGGCGATCTCCTCGCATAATTCGTCCTCGTTGATCATGTTGGCGAAGTACTGCTTTAACTGCCGGAACACGAGCGCCAGCTCCCGGCTGTTCAAATTCAAATCCATATGCGTTCGGAGAGAGAACATCATCTCCCGGTATAACCCGTACCGGGCCGGACGCCGCACCGCGCTGCCCGCATCGGTCGGCGACAGCGAACGCAGCCCCGGTATGCTCGTCGTATGCTGCTGAATCGTCTTCTGCCCCAGCTCCCCCGTCAGAAAATCAACGAACAGCCCGGCTTCCTCCATATGCGGGGAAGCGGCGTTGATGCCGACCGCCGACGAGATGATCAGTGAACACGGCTCATGGATGTAAGGAACGGGAGCGATGTCCAGATCAACGTCCGATTGAACGAACAGATTCAGACCCATATAACTGACCAAAGTCATAGACAAGCGGCCTTCCAAAAACGGCTTGACGAAATCCTGGTTGCTTTCGGATAAAAAGGACGGGAACAGCTTCTTGTTTTGCATAAGCTGTTTCATCAGCTTGATGCTTTCGAGCAGCCCGGTTCCTTTAATCGATTTGAGCCGTGTACCTTCCCACTCGAACCGTTCTCCGCTTTGCAGCAAAAACATAGGCCAGCGGTTAATGTCCGGTACATGAAAGCAAAATCCGTAACGGCCTTCCACCTCGGATAATTTCTCGCCTGCGCGGATGAGATCGTCCCACGTCCAGCTTCCATCCGGCTCCGCCAATCCGGATTCGCGAAAATGAGCTTTGTTGTACATTAGGACAATTGGCGAGTAAACGACCGGCTTGAAAAAGAGCTGACCGTCATGCACAAATTGTTTCGTCAACAGCGGATGCACGTCTTCGTTAGGAGTCAGCGGCTTGAAATAACGGAGAAGTTCCTTCTCCACGATTTGTCTGAAATGCAGCTCGCCGATCACGAAGATATCGGTCTTGGGCAGAGCATTGCCTGCGGGATACTCCGTCACCTCTACGGTGATCCATGGATATTTCTGCTGGAACATGTCGAGCAGCCGCTGCAGGTCGCAATTTCGCCAGGTGACGTGAATGCACGCGAGCCGAAGCGTTACCCGCCGGGAATGAACCGACTTCACGCGATTGCCGACCTTCGGAATCTTTTCGATGAGCCCTTCCTCGACGAGCAGCTCCAGCCCTTTGCGCACCGAGATATTACCAAACTGAAACCGCGAAGCGAGCATTTTCTCGGAGGGCAAAAAGTCGCCGACCTGGTAGTGCCCTCCGGTAATTTCGCTTCGTAACGTCTGAACCATATTTTCCAGCTGTATGCGGAATTGTTCGTTGGATGTTCTGCCTCGCATCGTCCCACACCTCATTACGAATGACACTAGCTATGGGCATCATTGTAGCATAACGGCATCGGAATATCATCAAATACTAAACTAGTACCTATACAGCTCTAGTTTTTTCTGCTATTTTTAAGTAAATAAAAATCACTTAAACATTAGTTGACGCCCCAACCAGCTTTCTACAGTATCGACCCGTTTCTCCACAGCGCGCCGGACTTCCGGCGAAGCGCCCTGCCCCCTGTCTTCGGCTTGGTATATGGGCTTCTAATAAATTGCTGCCGCCTTCGGCCGGACGTTATGCCGCTTGAACCGGACCGTTCGAACTTGTTCCGGCTTTTTGTAAAAGCGCATACATTTTGTAATTTATTAGTAGTTTATATAAATCTTATACTAGCGAGGTGATCGCACAGCAAATCCGCAAATGAAGCAGCCGATCCAGCCGGATGTATCGACAGCAGCTTTATCTACGACTCTAATGAAGGAGGAACGCATGTGACACGCAAAGGCAGTTTGATCGCTCTGGCTTTCCTTATGCTCTGGCCGCTTGCCCTGTACAGCCCGTCGCCGGCATCCGCAGACGGCAGCGGCTCTGCGCCCATCTCGTCTTATTCGCACAAATGGCTCGTCGTGCCGTACGGCGGCGCTCCCGCGATAGACGGATCATTATCGCCGGGAGAATGGGACTCGTTTCCGATTAACGATTTTTCCACCGTATTCGAACAGAAGCCGTCGGCCTCGGACAGCTCGTTTGCCGTCTCCTACGACGCTAACTATCTGTACATCGGGGGATCGTTCGACAAAGTTGTGAAAGCGATTACAGAAAGGCTCGAAATTGTCCTTGCCAAAGGCTCGGACGGTGAAGCGCACTATGTGCTGCCTGTGCCGATTACACCGACCACCCCCATCACGGTAACCGACTGGAACATGGGACGCCAGCTGTCAAAGACGACTCCTCAGCGTTTTACGGTTGGCAATGCCACATCCTCGGTTAACGATACGGCTACGCGCACCGTAGTCGAGATTGCTGTGCCCTGGAGCTCGCTTGCCTCCTCCATGCCGGCCGGCGGCGAGGAGTGGCGCTTGAACATCGTCCATATCTACCACCTCGGAACGTCGCCGTTAGCCGCATGGGCGCCGCTCGAGACGTCCAATTTCATCGACCAGGGCGGCACGAAAACAGTCAAAGCCAACCTCGTCGACGAAGGACGCTTCGGCTCGCTGTACTTCGGTCAAGTGCCGGCCGGCACAGCGGAGCAAGGAAGCGGCGTCCAACTGGATTATGTATCGCCGACGCGCAAACGTCTTTCCTTCGACCGCATCGACTCGTCGCTCAGCGAGCTGCAGCTCGAATGGAAGGGCCCGGCCGGAAGCTGGAAGCCGCTGGCGATCGACTCGCACAGCTACGCCGGCGGACGCGATACACTCGTATTCGACCATCCCGACACCGACGCTTTCGGCCAGTACCAGTTGCGCCTGCACCGTTACGAACCGGGCCAGCCGGGCGGCGGCAAGCTCTCCCACATCGTCACCGACCGGGACAGCATCATTCGCGCCGGCATCCAAGCCCAGCTGGACTTGTATCCGACACCGACGGTGCAGTCTGTCACCTATGCCCCCCCTTCCCAACAAGTGCTCGATTTGATCGACCTCATCCCGCCGAGCAACGGCTTCCGCTTTACCGGATTGCCGGAAATGCCCGAACTGCACCCTGACGCGTTATACACCTTGTCTGCCGATAAAAAAAGCTTGATCTCGACCAAAACGTCGACCGTCTATCCGAACCCCTCCTATCCGGAAACCGGTTCGATTACCGTGTCCACCCGCAGCGGCGGTACCGTTACCTACCCGTATTATGAGGACAGCAGCGGCAAACGGTACTTCTTAACGGCTCACCTCTGGTATTTGCAGAAAGCGTACGTCCTCGGCCAGCTCCAGCAGCTGTCCAAAACCGACCCGATGGGCGCTGCGCACGTGCTGAACGCGCTCCTGCAAGCGTTCGATCAATATGTGCCGACGACCGACTATATATGGGAAAACTACCCGATCAACCTGACGTCGGGCCCTCCGTTCAACTACTGGGGCGGTTTGTGGGGCAGATGGTCCGTATCCGATCTGAGCAGCCTGAGCCCGGTCAGCGTCGCGTTCGGCAATGTCCGGAAAACGGATGCGCTGGCGCAGCTTAGCTCGATCCACGGCTATGATCTGGAGCAGCGTTTGCTGGACGAGCTGTTCATCCCGTCGATCGATTTCGTGCTCAGTTTTCCGAAGGCGCTTGGCAATATGAACTACACGCAATGGCTCGGTCTGATCGATGCGGGCAAAGCGCTGAACGAACCGGACTATTTGCATATGGCGTTCGAATGGATGCAGGCTTACACCGAGATGGAGTTTTTATCCGACGGCTTCTGGAAAGAGGTTACCGTGTCGTACCACAAGCAGTCGATCGACGGTCTGGACCGGGCGGTCGACGCCTTGAACGGCCACAGCGATCCGGACGGTTATTTGTCGCCGCGCACGGGACGCCGTTTCGATCAATTAAACATGGCCGACGATTACCCGATTATCGACAAGGCGCTGCGCAACAACGACCTGCTCGTCTATCCGAACGGCCACGTGCTGCCGGTAATGGATACGTGGGCCAACGAAAAATCGGCCAAGCCGATAACGGGCGAAGGCTCCTTCCTGATGCCAACGACCAAAATCGCCCGTACCGCGTCGGGAAGCGGCGCCGGCCAGACGCAAGCATGGCTGCAATTTGTGCCGAAGTACGGGCACAATCATTACGATCCGTTGAACCTAAACTATTATGCGCTCGGTCAGGAGTTATTGCCGGACTTGGGCTATACGTACACGAAAGACCGCTATTTTACGTTATCGACCATCGGACACAATACCGTCGTCGTCAACAGCTCGAATATGGCGATCAATAACAATTCGCGGAACGGGGGCAATATCGAGCTGTTCGCGCCGCTGGGCGACGCACAGGTTGTACGCGCCGAGCAAAGCGCGGGTTATAACGCCGCGTCCGAGTACCGCCGCGAGCCGTGGCATATTACGTTCCCCGGCGCGCCGAACGGCGAAGGCTACTTGCTCGACCTGTTCCGCGTAGAGGGCGGCACCCGCCACGAATATACGCTGAACGGCGATGCGAACCGCGATGCGTTGTTCGTCACCGATCTGGAGCTCGAACCTTACGGTGACTATCTGCTGCCGCCTGGCGTTACCGTAGTCGAGCCAACCGGCTTCAATGAGAGCGGCAGCGCTCAAGGCCATTACTACGGTTATATCTCGATAAACGATGTCGAAAAAGCCGTATTGCCGGAAAACGCCGACACGTTCCGGGTTACGCTGCAAACGTCGGAGAACGGTACGGATAAGGCGCGGATGAACATCATCGGCGTGCTCGACGACGGCAGCAACGAGCTGTATTTGGCCCGCTCCCCGTCGATTCGCTCCACCCGTCTGTCGGGCAAGGCGCTCGATACGAACGACGAAGCTGTCAAGTACGACATGCCGAAGCTCGTACTGCGCCGTGACGGCACTCAGCTGCAAAGCACCTTTATTACGGCGATGGAGCCTTATGCGGCTTCGGCGGCGCCGAAAATCCGGACCGTCGACCGGCTGCAGCTGGATTCCGCGCCGAACGGCGCCGTTGCCGTACAAGTGACCTACGACAACGTGACCGACATTATCATCAGCAACACCGGCTCTCCGGATACGCCAATCGTATTCGACGATATCGTGATGAAAGGGAAAACCAGCTTCATCCGGATGATCGATCAGCAGGTGACACAAATGGTTGTCGTCGGCGGCACTGCGCTGACGAAAGGCTCGATTACCGTAAATGGTGACGGAACCGTACAGGGCGCGATCACCGCGACGAAGCGCAAGGCGGCGGGCGACGGCTTCGACGGCCTCGTGACGTCAACCGTCATTCCGGCCGGCGTTGCCGCTTCCCTGTCCGGCAAGTACGTCGTGGTGAAGCATCCCGACCAATCGACCGAGTCGTTCCTGATTCGCGAAGTGACGACAGGCTCCGGCGGCTCGACGATCGTGTTCGAAGAGCACGATCCCGGCTTTACGATTGCGGGCGACGGCAGCTCGCGCCAGCTGTTCATCCCTCATGCAAGCTGGACGGGTACGCATACGTTCCAGATCGATACGGTTGCGGGTTATGAGGCTGATCCGGTATCGGCCGTTACGCTGACTTCGGACAAAACCTACTACTTGCCCGGCGAACCGGTGCAGCTTGCCATTGCCGGCACAACCCGCAGCGGCAGTCCGTTCGGCGGCGTCTTCCATGAGGTTCGTTACAAGAGCAGCGACGAATCGGTATTTGCCGTCGGCTCGGACGGAACGGTGTCCGCCGTCGGAAGCGGCATAGCGGATATTACCGCCGTCGTCGACTGGAACGGCCGCACGTATACCGACCGGATCACGCTCGTGTCCCAGTCGAGCGGTTCCGAAACGTTCTCGTTCAACAACTTGCCGATCACGTCGCAAACGGTGCCGACGCTGTATGTAGCCGGCTCGGATACGGTCCAGCTGGAGGCGAATACTCCTGGCGAATCGATTACGTTCGCCTTTGACGCGGCGAAAAGCGATACGTACGACATCCGATTCACCCCGTTCGTCGCGCGCAGCTACGGACAGTACGATGTGGCCGTAGACGGCAGCCCGCTCGGCTCGTACGAGTTTTACGCTTCCACCGGCGCGGCGATCAGCACGTTCGAACTGCTGGGCACCCGCTATCTTACCGAGGGCACGCATACGATTACGTTTACGAATACCGGCAAGCATGCCAGCTCGACCAATTACAAGATGGGCGTCCGCCAGCTTAAGCTGCAGGAAAGCAGACTGCAGCCGCCGGCATTAACGGCTCCCGGCACCCCGCTGCGGATCGGCGATGCCGTAACCTTTACGTTTGCGGATTCGCCCGCCTGGCGCAGCGAAGTGGACGGTGTATACGTTGGCGATACGCTGCTGACGCCGGGTCAGTACACGTTATCGGCAGGCAGCCTGACGCTTGCTCCGTCCGCTTTTGACGAGCCGGGATCGAAGCTTGTGCGCGTTATCGCTGGCGGCTATCGCGAGGCGCTTGGAATGGTCAAGCTGTACGACGGGACAGATTTGGCCGGATTGTCGCTGGACACCGCACCGCTCGTCCCGGCCTTCCGTCCGGACCGCTACCGGTATGAAGCGGGTGTCGGCAGCTCGTCCGCGAGCGCTTCCGTGACAGCGGCGGCGATCGACGGCAGCTCGACGATCACCTCGGGCAGCTTGTCCGCAACCAGCACGCTGACCGTGCCTCTGGCACTTGCAGCAGGCGCCAACGCCGTCACGCTGCAAAATGCGAAGGGCGGCTCGGCCAGCGCGTATGCCGTCGACGTCTTCCGCGCTTACGAGCCTGACGCTTTGCCGTTTACGGTGACGGGCGTCGTGTACGAGCAGCGGACGATTCCGGTCGCGGGCGCCATTGTCACGATTCCGGGCACGTCCTTGACGGCAACGACCGACGTGTACGGGCAATTCCAGCTGTATGGCGTCGGACCCGGTCAGCGCCGTCTGGCGGTCAGCCACCCGGCGAAAGGCTCCGCATTGTCTCCGCTTGCGCAGATCGAGAGCCAAACGAACACTGTGACGGCAAACGTGTATTATCCGTTTGTGGATATCGTCCCGCCGACCGTTAGCCTGACCGGCCCGGCGTTGCTTACCGTCGGTTCGTCGGTTTACGCCCAAGCGGATGAACCGGCCGCGCTGTACATCGTGCCGGAGACGACGCCCGCCACGGCAGAGGCGATCCGCGGGGCGGTTACAAGCGGTGCCGGCAAGCAGGCGAACGCCGCCGAGAACGTATCGACAGAACTGTCGACGCTCGGACTCGAATACGGCCGCTACCGGGTATATGCGATCGACGAAGGCCACAATGTAAGCACGAACAGCTATGCCGTCACGCTGCTTCCGGTCATGTCGGGTTATATCGACCATACCAACAGCCTGTTTACGTATCATGGAACTTGGACATCGTACTCCTCCTCCAGCTATCATGGAGGTACGATGGTGCTCAACCGTATCGCCGGCAGTTATGCGGAAATTCCGTTCTACGGCTCCCGGGCGACCTGGATCGGCTCGCGCAATGCGGCGTATGGACTTGCCGACGTGTATATGGACGATGTCTTTCAGGAGACGGTGAATTTGTACAATCCGACCTTGATCTCCAAACAAACACTGTACGACACCGGCGTTCTTACACCGGGCATTCACACGATGAAAATCGTCGTAAAAGGCCAGCGGATCAGTCCGGCCACCAACGACCACGTCTCTGTGGACGCACTGCACATGATTGATCCGGGTCATTCGGCGCCGGTCGTCAGCGGCGTATCCGCCGCCAGCCTGCAAGCGGGCACCGGCCTGACGGCGACGAGTTCGGACAACGGCACGCTTTATTTGGTTCCAAGTTCGACGCAAGCCACTTGGGCGAAAATCGATCAAGCGACGCAGCGGACCGGACTGAACAAGTACGGCGTCAAGGTAGCGGCGCAAGCCAACGTTCCGGCTACGCTGGACACGACGAATCTGGCGCAGGACCGCTATGTCGTCTATGCCGTCTCGGACATCGGCATCGTGTCCGCAGCTTCCGCGGCCATCGACATCGTGGCGACGACGTCCACGCTCATTGACGATACCAATCCGCTTATCACGTATTATGGCAACATAACGGCCAATTCCAGCTCCAGCTACTACGGAGGAACAGAGCGGATCGGGCGGGAAGCCGGCGCTTATTTCGAAACCGAATTTTACGGCAACCGGGCGATCGTGTACGGCACGCTCGCCTCGAACGGCGGCTTGGTCGACGTTTATTTGGATGATCAATATGTGATGACGTACGACTACTACCGAGCCGGCACCGGCGTGACCCAGTCGCAGATTTGGGATACTGGTACGCTGACGCCCGGACTTCATAAAGTGAAGTTCGTCGTCACCGGCAACAAGCATCCGTCGTCTCAGAACATCTGGCTGCGCTTTGACTATATGCGCACCTACACGCCGTAACTGCAATTGAATCAGGAAGGCAACGCAAAAACCTGCGAGACCGCTTAGGCGGAACCGCAGGTTTTTGGCATTCGATCACTCTTCTGCTGTCGACTTGCGAATAACATCAATTAATCGTGCTGCCAGTTCCTCCACGGTTCGTTCATCCGCGGCGACCGTGTAGTCCGCATACTTGCGGTACAACCGATCTCTCTCCTCGTACAGCTCCAGCAACTTTTTTTCGTTATGCATGACGACTCCGCGTTTCTGGATGTCCAGATGGGCAAGTCGTTTCGCAACAGCCGGGTAGGAAATTTCCATAAATACGATATCTGCTATCGATTTTAAAAATTCCATTGCCTTCTCGGAGTAAACGACGCTTCCTCCGGTCGCAATGACGGAGTTTGCACACGACAGGGAACAAACCGCGTCCGATTCTAACATCAAGAATTGTTCCCTGCCTTCGTCTTCAAGGAGCCGCCATAACGGCTTCCCGTTAATCTCTTGAATAATCGAATCCGTGTCGATAAAAGGCCTATTCAGCGCTTCTGCAACAATGACGCCAATTGTACTTTTCCCGCATGCCGGCATACCTATGAGGGCGATATTGCTTTTGTTGCGAATTCCACTCATTCGATCACCTTCCCAATGGTTGAAACGGTACATTCTCGATGAGTATCATTTCGCTACCCCCTTTTGAAACTCCTGTTTTTGGGAGAAGTCACTCGCCCGATATCAGCAGCTGTCCTTCAGCTTCAGCCATACATATGCAAATCCTGCAAGCGAATCAGCACTTTGCCGTAACGGCCGCTCTGACGCACGGTCACTTGGCCGGACGGATACGTGCGCTCCAAATAGTCGGCCGCCGTTTTCCGGTTCTGCTCGTCGGCAGGCACGCCGTGACTGCGAAGCAGATTCATTATTTCCTGCAGCGCCGCTTCTGCGGGGACTTCCGTCGTTTTCGTTTCCCGTGTAATCAGCGACTCATAGGCATAACCTTTGAGATAGAGCAGATGCAGCAAATACCCCAGCTCCGTATACTTCGCCCCAAAAGGCTTGCCGGTGATCAGCGGCCAGATTTCATTCACCAGACTATGCTCGGTGGAACCCGCCGGCATGCTGATGTAACAAAACTTTCGCGCGCATTGAAGCACCTTTTCCACGCTTTCCCAATCGTGGAGGACCGGACACATCGAGACAAAAACGAGATCGAATGCATCGCTCCAGCCTCTCGCCTGCACGTGAATCTCTTCGAACGGCTCGGGTACGATCCGCACCTGATCTTTGGGGAAACCGGCGATATTTTCTTTCAGCAGCTCGACCAGTGGAAGCGATGACTCGACGGCGGTTACCCGGGCCCCCCGCTCCGCAAACGGTACTGTAAACACGCCCGAAGCGGCGCCTATGTCCAGCACCGGGACATTTTCGAAACGAACCCCTTGCCCTTCAAGCCAGCCGATAATTCTGGCGGTCCGCTTTCTTCCCTCCGCGTCAAACGATTGCTCGTTGAAAGACTTCGCCTTCTGATCAAACGCCCGGGCCGGTTCGATCCCCGCCTTTTTCATCCTTGTTATGACAGTATCCCCGCGGTCCTTCCATGCTTTTTCCCATATCGCTTCCTGGTAGAAGTCGTTCATATCCGTCCCTCTCTCCTATGCCAAAATTAAAATCTGCGATGTGCAACCTATTCATCCGTTACGCCGCCAAGCCTCCGTGTTCAGCTCGTTGTTCATCGCCCCGGCGGCAGCTGCGCCCATAGCGGCGGCGGCTATCGCCTGATGCATGCGGGATACCGCATCTCCGGCGCCGTAGACACCCGGAACGCTCGTTCTCCCCATCTCGTCAACCGCAACTGTACCCGTTTCAGTCATGCGGCACCCGATCGCCCGCGGCAAGTCCGATCCAGCAACCAGATCCGGTTTAAAAAAGATTCCTCTGCACGGAATCGCCGTCCCGTCTTCAAGATTAACTTGTCGTACGATACCGTCGCTGGAATCGATATGCCGGATCGGCGAATCGAACAAGGGGACCTGGTGCCGCCGAAGCTCCTCGCACTGTTCATTCGTCAATTGATCGGGGCCGTTCGTGCAAATCGTAAACCGGTTCGTCCATCCGGATATCAACGGAGCGAAATGCATAAGCTCAGCTCCCTTGTTAATGACAACAAGCGGCTCGTCCCTTAACTCCCAGCCGTCGCAGTACGGGCAGACGAAAGCGCTTTTCCCGTAAATGTCCGCCAGCCCAGGGATATCCAGCGGACGATCCTTCATTCCGATTGCAAACAGCAGCTTTTTGCTTGTATAGGGGTTTCCTTCCGCAGTCGCAATTTGAAAATGGCCGTCCGTTCCCGTAACCGACACAACCATATCCGCCGCGAAAGATACGGAGGGATAGGCGCCGATCTCTTCCTTCGCCAATCGCCGAAATTCGCCCGGACTCACCCCGTCGCGGGTAAGAAACCCGTGAGTTTCGCGGGTCACGGCATTGCGGGGACGACTGTCGTCGAACACGGCCACCCGTTTTCTCGCTCTCCCCAGCACGAGGGACGCGCTCAACCCGGCTGGTCCTCCGCCAATAATCGCTACGTCAAGAAGTTCTGCTTTTTTCACCATTAGACACCTCCATGGATCTACAATATCCATAATTAAATTGCAAGAAGCGCATCACTTCTTGACCGTGATCACTTCTTGTTTCCTTCCAAGTTGAAATGTCTCTTGAACGCCTCATCCAATAGCGACTGAATCGTATGCTCCTGCAAGTATTGGTGCAGATGCTGCTGCGCTCCCAGCATGACCTTCTCCACCAAACATTCGCCGTTGCCCCGGCGTTCCCGAACCGGCTCGTCCGCCCCGTCATCGGCTAGCAACTGATGCTGCTGCGATTTCGAATTCGAACATTCGAACAGCTGCTCTCTGCCTTCCATCACTTGAATCACATCGAGAAACGTAATCCGGCCGGCCGGCCGCGCAAGCTCGTATCCGCCGTTCACTCCCGGTACTGCGCGTACGATGCCATCCTGTCTCAGCTTGGACATAATTTTGGATAGATAGCTTTCCGATACGCCGAGTGTCGCGGACAATTCCTTGATTCCGACATTGGCATGACGTTCCGGGTGACCCAGATGAAGCAGGGCGTGCAAGGCGTAATCGGTGCTTTTCGAGTACTGCATGTTTCGGACCTCCTTCCCCCTATCCATCCTATTGTGGACCTGTGATATCCATAATAAACAATCGGACTCGGAATTGCAACTGATTTCGATTCAGCGGACGCTCATGGGGGCAGACTAATCTTTAAATATTACACCCGGCACACGACCATAATGCGTTCCATTAGTAAAGCGGGTCCCGTTTAGAAACGGAACCCGCCTGAAAGACTGCTTCGAAGGCCAGCGTTTGAGCGGCTTAATTTCATCATTCGACTCGGAACTTATGACTTCGCGTTTACTCCATTCGAGAACGCGGACGGTCCATTCGTACAGGTATCAAAAGTTACGGGACTCTTCGAACCAAATGTCCGCACGTCTGACGAGGGTAATGATTTTTCTCCCTGCCGTCGAATCCCCTGTTACATTGACGCCTCCCTTTAAGCGGATTTTGCTGTCGTTGTTCACCAAGCTAGCCCCAACATACAAGCGAACCGAGATTCGCTGCCCGCTGCCGCCGTCCAGAAAATCCGTAATCGCAACCGCTTCCCCAATCGCCAAATTCGGACCGCGCAACACCGAAGGAGTCGGACCCATAATGACGACTTCGCCGGTTCCGTCCTCCAAACCTGCCGCATCCGCCACTCGCCCGAAGGCCGAGCGACCTATATTGGAATAATAGCCGCTGCCGGACGGTACAGAGCCTCCGATTCCGCTTATATCGATCGAGCGAGGAATAAGCGCTGCCGAATCGGCATACACGTACAGCACGTGTGACCTTGCCGTGCCCCTTACGGTTTCCCCGGATATCGTTATTTCTTTTAGTGTTTTGTCGCCAAAGGCTGCTATGGAGATTGCGGCTGCAGTCCCTCCATGAACATTACCGGTAATGGACCCGGCGTACGTTCCGCTGGCCGCGGCCACTGCGCTGCGGCTTTTGGAATAGATCGCCAAAGGCGGAGGTGCTACAGCAAAATCTGTTTCGATGCCGATATTGGCCAGCGAGCCTCCGTCAATAAAAGTGTTGCCCGTAATTGTGAAATGTTTAACCTGGGACAGGAAAACGCCGTATTTCCAGTCGCCGGAGATATTATTATTCGCAATCGTAATGCCTGTTCCGTCTTTGTAGGCTTGAATCGCGGCATCATCGGTATTTTCCGCTGAAGAAACGTAAGAGGAGATGACGTTCCCTTCTACAACAATGCGCTCGCATCCCCATGCGATATTGACGCCGCTGGATCGTGCGTCATGCAGTTGATTGCCGTAAATATTAATTTGCCTGCATGCCGGACTCAGGTTGATGTTGCGATGAGAGGAACCGATCACCGTATTGCCGCTGATTTCACCTCGCAGCAAGCCTCTGACGTGAATGCCGTGCGTTCCGTCATAAATCCGGTTGCCGCAGCAACGAATATCCGTCGTCGTAACAGTTGCGTAGACGGGCAAACCTCCGGCATCGATCCCGCCGTAATCAGATGCGATCTCCGCCGTTATTAGGATGCCGTTTAAGGTGACATAGGTGCCGACCGGAATATCCCGGCTCATCCGAATCGTATTGTCTTGGATGTCGATTCGGCTGCAGTCTGTCGCAACGCGTATTCCGTTTCCACCCGATACGGCAAGACCATAAATCGTGCACGCGGATATGGACGAATCCGATACGCCGTTGAGCAGGAGGCCCTGTCGGGCTTTACCGGCGCAATTTATGTTCAAATCGAAAAAGTCGCATCGAAAACCGGCCGTACCGCCAAATACCGGGCCTTTCGTATATAACAGTTGGTCGACGACCGATTCCGCCCGGATTTCCCCAGAACCGTACACTTTCCGGACACCTAGAGGGACGTACAGACTGGTCACTCGGTACACGAATCCGTCAGAAAACCGCAACGAGCGGCTGGCGGACACCGAGGCTGCCATCAGCGCCGCTTGACAAGCGGACTGACACAGTTCTCCATTACGGGCTCCGAACATTTCGGGCGTAAGGGGCTCCGTATTGTTCCGCTTCCAGCGCGTGCCATCCGAAGACACGATGACGGTACCGCCGTTATCGAGCGATACGGTATCGGACGGGTCCGACCGAAAAGCTCCGCCCCCGGTTCCGGGCGTATCTTCATAATAACCGGCTACCCACACGGTTTCGCCGCTGACAGAAGAGGTAACGGCGCGAAGCTGATCGATGGAGCTGATCATGCGCAGTCCACAGCACGCGGACGGTCCGTCTTGACCGTACACGGCGGACGTGACGGAACTTCGCTCTCCATTCGCGATCGTTCCCAGTAAGCTAAGCGAAGCTCCAGCCATTCCCATTGCGGCAAGCATTTTACGCCGACTCATTCGATTCCGGTTGTCCTTCATGCACGTCTCTTCCCTTCTATCCTGGATTGGTGCGCCGGTGCGGTCACTTCATTTTGCTTTTGTAATCGGCGATCGTCTTTTTGGCTTCCTCTTCGGCCGACCGCAATGCCGTATTCAAGTCCATTTTACCGATCTGTGCCTGCTGGGCATATTTCAGATAGACGGAAACCAATTGCGCATCATATAAAGCTTTGGGCGGAATTGGCGCGAACTTGTTAAAAAACATAGCTGAAAAGTTTTTGGCTTTAAAAGGGGATTCTTGGCCCAACTGCTTTTGCAGATCTGCATTTTGCAGAGCGGGCATGATTCCTTTTTTGGCGAGCTGGCTCTGAAACTCTTCGGATACCATATACTTCAGCACTTCCATCGCCGCATCTTTGTTTTTGGCCATATTGGTTATTCCGAAATAGCTCGGGTACGATTGCGAGCCGATTCCCGGCTGCAAACTCGGAAGCGAAACCATATCCCAATCCAGCCCTTTGAGCTGCTCCTGCCCTACATACACGTAGCTGGCCAGGTAAGGGAATAAGGCGACGTTCTGGTTGACGGCGAAGTCCTCCAGTCCGAGTATTTTGCCGGTTTTGTTCATATAATCCATGGTCAGAGCGTCCTGAGAAGGAGCGACCAGACTGTTCATAAACGTCTTCCAGCGCTCATCGGTATTGATCGTGGGCGTATCGGTGTTCAGATCGGCCATCGGGATCGACAGCGCATTCATCCGGATCAGATGGTCCGGAGAACGGGCATACCCGTAGAACGTTTTGCCTCCGTCGTTCCGGCTCATTTTTTTGGACAGCTCGGTCAATTGATCCCAGGTCATGCCGTCCTTCGGATATTCCACTCCGAATTTATCAAACAACGTTTTGTTATAATAAAGCACCAAGTTGTTCGTGAACACGGGAAGCCCGTACAGTTTTCCGCCGGAAGCTTGTCGGACGGATTCGATGATGGACGGCTCGAACTTGCCGAGATCGACCTTATGCCGGTTCAATAATTCGGTCATGTCGTACTGGATTCCGTTTGGAAACGCATTTCCTTCAAAATTGCCGATCGACTGGAAGAAGATATCGAACCGGGTTCCTGAAGCGATCATTTCCGGCAAGGTGAATCCTTTCTGGCTTTGAATGTACCTGATCGTATAATTCGGAAATTTTTTACGAAGCGCGTCCCCGAAACGATTGTCGAAGCTTTCCACCGTATCGTTGTTGTTGGAATAAAAGATAACCTCGGCCGGTTCTTTGCCGGCCTCAGAGACAGCCGGATTAACGGATTCCGGATTCGTGGCCGTTCCCGGATTCGACTCCGTGCCGCCGTTCGAGCAAGCACCGAGCATAATGGCGAGGCTGCACGCGGCAGCCGTTCGTTTGAACGTAAGGTTCATCGGTTTTACATCCCCTTTGGTCTCTCATCTTTTGCTAGCAGGCAGTAATCGCTTTCCCTATCGAGGGCGCCTCCCGATAGATTGAAAGCCTTTGCATGGAAAAGTATAAGGGATGGGAACAACCCGGGACAATTGGCGATGCAGACATCTAAATTGTCATTAGGGACGGAAGCTTTCGTCCTATCTATTTCCGGGCCGTTATTCTGTACTTGCCGGGAGGGCAGTTCACTTCGCGGGCAAACAGTCTGCTGAAAGAAGCCGGATCTTCGTAGCCGATCATTCTTGCCACAACGGCGACAATTTCGTCTGTTTCGACGAGCAGTTTTTTGGCATGTTCCATCCGAATCAAGTGCAAATATTCGATTACGGTTTTCCCGATATATTTTTTGAACTGTCTGTTTAACTGGCGTGTTCCGATGTGAAAAAGCTCCGACAAAAGCGGGAGAGAGATTTTATGGTTGAAGTGTCTTTCGATATATCCGCGAACACGCTGCACCAAAAGCTCGCCGGAAGAACAAGCGTCGTTGATTTTATCGTTTTTTTTCTGGTAGTGCCGGGATAGCAGCAAGAAAAGCTCGGCCAGCTTCAACTGGATGACCGTTCGGAAACCGTAGTCCCGACGCCGCATTTCCCGTTCCATTCCGTCTAACAGCTCCAGCGCCTCGCGCGACGCTTCCCCTTGCAAAACTAATTTCGAATGGAATGAGGATTCCTTGTTCAAAAACGGATGTACATAATAAAAATCGAAAGAATCGGACGCATCGATCTCTCGCAAGAGAGCATGCGAAATAAGCCCCGGGTCGAACATGCAGTTAAAAATTTCGATGTGCTGCCGCTCTTCTAGAACATACTCGTGCATTTCTCCCGGATTAATGACATATACGTCGCCGACTCTCAGATCGTAGGAAGCATCCTGTATCATATGAGTCGCTTGTCCGTCCATCACGAAGATGAGCTCCACGAACTCGTGAATATGCCATCCCGGCGTATCGACGCTGCTATGACGGTTACGCTGAATCCAGAACGGAAAGTCGTACGGATGCGGATAGTGTCTCATCAATTTCGTTTCCAAACTACGCACCTCGTTCTTGAAATGCTATCCAATCTTTGTCGCCGTCCGGGGGAGCCATAACCCTGACTGTAAAGATCAAATAACCGTTACGCCCGGCGGCGCTTCGATCTCTGTCGCAATCGTGCCGTCGCTCCGCTTCTCATGCTTGACCCGGATCGTACCGTGTGGGGTAGGAAAGCTGCCCTCGGCCCAATCCAAATCGCCAAGCATGGGCCTCACCTCGATAACTTGGCAGCCCGCTTCCTTAACGCGAATGCCGAGCACATATTCGGACAGCCATGCTGTCGGTCCCGCCGCCCAGCCATGGCACAGACTGTGCCGATACCCTTTGTAGCAGTAATCGCCGAAGAGGCCGTGTACGTCGTTTCGGCCGGGCGGCGTCAATTCGTCGATACGGGCGGCGTTATCCAGCCAATCGAGGTTGAAATCTTCCCAGAACGTCGTCGCTCCGAGGGAAAGCATGCCTCCCCAATATTCACGGATGCAATCCAGGCTGCCGCTTATGTCGCCGGCTTCCGCCCGCGCCTTCAGCACATAATATCCGAGGAAGGTGGAAATCCCGCGCGCTCCTCCCGCAGCCAACACGTCGCGGTTGACCGCATCCGCATCGAGCAGGCCGGCAAGAGCCAGAAGCGCCGCCGCTTGTTTGCTTCCCCCGTGTTCCGGCAATCGCTTCCGCAGCCTTCGTTCCATAGACCGGCATCGCCGCTCCGCATCGGGCTCATCCAGCAGTGCGCACAGCTCCGCAGCTGCTGCCACGGCGGCAATTAGCAAAGCGTGTACGCCGGCTTCCACCCCGGATCGGTTCGGCGATGTCGGCCAATCGAGGAACGGTCTCGGATCGTTAAAACGGCCCTCTCTGTCGATACTTTCGTCAAACTGTCCAATCAGTCCGAGCAGGTACGCCCTCTGCTCCCGCAAGTACGCTATATCCCCGTTAAGCTTGTACCAGTCATGCTGAATCCAGATCCACCATGCGGAATAGCTGGCGATCCTGTTCATCCAGCCTGGGAGAGGCGTATTGTCGCGGACCAGGTCCAAGCTTTTCGGCACGACCTCGTTATAGCCGAATACGGCTCCAATCGCAGCTATCTCGGGATGCATGTCGCCGATCCAGACGAGCCGGTCGCGCTTGACGCCATCCCACAAGTACTCCTGCATGTTCAAATGAACCGTGTAAGCCCCGGTTTGCCATATCCGGTCCAGCAGCGGATCGCTGCAGCGGAAGCTGCCCTTGTAGGGGATGTCGCGCAACAGACAGACGCCGCGTACGCTTTTCAGCTCCATCTCGCATTCCGTCTCCAGCAAATCGATCCGGACAAAACGATAACCTGTATTGCCGACCTCCGTCGTGCCGAGAAAGCTGCTTACTTCCACAACTTGATCGCGAACCGCGTGATCGTTGCCCGCATTGCCTTCCCCGCCAAGCTCGCTCATTGCCTCCATCGCCGATTCGCCGAACCGGACTCGCAGCTTTACCGATTTTCTGTTCTCATTCGCGGACCAGACACACAGCTGGATGCCGCCTTGCAGTTCCAACCCGAAATCGATCAGCAAGCCGGCACGGTTTTCCGCCCCGCTGCGCAGGATACAGCCGTTCTTCCGGGTTAACGTCGCTTGACCGTCTCCCCCTGTCAACAGCAGTTCGGCTCGCTGAACGACCGCATCAGTTCCTTCGCTTCTCCATACGATGCGGCGCGGGTCGACGTAATAACGGGTGCGAGGGTCTTTGCCCCCCGATTGTGCAAATGGATATTCCATACCGTTTCCCTGTCCTCTCTATCTGCAGATTCCTGGTCGAAATGGTTGCAAGCGGCCGCACGTCTGGCGCCGCTACTTAAAAGCGTAACTTGGGGAGCGGCATCCGAACAGGTCTGATCCAACTATGAAAGTGTGGCGATCGCACTTTTCCGCATATTGCGATTATGGTAAGGTAAAAAAATGAACGATTCGGAGGTGTTCGCAGATGGAACGGGTGGACAAGCTGAGGGCGGACGATTTTTTCGCAGAGGGACTGCCGTTATGCGTCAATCATTATGCTTATGACCCGCATGAGCGAATCCGGATGCACAGCCATGAGTTTATCGAGATCGCTTACGTCTGCAAAGGAAAAGGAATCCATGTCGTAGGCGGCCGGGAACAGCCGGTATCGATGGGGGACCTGTTCATCATCCAGTTCGATACGCCACACAGCTTCTTCCCGCTGGACCCGGACAACACCGGACGGCTAGAAGTGTACAACTGCATGTTTATGCCCGAAATCGTCGGCTCCTTGCCCTTGGAGCTGCCGGTATTGCAGGAGATCACATCCATCCTGCTGCTGAGCGGCCTATACCCGGGAGAGCAGACGTACCAGCCCGACCTAAAGCTGTCGGATTCGCACGATCGCAACTTCCTATCCATCTTTACCGCTCTGCACGAGGAATATAGCGCCAATCGGGAAGGACGGACGGAGCTGCTGAAGCTCAAGTTGTGCGAACTGCTCATCCAAATTTACCGTGCTTACGGGAACCGGAACAAGTCACTCCAGCCGAACTCAGACACATACAAGCTGGAGCTGATCCAAAAAGCGGTCGCTTACCTGCGGGAGCATTACGCCTCCCCGGTCCAGCTTAACGACATATCCCGCCATGCGCTGCTGAGCAAAAGCTATTTTTCCGCTCTGTTCAAAAAAACGACCGGCATGAGCGTCTTCGATTATTTGCAAAGGCTGCGGATCGAAGAAGCTTGCCGGCTGCTGGAGGAAGGAACGGCTACGGTTACGGAAATCGCAGCACGCGTAGGGTATAACGACTACCGGTTTTTTAACAAAACGTTCCGCAAAGTGACCGGCAAAACGGCCAGGGAATACCGCAATCGCGCCGTATCGATGAAATCGCTGCCGGAGGACGATGAGGCCGCATCGCAGTTGGACATCCAAGGGCGCTTTTCCCCTTAGCCTCCCGCAAAGTCCGGGGATGTTCAGCGCCGGATCACCTCCCGTCAAAGTTTCTAAGGACATACACGCCGATAACGGGAAGTCCCGCCTAAACAGGACGGTCAGCTGGCCACGATGGTGAATCTTGTGCTTGATAAACGGATCGAGTGTAAAGCCGTCGCTCCTTGCACCGTCAAACGCTACACCAGTTCGGTTCGCAATGTTCCGTCATTGTTGATCGACAGCCTGTATGTTTTGCTGCCATCCGGTGTCATCATGACGATCCCTTCCGTTACATGGAGCTGCTTCCACCGTTGTGCAGCCTCCCCAAGCGAAGCGGTTCCGTCCTGCTTGGGCAGCACATTTGCACTCAACACCGCATCCCCAGTCGCGGCTAGCCGCAGCTTTACATCGCCCTGGACCCGCAGCTCATGTCCATTCTTACTCTCAAGCACCATCGGCCCGCTTACCTGGTTAATTGCACCGAATATTTCGACGTTCGCACCCGGCGTCACGGCCAGCGCATCTTTCCCTTCGCCGTTTTGCAGCTTCGTCCGCGCGGAGAGCGGCGCTTTGAGCAAGAAATCCGTTTCGCTCGTCTGGGGCATCGTCTCGTAACTGTCAAACATATATCTCGGGTTAAAAAAGCCTGTATCCGTGTAACGTACCGACGATTGCCGCTTGAATTTGGGCGCTTTGTCGACACTGCTGCATTCGGTCGCCAAAAAGTATACATTATTCGTCTGTCCGCTCGGGTATGGACCGCGCGCCTGAGTGGTATTGCGCCACGGCGCTGCGATCATCCGACCGCCGCCGAGCTTGCCATCGTAACGTGCGCCAGACTCGAAGTAGCTCCCGATAAACTGGATATCGAACGCTTCGTGCAGATGGAGCAGCACATCTTCATGCCCTTGAATCGTGCAGCTAATAAATTTGAACCCGCGCAGGGACGTCCCGCTCATCTCGATGTTTTTGGATACGCCGAGCCCGATCGCGTTATGGCTAGCCGCGCGCTTGGACGCATGCTCCAGTCCCGCGATATAACAGTTGATATACGTGGAGCCAGCGTATCCGGTACTATATGGCGAGATGCGCACCTCATCCCCCACTTTGCCTAGTAGTGCCGGATCGATCGTCAAACCGTAAAGCGTCATCCGGTCGCCGGACACACTCGTGCTCGTGTAATCCAACGTTTTACTGCCGAATTTGATCCGTCCCGCGGCACCGAGCGGGCTGCTGCTCCACCACGGAATATCCAGCGTGTAGTTCCCAGCAGTCCCGCCAAAGGCAAGCGAGCGGTACAAGTCGCCTCCGCGTACACAGACGCCTGTCAATCCTTGGAACACGCAGTCGTAAAACCGGTTCCGCTCCGCTCCCGCGTTGTTGTATTCCGTTCCCAAACCGCCCGCGCCAATCAGGTTCGCTGCGATGCGCCAATACCCGACCACCTGCACGTTGTGAACGGCGATATCCTGAGCATTGTCTAGATACAGACCGACATCCCATTCATCGCCAAGCGTAAACGTCGTTTTGTTGTTGTAGCCGTTCAAGCCGTCGAAATTTGGTACGATGCGCAAATGGCGGATGGCCGCGAATTGGCTTCCTTTCGGCACGTATACCGCGACCGAGAACGGCCGCACTGTTGCCGCTTGCCCTGGCGACGCATCCCCCAGACGGAAATTGGTCAAGCTGTACACCGCATCTTGATGGTCGGGAAGTGTGTCTGTATGGGTCAGTACACCACCGGAAGGAAACAAATCGGTCGCATACGTCAGCGAGTACGTCTTTGCCCCCGTGCCGGTAAACCGCAGTTCCGATGCCGCAGGCAGCTTCGTCCGGTTCGGAAACGGAATGTCCCAGGCGCCAACGCCCGCTCCTTCCAACGTGACACTCGTATGAAGCACAAGCGTGTCTGTCACCTTGTACACGCCTGGAGGAAGGTAGACGATACCGCCTCCCGCAGAGGCGCATTGATCGATCGCGGACTGGATCGCCGCCGTATCGTCGTGCACGTCGTCCCCATGCGCGCCTTGCTCCCGGACGTTCCATATACCGTGCTCCACTCCCGTGCTCCCGTCGCCTCCGCCTCCATACACAGATGCGGTTACAGTCCCAACAGCAGCGGAAACGGGCAGTGCGCTTGTCCGCCCGATTCCGCCTGCCGCCAACACAACGCCAGCAGCCCCAATTGAAGCAAGCAATCCTCTGCGGCTTATTTTGTGGCTCGTGCCCTTCAGCAACGGCTCCTCGATTGCCCTCGTTTCCGTCTCCTTACGGTGTTCGCTCATGGCCGTTCGCTCCCTTCGACTATATTCTCGATCCCAAACTACACCATTCCTTTTCGATCAGTTATAGGCAAGCCCGTTACTTGCCGATGGCGGACAACTGCTTGGCAATGTCCAAATGAATTTGTTCCTCTGCTTCGCGCAGCGCGGAGTTGACGTCTTTGCCGTTAAAAAACTCTTCGAACTTTTTGCGCAAAATAACGTTGCTGCTCGTGTTGAATGGCGAGTACTGCTTCGGCTGCGCCGGCTGGCTCAGTAAAAACGCTTTCATATTCTTGTCTTTCAAATAGTCGACGTCCTGTCCCAACTGCTGCTGCAGTTGCTTGTCCGCAAGCGGCGTCATCCGTCCCTGTTCACGCACGATTTTGCGCTGTACTTCTAGTGAAGTCACTACATCAAGCACCTGCATCGCCGACTCCTTGTGCTTGCTCGTCTTCGTAATCAAGAACACCGATGGGGTGAGCGCTCCGGATACGTTCGGCTGCCCGGTAAAGCTCGGGTACTGGACCAGATCCCAGTTCAAGCCGTTTTTCGGGTGAAAATATTGCGCAGACGTATACAAAATGTTGTTCGTCGGGTCCATGGCCAGCGTCTTGTCCACAAGGAACGACCGTTGTCCGGTATCGTTCAATTTATCCGGCGCATTATTCGGCAGCGACCAGATCGTCTTCGCCGTCTCGAACGCTCGCTTCCAGCCGTCCGTCTGCACCGACGCTTTGTTCGTCCTGCCGTCTACCGGCAGCTGCGACAGCGACATCGCCATCCGGTCCACAACATCGGCGCTGAGTCCGCGATATACTTTTCCATCTTCTGTACGCGATACTTTCTTCGCAATTTCAATCATTTCGTCCCACGTCATCCCGTCCTTCGGGTACGCAACCCCGAACTTGTCGAACAAATCTTTGTTGTAGAACGTTGCCATCCCGCCGCTCTCAAACGGTAGTCCATACAGCTCCGTTCCGCCGGTTGTGGCGCGAATCGCTTCTAACGGCGCCGGATCAAAACGGCCAAGGTCAAAACGCAGCGTCTTAGCAAGCGGCTCAAGATCAAACAGCAGCTCCTTGTCCGCATACGACAGCATCTCACCGTTCCAATTGTAAATGATGTCCGGTGTACGCCCTTGCGCCATCAGATCTTCCAAATACGACCCCTTCGCGCGTTTGATAATGTCCAGTGTAATGTGCGGATACTTTGCCTTTAACGGGTCGAGAATAAAGTTCTGCTGGTTGTCTTCCGGTCCGAAGGTCATATCGAAAAAAAGCGTCAGCTTGACCGGTGTCGTATCGACAATAAAGCCGCCTGCCTGCTGCTCGGTTCCGTTCGGTTGCCCTCCTGCTTCCCCAGGCTGCGGATCTGCTTGCTTCGCACTGCACCCTGCCAGCGCAATCGCAGCGCCAATGGCGCACAACGCTTGTTTGTTCCATGTACCCATCTGTAAAAAACCCCCTTATTATCATGTTGTTTCCACCTGCTGCACCTGCCGTTATACAAGGCGCAGCAATGCATCATACGCGTCTTCGGTCAAACGATACAGCTCCGTACTACACTTTCGCGCGTTAGGATCAAGCTCGCACGGATCGGCAAATAACATCACATGATCGACCGCCTGCTGCACGTCGCTTCCGCGTCCGGCCGCTTTTAACAGCTGCATCAGCTCATAGTCCCGGATCCCGCGCTGCAGCCACTTGTACCGAAGCGACAGCTGTGGCTTGCCCGCTGCACCGGGATAGACGAAATTGGCGTCTCCTGCCTTCCAGATCGGTGAGCGGTACGACAACTTCCGCAATGGATCGTCAACCCACGCCGTGTAGTTCCAGCGCAAGAAGCCATCAAGCCCCAGCTTCTCGACGAGCCAAGGGATAAGGCGGGATTCCAGCGCAGGCGAGCGCAAAAACGTATTCGGAATATCCGGGTTGCATGCCAAGTAGTATAGCGTCCTGCTGCCGGGCTTCGCTTGATGGCGGACGAGCTTCTCCCGTGCTGCACCAATACTGGATAACACCGGAACGTAGTCGTTCACCTCCGATGTCAACTGCTCCATAATCGATGTACTGTGTATCGCGATTTTGTAGCGAAATGCAGGCGCAATATGCCGCAGCCTTTCCAGGCGCTTCTGAAACAACGGGACATCTCCCGGCTCATCCGCAAGCACACGGACACGGTCGATCCAGCCGTGAGAAGCGAGATGTGCCTCCAACGCACGAATGTAATGTTCCAATTGCTCCTGCTGACGCATAAAGCGGTACGTTCCGGTCGCTGCATCGTAATACCGAACGCGAATGCCGTCCGGATATCCTTCGACAATTGCACCGTAACCTGCATCGATATCCTGCCAAATGTTCAGCAGCCCGAACAGCTCAATCTCGGCACGGATGCCATGCGTCTCTCCCAGCGCCACATACCGGTTGAGCGCTGTGTAATCGTAATGAAAAGTCCCGCTTCGATCCCTTTTCACGCCAACGATGCTGTACTCAAACAGATTGGACGGTTCTCGGTCCCGATGGGAAAATTGCCCCGACCACGGAATTTCAGATACGACGACAGACAACGCTTTTTGTCCCAGTTGCCCCATGCTTGCCAAATAAGCATCCAGTACGGCGAAATGATCCTCCGACCACAATGTCGTACCGGACTTACGTGCAATGTTCGCGTTGTGCTGCCACAAATCGAGATAGAACGAGTAATGCTCAGGTTCGGGCAGTACCGCTTCCTTGACGTTCAACACGAAGGTGCACGCGCCTAGCAATTGCTCATCCTCAAACATCGTATGGGAATACAGTCGCACAGTTCCCATATAAGTTCCGCTCGGTGTATCCGCGGATGCCGTACACTCGATCCAAACCGGCTGTAGCGTACGTTCTTCCACAAACAACTCCGGTGCATCCAACAGCACGTCCGCTTTCTGTGTCCGGTCGTCATCTTCGACAAAGCCGATCAGGCGCACATCTACGGTAAGCGGTTCATCGATATCCACTTCCACGCGGACGATCGGCAGTGGACCTCCTTTCCAGAACAGCGGATCGGTATGCGTCGTCAGCAAAAAAGGTTCTTGTGACGCGACGACGCACTGCACCGCTGTGCTGTCCCTCCTGCAGCACATCACCTCCAGTTGTTTCGTTTGTGTTTGTTTCACCAACTGCGACCATGGCTGATACCCTTTAATTGCTTTGTAAAACATGGACTGTAGTCCGTAATACATCGGTTCATCCCCTATTCATTGCGAAGCACCAATCCATTCCCCTGCCTCGCGTTTGTTCTGCTATTCGCGCGCTTCTCTAGGCAGGTTTTCAAAAGGACTGTATACTTAAAGTACCATTTGGGCATAGACGGGGGAATGGAAATGGCGGCCAAATACATGGATTATAGGATTAGTTCGAAACCGCTGCAAATTATCGGGCTGAAGGTCGAGAAGAGCATGCTGGAAATGAAGTCATTGACAATTCTCGATGTCGGTTTTTTGCCAGGCCGGACATCGTTTCGAAGAGATGCGGTTTTTATGAATAAATGGGCGGTCATCTTTATTGCAGGCGGAGCGGGGACGTACCAGGTTAACGATGGTGAAAAGCAGCAAGTAAAAGCTAACAGCCTTTTTATGTTTTATCCGGGGGCCGTTTTTCACTATGGGCCAGATCCGGGGGGCTTTTGGGACGAGTATTATTTTACAATTGAAGGGCCGCGCATACAGGAGTGGCTCGATTCATGGTTGTTTGAATCAGGGACGGTTCAGCCGGTTCAGAGCGATGAAGACCAGCAGAACAAGATCGAGCGGATCTTTATGCTAATGGATAGCGGAGTGCCGATCAATGTCGATCGCGCGGCGATGCTGCTGGAGTCGCTGCTGTTTGAATTTATGATGCACGCCCGGTCGGCGCCGCAAACGCACAAAAACGAAGATACGCTCTCCCTGCTTGACGACATCGCCAAAACGCTGTATCGCCCGTTTCAACCCGAGCAGTTGTGCGCCCGCCACCACATATCGATCTCCACTTTGAAACGAACGTTGAAAAAGGTGACCGGCTACCCGTTGCACGAATATGTTCACCGGCTCAAAGTGGCAGAAGCGAAAAAGCTGCTGATCAGCACTGAGCGTACATTTAAGGTGATCGCTACGGCGCTCGGATATCGCGACGTCTTCTATTTCTCCCGTTTGTTCAAAAAGTACGCCGGCATGTCGCCGCGCCACTACAAGATGACGAACGGCAGTTAGCGTGTCTGGAATGAGATAGCCTTTGCTGTAGCGGATGAATTGGCGGATTTTCCGGAAGGCGGCTGGAATTACCCCCAGTCAATACCGGCTGAAGTTTCAAACCATCGATGCTCGCGGCAGACCAAAAAGCCCGAAGATCCCACAGGCTCGATCTTCAGGCAAAAGCTTGGTCCGATCCGTACCGGCGGCGGTTCACTTCTCCCCCGATTAATCGCGAAACGCTACAAACAATCCGACATCCTTTGTAATCGATATGGCCCCGTTCGCCCGGATCGACTCGTTCAGCATCGCCTCCAGCTTGGACAAGCGGCTGTCCGTAAAATTTTCCCGGCCTTCGGGAGTGGTCCGGATGTAGTCGATCAGCGGCTTCGCATCCGTGACCTGCAAACCGTCCTCGTAACGCAACAAACGGATTCGGACGAAACCTGCAGCGTCCAGTTGGTCTTCTCCATTGTCCAATCCAAACTCGCAGGCAAAATCTTGACGTCCGAAATCATAGCTCGGATTCAATTGACTTAGGAATCCTTCGACTTCGTTCATGTGACGCTTTCCCATCGTCGAGGCGAACAGCATGCCCCCGGGCTTCAGCACGCGCCGGATTTCTTTCAACGATTGGTGGCGTTCGCTCACATGATAGAGCATATGGTTGGCCAGCACGGCATCGAAGCTGTTGTCCGGAAACGGGATCGAGCGGGCGTCAGCCGGCATCAAGCGGAATCGGTCGGCGTTATTTTTCAGCCCCTCCCTGGCGTCGTTCAGCATTCCCTCGGACAGGTCGGTCAGCGTAATGTCCCAGTCTTCCGGAATCCGGTCCATATTGCGCTGCCACAACGTTCCGTCCCCGCAGCCCAACTCCAGGACGGCCCCGCGTTCCGGGATTTTCAATTGGTCGAACAGCCAGTGGTGCCATTTGTACGGATTGACGCAGAAGTCGTCATGCAATCGAATCCTCGTCTGCAGGTTGAAGGCGTTCTCGTATTCCTGGTTCACCACCCGGATGATCGAGGCGAACAGCTCCCAGGCGGGACTGCTTTCCTCGGTCCCTGCAGCGGGTTCCTCACCTTCCCGCTTCGCATAATCCAGCCCTTCCAGCAGCGACAGCGTCTCCTTGATCGTTTTCTGGACGAGGCGGAGATGCTCCATCTTTTGGCCGATAATCGTACTTTGAACCCGCAACGATTCCTTGAGATCCTCCTCGTGCCCTTCGCTCCGAACGATGGCCCTGATCTCGTCGATGGTCAACCCGATATACTTCAGCGTTAATATGCGTTGAAGCCGTGCCAAATCCAGCTTCGAATAGTAGCGGTGCCCCGAACCGGTTCGGTGGCTCGGATGCAGCAGCCCTACTTTATCGTAAAATCGGATCGTGCGGACCGTCACGCCTGCCTTGTCCGCGAATTGTCCAGCGGTCATCCATTCTTCTCGCAGCTCCATATACGCCCCCTGCCGGTCTCCTGTAAGACTTTACTATACAACACTCGTCAGCTCCATGAACAGCCCTGCCAATGGCAGGATATCAGGACGTCGCCGAGTCGACTAAGCCTGAAACTGCGCGGGAAGCCCGGGAACGAATCCGAAATGGCGGGCAACGATCTGCACGATGCGCCTCGAAGCCCTTCCGTCACCAAACGGATTGTGGGCGCTCGCCATCGAAGCGTAATAATCCGTATCCGTAAGAAGTCTGCTCGCCGCCGCATGGATGGCCTCCTCATCCGTCCCGGCAAGATGCACAGCGTTAGCCGCAACCGCTTCGGGCCGCTCCGTCGTATCCCGCATCAGCACAAGCGGCTTGTGGAAGACGACCGCTTCTTCCTGGAGGCCTCCGGAATCGCTGAGCACCAGATCCGAGCGGGACAGCAGATTCATCATATCGGGATAATCGATCGGTTCCAGCAAATGAATGCGTTCATGCCCCGCCAGGATAGGATACGCGACTTCCCGGACGGCCGGGCTTAAATGAACGGGGTAAATGACCGACAGATCCGGATACTCGTCGGCAATCCGCCGCACAGCGTGAAACATTTGGCGCATCGGCGATCCATAGTTTTCCTTGCGGTGGGCCGTCATCGTCAGCACTTTACCCGGTTGACGGAGCAGACGATTGAGCCGGTCTTCATGAAATACATAATCGGAGCGGCACGTTTTCATGGCGGCATCCACGCCTGTTTGTCCCGTCACATAAATATGTTGCTCCGGATAACCTTCCCGGATCAGATTGTGTCTGCTCCCGGCAGTAGGTGCGAATAACAGATCAGCCACAACGTCAATAATTTTACGGTTCACCTCTTCGGGCCAAGGGGAGTACTTGTGGTGAGAACGCAGTCCCGCTTCCACATGTCCGACCGGGATCTTGTGGAAAAAAGCGGCCATCCCGCCGCACACGGCCGTTTGGGTATCTCCGTGAACCAGGACGAGATCCGGCCTTTCTGCGGAGATGACTTGATCCAATCCGGTTACGGCTGCGGATGTAACATAGGCGAGCGACTGGTTTTCCCTCATGAGCGCCAAGTCGACATCGGGACGAATCCCGAAATGAGAGAGCGCCTGCTCCAACTGCTCCCGATGCTGCCCCGTTACCACCACTTTCGTTTCGAACCACTCCGGATGTTTGTTGAATTCCTGAATCACCGGGCCCATCTTCGTCGCTTCCGGACGCGTACCGAAAATCACCATTACTTTTTTACGCGTGGTCATGGAACCTTCCCCCTTTGAATTGGTGCTGTAACCAAGCGTAAAGGGTGACCATACGTCACATGCAAGGAAAAAATAAAAAAGCTTTTCAGTGGCAAAGCGACGTGTTTGTCGCCAGAGGTGTACAAAAGAAAAAGCCTGGAGATAAGGTTGATCTTATCTTCAAGCTTCATTCGGCTTCACACTGTTTTTCTGTTTCTATTTCAGTTAAATCTTCTTTTTAACGTCACTTATTTTTTACCGAGTTGTTCCGCCAAGCCGATTAGAATTCCTTCCTTTCCACGAATGTAGCAGAGCCGATACGAGTTCTCGTACTGAACCACTTCGCCAACGAGCTGAGCACCATGCTTAGTGAGTCTGGATACCATTTCGTCAATGTCTTCAACGGCGAACATGACGCGCAGATAACCGAGAGCATTTACGGGAGCCGTTCGGTGATCCGATACAACAGGCGGGGTAAGAAATTGCGAAAGTTCAAGTCGGCTGTGGCCATCCGGGGTAACCATCATAGCAATCTCTACACACTGGGAACCCAGCCCGGTTACGCGACCCGCCCATTCCCCTTCGATAGTAGCTCGCCCTTCGAGCTTCAAGCCAATCTCCTCGAAGAAAGAGATTGCGTTATCAAGGGATTCTACAACGATGCCAACATTGTCCATTCTTAGTAATTTGTTAGTTGCCATTGTTTGATCTCCTTATGTATACAAAATTTATTAGCTGATCATCTTCATACGTATTCTATCAACAATTACTATTTTCTCCAAAAAAACAGACACGAAATCATTCACACGATATATGCGGGTCCGTTACGCTGTATGATCTTATCCCCCAACTGCTATAACGCAAACTAAAGGGATCGGCTTCTGATCCCCTATTTTTATTTGTTTAACGGTAAAACCTGCATCCGTCAGATTTTGACCGGTGCTATCGGCAATACTCTGCAGCTTGCCCGCTGAAGGCGGTTGATTGAATAAATATAAGGTGCCTCCCGGCAGCAAAAGTTCCCGGATCCACTCCAGCTCGCGCGCGGCCTTCATCCAGAACAAGTTCACGTTTACGGCAAAAATTTTGTTAAACCGGCTGTGACCCAAATCGGCCTCGTGAAGCGGTGCGGCAAGAAATATCGCTTTCCCTGCCGACACAAAAGGAGCATTTAACTTCTCCGCTGCACGTATCATTTTTTCGGATTGGTCAATTGCCGTGATCTTCCCGTCGACCAAGCGCCCGCAAATCAAGGAAGCCGCTGCTCCGTATCCGCAACCGATCTCCAGGATGCGATCTGATGGGTCGACTTCCAATATTTCAAATGCATAGGTAAGCCGATCGGCGATCGATTTCGTCATACGATCCCCTCCTAGATGTGCTCGGGTAACCTGTCTACAAAATCCATTATATCATACCGATTATTCCAATAAGCGCCTCGTCTGGCCATTCACCCTGTAGTCGCAAAAAAAGTTCTTGTCCACTTTCGGACAAGAACTTTTTCCCTTTATTGCAAATTCCTTGCGGACCCGTTCCAGCCAATCAGTCAGATGCAGCCTGCCAAAGCATCGCCGGCCCCGTAATTCCGCCTGTTCCCAATTCATCCAGTATCCTATTGCCTACATCGACAACGATTAGATTGGACTGTCCGAACCGGATGGCGTTAGTCGCGTCAAACTCCCACGGCGACGTTAACCCGCTGCCCTTTTTCACCAGCGGCAGCTCTTGCCCGTTCATCCAAACCTTTGCGGTCTCATCGATGCTGCTGAACCAAAGGCGAATCGGATTGCCGTTGTCGAACTTTTTGTCGACCTTTACTTCTGTCCGATACCAGACATGCCCTTTATAATAGCGAAGTCCTTGGCTGGACCATGTCTCGGAATAAGTCTTCAGCTTCATCCACGACTTCGTTCCCAAACCGGGTTTCCACAGACCTAACAAATCTCCGTTCTCGTGCGGGAACAGCATGGCATTCCATTCGTCCGGCATTTGAGCGACAACCCGGTTTCCTCCGGTAACGCGCTGTTCGCCTTCCGTCACCATCTTCTTCCAAAAGATATCGGTAAACACAAACGATCCATACGGATTTAAGATGACGGGCGAATGGAGCACGGCTTCATTCCGTAGAGCGTATATTCGGTCAAACTGTTCTTTGGCCTTCACAAAATCAAGACGATTCATGGATTCCATCATACCAAGAAATTGGTCGCCGAAGTGATAAGCAAGCCGCACCATCGCAACACGCTTGCCATAAACCGGATCGTTCGATTTGTTCGCTTCCTTCTCGGCTTTGCTCAGCGTTTTCTCCATTTCCTTCCAAACCTTGTCCGTCAAAATATGCGGGAAATCATAAATGTTTCCGGCAAAATAATCGGCATCGGCAAAAGCCTGCTCCAACATTTCAAAATGCTCCCGCATCGGCTTGGCCGCCGGACCGTAAAACTTCGAATAGTAATCGTCCAGCAAGTCCTCAACATCCAGATCCGGATTCCACATCATTTTTGCCGCCAAATAAAGTCCCGGACCCTGATACCCCCAAGAGGGCAAGTTTTCGGCGCGAATGCCGGTAATCCCGTTCTGCTTGTAATACTTCAACTCGCTGGACACTTGATTGACGGGCGAAAACGGAAGGCCCGGATCGGCAAGATTGTACAGATACTGGTAAATGTGAGGCTGAACCCCAAGATTCCGCCAGCCTTCGATGATCTCTTTCAGGTGACCGCGTTCCCAGGAAAGAGGATTGTCCAGGGCATGGAAGCGGTCTACCGTAATCGAAGCGATGACCGGGATGAGTCTGGGATGCGGCGTCCAGCGTACCGGCGGTTGGTAATACGTGTCATAGGCGTAAAACGAGATGCTGACATCCGGATATCCGGCCAACTCCAGCTGTTCCAACACTAGATTGTAAAATTTCACGTAACGATCCGTTAACGACAAAGTGTCGTGCGTTGCGTCCAAATCATTTCCATCCCAGTCCGGGTGAGGTTGAAGCACCTTCACAAGACCGTCATTCGGCCCCATTCTCAGGTCTTTCAGATTAGGATCCTGCTGCAATTTGTTCAGCGAGCCCTGTACGACACAGGCCAAAACGTCAGGCTTCGTAACGTCCAATTGGGTCGTCGGTAGTCCGTTCTCGTTCGGCAGGTACAGATCGGGCCGGTCCTTTGCGCTGAGGGTGCACGGAAGACCATGATTGCCGTAGTACTTTTGATTCAGTCTCATATATTCAACCCAAATCTTGCCCTCGTTCAAATTGACGCCGTTCGGAAGTCCGGAAGGTTTCTGATAACCTTCGGTTGCTTGCATCGCCCTGGCCGAAAAGCCGGGATGCTGGATCGTATCTTGAATTGGAAGCGTTATCGTTTTTCTCGACGGAATTACCGTCCCGATGTCTCCGGGCATGAACCAACGTACGCCCAACTGCTCCAGAAGCTCGAAAGCCGCATATAACGTGCCTTGATCCGAGAGCCCGTACAGTTGGACGGAGTCCGCCGTCGCCGCTAGACGGAAAGAGGCGGGATCTTCTCCGCCTTGACGGATTGCATCCAGGTCGATATGGGGGGACGCTCCTCCGATAAAGATTTTCGTTCCGGTTGCTTCTCCCACGTTCGTTACAATAGGAAGCTCCGCCCCGGATATGCTTTTTATGTAATTCACCAGTTCAGTTGCCGCCTTCTTCTCCAATACCGAAGCATACACCGTCGTTACAACGGTTGCCGAAGGTTTGCCGTCGCTCACAAGCACAACGCCTTGTTCTGCACCTTGATGCTTCCGGCCTGCTTCGTCCGCCAGGCCCCTTTCATTTGCACTCGCTTGCCCGGCCGCCATCAGCAGCGGGGCAACAGCCCATACCAAAATCAACAGCCAAACGAACCGTTTTCCTTTCCTCATCCTCAACTTAGCGCCTCCTTTTGTTGAAGCCTCCCGGAATGATCATTCCGGGGGCTTGGGCCTGATGGCCGGGAATTCTATTGTTACACCCCAAAGCGGGAGTGCGAACAATCCTTCTCCTTATTTCTTGCTTTCCATTTGACCGATGTAATCGTTCATCTCCTTCAAATACGTTTTGCCGAATTTCGTATGCCACTCCTGCAGCACTTTTTTGTACTCGGAAGGATCGGCGTCGCCAATAATGACTTTCGTCGTAACCTCGCTGAACTTTTTGTTGAAATCCAGATAAGGCGGCGTTTTCGCAATGGCCGGCGTGAACTCGCGGTCTTTAGACAGCACGATTCTTTTCACAGCTTTTTCGATGTTCGGCACGAGCTTTTGCTTCATCTCCTCCGGCATCCCCGGATTAATGAAGAACATGTAGTCGTTGGCGCGGCGAACGATATTTTTGCGGACAAAGGTTTCCAGCGGCGGGTCCACGAAGACGCGCTTGTTGGCTTCCACCTTGAAATCATGCCCTTCCACGCCGTTATAGATCGAATCCCAGCCTTTGTCCGACAGCATGTAATCGAATACGTCGACAACTCGCTGCGGGTCCTTCGCATTGCGGGTTACCGCCCAAAAGCCCCACATGCCCGTTCCGAGCCCGAGCCCTTTCATCTCGCCTTGTTGATTTTTCACGTATACGTAAGCAAGCTCGTAGTTCGGATTAATGGTTTTGCCGGCTTTGAGGAACGTTTCGTAATGGCCTGCGAACCCTTCCAATATGCCGGTTTTGCCGCTTTGAAACCGCTCTAAAGCTTTGGTGGCGTCGAGCGACGGCGAATCCGGATCGATCAGCCCTTCCTTGAACAGCTTGGCCGTTAACTCCAAAGCCTTCGAATATGGATCGGCGTTCATATCGTATTGGGGGTTCATAAACTTATACTCGCCACCGCCGGACTCCTGCCAGCCGTATAAACCAAGCTCGTTCTGGAAAATCGGCTTGAGTGATTTATCGCCGCCCGCAGCCGTCCCATATCCGTACGTATCGTGTTTTCCGTTGCCGTCGGGGTCTTCCTTCGAAAATTTCCGCATAATCTCGATCATTTGATCCAGCGTAATTTCGTTATTGTCCGGGAGCTTGATATTTAATTTATCGAGCCAGTCTTTCCGAAGCCAGTACCCGTCGGAGCGGATCACGGTCGTCCGCGGTATCCCGTAAATTTTGCCGTCGTTGTTGACCCGCAACGAGTCCCAGGAAATATCGTACGAATATTTTTTAACGTTGTCGGCGCTTTTCAAATATTCATCGATCGGCACGATCACGCCGTCCTTAACCGCTTTCAAAAACGCGGCATCGCTGGTACTCGGAAAATAAACGACATCGGGATAGTCTCCGGTCGTCAGCGATAATTGAAGACGCTCGCTGTAGCCGGTCGACGGCGGGATATCGAATTTGATCGACGTATTCGTTGCTTTCTCGATTGATTGAACGAGCAGCTTGTCCGTTTCCGATAAGTTGGATGATGCAAATTGCCCCATGATTTTCATGCTTACTAGTGCATTTCCCGCCCCGGCCGGCTTCTTGTCGCCCGTCTCGGCCGTATTGGTATTGCTTCCGCATGCGGTCGCCCCGGCGAGCAGCACCGTTACGCCCACTCCAGCCATTACTTTTTTGAACATGTGTTCAGCCTCCCTTTTATATTTGCTTTATATGTCAAGGGTCTTTCTGTTCATCCTTTTATCGACCCCAGCATAATCCCTTTGACAAAAAATCGTTGAAGAAACGGGTACACCGACAAAATCGGCAGCATGACGATCATAATCGTCGCGTATTTCAGCTTCTCCGGCATGACGTTCATATTGCCGATCTCGGCGCTGTTGCCCCCCGCCGATATTTGCAGCATATGAGCGCCTTCGATAACCTCCCGCAAAAACAGCATCAACGGCCAGTTTTCCACGCTTCGGATGTAAATGATCGCCGAAAAAAAGCTGTTCCAATAACCGACCGCCGCAAACAGCGTTAATGTGGCGATTATCGGCATGGAGAGCGGAACGACGATTTTGAACAAAATGTAGGGCTCGGACGCTCCGTCCATTTTCGCGGCTTCCTCCAGCTCCTCCGGAATGTTCTGCATGAAATTCACCATCAGGATTAAGCTGAATGCGGAGAATAAGCCGGGAAATACGAGCGCGGCCAACGTGTCCAGCATGCCGAGAGAACGAATCAGGTAAAAGTTCGGAATGAGTCCGCCGTTGAACAGCATCGTGAAGATGACCAGATTGATCAGGAGCGCTCTGCCTTTCAGATGCGTTTTGGAGAGCGGATACGCCGTGATTATATACAGAAAGATGCCCAATGCTACGCCGCTGACCGTAACGATCAGCGTATTGAGGTAGCTTCTCGCAAGCACCGGATGAGAAAGAATTTCCTTGTAGGCATCAAACGAGATTTGGCTGGGCCATATGCGCATCGGGTTTTGCAGATAAGCGCTGTGCGAGCTGATCGAAACCGCCGCGACGTTCAGAAGGGGATACAGCATGACCGCGCAAATCAAAGAGACGATGAGATAGATGGCGATGTCAAAAAGCTCGATTTTTTTGTGCATGTTCCTCTTTACCTCCTACCACAGTGACTTTCCGAATAAGCGCGCGATCCGGTTGGCCAAAACGATCATAACCAGCCCGACTACCGATTTGAACAAGCCGACGGCAGCCGTAAAAGAGAGTCTTCCTTCCAATAAGCCGACCCGGTACGTGTAGGTTTCAAACACGTCAGCCACCTCGTAAGTAGCCGGATTATACAGCAGGAAGATCTGCTCGAAGCCGATATCCAATACGCTTCCGACCCGCAGGACCAAAATAATGACGATCGTGGTCGCAATGCTGGGAAGCGAAATGTACCATATTTTCTGCAGCCGGTTGGCCCCGTCGATCGTGGCCGATTCGTAAAGGGACGGGTCCACGGACGTAAGCGCAGCCAAGTAAATGATCGTCCCCCAGCCGAGCTCCTTCCAAATTTCCGCGGAAACCAGAATCGTCCGGAAAAACTCGGGCTTCAGCAGAAAATGTATCGGCTCTCCGCCGAAATCGACGATCAGCCGGTTGACCCAGCCGGACGACGGCGACAGCATATTGATAATGATGCCAGATATGACGACCCACGATATGAAATGCGGCAAATACAGCACCGTTTGGGCGACTCTTTTGAAAAGAAGGTTCCTGATTTCGTTCAGCATAATAGCCAGTACGATCGGTGCCGGAAATCCGAATAAAACTTGATAAAAGCTAATAATTAGCGAATTCCTTAAAATCTTGAAAAAATCGTCCGATTGAAACAGATAGCGGAAATGCTCGAAGCCGACCCAGTCGCTTCCCCAGATGCCTTTGGTCAAATTGAAATCCTGGAACGCAATGACAATGCCGAACATCGGGATATATTTGAAAATAAGCAGATAGATAAACCCGGGTAAAAGCAAAACATACAGCCACTTGTTTTTTCGTGCATACAACCAGGCAGGACTGACTTTGCTGTTATTCATCCCATTCTCCTCCCGAAGACGCTTCCGTACGCGGCGTTACTCGCAGACGAGCTCAACCACCCGCGCATGGTCCAAGCCGTTCGTGGCGATAACCTCCAAGCGGAGCTTCTTCAGATTTTTCAAAGTTACGGGCAATTGGATCATTCGTTGGTAGTTGTCCCTGATATGGGCGATTTCCGTCTCCCCTCGTTCGTCATAAGCGATCAGCTTAAACTCCTTCAGCGTTTCGGCTTGCGGGCGCCCCCACTGCATATAATTCTGAACTACGTCCAAATGACATAACATCAATAAACGGTGAAGCCCGGTATCCAGAACGATCGTAATCCGGGAAACCGATACCGGCTCCTCCCACTCCAGTTCCAGCCATGGACGGCCGTCTCCCGGCTCCGACATCCAGCGATGCGTGCCGCCTGTAGTCAAGTCGGGCCGTACCCCCTTCTCCCCGTGAACGGCGCGGGTATGTCCGTCCACAACGTTCCCGCAATATCCGTGTGTTTGTTCGGACGATGCGGAGATCCGGGCCAGTTTGGCGAGGTTTCCATCCAGCATTTTACCGGGTAAAAACGCTCCCTGCCGAAGCAATTGCTGCTGGGCCTCCTTCACTACATCGCTTTCGCGCCGCGCTTGTTCCAGCGGAAGCCTGCGCTTCACCGCCGTTGCCGCGAACGTTCCGAGCCCTTCCCCCATGACCGCGCATGTCGCCATAACCCGGGTGCTGGAGAATGCGATGTGGGTAGCCGATAAATTGCGTCCGGCGAACATCAGATTCGATACGTTCCTGCTTATCATCGAGCGAAGCGGAATGCCGTACAGATAAGGCGTGAACGGCTGATTGCACGGCTTCTCGTCTTTCGCATCGATGCCTTGGGGAGGATGGGTATCCATCGACCAGCCGCCGTAAGCGATTACATCATCGAAGTCGATAGCCTGCTGAATGTCGTTTTGGGTCAGTACGTGCAAACCGATAAATCGTCTGGACTCTCTTTTTCCCGGAAGAAAGCCGAACCAATCCAGCGCCCAGTTTACGGAATCGGGGTGATTGCCGCTATTCTTGATGTGATCCCATACCCCCAGCATGATTGCAAGCAGCTCGTCGCGGATCTGCTCGTTATCCTTGATCGTATCCAGCGTACCGCCGAATTCCACCCACCAATAGCCGAACTCCCAGGAGTCGTGGCTTCTGAATTTCAGATCTTCTTCTGTAAACTTGCGGGCCCATTCCGGCGCGGTAAAAGGCATCGGACGCCCCATATCCTTCGATGTAAACAAAAGCGAAGATCCGAGACGGTAAGCGTCTCTGTTCAGGCTCGCGCCGGACTCGTTATATTCCTCTACCGCTTCACGGCCCGTCGTAAAATCGGCCCCGGCTTCAAACCCGAGCCGGCCGTCGCCCGTGCAGTCCACGAAAATATCAGAGTGAATCGTGAAGCTCTCCTCCGTGCTTTCTCTCACCGCGTAAGCGGAACGAATACGGGAGCCTTCGACTTCAGCGCCGACAACCGCCGTGTTCAGCATCAGGGTCAGATTCGGTTCGGCACGGCATTTCTCATATAAAATCAAGTCCAGCATACTCGCGCTTCGCTGCGGATTGCGCACCGCGCACTCCAGCATGATTTCTTCGATAATGCCGGTTTCTCTGCGCTCCGTCTCCAATTCCTTGCCGATCGTGGATGCGCCGGATATGTTCATGCGAATTTCCGACGATGCATTTCCGCCGAGAACTGAACGCTCCTGGCATACAATCACCCGGGCTCCGTTACGCGCCGCGGCAATAGCAGCCGCCACCCCCGTCATCCCTCCGCCGGCGATCAAAATGTCCGTGCTTAACAGTTTCGTATCTGGCTTACCCATGCTGCATTGACTCCTTTGTTTTCTATGATATCTTTAATTACATATTAAGATCTTTCGTTGACTAATTGGAATTCATAGAATTACCTCTTCATATCCAAAATTACAAAACAATCGAACGAGGTGAGGAGAACTGTACGCAGGCTTGCCCGATATTTTTTACCATGTATACTGGAGCAAAAAAGAACAGTTTTTATACGAGACGGATACGTATGTCACTTGGGTTTTATTTGGAGTAGAGGAAGGCATGTTCGAATACCGGATCGGAGAAGATTACGGTGTGGCCGAATTCGGCGATGTGGTCGTGTGCCCGCCCCAGGTCGCCTTTTACCGGAACGTGCTGACACCCTTGAGCTTCAGCTTCCACTCCATTACGTTCACATTGCCAGACGGCGAACCTCAACAGCTCATGCCTCTTCTGGCTCAGCGGAAAATCCGGCTGCCGCAATTCAGGCGGTTGTCCGAAAACTACAGCAGCTTAAGACAGGCGGATCAGCAGCTTCCCTTCAACCCGGAAAATCAGATGCCGAAGCAGCACTATTTGTCGGATATCTGGCTGATGATTACCCAGCAGGCGCTGGAATCCCCCGACTCCGTCTCCTTGTTGAACGAAGACGGATTCATTCGCGATGTCGCCGCCTATTTCAAGGACCATGCACATGAATCGGTCGAAGTCCGGGATGTCGCCGTTTTGTTCGGATTGACGCCTGTGCAGCTGATTCGGAAATTCAAAAGCGCCTACGGCGTAAACCCTTTGCAATACTTAACCTCGATTCGGGTAAAGATGGCCTGCAGACTGCTGCTCGTTACGGAATGGACGCTGGATGTCATAGCGGGGAAATGCGGATATGAGAACGGCTTTTATCTCAGCCGGGTATTCCGCAAGACGATGGGCGTAAGCCCTTCCGAGTTCCGCAAGCAAAACCGGTACTAGGCTGCGGACGGCCGTTTCTTGTCTGACCAACTAAAAAAGAAGCCTGAACTGCAGGCTTCTTCCGGCTTACTTCAATATCAGATTCGTCAGCATCTCCATCTGTGATTCCAGCTCCTCATAGATCTCGTAGATCAACTGGTAATCCCACTATGCCGTTATTCCGATGACGCGCTACAAGCTCCCCTGAATCGGGATCGGTTTAAACCAAGCTATCCTTGTCCTGCTGTCGGCCGTTTACAGGAAGCCAGCCCGTCACCAGAGCGCCTCCCTCCGGATGGTTGCTTACGGCAAGGCCGCCTCCGTGACGCTTCATGATCGTATGCGAGATTGCAAGCCCTAACCCGCTCCCCCCGGAACAGAGGTTCAAACGCACGCTGCAGTTCTTCCGATGAGAAGCCCGGCCCCGTATCGCGGATTGTAAACTTCACCTGGCCATTCTCCGTGTAACCTTGCACGACGATTTCGCCAAACTCGGGGGTGTGCCTGACGGCATTACCAAGCAGGTTGTTGAGGGAACGCTCCAATAAGTGCAAGTCGCCGCTGAGCAAGCAGCCGTCAGTGGTTCCAGCCTGGTAAAGGTAAACAAATCTTCGACCAGCCGATCGAGCTGTGCCGACTTTTCTTTGCAAACCGCCACATATTTCGCCGTTTTCTCCGGAGACTGCGCGACCCCTTGCTCCAGACCTTCCAGATAACCGCGCAAGGCGAACAGCGGGGTTCGCAAATCGTGCGCGACAGCGGCGATCACAAACCGGCGTCCCTCTTCCAGCTCCGTTTGTTTTTGGAAAGCTTGGCGCAGCCCGCTTACCATCCGTTCGAAGCCGTCGCGCACTTCAGCTATTTCGGTTATTGCGGAGCGGGGCAGCTTCGCCTCCCAATCGCCTGCCGTGATTTGCCGGGCTGCCAAGCTTATCGTCTCCAGAGGTTTCAGCACTATTTGGCGCATGCCCATGCCGATGATTAGGAAAGCCAGCAACAGTCCGGCTGCCATCGCAATGACCGGAACCCACCCCGTCCCAAAACTTTGCCAAAATCTGTGCATACGTAAAAACATGTCTCGGGTGTTCGACGAATAATCGCAGCAACTCATACTCTTTCGGCGTGAGCATGACGTTTCTCCCATCCACGCTCACTTCTCTGGACGACACGTTCAGCTGAAGACGGCCAAAATCCAATATTTTTTGCCCCATTCGCTGCGGGGCGGCGGAACGCCGCAACACCGCTTTGACTCTGGTCTGGCTATAATTTCGCCCGGTGAAGCGGTTTTGACGATATAATCGTCGCCGCCAAGCGTCAGCCCGCGAATTTTGTCCACATCGTCGCCGCGCGCGCTCAAGAACAAGATCGGAACGCCGCTCTCCGCCCGAATCCGGCGGCACAGCTCAAATCCGTTCTGTCCCGGCATCATAATGTCCAGAACGATGCCATGTACCGGGTTGTTCTGGAACGCGGACCAAGCCTGCTCGGCGTCACAGGCAGTAATTACGTGAAAATTATCGTATTCCAGGAAGTCTCTCAACAGGTCGGCAATACTCGGATCATCGTCTACAACCAGTATCGTATTGGGTTCGCTCATCGTATCCCACCTTTGCATACCAGTTTATCATGTTTCCCGGAACAAACCGACGCAGCCGTCTAATTTGTTACGATTCGTTATCGTTTTGTGACCTTTTTGCAGCTTTGTTTGGTATATTCGTTTGCTACAATGCTTGTTGCGGACATGGAACGGTCCCTGCCGCAGCCAACGGATCGTTGGTAGAGGGCGTTTGGGCCGATAATCGAGAAGGATGTGAGGAATTTGACGGTAAACGTCCAAATTGTGCTTTTTGACGGGTTTGATCTTCTGGACAGGCTGAATCCGGAATGTGCGGGAATCATTCTCGTGCCGGGCGCGTCGGGCGACGTCGAAGGAGAAGGCGATAATTCGGTCCTACTGGGGCGGGCGCTGAATACGGAATTGACCGGTCTGGTCGGGCAGGCGCTCGGGCGCCAGGACATCGTAATCGCCACCGTATGCGGCGGCTCCCTGCTGCTGGCTATGGGAGGATTGCTGGAAGGCAGACCGGCTGTAACCCATCATCTGGGCATGACTGCTCTTGGAGTAACCGGGGCGATTCCGGTCGCGGCACGCGTTGTGGACGACGGCAACCTGGTTACTAGCGGCGGCGTCACTTCGGGGCTTGATTTAGCGCTGCATCTGGTGGAACGTGAGCTGGGTCCGCGGATCGCACATGCGGTCCTATCCCTTCTGAAACGGACGGCACACACGGTCCCGACGGTTCGCATTCCTCCTCGTTCGAGGGGACTTGGGATACGACTATCGCGACGCCAGTCGGGAATATGCAGGCCCGGCTCTTCATCTCGACAAAGGATGGCGAGATCGAGGGTAACGCGACTCAAGGGAACGAGACGATACCGTTTATGAATCCAGCAATCATGGACGGCCGCCTTACCTGGCAGCTGCGAATTACCAAACCGCTTCGCTTGAATTTGAAATTCGAAGTATCCGTCGACGGAGACCGCATGACCGGAACGGCCAAAGCCGGCATGCTTCCGGCATCGAAAGTAACGGGCAAGCGGGTGGTCTGAACCCGAATGTTAGCCGGATGCTCATTCCGGAACCTGAATATGGAGCCAAGGAGGCTGACATCGCTTGAACAAACAGAACCGGTGGTTCGTCCTGTTAGCTGTGATCGGCATTGGATTTATTCTGTACGCCTTGATATACAACTATATGATCGATCCGCGGGCGGAGCAGTTTCTAAGTTATAAAACCGGGCTTAAGCGTGAGCTGCATCTCCCGGTCTGGTTAAACGTGATGTACGTTCATGTCGCATTTGCCTGCATCGCCATGGCGTCCGGGCTGCTTAACTTCTCGAATCGATTGCTGGAAAAGAAACGCAACCTCCACCGTATGAACGGCTACGTGTACGTCCTGTCCGTATTTCTCGTCGTGCTGACTTCCGGATATATGGTGCCTTACGCCACCGGCGGAAAATTAAGCAGTATGGGGTTTAACGAGCTCAATATCATTTGGCCGCTGATCACCATTACGGCGCTCGTTCACATCCGGAAGAAACGGATCGTCCGGCACCGGAACTGGATGATCCGAAGCTACGCCTTTTGCTTTACGAACCTGGCAATCCATCTCCTTACGTTCGTAGGTCAACAAGGCTTCGGTCTCGATTACGTTACCAGCTATACGTGTGGCGTATACGGCTCGATTGTGCTGCTGCTGCTAATTCCGGAGCTCATCATCCGGGCCAGCTCCGCTCCCAAAGATGCGCAAAGACGCTTTCGGAATCTCTGAAAGCGTCTTGCCGACTGCAGGAATAGGAATGGGTCTGATTCCCGATCCTCACGGGAACATGCCAAAAATCATTTGCGTTTTTTGAGGCCCTGCTTCAACCGATGTTCTTTGAGAAAAAGAACCTCAGCCTCCACGTGGCCGTGGAATTTGAGGTTCTTTCGTGTTGTTGATATTGGGGCGGCCCCTCTCCTGCGAACGCTTATGGGACAGCCCCGCTGCTATGTTGATCTTACTCGCCCCGTTAAAACTGAAGCCTTATCCCGGAGTGTTTAATGCGACCGTCCATGCAGCTCGTTCAGCAGCTCCAGGGCGGCGCCGACGAACAAACCTCCCGCCTCTTCGGCGAATTTCGTTCCTGTGGGCTCATAGCCGCCCCGATCGTAAGCCTCCGGCGTGCAAACATAACCGTTGCCCGAGCCGTTGGACAATTCGTTGATGATCGTATACGGATACGGGGACTTCTCCTTAATTTCCAGCCCGAACTCGACGAATATTTCGGCCGGCAGCGCCACGACCGCGAGATCGCCGATCGCAGCGACCTGAATTTCATAATCCCGGGAGCCGAGCGGCTGCCGGATCGACTCCAATCGCTGCTCGGCCCGAGCTTTTTCCATCGCTTGTCTGCCGCTCAGCTCGTCGTCCGGCACGTCCCGCAGAGCTGCCAACGTGCTGTGCGCCCACTCGACCTCATGCTCTCTCAGCGCCCGCTCGGATACGCTTACAAACCGGCTGGCGGCGGATAGGACAACCTCGCTCGAATCGGAACTCGTCTTGTCCCGCACCTTGGCGATTTCCCTGCCAAGGATGTTCCCCATCCGAACCCGATGGGGGATTATCTTGGGGTCGTGGCGGCCCAACACGTCGATATGGTTAATATTGCCGCACGCCCCTTGGAAAAACAGACTGACGACCGACTCACCGTAAAGTTGCTTGATCGTCCGACTGATGAACGCTGGGTAATCGCCGCTGTACTCCGTCCCTCCCACGCAATCGGTATGCACCGCGTAGTTGCTGACGATGCCAAGCGGCTCTCCCTGTGCGTTATCGATGCGGACGACGAGCACCTCCGGATCGATCGGGCCTTCCGGCCTGTCGATATTCGGGTTCAGAACGCCCGGATTCGTCAGGAGCCCACCGTTCTTCATAAAGAAGCGGCGGTTGAAGGCAACGCTGTCCTCGTTCCCCCGGCCGCAGCCGATCTTCGCTTCTTCCCGTTTGCCATAAGCCAGAATCGCCGCATCCGCCGATTTCTCCTCCAGCGTCGGGTAGTAGGCCAGCGCCGCTTCATCCAGCGGGCGCGGCGGGCCTGTGTGCGTATGCGTGCAGGAGACCATCACCTGCTCGGCCGGAATCCCGGTATAGGCATGTACCCGGTTGCGGATGCGATCCGACGAATCCAGCTCGAGCGACAGAATGTCGATAACGATAAAAGCAAGAACAGCTTCCCCCGACTCGATCACCATCGCTTTGGCGAAGAGTTCGTCCTTGACCCCCGTCGCATGCCGTGATTTGGGACCGTAACCCGGTATTTGCATCCCGAGCGGCGGCGTCACATTCACTTCGGCCAGTCCGATCTTCATGACAACCTCTCCTATTAGATATCGATTTCTCTCAACTGACAAATGAATCCATTAAATTATCGCACACCGCCCGGTCTGCAATCAATCGGTAATCTTGAAAAAATGGAACTTTAAGCACCGGTCAGCACGGATTGGCCGAATCGAACCGGATCATCCATTTGCAATTGCCTATGCTGAGTCTAAACGGATCTATACCGTTACCTACGACTGAACGATATGAAGATTAATGCAAACCAAGGGAACCTGATGATTGTGCAGGAAATTTACATAGGGACCTTTTTCGAAAACCTGGAATCCACCCTGGCCTTGATCTTGTTAGTTGTCATTTTTATTAAGCTGAGCGTGACCTACTATTGTGCGGTCTCCGGACTTTGTCAATTGTTTCGGGTGAATAATCGGACATGGATTGCCCTTTCTCTAATTTTATTAATTTCCGGTCTCTCTCTGGGGTTCGACAACGTTTTGGAAAATATCACCTTTAACAAAAGATATTATCCTGAATTTCTATAAATATGAGGGTAATGATTTAAAGTATCGACATTAGTAATCTCTGTATGGATAACCTCTTGCTCTTCCCCATTATGAAAAGCGATTGCTTCAGTTGTCTTTACCTTTTCTAAGTTTTAGAGAAACTTAACGTTGTAATAATGTAGTTTTGATGATTCCCAAATAAATAATGGACTTTCGACAAGTATCCCGGTTTATCTTGAATCATTGATACGTAGTTCCCCCCCACTTCCTAATGAAAGTATATTTTATCCAATGGATTTGTCTGATCATTTATCTTGTTTCGACTTTACCTTCACCGTAAAAATACTGAGAACAATCGTAAGTAACACGTATGTCCAGAACCCATGAATCTCAAAACCGCTAAGGTATTTATCAAGCAGCCAGAGTTTTATTGGCGTCAGTACTATTGAGGCGAGAATTAATGCCGGTGTTGTTAGGCAGCCAACCCCCACCACTATCAGCATCACTGACAACGCCATGGCCAAACTGAACAAAAAACGAATCGCAAACATTAGAACAGATGCAATTACTAAAGTCTTAACATCCGCAACGGATAGATACTCATTAAAATACTGATTGCCTACCCAGAACACAATAAGTGTAACAAGTAAATTTAAAATATTCCTCATGAATTCCTCCCAATAAAGTTACCTTTTCATTTCGTATTCCTCTAATACTTTCAAATCCTTGTCTTCAATATTCCATTCGTCACCCTCTGGTGATGGAATATTCCAAAGCTTCATTAACGTTACTGACAGTGATATGAATAAAATTAACTTCCTGTACAATCGAGTCATCCTAAATCTGATTCATGAATGAAATCCTCCCATCTTCGTACTAAGATCAGTTGCCGAGCAAAAAATTTTTGTTTCTTCAAACGTTTAAGCCATTCCTATCAGGTTCCTAGTTTACGCATTTCAATTATTTTACAATAGAAACCCGATTTAAAATACAGATAAATTACCGTCGATTCCAAGATAACGACTATTAGGGAAACAAAGACGGCCGTTCCTGCCCTGCGATCTCGGATTAGCCTGGATGCCGCTTCGGCCGAAAAACCAAAAGAAAACGACAGGGTCGGATAAGTAACACTCATCCAACTCTGCCGTTGCTCCCGGCACGACGTGCCCGTCTACGTGAACTAGCTCCGAATGAACTTAAAATTGGACGTTCAACCGCTCACTCGTACGTCGGTTCCATTCCCTGCGCTGATGCCGTTCGCTGCATTCCGTATCCTACAGATCGGCGGTCATGCCTCCGTCCGCCACCAGCACGGCTCCGGTCATGAACGAATTGTCCGGACTTGCCGCGAACAGAACGACCGAAGCGATCTCTTTCGGCTGTCCGACCCGGCCGATCGGCTGCGCCTCGTTCCACTGCCGCATGATGTCTTCGCGCGGAGTGTCCAGGCGGCTCACGCTTGCTTCCAGCATCGGGGTCCATACGGCGCCGGGCAATACGGCGTTGACGCGTATGTTCGTTTTCGCATAGTCTAGCGCAACTGCTTTCGTCAGCGCTACGATCCCCGCTTTGGACGCGGCATAAGCCGAGTAGCCTTCCAACGTGGCCAGGGCGTGCACCGAGCTGACGTTTACGATCGTTCCGCCTCCGGTCTTCAGCATGAAAGGAATCACTTCCCGGCACATTAGAAAGACAGAGGTCAGATTGCTCGTCATCACCTCGTTCCACTGGGCAAGCGACAGATCGGTCAGCCGCGCTTGCGGACAGACAGCGGCATTGTTGACCAGCACGTCGATCCGGCTGTAAGCCTCCAGCGTATCGCCGACCATTTTCCGTACATCGGCTTCGGAAGATACGTCTGCCGCTAGGGCCATCGCCCGGCCCCCGGCTGTCCGTATCTGTGCGGCGACCCGCTCGGCTTTGGCGCCGTCCAGGTCTGCGACGATAACCGCCGCACCGCCGCTGGCAAACCGGGCCGACACGGCTTCCCCGATTCCGCCGCCCCCGCCCGTTACGATTACGACTTTGCCCGACCACGGTAACTTCATCCCGTCTTCCTCCATCCTCGGCGCATTGTACCTCCACAGAACATCCAGGCGGTTACCGGCTCTCGACCTGCAGCAAATATTTGGCGATCTTCCCCGGTCCACCGATCAGCCTCTCAAAGCATTCCGCCCCGTTCTCAAGCGGTCTCGTCACCGTCCATGGCGACAAATTCACTTTGCCTTGACCGATCCAGGCCAGAGCGGCGGCGAAATCTTCAGCCGAATAGGCGAACGCTCCGATCGTCATGATTTCTTCCCGGATCATGTCGTTGATCGGCAGCACGCTGTCTGGCTCGTGCAGACCGGTGAAGACGACCCGGCCGTCCCTCCGGACAGCCTTGACGCACGCCTGCCGGGTGACACCCGCTCCCACCGCATCAATGGCCGCATCGAAGCCGCTCCCCAGCTGCGGTCCGAGCTGTTCAAGCTCCGTTACGCCGATCCCGCCCAGTTCCCGGGCGATTTCCAGCCGCGCTTCGTTCCGGTCGACGATCACGACATCGCCCGCGCCGAATACGTGTGCAGCCTGCATAGCCAGCAAGCCGATCGGACCGGCACCGTAGATGATCAGCCGATCGGACGGGTGCAGCGCAAGCAGCCGGACGATATGCACCGCGCAGGCGAACGGCTCGGTATAGGCGGCTTCCCCGAAGGAGACGGCATCCGGCAGCAGATAGACGTTGCTGCCCGGTACCGCCACGAATTCGGCGAAAGCGCCGGGCCGATGCGCGCCGAGCAGACTGCGATCCGCGCACAGCTGGGAGCGGCCGCTCGCGCAGTACGAGCATTCGCCGCAAGTTACGAGCGGATTGACGGTTACGCGGTCGCCCGCCCGAAATAACGACTCCCCGGGTGTGCACCGCTCGATGACACCCGCGAATTCGTGCCCCATAATGAGCGGCGGCTTGCGCAGCGAGTTGTGCCCGAGATAACCGCTCAATTCGGAGCCGCATATGCCCGCCAGCGCCACACGGACGAGCACTTCGCCGTCCTGCAGCCCGGGAAGCGGCACGTCCCGGATATTCAGCAGCTTCGGCCCTTCGTACACAAGCGCTTTCATGGTCGGCGGCGTTTGCGTATGCAGCTTCCGGTTGTCCGCCGTCGTCATGTTACCGACTCCCTTCTCTCCCAGCCTTGACGGAACAGCGGTAGCCAGTTGCCGACCTTATAAGGATGCTTGCCGACTTCCTCCATATTCAGCGTGACCCCGAGGCCCGGTCCTTCCGGCGGCTGCAAATACCCATTCTCCACCTTCAGGGCAGGCGTCAGTACGTGCTCTTCCCAAGGCTCGTTGAATTCGTCGAAGATTTCGTGCAAATAAAAGTTCGGCGTCGCCATATTCAGATGGCTGCAGACGACCGAGCATACCGGCCCTTGCGCGCTATGCGGCGCGATCACTCCGTTATGGGCGTGCACCATACCGGCGATCTGCTTCGATGCCGAGATCCCGAGAAATTGCGGCTCCAGTTGGACGATATGCACCGCGTCGTGCTTCAATAGCTCGGCGAACTGTTCCCGGCAGTAGTAATCTTCCCCGCAGGCGATCGGCACCGGACTGCGCTTGGCTACCTCGACCATCGAGGAGATTCGGTGCGGCGGTGTCGGCGCCTCGAACCAGGTCGGCTTGTACGGCAGCATCGCTTCCGCGAACTGCAGCGCCGTATGGACCGAGAAGCGGTTATGCCCTTCGATTAAAATGTCGATAAAAGGTCCGACCGCCTCGCGAACGGCTGCGATATTTTCAAGCGCCAGCTCGAAATCTTGTCGCTCCACCGTCCGCCAGGCCGCTCCGAACGGGTCGAACTTCAGCGCTGTATATCCTTTGGCGACGACCAGCTTTGCTTTTTCATGAAAGCTCTCGGGCGTTCCCGGGCCACGGTACCAGCCGTTCGCATAACAGCGCAGCTTATCGTGGCATCGTCCTCCCAGCAGCTTGTACAGAGGCTGGCCCAGCGCCTTGCCCATAATGTCCCAGCACGCCGTCTCGATGGCGGCCAGCGCCGACCCTTGAATCTGCCCGCCGTCCGAATATACGTCGCGGAACAGCTTCAGGCTGATCGCTTCCACATCGAACGGACTCATCCCGACGACGAGATGCTTTAATTCGTGAACCGCCGCTTCGACCGTCTTGGCGAAGCCGTTCAGCGTGCCTTCTCCCAGACCCGTTATGCCTTCATCCGTATCGACGAGCAAGAACAGCCAGTTTTTCCACGGATTTCCCAGTATAGCTGTACGAATTCCGGTTATTTTCATTCCCGTACGCCCTCCCGCATGAGTGAATTACGTCCGTCTCAACCGTATCACAGCATTTGGAAAACGCACAATATGCATAACTTGTATACATCAGAGCATAATCGTTTTCACATATTCGATATGCCGTTCGACCAGCCGTTCCGTCAGGTGCGGATCGGTGCCGGCCAGCGCTTCGCGGATTTGCCGGTGCTCCTTGATACTCCCCCACAATCTCTCTTTATTTTTGACGAACGTCGTTCGCACCGCCATTAAGAACTTGTCCTGAATGCGCGCCATAGTTTCCGTATACTCCATATTGTCAAGCCCTGAGACGATGCGCTCGTGAAAATCCCGGTCCAGCCGGACGTAAGCCGCAATATCGCCCGCTTGAATCATCCTTTCCTGCCGCTTCAAATTATCGTCCAGCTCGTCGAAAAAAGTCCGGTCCATTCTGCCGGTCAGCTTTCTGGCCGCGTAGGTCTCCAACACGAGCCGGAGCTCGTAAAGGTCCAGTATGTTTTTCAGCGAGATTTCCTGCACGATCGCCCCTTGATTCGGCGACTGCTTCACGAGCCCCATCATCTCGAGCCGATCCAACGCCGCACGAATCGGCGTATTGCTCATCTGCAGCAGATCCTTCAGCATTCGTTCCGGTATAAACGTCCCGCCCGGCCATTCCCCGCTGACGATGCGTTCGCGGATCGTCTCGAAAGCCCGTTCCTTCAACGTTTGTTGCGCTTGCTGAATCGGCATTCCGTTTCCTCCTGTACGTCCGGTTACCTTATGATGGTATAATGAATCCGAATCGCGTACAAGAGGGGGTGGCCGACAGATGAAATCGCTGTCGCTCCGAGAAACCGCTTACGAAACCATACTCGAATGGATCGTCTCCGGCCGGCTCCCGGAAGGCTCCGTCACTTCCGAGATCGCGCTGACCGGTGTGCTCGACATGAGCCGGACGCCGGTTCGGGCAGCGCTGCAGCAGTTGGAAACCGAAGGATACGTCCGCATTGCGCCCAAGCATGGGGTCCATATCGTTCCGTCCTCCGCCTGGCGGGTCGGCGACCTGCTGGAGACGTGGATCGCGCTCATACAGTTCGTATACGGGCTGCACCATAGATCGAGGAAGGCGGAGTTCGCCGAAGCCGCCTCGTTCTTGCTGCGGACGCTCGAGGAAGATACGCCGGGAACGCCTGATGCCATCAACCGCTTGGAGGGGGACATATGGCGGCAGTGGGTGGCGCTCGGTCAAAATCGGGAAATGATACGTTTGCACGATATGACAGCAGCCAAACTTCGCTGGCACCGCAACGACCGGCGATGGAGAGCGCCCCATCGGACGGAAACGGAACCGTGTCTCCGCAATCTGCTTAGAGCCGTCATCTCCTCGCCTGAGGACAGCGGTCCGGATTTTTTCGCTTATTTGCATATTCTGAAAAAAACATGGCACTGACGCTGCGAACAACAGATGAAACATTGACTCGGCAGCTTACAGGAAAACGCTAGGTCGTCCCGGCTCTTATCTGCGGCAACGGAACACAAAAAACAGTCGTTATTAAGTACACACACCAAACAACGTCTGTATTTATTGCCGCCAAGGCGGCAGGCGACGATTGAGTTCATCCGTTCTTCCATCTCCGCCAGCCGCCGATAACTGCTTCTTGATTTGTCCGAATCAAGTTTCAGATATATAGGCTCGCGGCTTTTATACAACATGCAGTGTCTGGAGACCAATCTTATGCAGGTAGATCAGCCGTGTCTCCACCTCTTCAATGATTTCACTACATCTTTCCCGTTCAAAAATATCCAGAGATAGAGGCAAATTTTTAATGAACAGAAGCAGGTCCGGGATTGGTAATCTCGAAACCTCCGAAACGGATCGTCCGCCAATGGTTATCGAAATACGCTCGGAGCTCGTTTCGCTTCCGCTACACATCGGGCATGGTTCTTGCCGGGAGAAAAAACGGATGGCTCTCAGATTCCCTCTGCTGATCGTGCCTGCATCACGCATGTATCGCAAGTCGTGAACACATCCGCGATAAAATCCTTTTAACTGCTTCTTATTGTGAACATACGGAACGGGTTCTTTTTCGTATCCGTAAAGCAGTATATCGGTAAAACGGTTATCCTGGCCGGCGAGCGGCTTCCCAAAGTCCATCCCAAGCATCTTGGCCAATTGTTTGATCATGACAACAGGACCGCAATTCGTACCCGCCCATAACAGCACGGCTCCATGCTTCAGTGACAGTTCGGTTGCGATCATACGGCTTGGATCGATTTCCCCAATGACGGCTCCTGTCCCGTCGCAAGTAAGGCAAGCCACATGCCTGCCGCTTTCTGAAGGATCCTGAAAGGGACTAGCCCCGCCAGGTAACCGGCTCTTCCCGATCTCTGCATAAAGCAATCTCATATACTCCAATACTTCCGTTATTGTACCGATCAAGGCACCAGGTCTTTTTAAGTTAAATCTTTTCATGGGGAACAGCGTACGATCCAAATGGATAACCCCTTTCAGGATTGCTTTTCAAGGATTATTACTAGGTTACATATTCCCGGTTAAATAAGTTCGTCAAACTTTGATCGTCTTCCACTTCCCCCGCCTGAAACGCACTGCAAACAAACTTGACCGAAAGCGAAGGATCGTCTCGGACACTACCGTGAACACGATCGTCATTGGCAGCATGATGAGTAAGTTCAGGTTAAAGGAGACTTGCCCCCCCCGGTTCGCTTCGTCGGAATAACCGCCGCCTATAGCCCGGGAAACAATAACTGTCGCTCCGACGTTCAAGGTTACAAACAACGCCAGAGCGAAGACTACGGGCTGGTTGGTCAAAGCAACCGCAGCGACGGCGTCCGGACTGACTCGGCTTACCATGATCATATTAAGCATGCCGATTTGGGTTGAGCAATACCATTTCTGTAAACGCCGGCCAAGCAAGGTCCCTAATCCTTCTTCCCGTTTCCTTTTTTCGGAATGGACAACTCTGTATCTTTTCCAAGTTCCGATTGTGATTCGGTGTGCGTTTTATCCACTCTCCCCGAAACCGGTTGGGCTCATGCCGGATCGTGAAGATCCGGTTGCTCCCGCGAACTTTAATGAGGCTCGCCGACTGAAGGGAACTCGAGACAGAACGAATAATATCCGTTCCGGTGGTACAAATATATGCGGCCCCCGTGTAACTCCATAATGGTCCGGTTGATCGATAATCCGAGCCCCGCCCCTGCAGCGATGCCGCTGTTGGTTCTCGACGGCTCTGCTTTATAGAAGCGGTCGAAAAGCAGTTCTTCCTGCTCGGCCGTTATCGGATCCCCCCAATTGTCCACAGCAATGATTATCCGATCTTCGCGTTGTGTCAACCGGGTTATGATTTCACCGGGTTTGATTGAGAACTTTAAAGCGTTCATAAGCAAATTATCGACAGCTCGTACCAGCATCTTCGCATCTACATGGGCCATCGCGATGTCGATCGCTTTTTCAAGCTTCACCTTTAACCCGTGCTCGCCTGCAATCGGCTCGAACTCGGTTACGACCTGTTCGATCAGCGCCCCCAGATCGATCACCGATATTTGGGGCATCAGGCCGCCGCTCGTAAACCGTGTGTATTCGAACAAATCATCAATCAGCTTTTTAAGCTGCTGCGATTTGTTAAGCGCGTTCCGTATATACCGTTTATGCTCGGACAGATCGCCGTAATCGTCCTGATGCAGTAAATTCAAATAGCCGATCACGCTCGTAAGCGGTGTCCGCAAATCATGCGAGACGTTTGTAATAAGCTCCATTTTCGATTCCTCAAGCTTGCGCTGCTTAGCGATCGTTTCCTGCAATTGCTCAGCCATATAGTTGATGTTGCGTGCCACGATACCGAGTTCATCCTGCCTCGACTCAGGCATACGGAAATCGAGATCGCCGTTGGCGATCGACATTAATCCGTCGGCCAACGTGCGCATATTATGTACGATGCTGCGCATGAACATGAAAAATAAAAATAAAAAGCTGCAAACGAAAAACGCCAGAAACAATAAATCCCCAACTGTCTCCGATAAAAATGACATATAGTATCCGATTACCGAAGTGACCCGGGTTAAATACGTTTGAATAGCCGCAGTAATTACCACCGTCAACGCAAAGCTGAGCAGAATCGCCCCGAACATTTTCAAGCGTATGCTTCTTCTCCAACTGAGGGCCGACAGCCACCTGCTACTCAATTTTGTACCCCACTCCCCATACGGTCTTGATATACCTTGGCTCACGCGGATTCATCTCGATTTTCTCGCGGATATTCCGCACATGGACCATAACCGTGTTGTCAGACGAATATTTGTCTTCCTTCCATACGTTTCGGTAGATCTGCTCAACGCTAAACACGTGTCCCCGGTGACCTGCGAGCAGCTCCAGAATCGAAAACTCAATAGGAGTAAGCGCTATTTCTTTGCTGGAGACGGTTATCCGGTGACCCATGCTATCGATGACCAGCTCGTCGATCTCGATAACCGAACAGCCGCCAGACGGTCCCGTTTCCTTTTCCGAGTACGATTGTCTTCGAAACTGGGCTTTTACGCGCGCAACCAACTCGAGCGGATTAAACGGCTTGGTGATGTAATCATCGGCGCCGGTCGTTAGTCCGGTTATTTTATCGATATCCTCGCCTTTGGCGGACAAAATGATGATCGGCACTCGCGACTTTTCCCTAATTTTGAGACAAGCTTTGATCCCGTCCATGCGCGGCATCATTACATCGAGAACGATCAGGTCAACCGATTCCCGGCCGACGATGTCAACCGCCTCCTGTCCGTCTTTCGCTTCGCAGATCCGATAACCTTCGTTTTGCAAATAAATGCGGATGACGTCGCGAATTTCCGGATCGTCATCGGTCACGAGCACCTGTTTTGGCATCCTGTCATTTCTCCTTTATAGGGAACATCCAATTGTTCGGCAGCGGTCAAGCATTTCCGTGTGCATGCATCTACGCTCTTTCCCCAATACTACAATACAAATTAAGGGAAATCTATTGGTTAACACCGCCCGTCTTTTTTAGTCCCGGTTTTCGCTTTGTCCCCTTGACCGGCGGGGATCGTGATGATGGATCGTCCTCTCCCCATTTTCTCTCTACGCGATCTCCATAAATTTTCCAACCCGCAGCGCAATGAATACGTGGTCCCAGCATCCCCCGCACCCGGTTATCGTTATGCTGAAAGGCCTGATGTAACGCGGCGGCCTCTTCGAAAGCTCTATTGAAATGGATCGTCACATCCTTCTTCCTTTCCGCTCGCTCTATGTATAAATCCTATTACTACCGAACGGATAAACGTATGGAAGCGAGAGGCCTCCGCAAAATACGGCTATTTAGCTTTTTAGCTTCTTAGCCTATACCGGTTATAAGAATCAATCCCTTTTTTAACTTTGTATCCTTCGTTTCTTCGTTGTAAGGTTGAAGCAAGGAGTGGGTACCGATGTTCCAAAGATTATGGGGAAAATTGATGTGGAGAAAACTGCGAAATCGGGTTTGGTAAAAACGGCTGCTGGAACAATGAGAGACAATAAAATCGAGCACTTCCGGCTTGCGGTCGTTGACCAGCACGGAGCTGATCTGTCGGACAAGATCCGCTTCATCCTGTGAATGAAACGGATAGTTTTAGACCGCTTGCAGACGTGAAGTTACGATTGCTTGTGTATGGTCGTGCCATTCCTGTTTTTCGTCCATCACATTGAATGACGGATGACAACCCGATCAAGGGACCATTACGGACCGATTCATGTTACAACCTCTTTCCGTGTTCTATAATCGGTTGTAATTGTTTCCTGTATCGGAAGAAGCAATGCAAGGAATATGTAAAATTGAAGATGAAATACTACTTAAAAACGAATGAAAAGGCGTAGTAAAGCACGAATCCGTTGCAGTCATGATGGCATCCGCCCAGGCAGGCTCGCCGTCTGCATCTCGCATATGGGGCCGGGTCTGACCAATCTGATTACAGGCTTGGCGATGCCTACCTGGACAAAGCGCCGGTACATGCGATAAAGGGATGCGCTGGATCTGTTGCGTTCGGCTAAACGACCTTTCCTGCTCGTGGGGAGCCGGGCTCGTTCGGCACATGAGCCTATCCGAATGTTCGCCGAAGTATGGAGATGCGGCATTGCGAACAGTTCCGGAGCCGTCGGAATCGTTCCGGATTCCCATCCGCTCATGCTAAGCGGCTTTGGCGAAGGCTGCAATCCTTTTAGCGGAATTGCTCGAAAAGGCCGATGTCGTGCTGGCTATAGAGACTTCCTTGCCGTTCTCGGCAACGTAAATTCTATCCTTTCGAATTGGATCGATGGTTTCAGTGAATACGATCGATCCGGGCTGAGAACGGCAAGTTCAGGAATGCAAACAAGGGTGGGCCGCACATAACAAAAAAGAGCGGAATGGGGCAGTTGGTGTGCTATGAATCCAACGTATAACGACAAATTCAAACCCTTTTTTTCACTGCGCCTCTTTGCGTTCGTTTGGCTGGTGGGGAGCTTGGCTTGCTTCGGGTGGACTCCATCCGCTTCGGCCGATCCGTCGCCGCCGATCGTCGCCGCTCAAGGAGAATATGCAATCGAGGTTTATCCTCAGCAGCATCGCCTTCATGTGTTAAAACATGGGAAGATCATGAAATCGTACCGGGTTGCCGTCGGGAATCCGGCGACCCCCACTCCGATCGGGGAATACAAGATCGTGTACAAAGGGGAAAATTGGGGACCTTCCTTCGGGCCGCGCTGGCTCGGACTGAATGTTCCATGGGGGCATTACGGCATACACGGGACGAACAAGCCCTTTTCGATCGGGCAGCATCAGAGTCACGGATGCATCCGGATGCTCAACCGGGATGTAATCGAGCTCTATCAGATGATTCCCCTTGGTACAAAAGTGTCGATTTACGGACACGTACTGGGCGATCTGAATCACGGACCCAGGGATTTGGCCGAAGGGGACGTTGGGGGAGACGTTCAACTGATCCAGTCCCGACTAAAGAGCGCCGGATACTTCAACGGGACATGCAACGGCAAGTTTCGCTCCGATACGACCGTTGCTCTAAAAAAGTATCAGCGGGATCACCGTTTACCTCCAAACGGAGTTGTATCGTTTCAAGTATACAGGGAAATGTGGCTGGTGGAGTAACGGGCCGCCCATTCCTCTTTTCTCCTTATGAATACAAGGATAAGTCACTAAGGATCGTCCAAAAAAACTTATAGGACGGTCCTTGGCATACAAGTCAAGACTGGGAAGCTAACCCGCATGATAGCGCCGAAAGCACGTAAGGCTGGCGGGCCCATGACGGGAGGCTGGAACGAAACGTTTAGTTCCTCTGTGGCAGCCGCGCCGATATGCTGAAATACGACCGTGCCGTCCGCTTCCTTCGTTAGCTTGATGTCCGCCATTTTCCCGGCAAAATGCCATCTTGCGGCTTGAGCACCTCCTTGATGCTGCCGGTCGCCAGATCCGGATAATAGGAATCAACCCGGTCTCTTAACGAGTCCGGGCACTTTTTGTGAGAACTTTCTCCTACTTCGCCCTCGGCTCACTCTTGAAACTGATCGACGTATGCGTGCCGTCGCAGAACGGTTTGTTGCCAGATCCTCCGCATCTGCACAGCGAGAACGATTCTTTGTGCTCGAACGGGATTCCTTCCGCGTCCACCAGCTCGACCGACCCCGTCACCCGAAGAGATCCGTTATCGTTCACCTTAATCGTCACTTTGTTTTGGTCCGCCATTCGTTTGCCTCCTAAGTTCGATTCTTACTTTAAGTATATCCGGGTTCCTGCGGAAAAAGACGAGCTGTTATCGCACTTGAATACCTGACATATACATTTACTTATCTCCATTAACTATAAACCCTATTAACTGTGTAATTTTGCACTCAAAGGACAAATGCGATGCCAGCTCGTCATCTCCTGCTATGGTGTTCTAAACAACGAAAAAACCGCCCGGTAACCAGACGGTTTGATCAATACTACCCACCTATCGTACCCGGTTTTACGCATATCCGGTCAGCGCATTCTGCTCGTCCAGTCTGCGTTTCAGATCGCCGACTTCCGCCCCTGACAGATCGAGCTGGGGCGCTCTCATGTAGCCCGCGTCGATGCCTCTGAGCTTGAGCGCTTCTTTGAAGTAGGACATGTTGCTGCCGCTCTTGAGGGTTTCGCAGTACCGGTTCGCAATCCGCTGCAGCTTTCTCGCCTGATCCAGATCGCTTGCGAGAAAAGCTTCGTATACCGCGACGAACGGTTCGGGATAGACGCACGAAACGCCGGAGATAACTCCTTTGCATCCCATCGCCAGAGCGGGCAAAAACAAACGGTCCGCCCCTTGCATGACGGAGAAATTCCCCTCTTTGATATTCATATACTCGTTCGTCCGCAAAAAGTCCGGATAGCTGTATTTGATGCCGATTACATTCGCGCATCGTGCCGCCACCTTCTCGGCGACATCGGTTTTCAAATCGTTGGCCGCACATTGTGGAATGTTGTACAAGTACACCGGGAAGCTGTCGGGCACACTCGAAGCGACCGTTACGAAATACTGTTCCAGCTCCGCGTCGTTCGCACCGAAAAACGCCGGAGTCACGACTCCGATACCGTCTGCTCCGATCTCGCTCGCATGCTTCGCCAGCTCAACCGTATCGTTCTGGGTCATCGCGCCGACATGGATAAACACCGTAACCCGGCCCGCCGCCTGGCGTACGACCGTTTCGGCGACCGCTTTGCGTTCGGCTACAGTCAATCGCAGCATTTCGCCGGTTGTACCGAGCGGATACAAACAGTGAACTCCTTTCGAAATGAGAAATTCGCTCATCTTCTCCACGCTCTCGAAATCGATCGATCCGTCCTTGCGAAACGGAGTGACCATAGCCGTCGTTACACCGTATAAATGTTTCATCTCTCGTTCTCTCCTCTTCTAAGCCGTACTATTCGTTCGCACTTGCCACAATGCTTCGACCTCTTGCCTCGTCGGCAGCGAGCTTTGGGCGCCATGCCTCGTCACGGTAATGGCGGCGGCAATTTGCGCCTGCCGGATCGCCGTGTCCGCGTCCCGGGAAGCCAAGTATCCGGCTACAAAGCCACCGATGAAGCTGTCCCCGGCCGCCGTCGTATCGACAGCGTTCACTTTACGGGCCGGATACGCTTTGATCTTGCTGCGATCGGCATAACAACAGCCTCTCTCCCCCATCGTGACGATCAAGGCGCCAACGCCCTTCTCCCCGAACAGTCGCGCCGCTCTTTCGATCGATTGCTCGTCGATTTGGTCGAGTTCTGCGATCGTTTGCAGCTCGTGTTCGTTCGGAATGAGGAAATCGACAAATTGCAGCAGCTCGTCATCCAGCTTACGGGCGGGCGCCGGATTCAACACGGTTGTTTTGCCGAGAGCTTTCGCCTTTCGTAAAGCATAAGCGACGGTCTCCAGCGGAACCTCCAGCTGAAGCACGATCATATCGCATTGCTCGATAATATCGGCGCGGCTGTCGATATCGTCCTTGGTCAACTCCCCGTTCGCTCCGGGGACAACGACGATATGGTTCCGCCCCGCCCGGTCGACGGTAACGAGCGCCACGCCGGTCGGCTGCCCGGACGACGTAAGCACGGCGTCCGTATCCACCCCGGACGCCTCGAGCGATTGCAGCAGTGCCGCCCCGTTGCGGTCCGCGCCGACTTTGCCGATCATCCGCACCGGCGTTTGCAGCTTGCCGATCGCCGCCGCCTGATTGGCCCCTTTGCCGCCCGGCGCTTCGACGAGCCCGACCCCCTGCAGCGTTTCTCCTTCCGCAGGCAGCCGCTCGACCGTTACCGCAATATCCATATTCAAACTGCCGATGACGACAGCGCTTCGTTCCATGGCTCCCTTCCTTCCTTGCGGTCACTCTGCTATGTTCCCATCCTTAGGATGACCGATACAGGCAATCGTGTGCCTTAACCGGCAACCGGATTGTCCGGCCGCTTGCCTACGAATACGTCGAGCAGAGCCTGAGCCGTAACAAGCCCGACCTGGCGGTACGTTTCTTCCGTTTCGGCAGCCGTATGAGGCGTCGTGATGATATTGTCCAGTTGAAACAGCGGATTGTCCGACGATACCGGTTCCGTTTCGTACACGTCGATTGCAGCCCCCGATATCGTTCCCGACTTCAGCGCGCGGTACAGCGCCCCTTCGTCGACGAGCGCCCCTCTCGCCGTATTGATGAAATAAGCTCCGCGCTTCATCGCTCCGAACCGTTCGTCATTCATCATATGGCGCGTATCCGGTAGGCTCGGCAAATGCATGCTGACGATGTCCCCGCGCGCCAGCGCCTCCTCTGCGCTGACGAGCTCGACGCCGAGCTCCGCGGATTTCGCAGCAGTCGGGTATTTGTCGTAGGCGATAATCTCGACGTCGAATCCGCTCAGCTTTTTGGCGACCATCTGGGCGATGTTGCCGAAGCCGAGCAGGGCGACCGTTTTGCCCGCAAGCTCCCCGCCGACGTGGCGGTCCCAATACCCCCGCCGGGCCGACTGATGCAGTGCCGGAATGCTGCGGATCAGCGCCAGCAGCAGCCCGACAGTCAGCTCGGCGACGGCGTTCGCATTCCCTCCCGGTACATTCGTCACCTGAACGCCGTATTCGCGCGCTTTGGCCAGATCGATATTGTCGACGCCTACGCCGAACCGGGCGATCGCCTTCAGCTTCGGCGCCAGCTTGAACACCGCTTCGTCCCACGTATCTACACCGGCCACGACGCCGTCGATATCCGCAACAAGCGGAGCGAGCTCCTCGAACGTATGCGGACGTCCGACCTTGTTCTCGATCACTTCGCAGCCGCCCTCCTCGAGTAGCCGCTTCGCTTCCGCGCACAACCGCGAATAATTCGTCGCGGTCACCAGCACTTTTTTCAGTTCGCCCATTATTTGACTCCTCCTACGGTCATGCCGCTAACCATATATTTAGAAGTGAATAGGTACATAATGACAACCGGGATCGAGGCGAGAATCGAACCGCCCATCAGCGGCCCCCAGGCGAAGACGTCCCCGACGATCATATCCGACAGCCCGAGCGTCAGCGTCTTGTCCGAGCCTTTCGTCACTACGACCAGCGCATACAAATATTCACTCCAACAAAGCGTAAACGAAAAGATAAACGTCGCCGCGATTCCGGGAGCGGCCAGCGGGAAAATGATGCTCCACATCGTTCGCACCCGGCTGCATCCGTCGATCATTGCAGCCTCCTCGATTTCGACCGGAATCGATTTGAAATACGAGATCAGCATCCAGGTCGCATACGGAATCGTAATCGTCGGATAAATAATCATCAGCCCGTAGATCGAATTATTAACGCCGATCAGCGAGACGAGCATATACAGCGGGATGAACAATACGGCGCGAGGCATCAAATAAGCGTACAAAATGCCTCGGGAGACGACGCTTCTGCCGCGAAAGCGCAGCTTGGCGATCGCATAAGCGGCCAGCATGCTGATCGCGATCGAACCGAGCGCGACGAAAACGGAAACGATCAGCGAATTTTTCACGTTCAGCAAAAATCCTTTCTCCGTCAACAGCTTCTCGTACGCCGACCAAGTAAACCGTTCCGGCCAAAACGTCGGAGTCATCCGATAAATCTCGGCGTTCGATTTGAACGACGTATTAAACATCCAGTAAAGCGGAAACAAAGCGAAAATTAACATGACGGCCAAGGTAGCGTATACGACTATCCGGTTCGCGATCGATCTATGTTCCATCTGCCATCACCTACTCATTCGATGAAAGCGAACGCTTCGTGACGAAGTTGATCAGCATGATCAGCGGAGGCATCGTCATGATCGCGATTGCGATCGCTTTCCCCAAGCTCATATTCAAAAATCCAATCGTGTAGCTAAGCGTAGACAGCACCTGCGTCCCGTTCGACGGCCCGCCGCGCGTAAGCAGCCAGATGATCTCGAAATCGTTCAGCGTCCAGATCGTCGTCATCACGGCCGCAAGCACCGTCACTTCCTTCACCGAAGGCAGCGTCATGTAGAAAAACCGCTTGATCGCCCCGGCTCCGTCAAGCATCGCCGCTTCGTACATTTCTTTGGACAGTGTCTGCAGTCCAGCCAAGATGGCGATCCCCATAAACGGGATTCCGCGCCAGACGTTGACCAGAATGACCGAAAACATCGCCAGATCGGGACTGGCGAGCCAGCCGACCGGCTGTGAGATCAGGTGCGTCTTGAGCAGCAAATAATTAAGCACGCCGCCCACATCGGAATAGATCCATTGCCAAGTAAATACGGAAACGATCGTCGGAATCGTCCACGGTAAAAACAGCAGTACCCGGAATACGTTACGGAAAACGATTTTTTCGTTCAGTACGAGCGCCATAATCATGCCGAACACCGTCTTGCCGATGACAGCCACCAGGGTAAACACCGCCGTGTTCCAGACCGCTTTCCAAAAGAGCGAGTCTTTGACGAGCTCGATGTAATTGCCGAGTCCGATAAACGTGGCGTTATTGCCGACAACCTTATTCGTAAAGCTGAGGTATAGCGCCCAACCGAACGGAATGACCATCACGGCAAGCAAGTAAATCAATACGGGACTCATCAGTGCATACGCCAGCTTGTTGTCCGTGTTCGTTCTCAAGTGAAATCCCGCCTAACTGTAGACTGCGGACAAACCGCGCAAGATGCCGGTCCGTCCCGCAGTCTGGATTTGGTCGATTACTTTTTGTAAATCTCTTCGATTTTGGTCTGCAAATCTTTGATGGCCGTCTCCGGCGAATAGCTCGGCTCAAGCAGTAGCTTCTGGAACGTATCGTTCACGACGCGCAGGTTGAACGCTTCGCCCGCTTTCGGGTTGTATTCGCCCGGATAACCGAGGAAGGAGAACCCTTTTACCGAATCGACGAACGCTTTATTTCTTTCGTCCTGCCAGATCTGCTCGCCCGTCAGCTTCGTATAAACCGGACCGGTAAGCGGCGCGCCTTTTTCAATCCACGTCTTGTACCAGTCGGTCGCGAGCATATACTCGACGAACTGCTTGGCCAGTTCTTTGTTTTGCGAATCTTTAAAAATGCCGAGGTTGTTGCTGATTCCCGGAATAAATGTCCCTTTCGGCCCGGCCGGGTAAGGTGCGATTCCCGTCTTCTCATACAAGTCAGGGTTGTCCTTTTTGATCGTGCTGAGCAAGCTTCCGACGTTAAATACCATCGCGGCCTGGCCGCTCAAATACGCTTTGTTGTTGCCGCTGTCGTCCCAGCCGATCGCACTTGGAGGCGTGCTTTTGTCGGTCATGAAGATGTCGCGGATGAACTTCGTCGCTTCGATCGTTTCCGGCGAATTCGCGATGACCGTCTTGCCGTCCTTCGTATCGAGCGAGCCGCCGTACGACCAGATGATGCCGCGGGTGAGGAATTCGGCGTCGGAGTTGCCCTTGCCGTAGCCCATGCCGGCGCCGTACACGCCTTTGCCCGGATCGGTCAGCGCCTTGGCCATCTTGCGGAACTCGTCCCATGTTTTGGGAGGAGCGTCGAAGCCGGCGTTTTTCAGCATATCTTTGCGGTAATACAGCACTTGCGATTCGGTCCAAAACGGGATCGCGTATTGCTTCCCTTGGAAGGTGATCGCCTTTTTCATGCTGGCCTGCAGCTCGCCGTTTTTGCTTTCGATCGATTTGACCAGATCGGTCGTATCCTCAAGCACGCCCTTGGCGTAAAATTGGCCGATTTCCTGATAGCCGAAAAACGAGATGTCCGGTACGGTCCTCGATTCGATAGCAGCGGACCATTTCGGGTAAAAGTCTTCATAAGCGATCAATTCGATATTGACGTTGACGTTGTGTTCGGTTCCGAACTGTTTGGCCCGCTCTTGCACAAGCTTGTTTTGGTCCTCGAACAGCTGCTTTTTCATCCAGAATGTAAGCGTCGGCTTGGATTTGTTGTCGGCAGCCGTATCTCCCGCCGTCTGGCCTCCCGTGCTGCATCCTGCAGCCAGCGCCGCAAGCAGCGACACCGCCGCCCCCTTCTTGATCCATCGATTCATTCGTGGTGACCTCCCGTAGTAGCGATCGCCATAAGCGTCGCCTTTATAGTCGGGGCTTCCGATTCTTCCGCCGTCGCGGGCCCGAAAACCTCTTGTCTTCATAGTAAAGCGTTTCCCCTTCGCTTAAAATGACAACTATTTAACCGCGATGATACTAATTTAACGAGATCGCGGCAGTCGGTTCGGGTACGTCAAAAAGCGGCTTCATCCAGTTGAGGACGAGCCGCTTCCCGCTTACAATTCGCCGACCGTTTCAAGCTTCTGGCGAAACTCTTGCGGTGTGACCGAATAATATTTTTTGAACACTTTGATAAAATAGTTTGGGTTCTGGTAACCGAGCCGCAGCGCAACCTCGTAGTTTTTCAGCGCCGGATCGGCAAGCAGCACGGCTGCCTTCTCCATTTTCAGGCGCAGCACGAAATCGCTCAAATTTTCTCCGGTTTCCAGCTTAAAGATTCGCGACACATGAACGGGGTGCATATACATCGAGTCGGCGATCGTCTGCAGCGACACGTCGTCCACCAGATGCTTTTCCACAAAATGCTTGATTTTCCGTACGGCGTTCTCCCGGTCGTTGCGCGTCTCGCTCTCCATGCATTGCTGCAGCAGCTCCAGCGACTGGAACGTCCATTGTTGAAACGATTCCAACGAGCGGATCGGGGTCAAACCCGTCACGTCGGACAGCAAAGGACCGATCATATCGGTCAAATGCCGGCCGTTTTTGTGCGCGAACGAGCTGAATGAGGAATAGATGGAGAAAAACGCCTCTGTCACATGCTCCCTGGAATCGGCCCACTTCGAGCTCAGCTCCTCCCAAGCGCCGGTCAGCTTGTCGCGTGTCCGCTCGAAGTCTCCGGACTCGAGCAGATGAACGAGCATCGGCGGTTCGTTCAGCCGCTGCAGTGCATGGACCGGCATCCGCTCGAGCTCATCCGACACATAGATGAGCAGTCCGCTTTGATGACCGACTTGTCTGCGCATCGACAGCAGGATTTCTTCGTACAAGCGTTGTATATCGAACGGGAACGAACCCCAGCGGCTAATAAGGACGGAGACGCTCCCTTTCAAATACCGCGTCACCCCAAGCTGCAGCTGGGACGCGATCGACTGGAGCCGGCTTTCCGCCGGTTCGGTTGGCCGCTCCGCGGATTGCGTCGGCGGCGCCGGCAGCTCGCTCTGCTCCGGGCTGCTGTCCCGCCGTTCCCGCAGTGTGACCAGAAATACGAGATAACCGTGTATATCCTTGCAGCTCCATAGCCGGAACTCGTCCTCGAACAGCTCTTCCGCCATATTGACGACCGCGTATTCCATCAGCGACAAGCTGTAAAAATCGAGCTCGGTCAGCCGGTCTTCCAGCCTGCACAGCAGCAGCGCGAACCGTTCGTCCGTCGCCATCTCGATTTTGAGCGATTCCAGCTTGTGCCCGAGCTTGTCCGGCGACAGCTTCGTTCCTTGCAGCAGATCGGCGAGAAGATCGCCGCGCAGCTTCGGAAGATGCTCCTGGAACGCTTTGACGACACGCTCGTACGCCCGGTTCTCATCCCGTTCCCTCCGCAGCTCCGCGACCAGCTGGCCGGCCTTGGCCAACACTTCATCGTCGCCGACCGGCTTCAGCAAGTATTCATGGGCGTCGTGCCGGATGGCCTCTTGCGCATAAGAGAATTCCGCATGGCCCGACAGCAGGATGCATTTCACCCATTTCCATTCGCGGCGGACGAGCGCCAGCAGCTCAAGCCCGTTCATGCCCGGCATGCGGATATCAGTCATCATGATATCGATCGTATTCGTCTTCAGCACTTCCAGAGCTTCACTGCCCGAATAAGCTTTAAATACGGCGGAAATGCCGATTTCCCGCCAAGGCAGCGTATCCGCCAAGCTGTCTACCACACTCGCTTCGTCATCGACGATCAACAGTTGAAACATCTGAATCCCTCCTAATCGGCCCATAAGCTCCGGTCACGGCGTATCCTGCCGCTCCTCCCATACCAGCTCCACGCGCAAGCCGCCGGATTCGGAGCGGCCAAAGATCAGCCCCGACCTTCCGCCGTATTTATGCACGAGACGCTGATGCGTGTTCCACAGGCCGAACCCGGTCTCCTCGTCTTGGGGCGACACGACTTTACGCTGCAGCTCCGCAATCTGCTCCATCGACAGGCCGGGACCGTTATCTTCAACGACGATCCATCTCACCTCGTCTTCCTGCATGCCCGTAATCGTAATTAAGCCGAAGCGGGCGCTGTTTTCCACACCGTGTACGATCGCATTTTCCACAAGCGGCTGGACGAGCAGGCGCGGAATGTCCAGGGACAGCATCGGCTCGGGAATGTCGATCTCGTAATGAAACCGCTGCATGCGCATCGTCTGGATCGTCAAATAGTTTTCGATCAGCTTCATTTCTTCGGCCAAAGACGCCGTGGGTTTCTCGAGGCGGGTCGAATAGCGGTAATACTCGCCCAGGTTAAGCGCCATGGCGGAAACCGCATCCTTATCGCCCAAGTTTGACATGTTTTTAATATAAAACAGGCAGTTGTACAAAAAGTGCGGATTAATTTGCGACTGCAGCTGCTTAAGCGTCGCCTCCTTCGAACGGAGCGTCTCCTTGTACACTTTCTCGATCAAATCGCCGATCTGCCTGGCCATCTCGTTGAAGCTGCCGAACAGAAAGTCGAATTCGTTGTTCGGCTGACGTTTCAGCCTGGCCGAATATTGGCCGTCCTTGATCCGCTGCACGCCCTGGATCAGCATCCGGATCGGCCGCTGCACGTTCCGGTACAGTAGCAGCGTCACCAATACGGCGAGCGCCATCAGCAGACATATCGAAGCGTAAAACAAGTTCCGGCTTGTGACGATCGGCGCGAACACGGACTGAAGCGGGACGATATCGACGAGAAACCAGCCAAGACTTTCGGAGCGGATGTAATTCACGATATAGGTGCCATCCTGCAGTCCAACCGTCATGCTGCCTCCATGCGGGGATAACTCCGTCCTGTCCAGCCGCTCCGCGATCCGGTCGATCAGCGTACGATTGGCCGTGTAGCTGATGATCGGCTCCATCCCGGCATGGTACAGGAACGGTTCGTGTTCGCCGCCTTGCTTGAGCAGGTTCAGCATATTCCGCAGATTGTCGTCGGTAAACCGCACCTCAACGAGCAGATTAGGGATATCGCTTTCCTTGATCCGGGAAAAAAACGTTTGCGTAATCCCGAACGTAACCGCGCTCCGGTGCGACCATAGTTTCCATTGCGGGTTACGGATATAGGCCTCGTCGTATTGGACCGAATAATCGGTCGATAATATTTCTTTGGAATCGAGCACATACAAAATAATCTGGTTGTTCCAGGCGCTTGTCGCAATCTGCATATTGAGCATCTCGACGATCCGGTTGCGCCGCTGCATCTGCACGACCCGCGAATCTTCGCTTCTGCCCTCCAAATATTCCTTGATACTGTAATCGCGGCTAGCTGTTACCGAATATTTCGTCAATTGATCGATCATCATTTCCATCTGGCTCATAAAAAAGGCGAGTCGGTTTTTGTTGCCGGCTTCGATCGTGTCGCGTACGACGCTCACACTGACCTGATTGGAGTATCCGTACAGCAGCATGATCGGAATGAGCAGCGAGACGAGCAGCAAAATAATTTTCCCGAACGTATTCATGGGCTTCGCTCCTTGTCGATGAGCGCTTGAAAATCGCGGTTCGCCTTGTCGGCTGCGGCCTGGATATCTTCGTCCAGCAGTCCTTGAACGACGATATCGCCTATCAGATCACGAGCCGCCCCTACATCGACGACCTTCGGGCGGTCATGACCGACACCGATGCGCATCGATTCCGTTACGACGGCAATGTACGATTCCGGAAAACCCGACATGCCATGCGGATCGCTCCAGACGGACTGACGCGCGCCCGGATTTCCCAATTGCTGCGTCTTCATCACAATGTCCTTACTGGTCGCCCAGCGGATAAATTGCCAGGCGGCCTCCTTCCGGTCCGATGCCACGTTCATTCCCAGGCCCCAGGCGGTAATGCTGTACGGTCTTGCGCCTGCCTGACCGGCCGGGAACGTGGCGAAACCGACCTTGTCCTTGATGGATGATTGCTCGGAGCCGATCGCGATCGAATAGATCGCGCTTGCGTCCGTGTAAAACGCCGCTTTTCCCTGCGAGAACAAACCTGCTGCTTGCTGCCAGCCCATGTTGAAAACGCCGGAAGGACCGTATCGCTTGAGCATCGTAACGTAACGGCCGATCCCTCTGACCGCTTCGGGGGTATTAATCGCTGCCATGCCGTTTTGCTGAAAATCGCCTCCCTCCGAATAAAGGAAGGAAGACAATTGGGTTACAAGCGCGTTCCGCTGTCCGCGGGCTACGAAACCGTATACGCCTCCTGCCGGATCGTGCAGCGCCCTGGCGGCCGCCTCCAGCTCATCGAGCGTGCGCGGAACGGACAATCCGGCTTCCTCAAGCAAATCTTTGCGGTAGTACAAAATCTGCTGTTCCGTCGACAACGGCATAGCCGCAATCGAACCGTCCAAGGTGACGGATTCGATGGCGACCTGCGAAAAATCGGCGAAGTCGTATCCCGCGTCACCATTGACAAACCGGTTTAGCGGCTCCAGCGTACCGCTTACGCCGAACGATCTCAGCTCTTCCAGCGGCCGCAGCATAAAGACGTCCGGGTTGGCGCTGCCCGCCGCAAATTGGACGGACAGCCTCTGGCTGAGCTGCTCGTTCGTAAAGCTCGTTAAGTCGACCTTAAGTCCGGTTTTGGCCTCGAATTCCGGCAGCAGCGCACGAATCGCATCAGCCGCCGGACTATTGCCCATATATACCGTAATGCTTCTACCAAGAAGCGATTCTCCCAAGCCGTCTGAGCCGGGAAATCCCGGCTGCCCGCCGTCGCCGCGACAGCCGGCCGTCCATGCCGCAAGTAGCGACAAGATCGCGATCGTTAAATAAACCCGGAAGCTGAGTTTGCGAATACGTATCATAAGAAGCGGTCTCCCATTGTTTTTTCCGGATAATCCATTATAAGAATAGCTTGTCCCGGTTTGAAAATGGTATTTATTTAACAACCGCTATACATTTTTAGCGGATTTCTAGATTTTCAGACTACCGCAAAAAGGGCAGCACCGGATCGACACATCCAAGTCTGCCCTGCGATTTGTTTTAGTGGTACCCTTGGCAGGATTCCATAAACGATTACGGAACGTTTAAGGCCACCCCTTTAGCGGAATGGCCCTCTCTCGGTATGTAAAAGTGCAGACTACTTTCCTACATACATCCCGTAATCCAATATCACATTCTCCTGATCGTCCGGAGTCGTAAACCGCGGATGGTTGTATCGCTCAAAAAACCACCACCACTTCTCTTCCGGGCCTTTAAAATCATCACGGAAATGCCCCATTTGGTTTTCCTGCAGTTTGGCCATGCACCGGTTATGAGGCTCCTGCCCGTATAATTCACCGTTATTCGAATTTCCGTAAATCCAGCAAATCCCCACGTCCCCTTCCGGGATATCGATGGAATCGAAATGCTCGGGGACAGCCGTTTGTTCCGGGAAAAAGACGCCGATCCAGTATTGGAAGCTGTTAGCTTTGTCCGAACAACCCATCAAGCCTAAATATCCGTTCTCGATCCCTTGAAGGACACCTAGCTGTTCAAGCTGCTGGAACCAGCCCTTTTGAAACCATTCCCTCCATTTGTGGCCATAACCGCCGTCAGATCCCCGATCCGCATCCGTGTAACATTTGCCTATGAATCGCAGTGAGGGTAAATGTTCTTTGCAAACCTTGATAATCTCGGCTCCCAATGTATAGCCTCCCTTAATCCGCTATCGTTCCCGTTCTATTGTAGCATGTTTTTGCACCGGTAACTTCGTAATCCGCAGGAAACGGCACTGGATCAATAGCTGTATACAAAAAAATAATCCGCGATGTACGCGGACCCATAGTGGTGCAACTTCTGTTTGGTATCGGCAACTCTTCTTAGTAGAGTCATTTAATCCGTTGGTATCCGGAACTGCTAGATCAGCGCCAGCCGCTGCATGCATTCACGCACCTTTTCCTGCTGCTCCGGGCCGATCGGCTGCATGTAATCGGGATGAAACGTCCCTTCGAATCCGAGCAAATTCATCGCATGTGTAAAGGCCGGGAAAACGCCGACTTCGACAAACGTATCCCGCAGCAGCAAAATCCCGTCCAGACACCGAGCCGCCGCTTCGTTGTCCCCGGCCTCGAGCGCCTTATACATGGCAGTGGTTAAAGAGGCGGTACAGCTGAACATGCCGTCCAAATTGTCGCGAATTCCGTAAGTGTACGCCGCATCGAACACATCGAGGCCGCTGAACATGATGCGAAAATCGGGATTGACAGTCGGCTGCAGTCTAGACAACACTCTCGCTGTTGTCAGATCGCCGGTTTTGATGCCGCCGATGTTCGGCACCTTCATCAGCTTTTCCGCCGTTTGAACCGAAATTTTGCTCTGCGTCACAACCGCCAAATCATACAAATAAACCGGATATGGCGAAGAAGCGGCCAACGACGTGAAAAAGTTGACGATATCGGCTTGTGTCAGCGGGTAATAATACGGCGTCGTGGCGACAACTCCATCGATCGCAAGCCCGTCGAGCCGATCCATCCGTTCTTGGACCCGTCCGATCGAATTGTCCATTACGCCGATAAGCACCGGGCAAGCGCCTCTCGCCTCTTCGACGGCGATTCTGGCGATGTCGGCCGTTTCACCGCCGCGGATATAGGGCTGCTGCCCCATCGATCCCATAACGAGCAACCCGGCTGCTCCTGCTTCAATTTGATCCGCGACGTGACGCCGCAAGCTTCCTGCGATCAATCGTCCATTCTCGTCCAGAGGCGTACCCAATGCCGGAAAAAAGCCTTGTTTTCCCATGTATGTTCTCTCCCTATTCGGCTCCAGGCCGTTTGATATCTATGTGCGCCGGTTTATCACCGGACCGCTCACTTTCCTTGCTCGGTCGCGATACGCTTATCTACACGCTCTCCCGCTTCCCTTAATACGGTGTTCACATCTTGACCGGCCAAATGATCCTTGAGCGCAGTCGTCATCTCCGAATTGCCGATGGTCAGATAAGGGGTGATCGTTAACGGAGCATACGTCCGAGGGATTAGCGCCTTCACGTTTTTCCTCTGAAAACCGGGCAAATCGGCGCCGAATGTCTGCATCAGCTTATTCGGGTCTTTCGCCACCGGCAAAATGGCCGTCGTCTTACCTAACCACTCCTGGAATTCATCCGATGCGATAAAGGCCATTTGACCGCCATCGACTTGCACGCTTGATTCGAAGGATCACAAAAAATGGAGTAAACATCTCCTTCCTCAATATATATTATGGTCTGACCAAAAATAGGATAAGATCCGAACGCATTTGCATAAGTTTTATTGCCTGATGGTCATACCATAATATCCTTATTTGCATTTAGCATACAAGGTCTATCCCGGATCGTCAACAAGTTTTTATCTCTTAAGTTTCTAACTCTTCAGTTGCCTGGCCTTCCACATTCAGACCGGTTCCTTTATACGGGCCTGCTACGATTCTGCATATAACAACAAAATCAATCCCTTCCCGGTCAAAACGGGCGAGTGGGATTGATTTTGTTACTCTACATGGCCCGGATGTCCGGCCAACTCAGTTCAACTCCCGCTTTCGTCAAGAGTTGCTGGAAATCTTTAAGCGCGTCGGAATGATTTCGAACTGCGCTGGGTTGTAGTTGCTTGTCGATGCAATAACTTGCCAAATATCCGACAGCTTCCCCAATGTTCCATTCGACGGGATGCAACCGGTAGCATCCGTTCGTAATATGGGTGACGCCGAGATTTTTGCAGGCGGGAAGCAAATTTTGCATACGAACCGGAATTAGCGCCCCTAGCGGGATTTGAAACGGTAAGCACGAAATATCGATATAATGCCTGTTTCCCGTGCTCGGATGGAGGTCGATGCGGTAACAACCGATCCCTACAGAATCATGAAAATGTTCCGCGCGTCCGTCTTTTCTCTCGTCCGGGCTAATATGCTGCTCCAGTACGGTATATTCAGCCTTGATACGCCTGGATTCCCGAATATACGGATACATCGCAAGCCCATCCTCCGTACCGACCACATCTTTGCGCAGTCTCAAGCCGGGGTAACCGATCTTGCCATCGGGGCGCGGAGCTTCCGTCTGCATCCAGTACAGAAGAGACAGACTTAGCTGTTTGGCGCTTTCCAAATGTTTGTTGCGCTCCTCTTCCGGTACGTCGATAATCGGACCGAGCCAGTAGTCGTTCTGCTGCCAATTCACAATGGTGATGTCGCTGGAATAAGCTCCTTCCGTAAAATTCGTCTTATCGAGAATCCTGCGGTAACGCCATAAATCCGCTGTATGGGTAAATATGCCAAACTCGCGCGGTTGAAGCGTCCGGGGGAGAACACCGGTCCAACTACGCAATTTACCGGGCCAAAAATCGGCTTCATACGACCGCCAAAACGAATAATCTCTCGGCCGCTCGATCGTATGGTTTTCCCCCTCGAAGTGATCCATAGCGAAGCAATACGTGAACGCCTGCATATCCATCGGCAGCGGATCGCCATCCACGGCATGCGGCTCTCCCGTCTGGCTGATGGATTCCGCTCCCGTTACATACTCCGTTCCGGTCATCGGCAGCAAATCCCCGCATTCGGTCGCGTCCAGGAAAAACGCGGCGACAATGGTCTCCTCCCGACCACTCTCCGTATGGCGTACCGTAACCGCTTGAACTGAGTCCCCTATGGCTTCCGCCCGGATCGGAACACGTCGCATGAGCAGTTTTAGCTTCCCGCTGTGCACATAAGGGGCAAGCATCTCATGAAGCACGGCAAGCGCTACGCGAGGTTCGTGGCACAGCCTGCTTACCGATCCGTTGCCCGGATTCAGGTTCGGTTTGCGGGTCGCCTCGATCGTCAAAGGGAAAGTTCGCCGATAATAGCTGCGAATCCCTTCACGTAAATTTCTGTAGCTGCGTGTACAGCCGAACTGCTCGATCCACCTGTGCTCGTCCGGCGGGACCGCCTGGCTTGTCAATTGCCCTCCGAGCCAATCCGTCTCTTCCGTTATCACTACCGTTTTTCCGGCTGCCGCAGCAGCCAGCGCAGCGGCGCAACCGCCGAGACCGCCTCCGATGACCGCAACATCCGCATGAATTTCCAGACCCGGACGGTTTGCCGTATATCGTCGCTCTTCCACTTCGTTTCCCTCATTTCTCCTATTGATCCTATGATACATCGCTTCGTACCGTGACCCTGCCTTCGAACAAACCGTCTCAGCTGATACGTTGTATGGAACTTGTGCTTCCAAACCCAATTATAGGGATAACCGCATGGGCCGTCTGTTCAAATATTGACCGAATATCCATCAATTATTGATCTGAGAGATCGCACTCGTTAAGCGGATAGCTAGTGGAGACACGTCCGTCAAACCCGTCTCGACCTAATCGAGCCCCGAATTAATCTTTCCGGAAGAGACAAAAGCAGTCGCTCCCTTGTGTCGACTGCCTTCTCCACTCGTATCGCCTCGTCCAAACGTCTAATCGCGCGGGTTCTATCCAACATAAGAGTCTTTTGCACATTCTATTTTCAGCCTTTACCCCAAACAAAGACGAATAGAAGCGGTTTGCACCTTTTATTACAGCCCACTCACCGCGTCTGCACTCTTTTCGCCGTTTTTAACAGTCTCAAACCGCTCGTATTTTCTCCATCCACACGGGTTCGTACAAAATAAAGGTTCCAAACCGCTCTTATGCGGCTCCTTCCCCGCTTTAAGCGAAAGGGCAGAAGACCTAACCGCCTGACGCCCCCCCACGAGATGCAATTTCCATCCCCTGTTGGCTCGACAAGGATGCAGCCCCTTGTCCGCGTAGTTTGAACATGCTTTATCTATCAAAAAAAGCCGCAATAACCGCGGCTTTTTCGCTATTGACTTATAAATGAGACCCTCCGCTGGCATCGAGCAATTGACCGGTTACCCAGCGGCTGTCCGGCGAGGCGAGAAAAGCGGCGATATCGGCCACATCTTCGGGCTCTCCCCATCGGTTGAAGGCGGAAAGTCCAGCCGCATATGCTTGACCCTGCGGATTTTGCAGCGTCTCGGCATTCATCTCCGTGTTGATAATGCCGGGCTGGATCGCATTCACCGTAATATGGCGGCTTGCCAATTGTTTGGCCAGAAGAAGCGTAAACGTGTCGATCGCCCCTTTCGACATGCTGTAGGCGAACACAGTTGGCGAGGCGACCCGCGTCACAAAAGAGGAGAGATTGATGATCCGCCCTCCCTCCTTCAGCCGTGGCAGAGCTTGCTGGGTTACGAACAGCGGCGCCTTGACGTTAAGCCGCATGACCTCGTCAAACGATTGTTCCGTCGTCTCTTCCAGACCGACGATTTGACCGATTCCGGCATTGTTGACCAGAATATCGAGTCCACTGCTGCCCGTATGTTCCCGTACGATTTCATCCAATGCCGCAAATAATTCATCAATGCCGCCAAGCGTGTTCAAATCGGCGCCAATCGCGTGCGCCCGGCCTCCCTCTTCCCCAATCTGCCGGACGACCGCCTCCGCTTCATCCCATCTTCGCCCGTAGTGCACGAGGACATAGGCTCCCTCTTGCGCCAGGCGCAAAGCAATACTTCGTCCAATTCCCCGGCTGGCTCCGGTTACTAATGCAATTTTACCTTCCAGTCTGCTCATGTGCTTCATCTCCCTTGTCGAATTCATACTAGTTGTAACATGGGAGAGCTTTTGAAATGTTGCTCTTTCATTTGCAAGCGAAAAAGCCGCCATTTGGCGGCTTTTCTGAACGAATAAACTTCCATCTCTGCCTGTTAGTCAGTTACACACCTGAATCCGATGATCAGACTTCATTGCTTGGGCCGATTTCATCCGTTCAAGGCGCTTCGTATCGATTCAAATACGCAACTGTACGATCGGCCCACATCGTCGCCTCCGACGCCTTGACGATATCGTCCTGGGACAGGATGCTCTCCTCTCCGCCGATCCGCCGCATGAAATCTTCCGTAATCGTCCATGGGGGCTGCAGAGCGGGCAGCGATTCGACGGACTCGCCGTTCGTCGAGCGGATAACAACCGGATCGGCTCCGACCAGAGGATCACCCTGCAGCCGGAGCTCCACGAAGCTTTCCGTCCCGGTCACGAATATCCGGCCGTCTCCCCACGTCCAGCTTCCGACCGGCGAATGCCAATCAGCGTATAGCTGGGCAATCACGCTATCTTGCATCAACACCTGCACGCTGGCCGAGTTGTAGAAGGTCGGATGTTCGGGCATCATCGTTTTTCCGACGTATCCTCCGACCGATTCGATTTCCTTGCCTGTCAGCCATCGCAACAGGTCGAAATCGTGCACGAGCAGATCGATCAAAATACCGCCTGACTGTGCTTTGGAGAAAAACCATGCCGGACGGGAGGCCGCATCGAGACGGTGCGGTTTACGCATGCCGATGGTGATGATGTCGCCCAGGGCGCCCCGCTCGATCTGTTTCTTCAACGTATAGATCGCCGGATGAAACCGCTCGGTCAGCAGCATGCCGATCTGGATACGTCCTCTCCGGACAACCGCCTTTAACCGCTGCAGCCCTTCCGCGCTGACGACTGCGGGTTTGTCGACCATAACGTGCTTGCCCCGGCTCTCGCAGCGTTCGATCACGTCGATCTTCTCGTCGTTCATCGCCGCGCAGCCGACAACGGCGACGGAGTCGCCGAGCAGCTCTTCTATGTCGCGCTCCAGCGGTACGCCGAATTGATTGGACAACGAGCGGGCGAGCCCGTCCGGCTCTTCCTCATAGATTCCAGCGCAGCTGTAGCCCAGCTCCAGCATTTCACTGATAAAGATGCCGATATGCGCATGCTGACAGCCAATAACGGAAAACTGGCGCTTGTTCATGCCGGAGTAATCCCCTTTCCCGCTTGCGCTCTTAATTGTTTTTCTCGAAAATTTTGTCGGCTTCCTTGCGGAATTCGGCGACGACATCGTCGATCGAAGCTTTGCCGAACTGCAGCTTCTGCACCGTTTGTTCGAACAGTTTCGTTACTTCACCCGCGCCTTTTGGCCCTCCGTCGTACATGCCGGGCTTATTGCCTGTGACATGCTCAAGCATGTTCATCATTTTTTTGTCGCGGTCGTTAAATCGCGGAGTCAAATATTCCAATATTTTTTTGTTTTCCGGCAGTCCTCGTTCGATCTCAAGCACATCGGCGGCTTCTTTGGAGTTGAGGAAAAAGTCCAAAAACATCGCCGCTTCCTTCGGGTGTTTCGATTTGGCCGACATGGACAAGAACATTGCCGGCAGCAGCACGCTTCCTGTATGCTTGTCCTTCGGATAGGAGACCATATCGATCTTATCCTTCATGACGTTTTCGTAAGCCGGGAACGTCGCCGTAAATTGAGGGCCGATAATCGGGACGATCCCCTTCATCAGCGCGTCCTTGTTCGGGTCGAAGTTGCCCAGCGGCAAAAACGAAGCGGTCATCGCAGCTGTCGGCACGATCCCTTCCTTCCGGGCGTCATCCCACATCTTCAGCCAGTTTCGGAACGTCTGATCGCTGTAGCCGAGCCGGTTGCCCTTGTACATCACATCCCCAACGGAAAACGCGTAGTACATAAACGCTTCCAGCGAAGCCGACATGTCGAACGCGCCGTACACTTTTTCACCGAGCTTGGACTTGATCTCGCGCGCTTTGGCGAAATATTCGTCCCACGTCATATCCAGCTTCGGCGGCTCTACGCCTGCCTGCTGATACATGTCTTTATTGTAGATCAGGACGGACGCGTTGTCGGACACCGGCAGGCCGGTAAATTTGCCTCCGACGGTTCCCTGATTCGCGATCACGTCCTTGTTCAGGTCGGCGACCTGAATCTCCTTGTTCGCATACGGAGTCAGATCGGCGAGCACGCCGCGGTCGGTATACTCCTTAATATACAACACGCTCATCTGCATCAGATCCGGCGCATTGTTCCCTGCGACTTGCGTAGACAGCTTCTCCCAGTAACCGTCGAAGCTCGTGTACTCCGGCTTGATTTTAATGTTCGGATGCAGCTGCTGAAATTTCTCGATCGCTTTCAGCGTTCGGTCGTGCCTGCCTTGACTTCCCCACCAGGCAAACCGCAGCTCCACATTTTGAAGCGCTTCCGTTTTGTTCGTGCCCGTATCCGGCTGGTCGCCGCTTTTCTTCTCCGTCGGCACACAGCCTGCCAGCGTACCGCCTAACAGCGTCAATGCCAACAAGGAACCGAGTACCCGTCTTTCCGGTCTGTTCCGCCACTTCATCGCGCATGCACCCCTTGATCGTTATCTGTCGTACAATTCGATTATAAAATGTTGAGTTTTTATTAAAAATTAGAGAAATCTACAATTACTACTACGAATATACGGAATTGGGACAGATGCCGAATCATACGTTTCTTGCCGTTATAACGGGGATCGTCTGTAAGAACGCCCCCGTCTCTCCTCCCCGGCTGCCAGCCTTATTTATTCAGCTCGGACGGATAATATCCGGTATGCTTTTTGAACAGCTGGCTGAAGTACGCGTTGTTTTTGTAACCGACGATTTGCGCGATTTCGAAAACTTTATAGTTTCCGGTTAGCAGCAATTCCTTCGCTTTTTCCATCCGCACGCGCGTCAAGTAACTGTTGTAATTTTCGCCGGTTTCCTGCTTGAAGATTTGGCTTAAATAGTTACGGGTCAGATACACCTTCTCGGCAATCACGTCAAGCGTTACATCCTCCGCATAATGCTGCAGTACGTACCGTTTGATGAAATCGATCGTTTTCCGGTGTTTTTGCGAGCTGCGCTCGTCCATCGCCCGGCAGATCGGAAACACCAGATCGCGGAGCCAGCCGGCGAAATCGGCAATGCCGTAGATCAGCTCCAGCTCCTTGTACATCGTAAAATCGGCGCGGAAATATTCGATCTGCAATCCGTGTTCGTGCAAAGCCAGCGTCACAATGCCGACGATATCGATCGCGAACTCCCGCAAATCGCCGATGCTCGGAGCGTCTCCTTCCCGAAGCGCACATGTCAGCTCGACGATTCTGGCCTCGACAAGCTCCTCCTGCCCGAGCATCATGGCGTCGACGACCGCCTGATAACTTTCGATCGGGCGCCGCGATACGGGCTTCGCCAGCTCCCGGACGTCCTCCTTCAGCAGCAGCTGTTTATCCGACATCCGCTCGCGTCTGGCCAGCAGATCGACCGCCGCCGCGTAAGAACGGGGGATGTCTCGGACGTCCTGCGCCACTGAACCGACCGCCGCCCACACTTGCAGCTTCAGGCAGTCCCGGACATGATCCAGCAGCTCCTGCGCCACCTGAATCCCCTGCCGCCTGGCCCGCTCCTGGCTCGCACACGAAGGAACCGCTACGACGACAGACAGCAGGTTGCGCTGTAAATCGGCGACATGGACGCCGTCCCGATGACCCGCGAGCTCGTCCACTATATTTTGGACCGCATAGGCGAACAGGGACAGATCGTTCGGTCGGTACGTTTGACGCTCCCGATTGATAAAAAACTCGATCAGGACGACGGTTACATAGTGGCCGGAGAAGTCCAGCTTCAAATAATCGGACACTTTGCGGTAGAAGCCGGTTTGGCAAAATCCCGGCTCAAGCAGCCCCTTCAACAGCTGGCGGCGCGTCGTCGGCAAATTGTAGGCAAGCAGCTCCCGGAGCTCTTTCTCTTCCTTTTCCTCCGAATCCCGCTTGGATATATGGTCGGCAACGTCCTTCAGCACCCGCTCGATTTCATCCAGCGTCGCCGGCTTTGACATATAATCGTGAACACGCAGCTTGACCGCGGATTGGGCGTACTTGAAATCTTCATATCCGCTTAAAATGATCACTTCCGCCGTGTTGCCCGCCTCCCGCAGCGCCTTCAGCATATCGATCCCGTTCAAAACCGGCATGAATATATCCGTTAAAATAAGGTCCGGCTGGTGAGCCTCGATCTGCTCCAGCCCCTCCTTCCCGTTCATCGCCGTTCCGACTACCCGGATGCCGAATCGCTCCCACCGGACCGAGCGGGTGAGTCCTTGAACGGTTGTCATATCGTCGTCGATAATGACGGCTTTGATCATGCTGTCTCCCCCCTGATGTTCGGTGCCGGCTCCTCCGTCAGCTTGGGCACACGAAGCGTTACGCTTGTTCCATGACCGGGTACGCTGCGCAATTCCACCCCATAACGCTCACCGAAATACAGCTGAATGCGATCGTTCACATTCCGAATCCCGCCCCGCTCCCGTCCGGGCGCGGATTGGACGGCCTCCATTCCTCGTCCGTTATCTTCGATCCGGAAATAGACGCCCTGATCGTCCTCCCCGGCGGTAATCAACACCGTACCGCCCGTGTGCTGCCCGTGCAGCCCGTGAAGGAGACTGTTCTCTACGAACGGCTGGAGAATCAGTTTCGGAATATAGCAGTGCTTTAGCTCATCCGGCACAGAGAGCTCGAAGCGGATCGTCTGCTTATAGCGGATCGTTTGCAGCTCCACATAACAGCCCAGATGCTCCATTTCCTGTCGAACGCTAATAAACGTTGCGCCGCTTGACAGTCCGATCCGCAGCATTTTGCCGAGCAAGGCCAGCATATGGCTAATGTCGTGCGAGCCGGATTCGATCGCGTGCCAGTTCATCATATCGAGCGTATTGTACAGGAAATGAGGGTTGATCTGCTCTTGCAGCACTTGAATTTCCGCTTCGCGCTGCCGCCGGTTTTGCTCCGTGACTTGCCGGATTAGCGTCTCGATCCGTTCGGCCATCTCGTTGAAATGATCGTTGAGATGACCGAATTCGTTCCGGTAATCGTTATCGATCCTCTCGTTCAGCTTCCCGACCTTCATCGCATTCATCGCGCGGATCAGTCTGCGAATCGGAGCAGCGAACTGGACGGACAACAAAAACGCCATCGCAGCCGTCAGCAGGATGCATAAAACGACTACGACCAAGATTACGCTCGCAATACGCCGGCTTCCTTTCGTAATCGTCTCCCAAGGAATGACGTCCATCGTCACCCATGACGTTCGGGTCTGCTTGTTCCAAATGATCAGCGATTTCATATCGAGCGGAGCTATCGCATAGTGGTCAGAAGCGGATTTGTCCATAATCGCGGCAATATCCCCGCTGGATCTGTCGTAGGAAACCGGCTGGACCGGGCCGCCGTGAAATTGCGCGATCAGCCGACCGTTCGTATCGAGTATAAACCGGCTCGCATCCGTCTTGCTGCCGAACGCGAGCTTCTCGATATAGGACAGCTTCACATTTACGACGAGGACGCCGGCTTCTTGGCCCGCCGCGGACAGCACTTTTCTCGCAAAGGTGACGACCTGCCGGTCACCCTCCGGATAATCGCCTACCTCGACCGGATGAGCGCCGACCCAGCAGTAATCGGCATCCTTGATCTGGTCATACCAGGAAACCCGCTCCAGAAGATCGTAGCCGTACACCCCGCTCCCGGCAATATGGCTGCTGCCTGTCGTATGCTTCGCATACAGCTGCAAGGACAAGATGCCATCCTTCACATAACTCGGCCGGCTGAGCAGATCGATCATTTCCGACGTTTGACCGAGGCGCTCGAACGGATCTTCGTTAGTTTGCAAATAATGGATCAGCTTCGGGTTGCTCGCCAGCGCGAGCGAGTCGTATTCGACGGATTGGAGCTGCATGTCCAGCTGCTTGTTGATCTCGTCCAGAAGCAGCTTCCTTGAGGATATCGTCTGCCCTACTACTTCCTGATTCGTAATGTAATAACTCGTCCAACCGAGAAGCAGGATCAGAAGGGCGGAAATTGCTAGGAAAGAAACGTAGAAAGTCGCCTGAAACGAAAACGTCTTGAAAGGATTTCTCATGCGCCACCATCACCTGTCGTCTTAGCTGTTATACATACAGGATAAGGCCTACACGCGCCTGCCGTAAACATCTATCCCTTAATCCCCGTTGTTGCAATTCCTTCCACAAAGTATTTCTGTGCGACCAGAAAAATAACGAAACAGGGGATGACCGACAACAGCGCCATCGCATACATCGGTCCCCATGTGACCGCCGACGTGTTGTCGAGGAACAGCCGGAGCGCCAGCGGCACCGTATATTTAGCCGTATCGGTCAAGTAGATCATCTGCCCGAGAAAATCGTCCCATGTCCAGATAAAGCTGAAGATCGCCGTTGTGATAAAAGCCGGCGTGCATAACGGCAGCACAATTCGGAACGCGATCCCGATGGTCGAGCATCCGTCGATTTTGGCAGATTCGTCCAAATCTTTAGGAATACCGCGGATGAACTGGACGATCAGAAAAACGAAGAACGGGCTGACCGCCAAAAAGTGCGGAACGATCAGCGGCAGCGTCGTCCCTACCCAATCGAACGATTTGAACAAAATATACTGCGGCACCAAAGTAACCTGGGCAGGCAGCATCAGCGTCATCATCAAAATGCCGAACCATAGTTTTTGCAGCGGAAAGCGCAGCCGTGCGAAGCCATAGGCGACCAATGCGCTCGATACCAGCGTTCCGGCAACGGAAAGCGTCGCGATAAAAAACGAATTGTAGAAAAAATGAGCGAAGCTGAAGCCAGGAATGGCCGTCCAGCCTTCGGAAAAGTTGCTCCACTGAAACTCGCTCGGAAACAGCTGCGGCTTCGGAATGTCCTCGTTCGATTTCAGCGAATTGCCGACCAGCCACAAGATCGGATAAATCATAACCAGGCTTGCCAGAATCAGTACGGTATAACGATATAAAACAGCTTGTTTCATCCGGGTCTCCTCCTTGGCGTCGATCGGTTATGTTTCATAATGCACCCATCGTCTGGACGACCAGAAAATCAGAGCCGTACAGATGGCGATAATGACGAGCAAGATCCAGGCAAGCGCGCTGGCATAGCCCATATTGAAATACGCGAAAGCTTTCTGGTACAAATAAAGCGCGTAGACGAGCGTCGAATTGATCGGTCCGCCCTTGGTAACGATAAACGCTTGGGTGAACATCTGGAAGCTCCCGATAATTTGCATGACCAGGTTGAATAAAATGATCGGCGTCAGCATCGGCAGCGTAATCGCAAAAAAAGTACGAATCTTCGAGGCGCCGTCCACCGAGGCGGATTCGTACAGATCCCGCGGAATCTGCTTCAGTCCCGCCAAAAAGATAACCATGGACGAACCGAACTGCCATACCGCCAGCAGCACGAGTGTGTACAGCGCCGTACCCGGATTGTTGATCCAGTCCATGCCTTGGAATCCGAACCAGCCGACGATCCGGTTCAAAATGCCGTCCATGCCGAACAAGTTGCGCCAGATGGCGGACAGCGCGACGCTCCCCCCGATCAAGGAAGGCAAGTAAAACACCGCCCTGAACAGCGACATGCCCCGGAGCGCGCGGAATAACAGCAAAGCGACCAGCAGCGCGAAAATTAATTTCAGTGGCACGGACAGCGCTACATACGTCAGCGTCACTTGCAGCGACTTCCTGAATTCGCCGTCCTCCGTTAAAATCTCTTTGTAATTGTCCAGTCCGATCCAATTCGGCAGCTCCAGCAAGTTGTACTCGGTAAGCGATAAATAAAACGATTGCGACAGCGGTCCGATCGTCAGTACGAAAAAGCCGATCAGCCAAGGCGATATAAACGCATACCCCCATAACGGCTCCGACCACCTGCTCCATTTGCCCCCACCGGATTTCGTTATCCGACGTATGTGCTCCATCTGCGTCACTCCCAGCTCGGTAATAGCTTGATTCGCTTTGTACTCAACATGTTACCGTTTGGGAGCAGCGCTTGAAATGAGAGAAATCTATAAATAATAATACAAACCTACACGGTTTACCGGTTTCGCTCAGGACGTTTCAGGCTTTTTGGGGATCGATCGGACAACCGTCTCCAAAGCGCTGTCCCCCCATCCCAAAGTGTCTCAGGAACTCGTCGAAAGGTAGAAATCATCCAACAAGCTTCAGGGCCATCCATACGGATGGCCTCTTCTGGTTGAGCAGCAAGTAGCCGGAGCGTGGGCGAATGCATACTTTTTATGCCGCGGCCGCATACTAACCACAAAAACTGGAAAGGAAATCCTGTATGGAAGACCGGAATTTGCCCGTAACTTCCGATCTGGTTTCAATTCGTCTGACGGATAACCGGCAACGGATCGAGGAGTTGTTCCAGCATTGTCACGATCTGAAGCTGCAACCTTGGAACTATGGTTCCGGGCTGGAGCACTCGGCCTTTTCAGTTTATTTGGATACGTTAACGGACAGCGGACAAGAAAGCTATATGAAGGCTACCTTCCGCGATTTGTCCCCGTTATTGGCCGGACTTGACGCCAGGCTGACACCCGAAGAGGTGAGCCGCTACTTTGAAGGCCGGGGAATTACGACACACCCGCCGTCGGTATTGAACAGCTTCGAGCGTGCCGTCAAGCAAATTTTGCGGGGTGGCATTGTTATTTTTATCGATGGCTGGGATCATGTGATCTGCTATGAGATGCCGGGAATTCAGACGAGAGCGGTCTCCGAGCCTGTGACCGAATCCGTCGTCTTCGGCCCGCATAACAGCACGATTGAAGATCTGCATACGAATATCGGTCTGCTTCGCAACTTGCTGCGGACGACCAGACTGAAGTTCGAATCGTTCTACAGCGGGGCGGAGAGCGACCGGCAAATCGTCTACGGCTACTTGGAAGGCGCAGTCGATCCGCAAACGCTGGCCGATTTCAAAACGAAAATTTCCCGGATCGATAAGCTGGAAATATTGGATACGAGCTATCTGGAGGAATGGCTGGAAGAGTCGACGTTCTCCCCGTTTCCCCAGGTCCGCTACACCGAACGGCCGGATGTTGCGAACGCCGCTCTTCTCGAAGGGAAAATTATCGTACTCGTTCAAGGAACGCCCAGCATTCTGATCTGCCCCGGCTTGTTCGTGGAGTTTTTTACAGCAAGCGAGGATTATTATCAGCGGACGATTTATGCTTCGCTGGTTCGCTGGCTTCGCATTGCGGCTTTTGTAATAGCGCTTACGCTGCCCAGCCTGTACATTGCCCTTTCTACGTTTCATCCGGAGCTAATTCCAACCGTGTTGCTGCTCGCCATCCTGGATACGAGGGAAAAAATCCCGTTTCCGGCGTTCGTCGAGGCTCTTATTATGGAGTTTTTTTTCGAGCTGCTGCGGGAGGCGGGCATTCGGTTGCCCAGGCCGATCGGCTCGGCCGTCAGTATCGTCGGCGCGCTCGTAGTGGGCCAAGCGGCGATCCAGGCCAAAATTTCCTCGCCGATCATGGTCATTGTAGTCGCCCTGACCGGTATCGCTTCGTTTGCCTTGCCGCAGTACAACCTGGGGATCGCCTTGCGGATTCTTCGCTTTCCGCTTATGCTGCTGGCGGCGACGCTGGGCGGCTTCGGGCTTATGATCGGATATTTTTGGATTTTGCTGCACGTCAGCAAGCTGCGCGTTCTCGGAGTGCCGTATTTGTCGTCTCTCATGCCGTTGCAGCCCGGCCAGCTCGTGCGCGACTTTATATTTCGGGCTCCCGTGAAGCTGCTGATGCGCTCTCCCCGAAAACGTCCGTACCACGAGTAGCCGAAGCTCGAATCCCGGCCGAAAGGAAAGTGACCCATGAAGCGCCCTTTCGTATTCGCCCTATGCATATGCTGCCTCTTTTCTTTATCCGGCTGCTGGAATAAGTTCGAATTAACCGATTGGGCTTTTGTGCAAGCCATCGCCATGGACGGCTCTCCGGACGGCAAGGTGCAGTTGACCACTCATTTTTACAAACCGGGTGGGGGCGGTTCGTTAGAGGGAGGACAGCAAGGGCCGTCCGCCTTTAATATTACGACCAAAGCGGATACGGTGTTCGAAGCGATCCGCGACATCCCGCTGCGGCTTGGCCGCAAAGCGCAGTGGAGTCATATGCGGATCATTCTCATTAGCGATCAACTGGGAAAGACGCGGAATATTAAGGAGCTGACCGACTTTTTTATGCGCGATCATGAGCCCCGGGATACGGTTACGGTAGTGATAGCGAAAGGAACGGCCAAAGACTATTTAACCGAGAAGCCGTTCATCGAAAGCACGATCGGTCAGCAACTGCGGGAGATGTCGCGCTCCGCCGCCAGACTGTCCAGCAAAACGAAAGACGTCGATATGCTAAATCTGGCTATCCAGTTCAAAAGCCAAACGGGGATTGCCATGCTCCCTTATCTGTACAGCAACGGATTCCCGGGAGAAGCACTGTCCAAATTAGCCGTATTGAAGGACGGCAAGCTGGTAAACGATTTTATGAACTCGGCCAACGTGGAAAGCCTCGTCATTTTGCGGGATGAATTCGACTTCGGTATTCTTGAAATTCCTTGCAGCGGCGATTCCGGCAAAAAAGAAACGATCGAGGTCACCTCGCTGCATACGAAAAAACGCGTCACAACGGATGCGGAGTCGGTCTCCGTCCGGTTCGACACGAAAATAAAAGGCAGCTTCAGCGAGATCCGCTGCACCTCCGCCCTGAATACAGATGCCGAGAATCAGGTGGTGGAACGGATTCGCGTTTATTTGGAGAAGGAATTGCGCAAGACGATCCGCCTGTCCCAGCAAAAAAAACTGGATCTCCTCGGAATCGGGGACTGGCTGTACCGGCATCGCCCCGAGTTGTGGAAAAAATGGAAGCCCGGCTGGGACAACCGTTATGCAAAGGCCGATTTCGACCTGCATATCGACGTGGAGGTGGTGAATTCCGGCGTGCTTATATCGAAGCCTTATTACGAATAAACGGAGGGGTCAAGGCATGGGAGAAAAAGTGATCGTGTTCACGCTGGCGGTGGCGGCCGCTCTAATCGCCGGTGTGAAAGATTGGAAGCTGGCCTCCGGCAAAAACCGGGTCGTCTATGTCCTGGTTTTCCTTTTTGCCGCTTATACGGGATACGGATACGTGACGGACAAGCCGCTGCCTAACCTGCATAGCGCCGTCTCCCTTTTGTTCGATCAGACGGCTAACCGCCTCGACACATATTTAAAGCCGCAAAAAGAGCCGGAAGCCCCCGTGCCCGAAGGGGAGAACGAGGATGAATAATCACGAATCCGTCAGCTCCTGGCAAATGGCCGCCCTGCTGTTCGTCTTCACAACCGGCTCCACGATCTTATACATTCCGAATCCGCTGCTGGCGGCGGCGGGCGGCGGCGCATGGCTGTCCTGGTTTTTATCCGGACTCTTCGGACTCCTTCTGCTGTCGTGCATGCTGTTCCTGGCCCGGCAATTTCCCGGACAATCGCTGGTGGATTACAGTACGCAGACGATCGGCTACGGGTTGACGGTCGTCCTCCTGCTCCCTTATTTGGTATTTGCGCTGCTGCTGTCCTCGTATATTTATTTCTCTGTCGGCTTCTTTTTTACGACTACCATGATGAAAGAAACGCCGATGTATGTGTTCAACGGATTCATCGCCCTCGTATCTGCCATGACCGTAAGGGCGGGGATCGAAGTGATGGCGCGTATGTTTACGCTGCTGCTGCTGGTGTTGGCCGGCTCGATTACACTGGTGCTGCTGCTGGGAATTCCGAACTACCATCCGGAGTACCTGCTCCCGGTCATGCCGGACGGATTTAAACCTCAACTGCACGGCGTATATTTGGTATCCGGTTTTCTTTATGGGGATTTCGTCGTATTTGCCATGTTGTTCTCGTATATTCGCGTCCAGAACAACCGCATCCGGCTTAAACCGATTTTTATCGCCTATCTGTGCAATTGGTCCGTTCTGCTGCTGGTTACGCTGTGCACGCTGATGGCGCTCGGGCCGATGACGAACGAATTCCGGTATCCGATCTATATTGTCGCCCGATTGATCAGTATCCAGGAAATCGTGGAACGGGGCGAGTCCGTCATCGGCATCTCGCTGCTTGCCGGCTCCTACATGAAATCGGCGCTTGCTTTGTACGCGCTCAACCTAACGGTCGTGAAGCTGATCAAAGCGCGGGATCAGCTGCTGCCGGTCGCCCCTCTAGCCCTGCTCGGGTTTTTATTGTCGCTTGTGACCGTCAAGCAGGAAGCGGCCTTTAATGAAGTGCTGCTGTCCTGGCCGTTCGTCACCTTCTCGGCAAGCTTGCCGGTATATGTGTTGTGCATCTTCACGATCGTGAAGAAGCTGCTCCCGGGCCAGCGGCAGACAAGGCGTTAATCCGTCAGTCCCGGAGCGCCGGCAGAATCTGTTCCTTGATCAATGTCCACCGGTCGCGCGGATTCATGACGAATGCCGAGGCCATTGCTACGACCAGATCTTGATCCGGCATGCAGCAAATCATATTCCCGCCGTCGCCCACCGCGGAATATGCGAACATGCCGTCTTCTTGCCGCAGCCACCATAAGTAACCGTAATGATTGGGGTTCATCGCTATCGATTCGTTTATCCAGCTCGCGGGAATAACCGGCTCATTGTCCCACATGCCGCCATTCAGATACAGAAATCCAAACCTCGCCATATCGCGAGGCGTTAGCGTCAGTCCCCATCCTCCTGTCGAGTTGCCATTCGGGTCTTTTACCCACCCTCTCACCTCGCTGCCGAATAATTGTTCGAAGCCGAACGCGCTCATCTCATAATCCGGGATCGCCTTCATACCGATCGGCTTAAATAACCGTTCGTTGGCAAACTCCCGGGCCGTCGTTCCCGTACAGCGGGTGAGGATCGCGGATAGCAGGTGCGCCCCTGCCGTAGAATATTTAAAATCGCCGACCCTTCCTTGTTGACCGAGCATGTCCAAGGCATACTTCGTCCAGTCGGGCTGCATACACATCCGATCCAGCGGTTCGCGCCAATCCTCGAACGGATAGGGGGCCGTCATTGTGAGCAGATGGCGTAACGTAATATCCCGTTTCTGCGGATCGGCGGGATCGGCTGCGTATTCGGGGAAAAAATCAAGCACCTTCTGGTCGATGCTCCGAATATATCCCGCATCTACGGCAATGCCGACAAGGGCCGACAGGACACTCTTCGTAACAGACGCCACATGGTGAGCATCGTCCGGACCGCAGCCGTTCAAGTAATTTTCATAGGCGACTAATCCGCTCTTCACCACGAGGATACCGCTGATGTTGCTGTATTCGGACTTGAGGACTCGTTCAAGATCCGCAAGCCGTCCCGCATCCATACTCAAGTCCGCCGGGTCGGCGGCTTGCCACTCCATAGTCGGCCAGTAGCTTCTCATGACCGTTCTGTTTGTTCTCACAGTCGATCCCCCGCCCCTTCACGATTTGTGTTCAATCGCTGCTTTTTCGCAACAGGAAAATATACCTCAGTCACCAGTTCCCCGGGAGCTGCAGCCCGATCAGGAGCGGTTAGGTAAATCTCATAAGGGGAGCTCGCCAATACATATCCTTCTTGGTCCATCCATCCCCTCAGCTTCGCGTAAACCGACGTTAATTCCGAATAGGAGCCGTTCAGGACAGCCTTCGCACATGGGCCGCCATTCAGTTCTCTCGTTCCTTCCCCGGTCTCCCGGACCGGAATCGCAAATTCCGTATCGTTGCCGGTTGGATCGTACTCGGGGCTGTGGTAAATCGCAATCGGCGTGCCCAGCAAGGTGAGCTTCTCCGCGGCGATCTTTTCATACAGCCTGCTGAAATACGGATCGTATCCGGCCGCGAAGTCGTCGCTGCTCATCATCCGGCGCATAGAAAAAATATTGATCGACCGGGTCTCGACGAGCTGCACTTCGATCCGATCCAGGTAGGACATGATCGGGATACCCGCCTCCAAATTGAAAATATCGATGTTCAATTGGTTTAGCGACAATTCAATTGCGTTTCGTTTCTCTTGCAATTCGCTTCTCTTACGATTCAGGATGGAGTGAAGCTTCTCCTCGGCAAGATCCTCTTCCAGCTCCAGCACGGCTTTGATTTCTTCCAAAGAAAACTGATACGATTTCAACCGATTAATCAAAAGCATCTTGTTTAACTGACCGACTGCATAATACCGGTACCCGTTATCCGAATGAATCTCATCCGGTTTGATTAATCCGATCTCATCATAATACCGGAGCGTTTTGGTAGATACTCCGCAAATCTTCGAGAACTCTCCGATCGACAGCACACGGTCACCCCCGTTCTCATCAATTGCACCCTGCGTCGTTATGTTTTACCGGGTACAACTTCACCTTACACCTTCCCCTTAGGGCAAAGTCAACTGTTTGGGCTCTTTGGGGAGTCTCGTTAAGTAAGAAATTCAGCAAATATTCCACCTAGACCACAAAAAAGCAGTTCGGGATTTAATCCAAACTGCTTTCCGCTAACTGCCTCTATACGCTCGCGTATATTTCTTTTAATAACGCCAAAGCTTCCGTCTCTAATTGATACAATTTATTCACGATAGAATTACATAAATCTTTCTGTTTGAGATGCATCAAGCCCGCTAACCTTGTAGTTTTCTAATTGAACCATCCTGCATCCCTCTCGATTTTCACCCCTTATTTCAACCATCTGACCATGTGTGCACCCTTTTCGCGGATTTTAGTAGCTGCAAACCGCTCTTATTTCACATTCGGGGCGGAATTTGGACAAAATAAGAGGTACGAGCCGCTCTTAACTGTTGCATAGTGACGGTCAACCAGCTGCCGTCCTGCTTATCATGTACGGTCTGCGACACACTTTCGGCATTATTACGAGCTTCTATACGAAGCCTGTTCCGCAATGTGCGGCTTCTGCGAAACCGGCAGCTTTTCTTTGTCTAGAATGATTTACACATTCCACTTAAAGAGGCTTAGGTTCGAGCGAATCGCCAAGGTGTTCTCACTTTGAAGTCCGACCTGCCGAATTAGCTCCGTTTAAATGCTTGTCAAACCATTCTTTACATTTTTGTAACATACCGATTGTTATCTGATGATTCACTCCAGCATATTCCACTAATTCTAAATTGCCGGCATACTTTTTGGACATAACACTCATAAAGTGTCGCTGGCTATCTATTGGAATTGTCATATCATCCTTGCCATGCAGCAAGAGGAGGGCTTTATTATCCTTAATTTTTAGGTGTGATACAGGATCGTGAGTTTCTACTAGCAGCCGTTTTTGAGGACACATCGGATCTATCCCTTTTTTTTCGCGATATAAATCCTCAAACTTGGTCCAGGCGCAAGAGCCATTAATCACGACAGCTGTTGCAATTCTGGAGAAGTTGGAAAAAGCGCCTGCAGCAATAAAGCCGCCGCACGAGTGACCTACAATCCCTATATGATCTTGTGTTGTTGATATTTCACTTGTGATTACTCCAATTTCCTGTATCCCTTGTAACACAACTTCCCAGAAGTAGTCTTCCAATACCGTATCGTCAAAATAATTAAGTTCTCCTCGTTCTCCATGATACGGCAATTCAGGAACTATGATTCGGTAACCCCAACTAGCAACCAAAGAGCCGAAAAAGCTGTAATTTTCGATATTCGAGGCCCAGCCGTGGTACAACAGGATGGTGCCTTTGGACGGAGAGGTTGGCGTAAATTCTAGGCAAGGTATGCCTCGGACGTGAAATTTTATATGTGTGCTCACAATTCCTCCCGATGTATTCCGTAGCCTCTCGGCATTCGCCGAGGCAGATGGGGCAAGGGATTCCCTATACCCTCCGGCGTATCCATCCTCCTACTTGCGTAGGGGGATT
>NZ_JACXJA010000033.1 GCF_014705615.1 Paenibacillus oceani
CCGTCGCCGCGTACCTCGCCGTGCCGCAGCTCGGCGCCAACGCGGGCGGCGCCATCACGGCGGCGGTCGCCTTCGGCCTCGCGTGGCTGCGCTGCTTCGCCGGCGGCTTCGCCCGCGGGCTCGGCCTGCTGCGGCTCGCGCTGCTGTGCGCCGCCCTTGTCGCGGCGGCGGTCGCCGGGCTCTGGCTGCTGAATGCAGCCCTCCCGTCCGGCTCCGCCGGCCAAAGCCATATCGGCCGGGCGATGGCGATGCTAGGCCAGGGCCGCACCGATCTGATTGCAGCGACGATCGTGCGCAAGCTGCAGATGAACCTGCATTTGATCGGCGTCTCCGCCTGGACGAAGGTGCTTGCCGCCGGGATGCTCGTGATGGCGATTGCCGTCGCGCGTCCGCAGGGCGTATTCCGCCGCTGGGAGAGCCGCTACCCGGATTATATGACCGGCTTTCTGGCGATCGCGGTCGGCTCCGTAGCGGCGCTTGCCTTCAACGACTCCGGCATCGTCGCCGCGGCGACGATGATCGTATACGCAGCCGTGCCGATGCTGCTGCTGCGTTTTCAGGAGGACAGCTCCTCCCACTCGGCATAAAGCTTGTCGAGCTCCGCTTTTTTCGTTTCCAGCTCGGCGTTGACTGTCTGGACGGCGACGTAATCGTTATACACGTCCGGTTCGAGCAGAGCTGCCTCCAGAGCCGCCGTTTCCGTCTCGATGGCGGCGATCGCAAGCTCGAGTTGTTCGATTTTGCGCTGTCGCCCGCGCTCCTCGCGCTTCTGCTGCTTCTCCGCTTCATAATCGCGGGGTTTGCCTGCAGCCGCTGCGGATGTTCCCGCCGCCGGGTTTCCGGCGCCGCCGGCTTCCACGCCTGGGGAGCCGGAGCTTGCCGCGCCCGATGGTTTGGTCGGCTTGCCCGCCGCCGCGTCCGCCGCCAGGCGTTCCGCTTCGATGGCGGCGAGCTCGCTTTTTTTCTCTACGTAATCGTCATAATTGCCGAGATAGTCGTCGATGCCGCCGGGGTGCAGCTCCAGCATCCGGTCGGCCATCTTGTTCAGGAAATAACGGTCGTGGGATATAAACAGCAGCGTTCCTTCGTAGTCCAGCAGCGCCGCCTCCAGCACTTCCTTGCTGAACAGATCGAGATGGTTCGTCGGCTCGTCCAGAATCAACACGTTCGCCTGCTTCAGCATCAGCTTGGAGAGCGAGACGCGGGCCTTCTCGCCGCCGCTGAGCGCGCCGATTTTCTTCAATACGTCTTCGCCGCTGAACAAAAAGCTGCCGAGCACGGTGCGGATGCGGACCTCCTCCAGATGAGGGTATTCGCTCCACAGCTCTTCCAGTACGGTATGGTTCGGGTTCAGCCCTTGCTGCTCCTGGTCGTAGTAGCCGATCGTGACGTTCGAGCCCCATTCGAAGTAACCGGAATTTTGCTGTTTTTGCCCGGTCAATATTTTCAGCAGCGTCGATTTGCCGATTCCGTTCGGCCCGATCAGGGCGGCCATGTCGCCGCGGCGAAGCTCGAAGGAGACGTTGCGGAACAGCTGTCTGTTGCCGTCATAGGACGCCGCCATATGTTCAACGCGAAGCACGTCCTTGCCGGACTGCTTCTCCGATTCGAACCGGAAGGAAGCGCGCTTCAGCTCGCCTGCGGGCTTGTCCAGCCGGTCCATCTTCTCAAGCGCCTTGCGCCTGCTTTGCGCCCGCTTCGTCGTGGAAGCCCGCACGAGGTTGCGGCGGACGAAATCTTCCATGCGCGAAATCTCTTCCTGCTGCTTCTCGTAATGTTTCAGCTCGATCTCGTATTCGGCCGCTTTCAGCTCCATATAGCGGGAGTAGTTGCCTGTGTACCTTTTGCAGCGGGTACGCTCGATCTCATAAATCACGTTCGCCATAGCGTCCAGAAAATACCGGTCGTGAGAAACGACCAACACTGCGCCCGGGTATCCGCGCAAATAATCTTCGAGCCAGGTTAGCGTAGCGATGTCCAAATAGTTGGTTGGCTCGTCCAGCATCAGCAGATCGGGCTCCTGCAGCAGCAGCTTGGCCAGTGCCAACCGGGTTTTCTGTCCGCCGCTCAGCGTGCGTATTGCCGTGGCCGGGTCGAACGCGCCGAAGCCCATGCCGTGCAGGATGCTGCGGACTCTCGCCTCGATGCCGTATCCGCCCTTTTCGCGGAACAGATCGGATTTGACCGAGTACCGGTGCAGCACGTCCGCATACAGCTGCTCGTTGGCGGCCAGTCCGGGATCGGCCATCTTCGCCTCGAGCTCGCGCAGCTCCTGCTCGATCTCAAGCAGGCCGGCGAATACGCCGATCATTTCGTTCCAAATCGAATTATCGGACAACAGTCCGCTGTTTTGCGCCAAATACCCGATGCGCGTTTCCTTGGCCCGGAATATTTGTCCTCCGTCGGCGGACATTTCGCCAGCAATAATTTTGAGCAGCGTCGATTTGCCCGCGCCGTTTACGCCGACGAGCCCGATTCGGTCGCGCTCCTGGATTTGCATCGCTATATGGGTCAGCACGGGAATCGTGCCGTAATGTTTTTCCAATCCGTTAACTTGCAAAAGCATGTGTAGTCTTCCTTCCTATAGACGGATTTCCGCCAGGCAAATCCGCAGTCGTTCTAGTGACGCCTACAAGCCGTCATGTTTAGTTTACCGATGGGTCCCTCGTTTGTAAAATGAGACTTTGCCTGAAACGAATATCCCCGTTCTGGACGGCTGGGCCTCAGCAGGCGGCTGTTCGTCGGCATGAGGGGCTGCAACCGGTTCGCTGCCTGCTTGGCTCCGGCTTTTTCTTCACTCGGAATGTGTGATACACTGGGGAAAAGGTTATATTGACGGCAATCGAACCCTGCATCAGCAGACAGATATGAAGAGTAGAACGTGCGCCCGGACGCATCGCTTGAACGCCGTCGTTCCCGGTTGTGAACCGGATTTATACCAATAGAAGGACGGGGAAACCGAGATGACCGTACAGGCGCATAAAGCGGAGCTGCGCAAACAGATGGAAGCGACCCGTGCATTGTTATCTGCAGAAGAACGTGCGGAAGAGTCCGCCCGCGCCTGCGCAGCGGCGATCCGGCTGCTGGAGGAGAGGGGTGATGATGCGGACGGCAGGACGTTCACCCTGTTCAGCTATGTTCCTTTCCGGACGGAACTGGATGTCACTCCTGTCATGCTATGGTGCTGGAACCGCGGCGGCACGATCGTCGTCCCCAAAGTAATCCGCGAGCATAAACTGATGTCGCTTCATCAGATTCAAAGTCTCGACGAGCTGGAATCCGGCAGATGGGGGATTCGCGAACCGGCGATGTCGGCGCCCGTGCTGGAACGGCTGGAGGATATCGACTGCGTTCTCGTTCCGGGACTCGCTTTTGACGGCAAAGGCGGACGGCTAGGGTACGGCGGGGGGTATTACGACGCATTTATGCGGATGTGCCGGGAAAATACGGGCCGGGAGCCGTTTAAGCTCGCGGTTGCGTTTGATCTTCAGTTGATTTCGGAAGTGCCCATGGACCATTTCGATTTTCGCACCGATGCGGTTGTGACCGACAGACGCACCTGCTTGATCCGGTAAATGGTTCATGCTGCTTGCTTGGTTGAATTCAGAATGACGATAAGAACTCTTTGTTCACTGATTTTTAATAAACGTTTTTTTGCCGCCCACAAGGACATCGCTATCCGTGTGTCGAAAAAGATGAAGAGAGCTTTTGGGATGACGGGGCCGGATGGATGGACCGCTTCAGACTTTCCGGATCTTTGGATATAGGACAACCTTGTTTCCTCACCTCATCGTGTGCCGCCGCATGTTCATCTCTGTTCCCGCGACTGACGAATCCGATCCGTTAACCTTCCTCGTGCCGGTGTCAGGGACTGGCTCGCTAGCAAAGTCAAACCGGCGAAGCTTATGCCGGACATCCATTATGAGGTTACCCGACTATGACTGGATTGGAGGCGCTGCGAAACGATGACGGAATCATTCGGACTTACTCATTTTAATGAAGACGGCCGCGCCCGCATGGTGGACGTCTCCGGCAAAACGGAAACGAAACGTACCGCAACCGCGCAAACGACGGTGAAGATGCGTCCGTCGACCTTGGATGCGGTTAAGATGGGCCGTCTGGGCAAGGGGGATGTGCTGGCCGTCGCTCAGATCGCCGCCATCATGTCCGCCAAGAAAACGTCGGAATGGATTCCGATGTGCCATCCGCTGCCGCTGACCGGAGTGGACGTCGCGTTCTCGGATAACGGCGCGGACGAGCTGTACATTCAAGCGACAGTCAAGACGACCGGGCTTACCGGCGTTGAGATGGAGGCTCTTACCGCGGTATCGGCGGCCGCGCTTACCATATACGATATGTGCAAGGCGCTGGAGAAAGAGATGAGCATCGGTCCGACCGTGCTTATATCCAAAACCGGGGGCAAGAGTGGAGATTATATCCGACCGCCCGGCAAGGAATGAGTTTAAATGAAGCTGTTTAAGCTGAACAACCGAGCCCAAGTCCAATGCTGCCATGCGATCCTTAACGGGATAAACGGACAGACGGGCCGGCGGTTCCGCCTTATGAGTAGATGCGTCAGTGTGTCGGGATATAACAAGGGAGGGAATAAGCTGATGCGCTGGAAAGTTGGCCTGTTAACGGCAAGCGATCAAGGTTCTCGCGGCGAACGTGAAGACACCAGTGCTCAGGTGATTCACGAACTCGTGGAGGAAGAGCTGCAGGGGGATATCGTCGAGTACCGGATCGTTCCCGACGAAACGGACGAGATTATGGCAGCGCTAATTGAGATGACGGATTATTACAAGGCCGATCTCATTCTGACTACCGGAGGAATCGGCATGGGGCCGCGGGATGTAACTCCGGAGGCGACGCTGGAAGTGATCGACCGGCTCGCGCCGGGTTTTGCGGAAGCGATGCGGGCGGCCATGATGCAACGGGACGGGCTCGGCATGATGACGCGCGGCGTGTCCGGCATCCGGGGGCAGACGCTTCTGCTGAACTTGCCCGGCGATCCGAAGGGCGTTCACGAATGTTTGGCCGCGGTCATGGACCAGTTGCCCATCGCCCTTACGATGATCCGCGGCAAAGGAGGCGGGCTCCCGGGATGAGACGAACGAGCGTCCTGCGCGAGGTGAAGGTGGAGGAGGCGATCGGCCTGCCGCTCGCCCACGATTTGACCCGCATCGTACCCGGGGAATTCAAGGGCCGGCTTTTCCGGAAAGGCCATATCGTCCTCGACTCGGATATTCCCGAGCTGAAGAAAATCGGCAAAGATCATATTTATGTGTTAGAGCTGGGCGATGACGACCTGCACGAGGACGATGCGGCCGTCCGGATGGCGGAAGCGGCGCGGGGATCGAACATAACGGCGACGGAACCGAGCGAAGGCAAAGTGCTGCTGAAGTCGGCGATCCGCGGGTTGACGGTGATCGACAAGACGTTCATTAACGGAGTTAATGCAATCGATCAGCTCGCGCTGGCTACGCTGCAGTCTAACACGGTCGTAACGCCGGGACAATCGGTCGCCGGTACGCGGGTCATTCCGCTGCTCGTCGCGAAGGAGAAGGTCGAGCAGGTCGAGCGGTCCGCCCGCCAGTGGCGCGAAGCGTATCTGGGAGAAGGCCCCATATCCGTGAAACCTTTTAGAACGTTAAAAACCGGTCTCATCACAACCGGCAATGAAGTGTATAATGGACTGGTGGAGGACCGATTCGGCCCTGTCGTCAGAGCCAAGCTGGAAGAGTACGGCTCGTACGTGGAGGAACAGCGCTTATGCACGGACGACAGCGACAGCATCGCAGGACATATCCGTTATTTTCAAGACAAGCAGGTTGATCTCATTCTCGTTACCGGGGGGATGTCGGTTGATCCCGACGACCGGACACCCGGAGCGATCCGGCAAGCCGGAGCGGACATCGTAAGTCACGGGACGCCGATGCTTCCCGGATCGATGCTGATGATGGCTTATCTGGGTCATACTCCGGTTGTTGGATTACCGGGCAGCGTGATGTATGATAAATATACCGTATTCGATGTGCTGCTGCCGCGAATTTGCGCGAGGATTCGAATCGGCAAAACAGATATTACCGAGCTCGGATATGGAGGGCTTTACGCAGAGAGAGGGTAACTATACCCACACCCAACTTGAAGGAGGAATTGTCGATGCCTAATATCGGCGCAACAGGTTTTATTCTGATCATTTTGGTGGCTTTACTGCTGTTTGGCCCGAGCAAGCTTCCGGAACTCGGCCGCGCGTTCGGCCGTACGCTTCGCGAGTTTAAGAACGGAGCCAAAGAAATTATGGAGGACGACTCCGACCGCAAGCAAGTAGAGAAGGCGGAAGCTCAGCGTCTGGATTCGGGCAAGCCCGAGTATCGGGCCGAGACGGCTGCACCTGCACCAACACCGGCTGCTTCGAGTGCTTCGGCAGCGCCTGCGCCTGCTACCGACAAGCGTCTTCCGGACTGAGCAAGGCACTGAACAACAAGGCCGGACTTTTATGATGTCTGGACGAAGGCTCTGTGATCAGCATGCTAGCAACCCTTTGGTACGTTTACAGATTGGACGCTTCAATAGGACCTATGGAGTGCTTATTAAACAAAGACGTAAACGGCAGCGCTTCCAAAAATTGTATGAGAGCAGATGGACTCGAACGCTGTCGTTTCAAGTTAAAAGGAGACCTGTCTGACTATTCCGTTACCTGATCATGAGGCTGGTGAAAATTGATGCAAGAAGAAACGGCATCCCTGGTGGAGCATCTAACCGAGCTCCGCAAACGGCTCATCTGGATCGTCGTCGTTTTGGCGCTGGCCATGATCGGGGGCTTTTTCGCCGCCAAGCCGCTTATCGTCTACTTAATGAATTCGGAACCGGCTTCGAGCATCGTCGGCTTGAATACGTTTTCGCCGTGGGATGCAATCCGGCTGTACATGCAGTTTGCTTTCGCCGTCGGCCTGGTCGTGACGCTGCCCTTTGCGCTTACGCAGATCTGGCTGTTCGTCAAGCCGGGACTGATGGAGCACGAGCAAAAAGCGACGCTGCGGTATATACCGGGCGCCGTGCTGCTCTTTCTGCTCGGCCTGTCCTTCGCTTACTTTGTGATATTCCCGATGGCGTTTTACTTTACGTTGACCGTGACCAAAAGCTTGAATTTGACCGAAACGTACGGGGCCGCCCAATATTTTTCGTTCATGTTTAACATTTTGCTGCCGATGGCGTTATTGTTCGAGCTTCCGGTTGTCGTGATGTTTCTGACCAAGCTGCGGATTCTCAATCCGCTGCGTCTGAAGAAGCTGCGCCGCTACGCTTATCTGGCGCTAGTTATTATCGCCACGTTCGTGACGCCGCCCGATCTCATATCGGATATTCTGGTGGCCGTTCCGATGATCATTTTGTACGAGATCAGCATTATGCTGTCCGCCCGGGTATACCGGAAACAACAGGAGTATGACAAGCAATGGCTCAGTGATCTGGGTGAGGCCGAAGCTTGAGGAAACGTTCGGTCTGCGTTGCATGTGACGCAGACCTTTTTTGTCGAACCGGGGGAGACTTTGTCTGTCGGGATAGAAGGGTGACGAACCGGGTGGAGCGTATTGTCCGCCTGCTCTGCGAGTCGGTAATACTTTGCGTATGGATGGGACAACCTACATAAGGTGTGCAAAAAAATGCACGGATTAAAATTTTATGAAAACCTCCAAAAGGACTTGCAAACCGAAGGCGAAATGATTATCATAAAAGATGTTATTAGCACTAACCACGTTCGAGTGCTAACAAACCCTCTACAACAAAACCATCTGAATCAAAGGAGGCAGTTTTCTCATGATCAAACCGTTGGGTGATCGCGTAGTTCTTGAACCTATTGCCAAGGAGGAGACTACAGCTAGTGGCATCGTTCTGCCGGACACGGCAAAAGAAAAGCCGCAAGAAGGCAAAATCGTAGCTGTTGGCAGCGGCCACGTAAAAGACGGACAACGCATTGCGCTTGAAGTGAAAGAAGGCGACCGCGTTCTGTTCTCCAAATATGCAGGCACTGAAGTGAAATTCGAGGGCAAAGAACTGCTTATTTTGCGTGAAAGCGACATCCTGGCTGTGCTTGCGTAACAAGGCTATCCGGCCTGGTAGGATTGAATCGTCTCCATCGCTGCTCGGATATTGATCCGGCGTGATTCCGATTTTGATCTTACTATGCTCGCACAACCGGTAAACTATACTTAATCCGATTATCTGCATCCACTCTAAAATATAAAACAATCCGGGAGGTTCCGATTCATGGCTAAAGAAATTAAATTCAGTGAAGACGCTCGCCGCGCAATGCTCCGTGGTGTCGACACTTTGGCTAATGCGGTAAAAGTAACGCTCGGACCGAAAGGCCGCAACGTTGTACTTGAGAAAAAATTTGGCAGCCCGCTCATCACAAATGACGGTGTTACGATCGCCAAAGAGATCGAGCTCGAAGACGCATTCGAAAACATGGGCGCTCAGCTCGTTAAAGAAGTAGCAACCAAAACAAACGACGTAGCAGGCGACGGTACGACTACGGCTACCGTTCTGGCTCAAGCGATGATTCGCGAAGGTCTGAAAAACGTAACGGCAGGCGCTAACCCGATGGTCATCCGTAAAGGGATCGAAAAAGCCGTGAAAGCCGCTACGGAAGAACTGCAAAAAATCTCCAAGCCGATCGAAGGCAAACAATCGATCGCACAAGTTGCGGCAATCTCCGCAGCTGACGAAGAGCTTGGCCAGCTGATTGCAGAAGCTATGGAAAAAGTAGGTAACGACGGCGTTGTTACCGTTGAAGAATCCAAAGGTTTCGTAACGGAGCTGGAAGTCGTAGAAGGTATGCAATTCGACCGCGGCTACCTGTCCGCTTACATGGTTAACGATACCGACAAGATGGAAGCTGTTCTGGACAATCCGTACATCTTGATCACAGACAAGAAAATCTCCAGCATTCAAGAGATTCTTCCTGTGCTTGAGAAAGTCGTTCAATCCGGACGCCAGCTGCTGATCATCGCAGAAGACGTAGACGGCGAAGCGTTGGCTACGCTCGTAGTTAACAAGCTGCGTGGTACGTTCACTTGCGTTGCCGTTAAAGCTCCAGGCTTCGGCGACCGCCGCAAAGCTATGCTTGGCGACATCGCAGCTTTGACGGGCGGCCAAGTGATCACGGAAGAGCTGGGCCTTGACCTGAAATCGACTACGGTTGATTCGTTGGGCAGCGCTCGTCAAATCCGCGTATCCAAAGAAAACACGATCGTTGTTGACGGTGCCGGCGACAAAAAAGACATCGGTACCCGCGTAGCGCAAATCCGCGCTCAACTGGAAGAAACGACTTCCGACTTCGACCGCGAGAAGCTCCAAGAGCGTCTGGCTAAGTTGTCCGGCGGCGTTGCAGTAGTCAAAGTCGGCGCAGCTACCGAAACCGAACTGAAAGAGCGCAAACTGCGCATCGAAGACGCCCTGAACTCCACGCGTGCCGCTGTGGAAGAAGGAATCGTTTCCGGTGGCGGTACGGCCCTCGTGAACGTATACTCTGCTGTTGCTGCTGTTAAAGCAGACGGCGACGAGCAAACAGGCGTCAACATCGTGCTCCGCGCTCTGGAAGAGCCGGTACGCATCATCTCTACGAACGCCGGCCAAGAAGGCTCCGTCATCGTAGAGCGCCTGAAAAAAGAAGAAGTGGGCGTAGGTTACAACGCCGCTACTGGCGAATGGGTCAACATGTTCCAAGCCGGTATCGTCGACCCTACCAAAGTTACTCGCTCCGCTCTTCAAAACGCTGCCTCCGTTGCAGCTATGTTCCTGACGACCGAAGCGGTTGTCGCGGACAAACCAGAAAAAGACAAAGCTCCTGCTATGCCGGATATGGGCGGCATGGGTGGAATGGGCGGCATGATGTAATTACGAGGCAAAAAACCTTGTAATACCAATAGATAAGGGCTCCCGAAAGGGGGCTCTTTCTATTTAAAATCACGAAAAAATCACATTTCTTGCGAAAAAAAGTATGATTGGTAGAATAAAGCAGAAAGTAAAGTCACTTTTAGTTAATTCAATAGAGGTTCTTCGATGAAGATTACCATAAAATCAATCGAATGTTGCAAAATTCAAAAACACACGAAGAGTTAGCAAGATTTATGATGGAAGATTTTAATCCGATGTATAACCCATATGTATTATTGAACCAGAAGGCTGCCAACGAGTCAGCTAAGTACATAGAGGAAAATATGAAAGATGCCATAATCATCCCAATGAAAACTTGGGGCGAAAAACTAAGAGTGTTGGACCATACACTAAAGTATATCCCTCAAAACAGTTTCATCGTGGAGTGTGTGTATATTCTGGAATATCCATTAATTTTATGGCAGATCGTTTTCCCGACGCAAAACTATTTGGGTTCGATTCATATGAAGGATTGCCAGAAGACTATAATGGATATTTTTGGAAAAAGTAACCTTCAAGACAAACATTCCAGAAGTGAGATCAAACGTAACACTCTATAAAGGCTAGTTCAATGATACATTACCAGCGTTTGCGGAAGAACACCAAAGTAAAAAATTGATCTATTACATGTGGATTGTGATATTTATTCTTCAACTGTTACTATTTTTGAAAATCTCCACAGATTTCTGGGGAGTGGATCCGTTATTATTTTTGACGAATACTTTAACTATCCTAACTGGAAAGAACATGAATACAAGGCATTTAAAGAATATTGCGAAAAATATAATGTATTATACAAGTACTTCGCTTCCGGTATGCAGCAAGTTGCTGTTGTTATTGAAAGTGAAGGACATTAGACGTTATTCCCTGAGAGTGCTTGGGAATAATGTCTAATTAAAAAGAAAATGGCCGGGAAGGTTCCCCGGCCGATGTTTTACTTATTTAGCATTCTTATCGAATATACGTAGTTCTTGCTTTAATGCATGTTGCAAAACTTGTGAAAAATTCAATTCCGCCTTAGTCGCTTCAAGCTCCAACCAACGCGGCAGCGTAACGTTTTTGGTCACGGATTTATTAAGTTGCTTGTCGCGGACCGGACCAGTTCGAACTTCGATCAGTGTGTAAAAGCCGTCTTCTACAGGTTGCAGCTTCCCCGGAGCAGAAGCAACAGGGATTTCGTCTCCATCTTCCTCCATACCGTACAAATGCAGACCCAGCGCTTCACGCGCCATGCTCAATGCTTCCTCCAGTGTATCGCCTTCCGTATGACAACCAGGCAAATCTGGAAATGAAACGGTATACCCTGGTACTCCTTCCTCTGATTCAAATAAAGCTGGAAATACGTATCTATCCAATCTATATTCTCTCCTTTCGGACAGGAGCCTTACGGCCCCATGTCCTTTAGAATGTTTCTTAAGGTTTTTGGCTTGAAGTCTTTTCTAGGGTGTGGGATTGTGAGTTTGTGTTTGTAGGTTGAATGTCGGAAATGATGATTTGATTCAGCCATTTTTATTAGTTCCCTAGAAGAGTAGCTTTTCATATCGTCCTCCTTTCTAATCATATCATAACACGCATAAATCATGCATGTCAAAAAAATAATGCGCATAAATCATACATGTTGAATAATCTATAAATTCCTGGCTATAATAAGAACAAATGTTCCTATAAGAAGTGAGGGAATGCTTGAAGACACTGAAAGAAAGATTCTACGAATCCTCTGGACACTTTATAAGCATGACTGGGTGTTGTCCCGACATTGAAAAGATAAGTAGATTATCAGTGCGACCAGCGAATAGGGTGCGGTCAGCCATTAAGGCGTTAGACTTGAAAGATTACATCGAGCTCGAGCTAAGCAGAGGGGAAAATGCGCGTGTTGTTGGCTACTGAGCCGGAGGAACCGAAACCGGAGGAACCGCCGAAATGGAGACCAGTTGAGGGGATGTGGCTCGATTGAGCCGTTTCAACCGAAAACCTGTCTCTAATCCATAGACAAATTGTGAGTCTAACGGCCTACAACCATAGTTTATATACATAGCACTAGGAGAACTTAGGCTCTTAATAGTTTATTCAACTAATTGCGAACCCTATGATTTTCTTGCTAGACTATAAGAAAACGGCTTGATGGGAGGCAGGAAATGGGAGAGAAAGAAGCTCGGCTGAGCCGCGAACATATCCAGTATCTTTGGGAAGAGGCGCTTGCAAATTTTCCTGTGCCTCTGTTGCAAACGGGGTGGACGCTGTACAGAAGTATATCGGACTCCCATTCCAAGGTGAATGCGGAGAAATCCACTTATACATGTAACGTAGTCGACAAGGGACGGACGTATGCGGTAATGATCGATTATGATTTTTTTAATCTGACTACTTGTGATTGCGGGAGCGTTGCGTACTGTGCTCACATCGCAGCCGCGGTGATGAGTCTACTTTCGATGCAGGGGAAGCGCCCTGAACTGCTGATTCGGGAAGCTGAGGAGAGGGTTGCCCCGTCTATACCGTCTATAGTGAAGCGAGATGGGACGAAGAAACCAAGCAGCGCCCCCAATCCGCCTTCGCTTCTAACGCCGAAAAAGGTAAAGGAGCAGAAGGATCAGCTTAAGCGCCTCGAAAGCGAGCAAGCAAGTCTGAAGGAGAATAGCGACGCCGAGAGCTGGAGCCGTTTGTTTGCCGGTCTGTACGAGAAGCGTCAAAACACGATGCAAGGCAGCGTACATGTGCAGTATTCGCTGCTGCTTCAAGAGTTCGATCAAAGCGGTGCGAGTCTTCCGGAGACTCTGAGAGAGTTATACCGGATCTACATGCGGCTCGAGCTGTTGCACCAGATGGAACATGACTGGAAGAAGTCGGAGATCTCCTTTTACATGTCGTACTACAACCAGTATTATCACACATGCAACGCGATCCAAGAGGAGATTCGGGTGATTGCGCGTCAGATCAATCGTTCCGTTCTGTACAGCCGTTACGGCGATAAACTGGAGCAAACCGCGCAGATGCTTCATCAGTTTATCATGATAGGCGGAGCAAACTCTCCGGCGGGCTGGCTGATCTTGTACCGGTATTTGTGGTGGGGCATGCTGAACCATTCCGAATACTGTGAACGGGAACTTGTGCGTCTCCAACGACAAATGAAACGGCCGGAAGCCACTCTGGAGCAAGTAGAGCTTGCGAGACTGGGCCTTCTCCATATGAGGATGCTGGAAGGAGACGAACAGACGGCCCTGGAGCTTTTCGCGCAGCAAACCGTATTGAAGGACCCGGTTCTGGTTGTCATGTATTTGCATTACTTTAAACAAACCGACAGATGGGATACGCTTCAAAAGTGGCTTCGGTGGATGATCCCCTTCATGAAACAGGACGATGAAGAATTTCTGGAGACGTATGTCCATGACTTCTGGGAACCGCTTGTGAAACGGACGGGAAAACAGGACGAGCTGCTGCAAGCGATGACCGAGCTTCTGCCATACAGCAGCGACATCTACGGTGAACTGCTGCTTAAAATGAAGCGATACCAGCAGTGGGTAGATTTGCAGATGACGTTGGATTATTCCCCCGGCGAACTGGACGATTCCGATTTGAGGAAGGTATCCGCAGGGCAGCCCGAAATGTTGCTTCCGTTGTATCACCAATCGATCGAGCGGTGCATCGCGTGGAGGAAGCGGGATGCGTACCAAGAGGCGGCACATTATTTGACTAAGCTTCGAGATTGTTATTACAAATTAAAGTCTCCCGAACGCTGGAACGAATATTTTGCTCATCTTAGGGACAAACACTCCCGCTTGCGCGCGTTCCAGGAGGAGCTGAAGAGGAGTAAGCTGATCCTATGATGCCTGGCAGCGTGATTCATATTTCTGTGGAAAGGCTGGAAGACGGTTCTTTTTTTGTTGCAGGTCACGATGAGGACGGCATTCTGGATTCGCTAAGGCTCAAGCATCGGCTGTTCGCTTGGCATGCCAAGTCGTATTACGGCACTTTGCTTGAGGAGACCCGGCATTTGAGCAGGAACGGTGTGCTGCTGAGCCCGGCTATGGCCGCCGATTATTTGGCTGCACCCCTCCCGTCGCTTCACTCGGTACTTCAGTGGGATGAGGCAAGCAGCGTCTACCGGCGCCTGGCCAGGCTGCTGATCGATTGCTTATGCGAGGGCCGCTTCAAGCCTTCCTACAAGAAGTGGCAAGCCGGAGGATGGGGGTGGGAGCTGCTGCCTGACGAGTCACAGCGTTCGGAGCTGGACACGGTAACCGGTTTAGCATTGGCGGCGGGCCTGGGGGCCCCGGACCGATGGCTGGACGATATCTTGCTGGAGTGGTCGGGAACTGTTCCTGCGGTGGTGGGTGCATGGGAGGTCGTGTCCGAGCAACATCCTGCTGTACCTGTACAAGCGATCTTGAAGAACGGAGATCCGGGCCAGCGAAAAAGGGGCGAAGAAACGACGTCCCTCTGGGCGGATGAAGAAGATTGGCTCATTGGAATCGGCTGGACAACGGATGCGGTTCCGTTCCAGACCTGCCTTCGTTTAACCGAGCCGGATTACGAAGAGGGCGACAGCTGGCAGTTGAACATCGTGCTGCAGGATAAGGAACATCCATCCTATGTGGTTGAATACGGTTTGTTCGGGACGGCAGCCGGCGAGATTGCCGAAGGACGGAGACAGATTGCTGCAGCAGCGGCGCCTGAAGTGATCGATGTTTCCGGGAGGAGAAGGGCGTTCGAAAGCGTGGGTACCGATTTCCCGGTTGAAGCCGCCACGCCCCGTATTCCTGAACGTTGGAAAGACAAGCTGGACGAGCGGGTAGCCAAGCAAATGCACAAGTGGTGTGCCATCGCTCCGTGGCTCGGAGAAGTTCGTTCCGGGCTGCTGGCCGACGATGAGGCTTGGAGGTTTCTGGAGGAAGTTAGCGCCAAGCTGCTGCAGGCAGGCACGGTCGTTCTTCTCCCGGGCTGGTGGGAAGAGGTGAAGCGGCAAAAACCGCGGCTGAAAGCGATTATGAGGTCATCGGTAGGCTCGGCCGATGAATCGTTTGTCGGGCTGGACCAGTTGATGCAGTTCGACTGGAAAGTAGCGGTAGGCGACCAAACGATAACGGAGGAGCAATTCCGGCAGTTGGCATCGCAAAACAAACGGCTGGTGCGGCTGGAGGATCGCTGGGTTCAGCTTGACCCGGTGCTGCTGAAGCAGATTCGTCTGACGATGAAGCGGATCGGCCGGCAAGGGCTTTCGTTTCGGGATGTGCTGGAGATGCATTTGTTGGATACGGGCGAGCCGAGTTTCGGAGCGGATCATCTGGAAGATGCGGGGGCAGGAGGAACGGGAGCAGGAGCGGGAGATCTATCCCCGGAGGCGGAGTTATCCGCGCTGTTTCGCTTCGAGGTGGAGCTGAACGGACATCTGTCCGCGATGGTCGCAAACTTGAGCGGAAGCGGGCGTTTGCCTCAATGGGACAGTCCCGCCGGATTTACCGGTACGCTTCGCGGCTACCAGCTCGAGGGAAGCTCGTGGCTGTACTTTTTGCGCCGCTTCGGACTGGGCGGATGTTTGGCCGACGATATGGGACTCGGGAAGACGATCCAATGGATCGCCTATTTGATGAAAGTCATCGAGAAGGAAAAACCCGGAATGCCGGCTTTGCTCATCTGCCCGACATCCGTACTGGGCAATTGGCAAAAGGAGCTGGAGCGATTCGCCCCGACGGTTAACGTATATGTCCATTATGGGACCGGGCGGGTGAAAGGAGAAGCGTTTTCCGAATATGCAGCCGGTTATGATCTGGTGATTACGTCCTACACGCTGGCTCATCTGGACGAGGCCGAACTTTCGGGCGTTTCCTGGAGCACTCTTTGCCTTGACGAAGCGCAAAATATTAAAAACGTATACACCAAGCAAGCCTCGGCCATTCGTAAGCTCCATGTCGGACACCGGATCGCTCTGACGGGCACTCCGATCGAGAATCGTCTGACCGAGCTGTGGTCCATATTCGATTTTGTGAATCCGGGGTATTTAGGCAGCTTGCCTTCGTTCACGCGCCGGTATGTGACTCCGATCGAGAAAACGAACGATTCCCGCCTGATCGGGCAAGTGCAGAAGCTGGTAAGGCCTTTTCTGCTCCGCAGGCTCAAGAGCGACCCTGCGATCCAGCTTGATTTGCCGGAGAAAAACGAGTCCAAAGCTTATGTGCATCTGACCGCCGAACAAGCGGCTTTATATGAACATGTAGTCAGGGAGCTGTTCGAGAAAATTGACGATTTGTCCGCTATGGAGCGCCGTGGGCTGATCCTGGCGTCGCTGACGCGTCTCAAGCAGCTGTGTAATCATCCGGCAATGCTGCTCAAGGGGAAGTCGGGAGATTATGAACCGGGGCGATCCAATAAACTAACGCGATTGCTGGAAATGGTGGAGGAGCTGCGGGAGGAGGGAGACCGCTGCCTCGTCTTTACGCAGTTTGTCGAAACGGGGCATATGCTGAAGGAACTGCTAGAACGGCAGCTGGGTGAGCAGGTAGCTTTCCTGCACGGCGGCGTAAGCAAGGCGGGGCGGGACAAGATGATCGCAAGCTTCCAATCGGCTGGTTCGGATATGGCGGGAAGGCGTGTGTTTATTCTTTCCCTGAAGGCCGGAGGAACTGGACTTAATTTGACGGGGGCGAACCATGTTTTCCATTTCGACCGCTGGTGGAACCCGGCTGTGGAGAACCAGGCGACGGACCGGGCGTTTCGGATCGGGCAAACCCGCAACGTTCAGGTGCACAAGTTTGTGACCCTCGGTACGATTGAGGAACGGATCGACGATATGATCGAGCGGAAGCAATCGCTTAATGAGCAGATCGTAGGAGGCGAGAGCTGGATTACCGAGATGTCGACAGGTGAGCTCCAGCAGTTGTTCCACCTGCGCAAGGAATGGATCGATAAGTAAACAGGGGGTGGCAGCGATGTCCAAGCGCAAAAGAGAGAAGATGAAGGAGAAAGCGGCGAGGCATGCCAAATCGGCCCGTTCGGCGGGGGATGGAGCAGTTCCTTCCCTGGCAAGTACAAACACAGAGAGAACGGGTAAAAAGGCGAGCGTGAACACGAATAATAAAGCAACTCCCAAATCCGAGAGCAAAAGCACTGTTTCTTCCCGGCAGATCGATCTGAAGGCCGAGCATTTCAAGGGGATGTCTCCCGCTTGGAGAAAGCTGTACGAGGAGATCGCCAAGACTGCGCGATAATAGGTGAGCGGAGGTACGACATAACGCCGCAACGCTATCAGCAGGCAAGGGGAGGCAATCCCTGAGGGACCGCGGATTTCAATGCTTGGTTCCGCTTTACAACCAACAAAGGCGCTTTACAAATTCGACATGAAATTTGTGAAACGCCTTTATAGGTTGTAGTTATGCATTTGTATGAGCAAGTCATGCTGTTGTCCGGGTGACTTCAAACGAACCATCCTTTGAGGAGAATATAGGCTAAGCTGGGGCTAGCGGTTTTTCAGCATCTCGATATCCGTTTTCATTTTTAATTGCTCGCGGTGTAAAATATCTATGCTGTATTGTTGAGCGTTCAGCTCATTTTTGGTTTCCGTAAAACGATCGTAGATTTCGGAACGAATTCCTTTTTGGCCGCCCTTCAAAATTTGCAAATCGGCTCGTGTTTCTTCCCTGAATTGTTTTAGTTCCGATTCCAGGGAGGTTAACCGTGTATCCATTCCATCGAACCGAGAGTCCATTCCGGCAAGCCGTGCATCCATTCCATCCAGTCGGGCGTCGATCCGGTCTAATCGCCCTCCCATCGATTTCACTTCATTCAGGATTTCTTTCAAAATCGCCTCGTTCAATCGTTCTCCCCCTTTCCTTTACTTATGTTTTATTGTACTATATACGATTTCATTTGGCGAGATTCGACATGTCCTTAAACCCAAAAACCACCGCACACCCCGATAGGGCGGCGATGGTTTCAGTGATTCCCCAATATTAATCAATAAAGTCCAGCTTGCTCAAAACTCGTTTAAGCATCGTTACCGTTTGAGCGCGTGTCGCCGAACGGTACGTTTCAAGCTGCGTGTCGGACATGCCGACCATAAAGCCTGCGGACAACGCTTTGGCAACCTCTGTATCCGCCCAAACGATCCATTCGGTGTCGTTCCATTCGGCTAACAGTTTGGATTGCTTAGAGGCGTCCATAGCGATCTCTCCGCCGGCATACTGATAAGCCCGGACGATAATCGCCGCCAGCTCTTCCCGTGTGATCGAATCGTCAGGACGGAACGTATCGTCCTCGTACCCGTTGATGATACCGGCTTTCGCTGCAGCTGCAATGATGCCGGAGTACCAGTCACTCGTCTTGACGTCGCTAAAATAGGTCACGCCATTAATCTCAACAAGACCAAAAGCACGCACGGCCAGTGCAACAAACTCAGCCCGGGTCAAGTTGCGGTTCGGCTCAAACGTTGAGTCGGTAGCGCCTTCGACGATCAATTTGCTGGCGAGCAGCTCGATATCCGATTTGGCCCAGTGGCCGCTTACGTCGTTAAACGTCTTGTTAAGCTCGATTACGGTATAAATGCTGTTCCCTGTGCGCCAGAACGTTGCTTCCGAGTCTGTGATCGAACCCGGTACGAAGCTAAGCTTCCGGGTATCCGGATTGTAAAGGACGATCGCAGCCGATTTGGAAGGTTTTTGCAGCAGTGGGATTTTCCGCTTCACGTATTGATCGAATACATGAACCGGCTTCTTGTTGCCGTCTTTCCCTTCAACCGCGAACTGAACATCGAACGCATTGGATAGCGCCTTTGCGCCAAGTTTTTCAATAGCATCGGCTACAGATTCGGCTGCATCTCCGGACAGCAGCTTCATTCCGACATGAATATTCACATCAGCTACATCCGACTGAACCGCATCCGCAAGCTGTTTCAAATCGATAGCACCCAGAGGCAGTATGTATGAGCCTTCTTTAGAAACAATATTCAAAACCGAACCGTGCTGGGCGCCAACAAGAGCCGATGCCGGAATAGAAGCCGTTTCCCCTTTGACGCGGATTGTGACTTCCTTGTACTTGGCAAGTGCGGCTTTCAGTTTATCTGCGTCGACTTTACCGTCGTCGGATGCATCGATTACGTCGGTCACGTCACCCGGTTGTTCCGAGCCGCCGCCTTCGTTACCGTTGCTTCCGCCATTTTCGGAACCGCCGCCCGTACTGCCGCCACTACCCGAACCCGGATCTGGATCCGGATCGCTATCATCGGACTCGCGGTATATCAGTCCGCTGACTTCGCCGCCATAGGAAAAATAGACAGCATCGTATACGGACGAAATTACCATATTGTCCACACTGTATGTAGAGGTTTGGTTCTCGTATACAGTCCGGATGACCGAAATGTCCCTAATATGAGTTCCATCTCTGCCGTATACCCCCAGAGTGATCGGGGAGTGATTATAGACCGCATCTCCGATCGTCCCATCAAACTTGATTTGACCGGACAAATTCCCGTCGTAGGCGAAGGAGCCGTTAAATTTCATTGCAGCCGATGCCAGGATAGGGAGCAGCATCGATACAATCATTAGAGCTGCAAGGAGTTGCGACGTTTTTTTCAATAATTTCTTCTTCATCAGTAGGTTCCCGCTCCTTCTTTTATTATCGCTCATCTCGTCTTTCCACCTCCTTTCATGAGGGCATCAACTACACTTAACCAATGAAAAGGGAGTTGAAACAGAAAACATACAAAAAAATGAAAACCATGCTTCCCCATGAGGAAGCATGGCCGGACACAGGAACTACTCGATAAAATTAACTTCCGATAAGAACCGCTTCAGCATCGCTGCTGTTTGTGCACGCGTCGCTTGACCGTATGTCTCCAGAGTCGTATCCGTCATCCCGTTCATCAGTCCGGATGCGATCGCTTGAGCCACTTCCTGATGCCCCCAGACAATCCGGTCGCTGTCGGACCATTTGGACAAAATCTGGGCTTGTGTGGAAGCATCCACAGTAGTTTTGCCGCCCGCGTACTTGTAAGCTCTTACTACGATCGCAGCAAGCTCTTCGCGAGTAATCTGGGCATTCGGCCGAAACGTGCCGTCTTCGTAGCCGTCCACAAGACCGGCTTTAGCGGCGGCGCCGACAACGCCGGCATACCAGTCGCTCTCATTCACATCGTTAAAGTACGTTGCGCTTGTTACATTGCTCAGTCCAAGCGATCTAACGATTAACGCTGCGAATTCGGCACGGGTAATATTGCGATCCGGCTCGAAAGTCGTATCCGTTACACCGTCGATAATCAGTTTGCCGGCCAGCAGATCAATGTACGATTTGCCCCAGTGACCAGTTACGTCGGTGAACGATTTGGTAAGCTCCAGTGCGGTGTACACGCTGTTGCCATTGCGCCAGAATTCGGCTTCCGTATCGGAAAGCTGACCTGGAACGAAGCTGAGCGTCTTGGAGCTTGTGTTATACAGTGCAACCGTACCTGTAGCGGAAGGTTTCTCCGATAGAGGCAGCTTGCGTTTGATATACCGGTCGAACGAGTCGACTGCCGCTTTTTTACCGTCCTTGCCTTCGATCGAGATCGAGAAGTCGACAGCGTCGGCCAACTGCTTACCGCCTAATGCGGAGATAGCATCAGATACCGCTGTGGCATCGTCGCCGGTCAGTTTCTTAATGCCGATGTTCAGCTTCAGATCGTCTGTACTGGAATCAATTTGCTTCGCCAACGTTTCGAAATCGAAAGCATCCAGCGGTAAAATGTAGGCGCCTTGATCCGCAACGACGTTCAAGATCGAACCCTCTTTAGCATTCAGCAAAGCCGACACCGGAATGGATACCGAATCCCCATTCACTTTGATCGTAACTTCGGTGAACTTGTCGATAGCGTTTTTCAAATCATTCGCGTTTACCGACCCATTGGAAGCCTCGATTACACTTCCGTTAGTCGGTGGAATAAATCCGCCGCCACCGCCAATGCCACAATATGTACAGGGAGTTGATGGCTGACGATATACATTTTCCGTTACACTGTTGTCGTATTTGAAGTAGATGGCGTCGTATACACTATTTAATACTGTGCTTGGAATACTGTAATAAGAAGTGCCATCCTCGTAGGTTGCTTTCGAAACTTGTAGCGTCTGAATAAAATCTCCGTTTTTGCTGTAAACGCCAACAGTTACCGTGTTTTGCTCATAAACGTCATCCCCGACAGTATCTCCGTCGTTGTTGAAATAAACATTCCCGCTCACAGTCCCATTGGAACTAAAAGTACCTGAAAAATAAATGCCTGCGGAAGCAAGGGCTGGAACGAGCATGGACAAGATCAGTAAAGTGGCCAGCAAGCCCGAGGTCTTCTTCGTGATCGTTTTGTTCAACAATCGTCTCCCGCTCCTTCTCTTTATTTGGTTATCCTCTGGGAGTAAATAGAGTCTCCTCATAAAGGTTTCGTTCACCTCCTTCCCGTGAAGACGTCCATTTTCATTACCCTGTCTATAAACATTCGAAACAATTGGTATTTTTAATGGGGGTTGGAGATGAATTCCATTTAAAAAGTTTTCATAGTGGGATTTGCAGCTGATGAAGGGCGGAGGGAGAATAGAAAACCCTCGCTCCTGGAGGGGGAGGCGAGGGTGGAGGTTAAATCATTCTTATTGCATTTGCAGCAATTTCTCTATTTCGTTTTTCTCGTTCGGATTTTTGGCAATCAGCTTGTTATACAACTCTTGGTCCGACTTCCCTTGCTTCATAACCGAGGCCAAGTACCAGCGAATGATGGTCTGGATATTCGCATCGTCAATATTGCCGCCAATGGAGCCTTTTAATGCTTCGGCAGCAGCATTGTAATCACCTTTACCGTAGTAGGCTTGGCCCGCTGCAGAGATCAGAGTGACGGAAAGATCAAAGGCCGCCCCTTGCATTTGAGCATCCGGCAACGTCTTCAGATGTTCAATCTTCTGGATAACGGTTTGGTATGCCCCGATCACCTTATCCGCATGTTGATCCGCTAAAGCTTTATTGCTTCCTGCTCGAGCGGCCTGACTACGCTGCAAATGCATCGTAGCAAAACTGTCGTACAACGAAGTGTCCCAAGGATACTTCTCTAACCCTTCTGTAGCCAGCTCCAACAATTTATCCGGATCATTTTTCAGCGAATACAGTTGGTACTCTTGTCCATAAATAGACTTGTTATGAGGCTCCTTGGTTCTCGCAGCTTGAATCAAAGTGACAGCCTCGTTGAATATATTTTCATCCTTGTTCTGGGAGTACAGTTGTATCAGAAAACCAACCTTGGTAAGTACATAATCGGGATGCGTCGCTTTTAAATCTAACGCTCCGTTCAGCGGATTCATAATCTCCTGCAGCGGTTTTTGAGCTGCCGCGTTGTTTAAGGACGCAGCGAATCTGGAGTTTGCGCTCATGGAAGTTGCAGAATAAATGAATGTAACAATAGCGATGACCCCAAGCATAATTGGATAGGAGATCCGCCACTTCGTAAAAAAGCTTTTATTCGTAAATGCCAGTTCCTTCGTTGAAAAGCCAGAAACCATCCCGCCGAGACAAAGGAAAACAAGCGAAGCGATAAAGGCGTAACTCATCTCAAAGTCAATTACACTGTGAACGAGCAGAGAAATCGCAATAATGTAGAAAATAAAAGTGTTTCGGCGTGATGTTTCATCACTCGTTATATACGACCGGATATACTGGTACATAATGTACAGCAGGAATGCAGCTAAGATTAGAATACCGAGCGTGCCCACTTCAATCCAAAATTGAAGGAAGAAGTTATGCGCTTGTCTACTGGTGTACGGGTTGTTCTGGTATTTCTCATACAAAGCGGCCCATCCGCCGCCGCCGGCCCCAGTGATCGGGTAATCGCCGATTAGCTTGAACGCATCTTTGTAGAAGGTTGTCCGTTCCAATACACTATGCTGCTCAAAGTTAATATTTTCTATCCGTTTTTCGAGCGTGTCGGGCAACATTTTACGAATCGGCGAATCGCTGGTCAGAATATAAAAGCCGATAAGCCCGACTACAACGGCCAACACGGGCAGAGCGAACGACGAAAATTTAAAGGATAGCCACGATACTTGCTTTTCCAAAAAACGAATGCCGAGAAAACGGTGAATCAGGAACGTAACGGCTGCGACTCCAACAGTAGCGATTAGGAGGTACGTCCAGCCTTCCAACACTTTAGGATCGGATAAGCCGAGCAAAGATACTTTGCCGTCTGGGGTCCGTGTCGCTAATATTCTAGAGACGATGTCGTTCCCTACAGCGTTCATCTTGTCCGTAATGGCGAACGATCCTAAGCTGGCTATGACCAGGTATCCTAAAAATAAAAACTGTTTTTTAAGCGAGATAAAAGGAAGAACCAGTAGCAGCACAAACGGGATGACGACAATGCCCCCCCGCGAGAGAGTAAGCCAAAACGATACAATAATTGGGACGAGCATTAAGCTATGTCCAGCTATGGCGTACCATTTACGGGAATGAACAAGAAGATACAAGCAAGCAAATAATGCTGCCATCAGAAAAGCCGCATACGCATTGGCATATTGGAATACGGAAGTAAGACGCAAGCCTTGATCCGTCAGCATCACGCCGTCTCTTGCATACGCGTTGCCGAACAAGTTCAAAATCCCATACAGCACAATGACATAGCTGCACATCACAATCGCGTTTCGAAGGATACTGTTACCCAGTTGGTTTTTATTCAAATAAATGCCTATAACAAAAAAAGACGAGTACATGATTTGAAGGAAAATCATCTTTGTGGACAAATGATCCGAAGCTGCTGTGAACGACGAAATCACATAAGTCAACGGAATCAGCCATACACCAATCGACAATAAATCCGCCCGATCCTTCAGCCTCCAGTTACTGAAAAAATAAATTGCGATGAATATCAGGATAAACGAACTCCAAAGCAGCGCGGAAAAAATCGGGCTTTCGAACGAATTGACCGCAAAAAGCTGGTTGGACTCACCGTTAAATAAAGCCGTCTGAAATGAAGAAAAAAACATAAATGCGACTACAAAAAACATAGTTAGCCAGTAAAGAATCGACGTTTCCTCTGTATTGCGCTGCCTCTGCTTGGCAGCTTTGCTACTTTTTCCGTAGACGGGTTGACTCATTGCGATAGTACCTCGTTTCTCTTCTCCTTATATATGGTGTTATTTTATCATTGGATTGGGGAATTAGGAAGAGTGGTGTTTTAATGACGATGATCCATGATACCGCATGGGACAACAGTACAGTAAAGGTAAAAGGTCAGTTCTTCGGAAACGCTACACCGGAGGAGGCCCGATCAACTTACAACTCGAGAGGCAATCTTGACGCTCTAGTTTAAAGAGTTTAAAGTATAAAGCGTATCTTGAGTTTGAGGGTTCAATGATTCAATTGGTCCATGCTGCGTTGTTGGCGCTGCATCATGCAGCCATGGTTAGTCCGCGATTCATATTGCCACGGCATTATTCTTGATTCGTCACGAGGCAATTTCCGCAATTTCCGTAAATTTGGTGCCCTTTATCTTCTCGCGTATCTTCAGGACCTGGAGGTGGCGAAGTTTTGACGTTTATAAAATAAATAATAACTATAACACATTACTTCATTATGCTATAATGTGCTTGTTTGAAATAAAGATAAATGTAGGAGGCCCCTAATGTCTATTCAACTATTTACGCCAACTTTTAGGGTAGACGAATGTCTAGAAGAGATTAGAGAATGTCTTGAAAAGGGATGGACCGGCTTAGGTTTTAAGACTGTTGAATTTGAGAAAAAGTGGATGGAATATACTGGTTTACCTAACGCTCATTTTATTAGTTCTGCTACAGTTGGTTTAAGTTTAGCTTTAAAAGTACTAAAGATGGAGAATGGATGGAGCAATGACACCGAAGTTATTACTACTCCTCTTACATTTGTTTCAACTAATCACGCCATTTTGTATGAAGATTTAACTCCGGTTTTTGCTGATGTTGATCAATTCCTTTGTTTGGACCCGGTAGATGTGGAAAAAAAGATTACACCAAACACTAGAGCGATTATGTTTGTTGGAATTGGCGGGAACTCAGGACAATATCACGAGATAGTGAAATTATGCAATAAATATAATTTAAAATTAATTCTTGACGCCGCACATATGGCAGGAACTCGTGTTAATGGAGAAATACCGGGCAAAGAAGCTGATGTAGCAGTTTATTCTTTCCAAGCAGTTAAAAATTTGCCAACAGCTGACTCTGGAATGATTTGCTTTAAAGAAAAGAGTCATGACGATATTTGTAGAAAATTAACGTGGCTTGGAATTAACAAAGATACTTATGCTCGATCTAACGATAAAGGTGCATACAAGTGGAAATACGATGTTGAGTATGTTGGTTATAAGTATCATGGAAATTCGATAATGGCGAGTATTGGATTGGTCCAACTAAAATACTTGGATGCAGACAATGCCTATAGAAGACAACTAGCTAGCTGGTATGATAAGAATTTTGAAAACCACTTCAGTAAAATTAGACCAATTTCAGTTGCGGAAACTTGTGAGTCGTCTAGACATCTGTATGTTATTCAGGTTGATAACCGAGATGAACTGCTACTTGCTTTAAATGAAAGTGAAGTCTACCCTGGGGTTCATTATCGAGACAACACAGAATACTCAATGTATAGCCATGCTAAAGGAACTTGTCCAAATAGTCACTATCTCTCAGAAAGAATATTATCATTGCCGATGCATTTAAGACTCAGTAAGAACGAGATTGACCATATTTCAAAATTGATTATAAAATATGCATAGTCTCACGACTATGCATATTTTATAAGAGAATGTAATAATTATTGGCTAGTTAAAGTAGTACTGTTTTCCTAGGAGTCTGTCCGACGAAACAGGGATATCCCCCTTCCGCCGCGAATTTGCATAGTAAATCTTATAAACGAGCAAAGGGTGTACGGATATGGCGAAATTCAAAGATTACTCGACGGAACAAGGGGAACTCATTCCGATGTACTTGAGCGAATGGATTCCAGATGACCATTTGGTTAGATTGATCAGCGACATAGTCGATCAACTGAATCTTTCGGACATCACCAAGCGTTACTCTAACCGTGGAGAAGAAGCCTATCACCCTGCCCTGATGCTGAAGCTACTGTTCTATGGCTATGCAACTGGCGTATTTACTTCGCGTAAAATTCGCACAGCGATCGATGAAAATATACCCTTTCGTTGGCTGTGCGGTGGACAGAAACCGGACTTTCGTACGATCAGTGACTTCCGTAAAGATCAAGTAGAACTTCTTCCTGGGCTCTTTAAGCAAGTGATTCAAATTGCCATGAATCTAGGCTATGTTTCCCTTGGTCATGTGAGCATCGACGGATCCAAACTGAAAGCCAATGCCTCCAAGCATAGAGCGATGTCACGAGAACGAATGAAGCAAGAAATGGAACGCTTGGAATCCGAAGTCCGTGAAGCCCTTGAAAAAGTGCAGCAGAACGATGCTCAAGAAGAAGGGCAACTTTCGCTCTTTCCCGAATCAACAAATACCGAAGTACATGATCGGCAGATGAGGTTAAAGAAAATCCAAGAGTCCTTAAAGGAACTGGAAGAACGTAAACCCGAAGCTGAATCGAAGACGGCAGCCAGGGATCAGATCAACTTTACGGATTCAGAGTCCCGCATCATGGATACGAAGACCCAAGGCGTGATTCAAGGATACAATCCCCAAATCGCCGTAGACGCCGACCATGGGATCATCGTTGGGCTTCAAATGAGCAACAGCAGCAGCGACCAACAACAATTTCAGGGTGTTCTTGATTCTATCGAAGCTCATACCGGAAGTATGCCAAAGAAGGCGAGCGCAGATGCTGGCTACTTCAGCGCGGATAACATTCAAGCAGCCGAACAAGCCCAGGTTGACGCCTACATTGCTGCGTCCAAAGAAGGCAAACAACGTGGCAATCTTTACGATAAAAGCAACTTTACCTACGTACCGGAATCGGATTCGTATGTTTGTCCTGCCGGAAAAATGTTGACCCTCAAGCAAACGGTTCACAAGAATAACGCTGATAAAGAAACCGCATGGATTTACGAGAGTGATGCTTGCGGAACCTGCCCGTTTCAAAAGGATTGTGTGAAAGCAAAGTCTGGAAAACGGACGATCACACGTACCGAAAGCGATCCGATTCGTGAAGCAATGAGAACTAAGGTACAAAGTGATGCCGGTAAGGAGATATACCGCCAGCGAAAAGCCATCGTTGAACCCACATGGGGACAAATAAAAGAATGCCAGGGCTTCCGTCAGTTTCATCTGCGTGGTGAGGACAAGGTTGAAGGCGAGTTCATCCTGTTAGCTTTAAGCTACAATCTGAGAAAGATTCATTCGGCTAAACATCCCAAATCATCCATTTTGTATAAACGGGAGAAGTCTGCTCAAAAACGGAAATCAGCAGCATAAAGTATCCGGTGAAACCAAGAGATAGGGGAATTCCCCCTGAAAATCAATGAAAAAAACGAAAGTTACAAGGGTCTCCCACGGAAAGGAAACTCCAAAATCAATCCGTCGGACAGACTCCTTGTTAACATCAATGATTTAAGGAGAGTTATGATGAAAGGAATTATATTAGCAGGTGGATCAGGTACAAGACTTTATCCAATTACTAAAGCAATTTCTAAGCAAGTTGTCCCAGTCTATGACAAGCCTATGATTTACTACCCACTTTCAACTCTTATGTTAGCAGGAATTAGAGAGATCTTAATAATTTCAACTGAACGTGATGTGCCAATTTTTAAAGAACTTCTAGGAGACGGTAGTAGTTTAGGAATGAACTTTGAGTATGCTATTCAAAAGGCACCAAATGGGCTTGCGGAGGCATTTATTATTGGAGAGCATTTTATTAATAATAACAAGGTTGCTATGGTTCTAGGAGACAATATTTTTTGGGGACAAGGCTTCACTGGAACCTTAAGGCAAGCAGTGTCATTTGATGAAGGTGCAGTTATTTTTGGCTATTACGTTCAAAATCCTAAAGCATACGGTGTTGTAGAGTTTGATCAAACAGGCAATGTTGTTTCCTTGGAAGAAAAACCAGAATTACCCAAGTCTAATTATGTAGTCCCAGGACTTTATTTTTATGATGAACAAGTATCGAAGTTAGCCAAGGAGTTGACTCCATCCGCTAGAGGAGAATTGGAGATTACGGATTTAAACCGTATCTATTTAAACAATAATAAACTAAAAGTTAAACTCCTTGGCCGTGGAATGGCATGGCTAGATACTGGAACTCACGATTCAATGATTGAAGCTTCTAATTTTGTAGCGGCAGTTCAAAAAAGACAAGGTAACTTCATAGCTTGTATAGAAGAGATTGCATTTAATAACCAATGGATCGATTCCGAGCAGCTTCTTAGATTGGCAAAACCACTGATAAAAACACATTATGGTGAGTACTTGGTCAATATCACTAATGAAATGAAAGAGGGGTAGATGTTGAAAATATTAATTACAGGAGTGTCTGGACAACTAGGTGGACTGATGCATAGAATCTTTGAGATGAAGCATGAAGTCTATGGTCATAGCTCTTCTGAATTAGATATTACTAATAGATCCTTACTATTGTGCGTTATTCGAAATATTAAACCAGATGTTATTCTTAATTGTGCGTCCTATAATCATGTCGATTCTGCTGAAGAAAATAGCTTACTTGCTGAAGAAATAAATTCAACTGGAGTGAAATATTTAGCGGAATTATCTAATATAGTTGGTGCTAAGCTAGTGCACATTTCTACGGATTATGTTTTCGATGGAACTAAGGGTATTCCATATGATGAGAATGACAAGACTAATCCATTAAATGTCTATGGTAGGACAAAATTGCGTGGCGAAGAATATGTTAAAGAAATCTGCGAACAATATATTATTGTTCGCACTTCTTGGTTATATGGGACCAATAAACGGAATTTTGTAAACACAATACTGACATTAAGTCATAATAAAAACGAAATTTTGGTTGTAAATGATCAGAAAGGCAATCCTACTTATGCTCCAGAGCTAGCGATGCGAATAGATAAGCTAATAACGGAGGGGTTCTCTGGATTGTTTCACTGTAGTGGGGATGGAATTTGTTCATGGTATGAATTTGCTACAAGCATTATTCACTTTTCAAATAAACAAAATGTTCGAATTCTACCAGTTCCATCAGAGTATTATCCTTCAAAAGCTAATAGGCCAAGATTTTCAGCTTTGGATAACAGTAAGATAACTAGTTCTATAGGCATTAAAATGCCTAATTGGAAGGATTCTTTAGAAGGTTATTTAATGCAAATGAGGTGAGAATATATGAACCACTCCTATACTGTACTCTACGAAGATATTAAGCTAAGATCGTTAGAAGAAAAAGATATAGAAAAGGTTAGAAACTGGCGTAATCTCGAATGGGCTAGAACATCTTTTCTAAATGCAGATATCATTTCTCAAGAACAACAACTAGCATGGTACCAAAAATATATAAAAAAAGAAAATGATCTTATGTTTGTTATAGAATGGGGAGGTATGGATATCGGTATAGTTGCATTATATAATATCGATTATACAAAAAGTATTGCTGAATTTGGTAGACTTCTTATTGGTGAACCGCTAGCAAGAGGTAAGGGTATTGGTAAAAAGGTAGTTAAGGCAATATGTAATTTCGGCTTCAATGAAATAAAAATAGAGACTATTGTGTTGGAAGTTTTGGAAAGCAACTCTTACGCTACAAAAATTTACTTGGACGCCGGATTTAATTGTAAAGACAAGTATTTAACCGTCGGGAAAACGATCTATAAGATGGAAATTCAAAAAGGTGCGATTGATGGATAAAACTAATGTATTAGCTTATAGTTTTAGGGAGATTCCATCTGCTACAGTTGGTGTAATAAAACCCCTGAAGACGTTAATGATTAATAAAATAATAAACTTCAGATATGCTAACTCTCTGCAAGTATCGAAAGAGGATATCTTATGGGCTGACGTTGTGATCTGTATAAGAGGCACTGAAGCAATAGAATTGAAAATTATCGAAGAATGTCGTAGAATTGGGAAATTTACAATATATTTCTTGGATGATGATTTACTCTCAGTTCCAAAAACTGCGAATAGTTTTGATTATTTTAATATGGAAGCTATTCAAAATAATATAAAAGTGATACTGAGTAATTGCGCCCTACTTTGGACAACTAATAGTAACATACAAGATAAATATAAAAGATTTACTAACGATACAATTGTTATAGACGCTCCAGCATTATTGATTGATACAATGCCAGTTTTTAATGGCAAAGACAAACCCATTCGTATTGGTTTTGCAGGAGGAATTGATCATAATAGATTTTTGAATACATTACTTGAACCGGTTATTAGAAATATTATTGAAAAATATTCAGATAGCGTTCAAATTGAGTTTTTTGGTGCCAGACCAGATTTCATCAAAAAAAATGATAACATTCATCATATACCTTTTGCCGATGATTACTCTGAATATGTTAATGTTATAAAATCGAGAGAATGGGACATCGGGTTGGCGCCACTGGAGGATTCTGAGTTTCACAAATGTAAGTACTTCAATAAATATCTCGAATATGGTGCAATTGGAGCTGCAGGTATATATTCGAACCACCAACCATTCACTTTCATTGTAAAAGATGGTTTTAATGGTGTGTTAGTAGAGAATACAATTCATGAATGGACTATTGGAATTGAGAGATTAATAGAAAATCCTAAGCTTAGACAAAGCATTCGTGAGCAAAGTTATATCCAACTTAAAGATTCGTTTACGGTCGAAAAAATTGCAATAACATTGACAAAATATATAGTGGAATTAACTACGTATAGAGCACCGCTAATATTAGAAAAAGATATAAGATATAAGAAAGTTAGTGAAAATACTTTATTATATAAAATCAAAGCAATTATTAAAGCGCATGGCACCTCATCTTTTGGAATAATAATGAAGAAAATATATTTAAAAATTAAAAATAAAATTCTGTGAGGTCAGAAAAGGTGACTTATTTTAAAAAAATATATATAGGTAGACATGTGTTAGTAAGTTTATTTAAACAAGACTTAAAGAATAGATATCGGAATTCAATATTAGGTATTGCCTGGAATTTTTTGTCGCCTCTTGGGATTGTATTAGTCATTGGGGCAGTGTATTCAATTGTTTTTAATATTTCAATGAAAGAGTTTGTACCCTATTTGTTCGCAGGGCTTTTACCATGGCTTTTTTTTACTAGTTCCGCTGAGGGTGGAGCGTTTTCTTTTCTAGGTTCCCAGGGATATATAAAACAAACGCAAGTACCAATTGAGATCTTTCCACTCCGTGTAAGCATGGTGAATTTATTCAATCTAATTTTTGCAATTATTTCCTTTTTTGTAGTATATATTTTTATAAGTCCTCAAAATTTTAGCATCAGCATGTTACTTGTTATTCCTTCACTATTAATATGGTTTATGCTTTGCTCTGCATGGGCAACTATAGCTGCTATTATAAATTTATATATTCGAGACTTTCAACCATTACAAACACTTGTACTACAAGGGGTTTTTTATGTAAGCCCGATAATATATAAGCCTGAAATGTTACAAACTAAGAATTTTCAATGGATATACATCTATAATCCTTTTTATTACTATGTCGAAATCATTAGAAAACCCCTTTTGGGTGAAAGTTTACCCAGTTTGAATAGTTGGATAATATGTATTATTACCACTTTATTTCTTTTGCAAATAGCTATGTTCATGATTTGGAAAATTGGTAGAAATATTACTTTCAGATTATAGGTGGAAAAAATGAGCTCTATTAAATTGCATAATATTGATTTGAAGTACCAGATCTATAATGAAAGAGGGATTAAGGATTTTTTTGTAAGGGATACCAAAAATGAGGCATTGGACAATAAGTATATTCATGCTCTTAGAAACATTAACTTAAATTTAAGAGATGGAGATCGCTTAGCTATTATTGGACATAATGGGGCAGGGAAAAGTTCATTATTAAAAGTAATTGCTGGTATTTATCCGGTCAGTGGCCAAGTTACTGTTGATGGTAGGATTGCAAGTTTATTTGAATTAGCTACCGGATTTGAAATGGAAGCAACAGGATGGGAGAATATAAAATTAAGAGGGTTAATGTTAGGTGAAACACCGAAAAAAATGTCTGAAAAAATACAAGATATCGCGGAGTTTAGTGAATTAAAAGACCACTTGAACATACCTGTAAAATATTATTCATCAGGTATGTTTATTAGATTAGCATTTTCAGTTTCAACGTCAATAGAACCAGACATTCTCCTTTTAGATGAGGTAGTGGCTGCTGGTGATGCACATTTTTTGCAAAAAGCTCAAAAGAGAATGAATGAATTAATAGATCGAGTGAAGATATTAGTATTTGTAACACACAGCATGCAATCGGCATTGGATTTCTGTAACCAATGCATCTGGTTAGAGAACGGCGAAATAAAATTGAGCGGTACAACTAATGAAGTAATAAAAGCTTATAATGAATATTATAATTCCTCTGATAACAAGTTGTCCGAAGGGAATGGAAATGTGAATGATTAAAGCAAGTTATTTTTTTGAAAATGTTGACATTTATAAAACACATAATTTGATTGAAAAACCAATAATCAGTGTAATATTACCAACATTTTGCAGAGGGAACAATGGTTTATTGAAAAGAGCAATTGATTCAGTAATAAATCAGTCATTTAAAGAGTGGGAATTGATTATTGTTGATGATGGTTCTATAGATAAAACAAGACAAGTAGTAGAGAGTTATTTAAATAATGAAAACAGGATTATCTATATTAGAAATAACATTAATTCAAGTCTGCCAGCTTTAAGAGTTAATCAGGGAATCATGCACGCTAGGGGAGATTATATAGCTTATCAATTTGACGATGATTTATGGTTCAATAATGCATTGCAAGATTTATACAACGAAATAATTAAGTTGGATACTCCAAGTTTAGTATATGGTAAGTGTCAATTTATTGATGTGATTTCCAAGGAAGAAATTGTATTTGGTGAGAATTTTAATTTTAATCAGCTGCATCTTACAAATCTAATTGCAAATAATACAGTGCTTCACTCAAAGGAACTGCCTTTTAGATATGGGGGATATGACTGTCATGTAGTAATGAAAAGACTCTGTGATTGGGATTTGTGGCTGAGGTGGGCGGAGGTTGTACCTTTTGTTCATGTTGATTCCATAGTTAGTTGTGTTGAAGCTAATCAAGAAGGATCCTTAGGTAGGACAAGTCTTTTCGATAGCTTAATTATTCGTTATATGCAAAATGTTAATAGAGCGAATATACTAGGCATCGATAGAATCAAAGAATATGTAGTAGACGATTTAAGCATGTTTAATAAAGATAGTTTGAAAGAAATGATTTACAGAGAACATATTATGCCATGGTCTAGTAAAAAAATCGAATTTATGAATGTAAAAGAATTTTCTAGATTGCCAATAAAAAAAGAGAATATAGTAGTACTAATAGATGGATATAATGCAACAACTAATATAACATTAACCAATTTTTTTTCCTTACTTAATGAACGATATAATGTGCTTTTTGTAACAATATATAATTTGGATCACAGAATTTTTGAATACGCAGATGTTCTAATTTTACAAAGATTTTCTTATGTTACACCTGAAATTCACAACCTATGTGCTAATATTCCTACTATTTATCTAATGGATGATAATTTGTTAAAGTTATATACACTGGGTAATAACTACATGCAATATGCACCTAATACTGAAGCTTATTCTGTCATTGCCAATTATATTAAATCCAGTAATTTGATACTAACCACAAACAGTGGAATTTCGAACGATGTTAAAGCTATTAATGAGAATACCTTTGAGATTTCTACAAATATTCTTGAGAAGTATATTCCTGAGAAATTAGTTATTAGAAACCAAGATAAATTAAAAATAGCATGGATAGGTTACAATTCTAGAAAAGAAGAATTAGATATTTTTGAAAGTGATATAAGAAGAATTTGTACTGAATTTGAAAACGTTATTGAATTTTATTTTTTTGGTTCATCAGAAGAACTGTGTGAAAAATTTCCATATGAGAACTGTTTTCTTATACCCCATGTTTCTGATTATTATAAGTATATTGAAAAGTTAAAAGAATATCAGTTTAATTTTGTGATATCTTTAATAGAGAATACGGAATTTAAGAACTGTAAAAGTCCAATTAAATTTCTTGAAATAACAGCTGCAGGTGCGGTTGGAATATATTCTAATGAAATCGTATATCATAAAGTGAAGGACAAAAAAAATGGCTTTTTAATTGAGAATAAATCAGGAAACTTATATAAAAAAATTAAAGAAGTTATGCTAGTGGATAAACTTGAATTAAATGAAATATTTGACAGGGCAAGGGAAGATATATTAAGTACTTATACTACTGAAGTTAATAAAGATCTATTTATTTTAATGATAGAATTAGCGAAATTTAATTATTATCTGAAAGATAATCGTAAGATTGGTTTTATTATCAATGAAAATATATCGTC
>NZ_JACXJA010000034.1 GCF_014705615.1 Paenibacillus oceani
TTTTTTGATAGTATAAAAAAATTAAAATCTATTAATTTAATTCCAGTATTAATTGCTGAAAAATCAGATAGGGAGATTAAAATATGGTGTGAAAAAAATGAAATAGAGTACAGCGTAGAATCCAGTATACAAATCATTAAAAAGAATAATATCAAAACTATATATGATCTTACAAGTAATTCAGAGGTACATTCGTTTTGCTACAACGAGAAAATAGCGTATCTTCAACATGATTCATTTTTAACAGCATCCACGGTTGAAGGTGTTGATAATGTAATACAAAAAGTAACACTGCTTATCCGGTTTTTTATTAGTATTAAAATGCATTTTGATAAAAGTACATCGATGAGTATCCGTGAAGAACCGAATGATATTAAGTTTATAAATATACCTATAAATCCTTCTCCAAGAAACACGGGTAGAAGAAAAATACTTGTAAAAAAGGAATATGAATATAAATTTTCTTGCATTTCAGATACATTAGTTGGAATTAAAATGAAGATAACTAATAATAAAACATGTGAATTGATGCTTGAATTGATTCCAGAAAACAGAAGAAATACGATCTTGAGATACTCTACGTATTACCTGAAAGAATTAAATGATGGAAGATGGATAGAGTTTAAGTTTAACAAGCCGATTTATAATGTTAAATACAGTGAAATGATAATTAGGATAAGAAGTATAAGTGAGAATGTTGAATTATTCTTAAGCGCTGATACAAAGAATATATATGCTGAAGCGATATATTGTGTTTAGAGGGAGCTTACGAAATGAAAATTGATGTAGGATGTGGCTTTAATAAACAGCCAGGTTACGTTGGCGTTGATCGGTATGATACTCCCGATACTAAACTAATTTGTGATTTTGATAGTAATATACCGATCGAAGATAATTCTGTAGAATACATTATGGCCTCGCATTCGTTAGAGCATGCCAACAACTTAATGAAGGTAATGGAGGAGTTATACAGGATATGCAAACATAAGGCCATTGTATGTATTGTTGCTCCTTATCATCAGACTAGTTTAAATATGGCTAATCCGTATCATAAACAAGTTTTTAACGAACATACACCACGGTTTTTCACAAAACATGCATTAACAAATGTATCCTTTGCCGATTACTATTTCCCCCATGCAATATCTTGGGGATTAGGAGAAAGTGATAACAGTAATTTGCAAATAGATTTTAGATGTGTTAAGATGGAGTTTTTTTATTTCCCAGAATACAGAAGTATGAGTAATGATGAAAAAAGGAGATTAAGAAATACGTCCAATAATATTGTGGATCAGATTATGTACCATTTGGTAGTAGTTAAAGAGAATATATCGGAAGAAGAGTTAGATTCTATATCTAAAGGATATCTAGAAGAGCCTGTTTATGTAACCATTAGGAAGTTAAGGGAGCAATGTGAGAATCTAGAATTCGAAAAGAACTCGTATCAGTTAGAAATTGATAAATTATTAAGTAGAGAGATGATACAGAAACAAGAGAAAGAGTTGCAACAGCAGGAGCAGATACAGCAACATCAAGAGCAGATACAGCAACATCAAGAGCAGATACAGCAACATCAAGAGCAGATACAGCAACATCAAGAGCAGATACAGCAACAACAAGAGCAGATACAGCAACAACAAGAGCAGATGCAGCAACAGCAAGAACGGATACTGCAACAGCAAGAGCAGATCCAGCAACAACAAGAACAGATCCAGCAACATCAAGAACAGGTAGTAGACAATAATATCCCACATCAAGATGAGATGTTACAAGTCGGTGATTTAGCTAAAAAAATAATAATTGATTTGAAAGATGTTTTAGATGAGTTGAAGATAAACTATAAAAATAAGCTTGTACAAAGAGAAAAAGAAATAATGAACCTAAACGATACTTATTCCAGTGCAATTATGGAAAAAAGTGACAGTATTCATAACCTAATGAGATTACATGAATTACAGACTGAAAGTTCTACAATATATAGCGAGAAAATATATGGGCTATGGATTGAAAATATGTTGATTAAGCAAGGGAAATTGCGTCGGTTAATTAACCGTACCAAAAGATTTTTCCAGAGGAAGGAAGGGGATTTGAGCGCAATTATTAATGAAGATTGTAGAGACGTTGTTAGTCAAAGTATACTGAACACAGATGTTAATTTAAATAATTATATATTACAGCTATCTAGTGTAATTATACCAGATCATATCATTTACTATACAGTTACTCCGAAACTAAATGGTTGGAGTGGAATAGAAGTTATTTTTACAAATTATAGTACCAATTTGTCTTCAAAAATAATGGCGCTAGAAATATTAAGTGAAAATAACTTGATCTTAAGAACGATTTTTCTAGATAGTTTCGAAATAAAACATAATAAGCCAACCAAGATATACTTTGATCAAATTGAGGATTCTGCTATGCAAAAATACTTTATAAGATATGTATCAACATCACCAAGCATATGGGGAATCCAAACCTATGAATGGAATAAGTATAACTGGAGGGGGACAAAGCAAACAGTGTTTTGTGGATCACTTGTGTATAATTAAATTATTATTAAATAAATAAATTGCGAATAGAGGAAATATGAATAAAATATGGAAAATGATATTAATAATAGTAATAAACATGTCATTGATGATAATGTTAGTTGTCACAGTAAAAGATGAAATAAAAAAGCATATTGATGTAAAGGAAGCCGAGGAAACTGATGTTTTGACTCTTCTTCACAATGATAATCAAGTATTATATGAGAAATCGACATTAAAGCAAGAATATATAGCAGATAGTAAAATTGATGCTGGAAAAATAGTAACAAACAATAGTGTTTTGAGCTCATTTGACACGATTAACCCTGTGTCTGAACATGTATTTCTAGCATCAGGATGGATATATGCAGACGAAGATGTATTAATCGATTCTGTTATTTTTGTTGATAGTAGTGATAACATAGTTGGAGCTGCTAATTATGGGTTTGACAGACCCGGGCTTTCTCAAGCCTTACAAAAAGCAAACGCGGATAAAAGTGGTTGGAAAGGATATATATATTTGAAAGAACAAACAACAACAACTATTAGAGCATATGGAAAAATAAAGAATACTAATGAGTTAATATTAATTAAATCTGAAAAGCAAATTGAGATGAAAGGTAATATTGTTGTAAAGGAAGCCGAGGAAACTGATGTTTTGACTCTTCTTCACAATGATAATCAAGTATTATATGAGAAATCGACATTAAAGCAAGAATATAAAGCAAATAGTAAAATCAATGCTGAAAAAATAGTAACAAACACTTTGAGCTCATTTGATTCGATTATCCCTGTCTCTGAATATGTATTTCTTGCAACAGGATGGATATATGCAGGTGAAGATGTATTAATTGATTCCGTTATTTTTGTTGATAGTAGTGATAACATAGTTGGAGCTGCTAATTACGGGTATGACAGACCGGGGCTTTCTCAAGCCTTACAAAAAACAAACGCAGACAAAAGTGGTTGGCAAGGATATATATATTTGAAAGAAAAGACAACAACAACGATTAGGGCATACGGGAGAATAAAGAATACCAATGAGTTGGTGTTAATTAATTCAGAAAAGCAAATTGAATTTCCATGATTAGGGGGCGAGAAACCATGAAAATAAAAAAGCTGGAACTAGAAGGGCTAATGATAATCGAACCAAAAGTTCATGGTGACATTAGAGGCTTCTTTATGGAAAGTTATAACGAACAAATTTTCGGGGAATTGAATATTGATTATAAATTTGTTCAAGATAATCATTCCTTGTCTGCAGAGGAGGGGGTAGTTCGAGGGCTTCATTACCAATTGCCTCCAAAATCGCAAACAAAACTCGTGAGAGTTATATCAGGTGCGATTTATGATGTGGTTGTGGATATTCAAAGATATTCACCAACATTCGGTCAATGGGTAGGAGTCATTTTAAGCGAATATAATAAAAGGCAGTTATTGGTACCTAAAGGTTTTGCACATGGTTTTTGTACATTAGTTCCCAATACACAGGTTATATACAAGGTCGACGAGTATTATTCACCTGATCATGATCGTGGGATACTATGGAATGATCCGGCACTACGCATTGATTGGCCAACAAGTAATCCAATTCTTTCGGAAAAAGATAAATTGCATCCTGTACTAAACGTAGCAGATTTAGATTGAGGAGGATACTATAGTGAGATTAGTTATTACCGGTGGAGCTGGATTTATTGGAAGCAATTTTATTTTATATATGATGGAAAAATACCCAACGTATAAAATTATAAATATCGATACTTTAACCTATGCAGGTAACTTAGAAAATCTGAAGGAAGTAGAGAATCACTCGAATTATAAATTTATTAAAGCAGATATCAACGATGTAAATGCCATGAATAGCGTATTCCAAGAGGGGATAGATGCAGTCATTAATTTTGCAGCTGAGTCCCATGTGGACAGAAGCATTCTTCAACCCGAGGTATTTGTAAGAACAAATGTCCTGGGAACTCAAGTATTGCTAGAGGCATCAAAGAAATACAATGTTAGCAAGTATGTGCAAGTATCCACTGATGAGGTTTACGGGTCTTTAGGTAAAACGGGTTATTTTAGAGAAGAAACACCAATAGCACCAAATAGCCCCTATTCTGCGAGTAAAGCAGGGGGAGATTTACTAGTTAGAGCATATTATGAAACATATAATATGCCAGTAAATATAACAAGGTGCTCTAATAACTATGGCCCATATCAATTCCCGGAAAAACTAATTCCTTTGATGCTTACAAATGCTCTCGATGACAGGAGTCTCCCTGTTTATGGAGATGGGCTTAATGTTAGAGATTGGCTTTATGTTGAAGATCATTGTAGTGCAATTGATCTTGTATTACATGAAGGGAAAATCGGTGAGGTATATAACATAGGTGGAAACAACGAGAAAACAAATATTGAAATAGTTAACACCTTAATAAATGAACTAGGTAAGTCAAGTTCGTTGATTAAGTATGTACAGGATAGATTAGGACATGACCGAAGATATGCAATAGATGCCACAAAAATAACTAGGGATCTCGGATGGAAACCGAAGCATAACTTCAATACAGGAATTAAAGATACTATTGAATGGTATTTGAAAAATAAAGAATGGTGGGAACGAATTCAGTCAGGAAAATATCAGAATTACTATGAAAATCGATATGGAGCCCTTAAGTAAATGAATTATTCAGTTACAGTTCATATTGTCACATACAATAGTGAACGTTATATTGCTAACTGTATAAATTCTTTGGAAGGTCAAACTTACCCCATAGAAAGAATATTCGTACTAGATAATGCTTCCAAGGATGATACTAAAAATGTAGTAAATCAGTTCAGTAAAGTGCTTTTCTTTCAAAATGAGAATAACAGGGGGTTTGCTCCAGCTCATAATGACTTAATCCGAATGACCAATAGTGATTTTGTTCTAGTACTTAATCCTGATGTGATACTTGATCCAAATTATATAAGTAAAATTATTGATAAAATGCAGTCAAATCCGCAGCTAGGAAGCGCAACAGGAACGCTACTATTACAATCGAATACAAGTCTAGTTGATAGTACAGGGATAACAATCGAAAAATCCAGACGTGCTTTTGATCGAGGCGCAGGTGATAATGCCGAGAAATGGAAATGCTCAAGTGAGATTTTTGGAGTCTCAGGTGCGGCAGCAGTTTATAGGAGAACAATGATTGAAGATCTTTCCTTTGAAGGTGACTTTTTTGACAGTGATTTTTTTGCATATAAAGAAGACGTAGATGTTTCATGGAGAGCTAATTTACTTGGATGGAAGGCTTATTATGTTAACGATGCTATAGGTTATCATGTGCGAGGATGGCAACAAGGAAAACGAAGCCAACAACCATTGTTTATTAGAAAGAAGTCATATATTAATCGATATAAAATGATATTTAAAAATGAGACATTTAATGGTTTTGCAAAAGATTTTTTTTATATTACTTTTTATGAGATTATTAGTAATACCTATATTCTTATAAAAGAGCCGAAGGTATTGGTAGCTTGGTTTGATTTCTATAGATCTATTCCTGCGCTGCTCAGGAAAAGAAAGTGGATTCAAAAAAGAAAACGAAACTTAACACAATTTCTGTAGGAGTAAAATGGACGTTTCAATTATAATAGTTAATTATAATACCAAGCAACTAACTAGTAATTGTATAAATTCTCTCATACACTCCAAATGTACTGATCCTACTTATGAAATAATACTTGTTGATAATGCTTCATACGATGGATCTGTCGAAGAAATAACGAGCAAATACCCAGAAGTAAAGGTTATAAAAAATACAGAGAATTTTGGTTTTGCAAAAGCAAATAATCAAGGAATTGCTATAGCATCGGGAAAATATATCCTTCTTCTTAACTCTGATACCATAGTCGAACCAGGTACACTAGGCACAATAATTAGCTTCATGGATGAAAATCCTAAGATTGGGGCATCCGGCTGTAAAGTAGTACTCCCGGATGGCTCCCTAGATAAAGCATGCCGAAGAGGCTTTCCAACGCCTCTAACGACTTTTTATTACGTATCCGGATTGTCGAAATTATTCCCTAAAAGTCCGCACTTTAACGCTTACCATATGGAATACCTGAGTGAAGACGATTCTTATCCTGTAGATTGTTTGGTTGGAGCGTTCATGATGGTAAGACGAGAGGTAATCGATCAAGTTGGTATGCTAGATGAACGGTTCTTTATGTACTTCGAGGACACAGACTGGTGCTACCGCATCCAGCAAGCAGGGTGGATCAATTATTATTACCCTATGACTCAGATCACCCATTTTAAAAGAGGCAGTAGTCGTGGCAGACCATTCCGCATAACTTATGAGTTTCACCGTGCTATGAAGATGTTTTATGATAAACACTACCGGAAGCAATATCCTTTTTGGGTTACACTTCTCATGTATGCGGGGATTACGGTAAAGTTTGGAGCTACAGTAGCCAAAGATCAAATATGGAAACTGTTTCAACAAGCGAAGCCCTCCAAGAAAAAAGCACCGACACCCGGCGAAAATTCAAAAGTAATTAATGCAGGAAAATAAACAGGCCGTCAGCAATTTTTTTATGCAGACGGTCTGTTTGTATTAATATGCTCCTTCGCCCTTCAGAACAACCGGTATTGTCTTAAGAAGGATTTTAAACTCCATAGATAAACTCCATCGCTCGATGTAATAAATATCCAGCTTAACCCATTCATCAAAAGGTAAATCGCTTCTACCACTGACCTGCCAGAGCCCAGTAATGCCAGGTCTTACATCGAATCTACGCCATTGGTAGTCGGAGTACTGCTCTACCTCATTTGGTAATGGTGGGCGCGGCCCAATCAGACTCATTTGTCCAAATAATACATTAAACAATTGAGGCAACTCATCTAGGGAATACTTGCGAATAAACCGGCCAACGCGAGTTATACGAGGGTCGTTTTTTATTTTAAACACAGGACCATCCGCTTCATTTTTATTTTGAAGCGAAGCTTTCAATGCTTCTGCATTGGCTACCATAGACCGAAACTTCAACATATGAAAGGGTGCGCCGTTTTTCCCGATCCGTCTTTGCTTTATAATAATTGGTCCTCTAGAATCTATTTTAATCCAGGCTGCAATAAGAATTAAGATTGGAGATATTAGGATTATTCCAAGTGCAGATAGTATAAAATCGGCGCTTCTCTTCATAAACCAGTTAATTCCCCGCAAAGGAGTCCGTACTATTTCAATACATGGATAATCGAATGCATGGTCAAAAGATACACTTGATGTCACGAGTTCAAATAATTCCGGAATAATCTTGATTTGTACATCGTATTTCCTGACACTTGTAATCAATTTATTAATAACTCCACGTTCTGAAGGAATCGTGATATAAATTTCATGTATTTTGTGTTTTTGGACGAGTTTCTCAATATGCGGGATTGTTCCCAGAATTTGCTTCCCAGTCTTATAGTCATCTAAAAACCCGATAAACCGGCTGCTGCTTGTTTTGTTGGCATTCAGGTTATCTCGTATTTGTTCGCCGATTCGTCCGGCGCCGATGATTAGGACGTTTTTATTGTAGTGCTTAGTTTTTCTTAGGGCCATAAGTATTCCAAATCGCATTAGTCTAGATAAGAAGAAGCTAATGGCCATCAGGATAGCTAATACGAGAATGAGTACACGAGAGTAAATAATACTTGTTTTTAGAAAAAATATGATACCAAGCGCGATCAGAAAGGAGATAGCTATTGCTTTGGAAGCTGTAAACATATCATCGATTAACTTAATATCTCGGTCCCATCTATACATTCCCCGTTGGTAAAGGGTCCCAGTGTAAATGGTAAAGATAATGCTAAGCAATAAAGCATACTCTGCTGTAACTGGTATTTGCTGCAAGCTGTAAATGAAGTTGCTCCAATCGATGGCACCGTAATCTGTGGCGACTTTGTAATGGAAGAGTAACAAGAAGCTCAGGAGATACAGGAGATACTCGACAGCGATGAGGCCGATATTCAATATCATTTCTATACGCAATGTCTTTTTCTTGTAGGCAACTATATCTTCTGCAATCAATAAATGGCCCGGTTTTAAGTTTTTATTCATCTGAGCCTGAAAACTCATGGACTACGCTCCTGACATATCTTAGTTCATTGATATTAATTATAGCATAGATGAAGCAATCAATTCCTTAATTAAATGGTTGGTCATCCCCCGGCATATTTGTCCACCCCCCCACATACACATGGTACAAGTAATCATTAATCGTGTGAGGGGTGGATGGAATGCGTCGGGTCACATGGGTATTGGCCATCGTGATAAGCGTTGCATTGATTGCAGCCGGATGTGGGACGAAAAATGCGGAACAGGTTGTTAAGGATTTGGATCATGTGATCGGGAAGCTGAACAGCTATCAGGGCGCAGGGAAGATGACGCTTCAGACAGGGCAGCAGGCGCAGCAGTACGATGTGGAGGTCTGGTACCAAAATCCGCATTACTACCGTATTGCGCTGACGAACGAGGCGAAAGATGTCACGCAAATTGTACTGCGTAACGATGAGGGCGTCTTCGTGCTGACGCCGCATTTGAATAAGATGTTCCGTTTCCAGAGCGATTGGCCGGAAAATTCCGGACAAGTGTATCTGTATCAGTCGCTGGTGCAAAGCATTGTGATGGATAATGAGCGGCATTTTACCGAAGAGAAGGATGCGTATGTGTTCGATGTCGTAGCTAATTACCAGAACGGTTTGTTAGCTCGGCAGAAGATTTGGCTCAGCAAAAAGGATTACGCTCCGCGGCAAGTGCAGGTATCCGATGAGAACAACAATGTAATGGTGAAAGTTAGCTTCGATCAGTTTGAGTTTGGCAAGAAGTTCGAGAAGGACTCCTTTGATATGCAGCGGAATATGACAAGCTGGAATATTCAATCGTTGCCTACCTCGGGTACGGTCGGAGATACAGCTAAGCAAGGGGCCGCAGGAACAACTGTGCAGAAGACAGGCACGACGGATAAAGCAGGAGCGCTCACTTTTGGAATTCTCGAGCCGGACTATATTCCGCAAGGGGTTAAGCTGCAGGATTTGAAGGAAGTCAAGCTTGGCGAAGATAAGGCGATCTTACTCCGATATTCGGGCACATACAACTATACGTTAACTGAATCGATGCCTCAGACGAAAACGGTCACTTCTCTGACTGGCGATATTCTTGACCTTGGCTATACGCTTGGTATTGTAACTGGCGAATCTAAAGGGTTGCGCACGCTGACTTGGACTTACGACGGGGTTGAGTTCCGATTGTCGACGGGAGATCTTCCTGAGACTGAAATGATCCGGGTCGCTCAATCGGTTCAGGGGCAAGTTGGGAAATGATGACTGGCCGCTGCAGAATAAACAAGGTTGCAGTCAAGGGCGATGTTTTTCGCCAGATAAGTTAGCTGGTTCTGTTATTTCCGAAATACACTGGAGAGCCAGGTTTAGAATCTTGACATATAGAGGTTAAACTGGCTACCATCTTAAAAGTTAATAACAACAAGAGGATACTATTGTTTTCATCCATTTACCAAAAATACCCGGTTCTCTCTCCCCAATCAAAGAGAAACCGGGTATTCCCTTTTATTACCGCCCCCAGATCACGAACATGTGACTCATTGTTCATTGACAGCCCGGGGGGATGGCATTACCATAGGTTTATGTGTTTTTTGGCGGGCTCCGGTGGTGGGGGCTTGATGACTAGAAGAAGGTGAACAGGTTGGAGACGTTTTATCGGCCGACGTGGGTGGAGGTTTCGCTGGATGCGCTGCGGCATAACATACGGGCATTTCGGCAGGCGCTGCCGGCGGAGATGAAGGTGATGGCGGTCGTCAAAGCGGACGGATACGGACATGGCGCTGTAAAGGTCGCGCAAGAAGCGATGGAGTGCGGCGTCAGCTATATCGGGGTCGCCTTCTTGGACGAAGCGCTGGAGCTTCGGCGTGAGGGAGTAAAGGCGCCGATCCTGGTGCTCGGGTACACGCAGCCGGAAGGCATTCCGCTAGCGATCGAGCATGATATTACGTTAACGGTGTTTCAGGACGAATTGTGGACGGCGTTGGAAGAGCGGCTTCAAGCAACTTCAGGGCCAACGGCGGAAGCGGGAAGTTCTTGGCTGGAAAAAAGGCCGGAGGATTCTGCGCATGCTGTGATGGGAGCGAGTATTCGGCAGGGCAAACCACCTTCGATGCGTGGTCCCCAGTCACGCGCAGGCTGTCGTCCCACAAATGTGATCACTACGGATGCAACCACGGGTAGGGTCTCTAAGACGGAAACTGCTGCAGTTTCCGAAAGCATGAGTACTGATGCGTTTACCAGCACATCAGAGAGCATTCACGCTAACGATATTGATACCATTATGACTGCAACACCTGCAACTACTCACAAGCTCAAAGTCCACATCAAAATCGATACCGGCATGGGCCGTCTGGGGCTTCAGCCGAATGACGAAGCCATTTCCTATATAACTCGCGCGGTTGAACACCTACTATTGGATGTGGAAGGCGTGTATACGCACTTCGCTTGCGCCGACGAGGCGGATAAAGCGTATACGTTGGAGCAGCACCGGAAGTTTGAGCGGATTATCCGGCATTTGGAAGAGCGGGGAGTTACGTTCCGTTACGTTCATACCGGAAACAGCGCAGCAGGAATCGACTGTCCGGAGCTGTCGTACTCAATGGTTCGGCTAGGGATTGGGATGTACGGCCTATACCCGTCTGAAGAGGTGAATAAAGAGCGCGTGCAGCTCGAGCCGGTGATGAGTATCAAGACGAGGGCTGTTCACGTCAAGACGCTTCCTGCGGGCTCTGGCATCAGCTACGGCACGACGTACCACACTTCCGGGGAAGAATGTATCGCGACGCTGCCGATCGGTTACGCGGACGGCTACAGCCGGATGTTGTCCGGGAAAGCGCAGGCGATCGTGCGCGGGCGGAAGGTGCCGATTGTTGGACGGATCTGCATGGATCAGTGTATGGCGAACGTCAGCGGACTTGGCGACTTGTCCAAAGAGGAAGAAGTGGTGCTGATGGGGCGCCAGCAGGACGAAGCGATTACCGCCGAGGATCTTGCCGCTTTGCTCGGCACGGTTAACTACGAGATTACGTGCATGGTTTCTCATCGGGTGCCTCGGGTGTATATTCGGGACGGCCGGAGGGAAGACGTTTTAAACCCTTTGATCCGTTAGTTCTGGATTCGGCAATCTGATTTCTTCCACGTCCGGAGTAAGGATCGATGACCTCTTTCTCATCCTGTTACATGGGAGCACTCTTTTCGCGGTGAGGGAGTTCGTCCCGCTTCATTTTCTACATCTTATTATCCGAATGACAAGGCAGTCAGAATAACTGTTTCGACACGGTTTATCAACATTTACCAACAACATTTATGCAACCAAACAAAGGATTTTGTCGTCACGGATCGAATAGGTATAGACGGCAATTTTGGGGACTGTTCCCGGTACGTTAACAAATTTTCCTCTTCTCCCAAGTGAGAGGACAGCGCCTGGGAAGGGGTGTTCCGTGATGCGTATGACCAGGCTTGCAACGGGGTTGCGGCTCTCGGACAAAGATTTGCAACGGGTATACATACGTGATATATCCAGCGCATATACTTGGTCTTGTATAAAATTACTTCATGCACGACATAATGGTAGTATTGGTTTGGGAATGTTTTGGGGGTGCGAGATCGGTGGCCAATGTGCATAACACGAAAAGGATCATGATCAGTCTGCCGGATTACTTGCTGCAGGAAGTCGACGGCATCGTGGAGAAGGAAAACTCCAATCGCAGCGAATTCATTCGTCAAGCCATGAAGCTGTATCTCATGGAACGTAAGAAGCGCCATTTGCGCGAGTCGATGCAGCGCGGGTATATGGAAATGGCGAAGATCAATCTGCATATGGCGGCAGAGGCTTTTCAAGCGGAGGAAGAAGCGGACGGTACCCTTGAGCGCTTAGTTAGCGGGGTGTAGAGCTTGATAGTGAAACGTGGCGATGTATTTTTTGCGGACTTGTCTCCCGTAGTGGGATCCGAACAAGGTGGAGTTCGGCCTGTGCTCATCATTCAGAATGACATCGGAAACCGGTTCAGCCCAACCGTAATCGTTGCGGCAATCACTGCGCAAATTCAGAAAGCGAAGCTGCCGACCCATGTGGAAATCGATGCGGAAACGCACGGGTTCGACCGCGACTCGGTTATTTTGCTCGAGCAGATCCGTACGATCGATAAGCAGAGGCTTACCGATAAGATTACGCATTTGGACGACGAGTCGATGCGTAAGGTGGACGAAGCTTTGCAGATTAGCGTAGGGTTGATCGATTTTTAATCGGCTACAACAACGAACGGACGGGGGGAAGCCCTCGTTTTTTTGTTTTTAACAATACTTTCTCGATTTCTTGTGGATCATAATCATAGGCACACTTGTTCCTCAATCGGAGAAAAAAGTCCATTTAGGCAGGAATCCGCATGCCCCAAAGCGAAAATATTACAGTAGAAGATGTGCAAATGAAACCATAGCAGAAAGAGGTAGGGCATGACCAAAGAGCTGGAAACCAACCGCACGGCCCTTCAAGACCCGGATACGGCCAAGCCGGAAATGACCGAAGAACATAAAGCGCTTCAGCAGGAACGGATCTTGAAGCAGATCGCCAAGGAGCTGCAGCTCCCGTTTACGAAAGTGCGTACCTCGGTCGGCCTGCTGGATGAAGGCAATACGATTCCGTTTATCGCGCGCTACCGCAAGGAGATGACGGGTGAGCTGGATGAGACGCAGCTCCGGGACATCGAGGAGCGGCTGCAATATTTGCGCAATCTTGAGGATCGCAAGCTGGAAGTCATCCGGCTGATCGACGAGCAGGGCAAGCTGACCGGCGAGCTGAAAGCTTCGATCGAGCAAGCGGTGAAGCTGCAGGAAGTGGAAGACCTGTACCGGCCGTACCGGCAAAAGCGGAAGACGAGAGCCAGCGTAGCCAAAGAGCGCGGCCTGGAGCCGTTGTCGGCCTGGATCATGACGCAGCCGCGTCAAGGGTCACTGGAGCAGGAGGCGTCGAAGTATATCGATGCGGACAAACAGGTGAATACAGCCGAGGACGCGATCCAAGGGGCCATGGACATCATTGCCGAAAATATCGCGGACGACGCCAAAATACGGGCTTGGGTGCGCAAGCATACGCAGGACCAGGGCATCATTGTAACGGAAGCCAAAGATAAGGACCAGGAGTCGGTGTACGAGATGTATTACGCGTACCAGGAGCCGATTCGCCGCCTGCCGCCGCACCGGACGCTCGCGATTAACCGCGGGGAGCGGGAAGAGGTGCTGAAGGTAAAGCTGGAAGTGCCGGTGGAACGTATCCACGATTACATCGGCAAACAGACCATTAGAGGCGACTCCATCGTCAAGCAAACGCTGCAGCTGGTGATCGAGGACGCTTACAAGCGGCTGATCGCCCCGTCGATCGAGCGCGAAGTGCGCGGAGAGCTGACGGAGAAGGCGGAGGAGCATGCGATCCAGATTTTCGCGGAAAATTTGCGTAATCTGCTTCTTCAGGCGCCGGTTAAAGGAAAAGTCGTCCTGGGCGTAGACCCGGCTTTCCGGACGGGCTGTAAGCTTGCGGTTGTGGACGAGACGGGAAAAACGTTGTACATCGATGTCGTCTATCCGACCCCGCCGAACAACAAAGTAGCGGAAGCGGAAACGAAGATAAAGGCTGCGATCGAGAAGTACGGCGTGCAGCTGGTCGTGATCGGCAACGGGACGGCTTCCCGGGAGACGGAGCAGTTTATCGCGGATTTGATCGGGAAGGTGAAGGGACGCGGGCTGCAATATTTGATCGTCAACGAGGCCGGTGCGAGCGTCTACTCGGCGTCCAAGCTGGCGCAGGAAGAGTTTCCGAATCTGGACGTGGCGGAGCGGAGTGCGATCTCGATCGCCCGGCGTTTGCAGGACCCGCTGGCGGAGCTGGTGAAGATCGAACCGAAGGCGATCGGTGTCGGCCAGTACCAGCACGATGTGGCGCAGAAGCATCTGGAGGAAAGCCTGAAGGCGGTCGTCGAGTCTGCGGTGAACCATGTCGGCGTCGATCTGAACACCGCTTCGCCGTCGCTGCTCTCCTATGTATCGGGCGTCAACGGCACGATCGCCAAAAACATCGTCAAATACCGCGAGGAAAATGGCAAATTCGTCAATCGCAAGCAGTTGCAGAAGGTACCGCGGCTTGGGGCGAAGACGTTCGAGCAGTGCATCGGGTTTATGCGGATCAGCGAAGGTGAGAATCCGCTCGACAATACGCCGATTCATCCGGAATCGTACGAGGTCGTCGACCGATTGTTCCGCGAACTGCGGCTGGAGCTGGATCAGCTCGGCACCAAGGAACTGAAGGAGAAGCTGCAGCACGCCGATGTAGACACGCTGGCGACCAAACTGGACGTTGGGGTGCCGACGCTTCGGGACATCCTGGACAGCTTGCAGAAGCCCGGACGCGATCCGCGCGAAGAACTGCCGCCGCCGATTTTCCGCACCGATGTGCTGCAGCTTGAAGATCTGACGCCGGGGATGCAGTTGCAGGGCACGGTTCGCAACGTGATTGATTTTGGCGCATTTGTCGACATCGGGATCAAAAATGACGGACTCGTTCACATTTCCCAGATGAGCGATACGTTCGTCAAACATCCGATGGATGTCGTGTCGGTTGGCGATACGGTGACGGTGTGGGTGCTGAATGTGGATTTGAAGAAGGGCCGGGTCGGGCTGACGATGAAAAGCCAGAATGGCAAATAGGCGGGATGCTGTAGGCCAGGTGTGTATTAAACGGGGGTTATCCGCAACGGGTCAAGAAGGCAGGTTTCCCCCTCCAGCCTTCCAGTCTGAACGATAACGAAGAAACGCCCTGGGGACGCTGTCTCCGGGGCGTTTACGGTCTGGATATATGAATGGACTCCTTCGAGTCGGTTGTTCGTGTGCGATAAAAAAACCAGCAGTCGTTCAGCAGCCGAACTTGCCGAATATCCTTCTTGCGAAACGCTTTCTCCAGTTGATGGCAAAGCCACTGCGGCATAGTTCCATCCCCTTTCCATGGTTTTCACACTCTTGATGTGCTACTACCTATAGGATATGGGGAAAAGGCGGATGCGGTGCAGGTCCTATTGCGGCAAATGTGTCAGGCGTCTTCTTCCTCTTCGTACCATTGCTCCAGTTGGGCTTGCAGCGCCCGAATCTCGGTGAGCAAGGAGATGAGCGGATAAGATTTCTCATCAAGCTGGGCAAAGGAACGCTCCAGCGCGTTCATGTACTCAAGTCCGTGCAGGACCGTGCATGCGTTGTCTACGATATCCAGCGAATCGCATTCAGCTATGACATGAGGCAGCGTGGGGACGCCATCGGCTGTCAGCTTGTCCAGCTCTTTATGCAGGCGGCGGTTTAAAGCGGTTAATTGGTACACGTGATCGGCAGGCATTTCGACGAATTCCAAAGTTTCGCCGAGCTTCAGCACGGCATATCTCATTTTCGGCATCGCGGTTTCGTTCTCCTCTCGGGGCTTTGCGTGGTTGCGGAAGGCGTTCGTTCCGACTTGTTCTACTTGACAGTGTAGCCTATGATGGAGTACAAATTCAAGTAAAGTTTACTCACCATGGAAACCGAAGGAGGAGGGGGGCGAATGGACGACCGGCAGTTGCAGCAATGGGTGGAGCGGATCTCTCTGCATGATTTCAAACGCCCTTTTCTGCACCGGGCGACATTTAATACGCGTCTGCGGACGACCGGCGGACGATATTTTATGAAGTCCCATCATATCGATATTAGCTGGCATCAATACGAGGCGTTCGGACCGGAAGAAGTCGAGAAAATTATTAAGCATGAGCTGTGTCATTATCATTTGCATTTGCAGCGTAAAGGGTACAAGCATCGGGACGAAGATTTCAAAAAGCTGCTCGCGGAAGTCGGAGGTACGCGTTACTGCCAGTCGCTCGGGATGAAACGAAAGCCGCAGCCTTTTCGGTACAAGCTGGAATGCGTATCGTGCGGCACCTCCTATATGCGCAAACGGAGGATGGACCCGCGTAAATACGCTTGCGGCACATGCAAAGGCAAATTGAAACTGCTCCAGCTTGACTTGGCCGCCGATTCATGATAATTTAACAATATACGTTCCCTGATAGCTCAGTTGGTAGAGCACTCGGCTGTTAACCGAGTTGTCACAGGTTCGAGTCCTGTTCGGGGAGCTTTTTACTTCTCATGGAGAGATACCCAAGAGGCCGAAGGGGGCGCTTTGCTAAAGCGTTAGGGTGTAACAGCCGCGAGGGTTCGAATCCCTCTTTCTCCGTAACACAAAAAGCCGCCGAAGGGCGGCTTTTTTGTTGTTACGTGAGAAAGTTGAGGGAAGAGAACCCGACAGGAGGGGGCGTCGGAGCCCCGTCACATCCACTTCTTCTTTTTATAATAAATCCACATGCCGACGGCCACGGCCGCCATGACGACCCACACGGCCAGATACCCATAGTTCCAGTCCAGCTCGGGCATCCGGTCGAAGTTCATGCCGTAAATCCCAACGATGAATGTTAACGGCATAAAAAACGTGCTGGCAATCGTGAGGGTCTTCATTATTTCATTCATCCGGTCGGATTTCATGTTCATCTGCAGCTCCAGCAGGCCGTTCAGCGATTCCCTGTAAATGTCCAGCGAGTCGACGACGCGCGACAAATGGTCGTAAATATCGACGAAATAAACGTCGGATTCCTGCCGGATATAGGGGAAGTTTTGGTGACCGATCGCGCCGAGCAAAGTCCGTTCCTCCACAAAGATGCGGCGGAGCATGTGAAGCGTCCGTTTCATCCGGAAAATGTCTTGGGCGACGCGAACGTACGGATTGTGGTAAATGGATTGCTCGAGCCGGTCAATCCGATCGTCCAACTGGTAAACGTGCTCCATATATTCGTCCACGCACCGGTCCAAAATATGATACAAAATCCGTCCCGTATACTCCATCTTTCCCTCCACCTGCTGAAACTCCGAGTAGAGATCGTCAAGGAACGGGATATCCTGCTTGTACACCGTGACGATAAAGTTAGTGCCGATAACAATCGCGATTTCGGAGGAGCTCAAATTTTGGTTTAAGCTATAAAAGGAAATGAAGATATGATCTTTGTAACGGTCCATCTTAGGACGCTGATTCATCTTAATGCAATCCTCGACGAGCAGCGGGTGGCAGTGGAATACGTCTTGAAGAAGGTGCTGCAGTTGTTCCGGCTCGGGGGCGCGGAGACGGATCCAGGCTACTTCGTCCGGGGCGGGCAGCCTCACCGGTTCTTCAAGCACACTTTGGTTCGATTTATGATACACAAGCATCATCCGGATCACCTCCAATATGGAAAAAGCATAGCACATTCGGATTGTTTCATAAAATTGAAGTTGGTGCTTAAACGTTCAACTGCTGCAGCAATGGTGTCCTTTAATACCCGGAGATGGAAGTCGTAGAACAAGGGTGAGTTGAAGCGCGGTTCAGCCCGCCAAGAATCAGGTTTGAGGTCATGCCGTTTCTCCAAAAAACGCTTTGAAAAAGTGCTTGTCAATGTCTCCTAATTCCGATATAATAACACTTGTCGCTTTGAAGGGCGGCAGTAGAATCAAGCAACAGGGCCCGTTGGTCAAGGGGTTAAGACACCTCCCTTTCACGGAGGTAACAGGGGTTCGAATCCCCTACGGGTCACCATTTCTTAAGTGGGAATAGGTTCGTCGGAGCTTGGCTTCGTAAGGAATCGCTTCGCAGTCTCGGAGCGCCAGCGGAGAGTATCCCCTACGGGTCATCATCTATGCAATAACTTCGCTTGGGATGAGAACCTATTAGGTTCGTCGGAGCTTGGCTTCGTAAGGAACCGCTTCGCAGTCTCGGAGCGTCAGCGGAGAGTATCCCCTACGGGTCACCATTTCTTCATCTTCATATTTCATGGGGACGAGCATCTAAGGCTTGTCACAGCAGAGCCCCTTAACATGCAACAAGGTCGGGGCATATCCATGAGCCATTAGCTCAGTTGGTAGAGCACCTGACTTTTAATCAGGGTGTCGTAGGTTCGAGTCCTACATGGCTCACATTTCCTTTAACTAACATCTATCTCCGATTTGCGGTCGTGGTGGAACGGCAGACACGCTATCTTGAGGGGGTAGTGCCCATCGGGTGTGAGGGTTCAAATCCCTCCGACCGCATATACCAAGAGTCCTTGACTAGCTCAAGGGCTCTTTCCTTTTATTCGCAATGCGCAGGATGTCCCTCGCAACATGCAGTTTGCTTTCCTTCCACCCGGAAGTGTACATTAATAGAGATACCGGTACAATTGGAAAACTAACGGATGGCCAAGAGGAGGAAACAAGACGTGGCGGACAATCAGGGGAAAATGCTCGTATTTATCGGTTCGTATGCGGAGGCGGCGAACAGCGGGGTGTATGTGTATCAGCTGGATACCGAATCGGGGGCGCTCTCGCAGCTCGATCAGGTTTCCGGATTGCAAAATCCGACCTTCCTAAGCCTCGATGCCAAGGCGCGGAAGCTGTATGCGATTGCGGAAAAGCTGGAGGACGGACAGCGTAAAGGGGCCGCTGTAGCTTTTGAGATCGACTCGGCGGCCGGCAAGCTGACGGAGCTGAACCGTTCGGTCACGGTGAATACGTCGACCTGTCATATTCAGCGGAGCGCGGATAACCGCTTCTTCATTGTGGCGAGTTACGGCGGCGGTCAGGTGGGCATGGTCGCACTTCAGGAAGACAGAACGATCGGGCCGCTGCTCGATGCGAAGCAGCATGCGGGAAGCAGCGTTCATCCGGAGCGCCAGGAACGGCCGCACCCGCATTCGGCTTTTTTCAGCCCGGATCAGCGGTTCGTGTTCGTGCCGGATCTGGGGATGGACCGGATCGTAGGTTACCGGATCGATGCCGGGGCGGGCAAGCTGGAGCCGCATGGCGAGACGGCTGTACAGCCTGGGGCGGGTCCGCGGCATCTCGTCTTTCATCCGAACGGTAAATACGTGTATGTCATTAACGAGCTGGATTCCACCGTCACTTCGTTCCTTTACGAGGCTTCGGCGGGGACGATGGAGAAGCTGGAGATTGTGTCCACGCTGCCTGCCGGATTCGAGGGCGAGAATGCGTGTGCGGAGATTCAGATTTCGCCGGACGGGAAATACGTGTACGGGTCCAACCGGGGGCACGATTCGATCGTCGTATATGCGGTCGATCCGGATTCGGGCGTTTTGACGCCTGTGGACTATACGTCCACCAGAGGAGGACATCCCCGTCACTTTTCGCTCTCGCCGGACGGTGCGTTTCTGATCGCCGCTAACCGCGATACGGATAATCTGGTCGTGTTTCGCGTCGACCGGAGCACCGGCAAGCTGGAATTCACCGGACATACGGCGCAAGCGTCCAAGCCGGTTTGTGTGAGAATGGCCGTATTCGCCGACTAAACTCACTTTCTCCTTCAAAGGATGATTTTTGGGAGCACGGCGCTTACGGGGTCCAGGAGCGGCAGGAAAGAGGGCGGGATCGGCCGCGCGTATATACAGTCGCAGGTAGGGGGGCAAGCTCGGGGGCGCGCAGACGCGGCATGTGCCTTGGATAGCGCCTTGCCGGGCCCCTATGATGCATACTCTATGATGGAAAGCAGTCTTCTCTTCGTTCCGGGAGGCTGCTTTTTTTCTTCTTTGCGCTGGAAAGGGTTGGATTCGCGTGCGTCCCCCGCCCCTCTTGAAATCCGTTTGAGTCAAAGGGTATGATCGTGCTAGAGAGGTACCCGCAATCCGGCATGCAGCGACTAGGAGAGGGTGAGGAAGCATGCTTGTTTATTTTGCGGCGCTGCTGGCGGCTGCATGCGTGTTATACAAGCTGCATCCGCAGCGGGAGGCCAACCGGTGGGCCGCTTTTTTTCTGCTGTTTGCGAGCACCGGCGGTCTGGCCGGTTATATCCGGGACGATCTTCTGTTCAAGCTGACGGAACGAGCGGGAACGAGTATGTGGTCCGACTTCGCTGCTTTTGCGGCAAAAGGGCTGGCGACGCTCAACCATACGTTAACGCCGTACGGCGTGCTGGTGTTTGCTCTCGTGTATGCGGAACGGTTCTCTCGCAAAGTCCGGGCCAAGCTGAAGCTGCTTCTGCTCCTTCCGGCCGCCGCGGCCGCAGCGGTGTACTGGACGATTCCGGACGAGCGCGCTTTTTTCCTTACGCTGCTCTTCTGGGCCGTACCTTATTATGCTTGCTCCTGCTGGCTGCTCGTCTCGGCGTACAGGTGCGAGCCGTCTGCCTGGAAAAGGCGCGAGAAGCTTGCAGTTGCAGTGCTGGCGGTGCCGACTTTGGCGGCTATTGCGGTATTGATTAATGTAGCGAACGTATGGGAGCCGGGGTTCCGTTTTTTTCATTACATCGCTTTTTTTATCGCCTACTCGCTGCTCGCGGGCGTGGCGTTTGCTTTTGGCTCCGGCGTGCTGGGGGTTAAGGTGCGTCTGGAGAAAGATCCGCTGGAAAGCGCGGTGACGGCCGTCAGTTCGGGAACGGCGATGCTGAACCATACGATCAAAAACGAAATTGCTAAAATCTCGATGTCCGCGGAAAATATTAAGTTTGCGCTTGGACAGCAGGATGCGGAGACGGCGGAACAGCTCGACCTGATCGTCCGATCGGCGGATCATATGAAACAGATGGTAGCCCGTATACACGGGCAGATGCAGGAGATCGTGCTGGAGGAGCGGCCGAATCGGCTGAGTGTCCTGATTGAGCAAAACGTGCGATCGCGGTCTGCCGAATTGGAGCGAAGCGGGATCAGGGTAGAAACGGACTTCGAATGTGATCCGATCGTTCTGTGTGATCCGGTTCATGTGGGCGAAGTGATCTCCAATCTGGTCACCAATGCCATGGAAGCGATGCCGGGCGGAGGAACTTTGCATGTCAGGATCGCCGCCTCCAAACGATATGTGGAGCTGTCGCTGCGGGACAACGGGCCGGGCATTCCGCAAGACCGGCTGGCGCGCGTGCTGGAGCCTTTTTATACAACCAAGAAACATACCGGCGGCGGAGGAAACTTCGGGCTTGGGCTGACGTACGGCTACCAGGTGATGCAGAAGATCGGCGGCTCGATTGAAGTGACAAGCCGGGAAGGGGCGGGAACGGTCGTGACGCTCCGATTTCCAGGAAACAAGCGGTTGGAAGGTTAATCCATGGACTGAGAAGTCTAAACGTCTGCCATAGGGAGCCGGGCCGGGTACGTACAACCCGGAGCTGTAGAGGCGTCGGCTGGCGTGGAGCGAGCGACCTGGGGAAGCGGCGGTTGCGGGGTTCGGAAGCACAGCTTGGATAGTGACCACAAGAGTGAATTCGAGTGGTTGGGAGGTACCGAACCCCGGGAAGAGCAAAGATTCGTTCGAGAGGAGGGAACAAGATGCAGCCGATCAAAATACTCATTACGGAGGACGATCCGGACTGGATCAAAGCGATGACCGCTTTTCTGAACAAGGAAGCGGACATGCTGGTCGTCGGCGCTGCGACGAGCCGTGAGGAGGCGGTCCGGCTGGCGGGTACGCTCGAATTCGATGTGGCATTGATGGATATATGCCTGACGCCGGGGCAGGTGGACGGGATTTATGCCGCGATGGAGCTGCTGGAGGTGCGGCCGGCGAAGGTCATTATGCTGACCTCGCTTGAGGAGGAATCGGTTATTACAAGAGCATTTACCGCCGGAGCGGTTCAGTATGTGGTAAAGACGGACTACCGTAGCCTGCCGCAAACGATCCGCACCGTCATGCGAAGCTCAAATCCGATGGAAGTGCTGCTGAAGGAGTTTGCCCGGCTGAAACGGGAGGAGCAGTTGAAGGAGCTGACCGGTGCAGAGCGGGAGCTGTTCGGGCTGCTGGAGGCCGGATACACCCAAAGGGAGATCGGCGGCAAGCTGTATAAAGCGGAAAGTACGCTGAAAAACCAGGTAAACAAAATGCTGAAAAAGCTCCGGGTGAAAAGCAGCAAGGAAGCGGTGGCGAAGGTGCGGCGCGGGGGGCTTGTTCCGGAGGCGGAGAAGCCGGAAAACGGCGGTCGCGAACGTGACGGGTGACGGCGCCAGCGATATGCGTAGGCAGACGAACGCAGCCGGACGAACAACCGGACAAACACAACCGGGAAGCTATCTAGTACTTCGCGCATTCTTAACATGTCCGATGTTTCGCTGTGTGACGACGGTGGAATCGTGGTCCCAGGCCGGTCGGTTCAGAAGAAACGCGGAGTTTGTACCATTCAACCGGCGTGGGCCCCGTCCGTTCCTGGAGCTTTTGATAACTAAAGAAATAAGTGCCTGCTGCGCACCGGAGCCGGGGACGGGGTCCGTTTCAGACCGAGGTACTACAGAATCTAGTACCTGTTTGGCATACCGTTATAGCAAATTTGGAACTGCAGCGCAAAGGCCGGAACGAGGTACAATACGAGTACAGGGGCGGCCGGAAAGGCGGGGAACGGTCATGGCGGGGCAAGTTCGCGAAGGAAACTACGATGTCATTTTGTATGACGGTTATTGCGCGATGTGCAGCTGGATCGTCCGTTTTGTGGTTAAACGGGACCGGCGCGCCCTCTACCGGTTTGCTGCTCTGGACTCGGCTGCGGGTAAAGCTTTGCTGGAACAAGCGGGGCAAACCGGCAGCTCCGGTGAGGCGGCGCGGGATACGTTTAGGCTGATCCGGGACGGGCGGGTGTATATCAAGTCCAGAGCGGCCTTGGAGGTTGCACGGAAGCTGGGCGGGTTGTGGCCGGTTCTGTACGCGTTCGCAGCGGTTCCTGCACCGCTCAGGGACTTGGTATACGATACGGTTGCCCGCAACCGGTACCGCTGGTTTGGCCGCAACGAGTGCTGTTTGCTGCCGTCTCCGGAAGTGAGGGACCGCTTTTTCCAATAGTTAATGAAGGCAGGCACGGTCGCAACGACGGCAACACGATGGCGAAGCGGCCAGCGCGTAATCCGATCGGCATCAAGCCGCTTAATTCGAGAGGTACGGAGCAAAACGCCTTATGAATCAAACAAATAATCCGCCCGCTCGTCGCAGCCATGGGGCGATCCGGATCCGCACGCCGCCAGCCAATATCCTAAAACCGGAAGCCTGGACGGTTCGATGGGGCTGATGCCGGTCTCCCGGAGTATAAACGATTTCGTATTCTTGATGCCGTAGTTTACGGAAGCGCCGTCAGCCTTCAGGCTGTAATACGGAAAGTCCGTGCTAGGTTTAAGTGACGCCAGCTCCGTATCGTCCAGTTTTTGCAGGAAACGGCTTACCGGGATCGACCGGTCGAATTGTACCCATCCGCCATCCAAACGATTCCGCTTCACTATTACTTTGGATTTTCCCGGATCGAGCTCGGCCCGGTAGTAGATGAAGCCATCCGAACGTTTTTCGATCCATTCGTACCGAAGTCGCTGCAAATCTCCATCCGACTTGTACCTAGCCTCAAACCGTTCCAGCCGCGTATCGCCCGTGATAGCCAGCTTGGAGGTCACACTCTGCCAGTGGTGTCGGAAATCAATCGCAAACAGATTGCCGGCGGGCGCTGCAACGGTAATGTCGCGCTCATAGATCATCCTCTCCCAAGTGGGAGCTGCTGCGTTCAGCAAAAACAGACAAAGACCGAATAAAGCGGCGCGGCGCTTCACTTTCGGGTTCGTGCGGGGTCGGGCCAAAAACAGCAGATACAAAAGAAAGCCAACGGGAAGACGAATCCCGTTCAAGATAAAAGTAGAAGCTCCAAGCGCGGAATAACCAAACAGCTTCAAGAACAGATAAGGCTCATGTTCCTGTTTGCCGCGGGCGATCCAGCCCAGCAGAAGGAGCGATGCGGCGATCGCAATCGCGAAAGACCCCCATTTTAAACCGGGATGTTCGAACATAACCATCAATCTCCTCCCTTGCCGGTCCAACGTTGTTTCTCCCATTATAGTGGAACCGCAGAACCGGGTACCATAAATATTTGGTCCAATTCGGCAGTTGGAGTTCGTGAAACTTTTACATCCAATTGACGGCGGGTTAATGATCGGGCGGCATACTGGAAAGGAAGTATGATGACTAGCCGACGAGTGGAGGAGGAAGAAGCGTCATGGTGAGAATGGACCTCAGAAAGGCGAAGCGTGGACCTGGCGTCGTGAACGAAATTACGATTCGGGCGGCGAAACGGCTGCGGCGCAGGCTGAAAAGGCTGAGAACGGTGCTTGTTCAGGGAAGTCTCTTGCGGAATGCAGCAAGCCGTACGTTGCTCCCGGCGCGTATGTATGGCTGCATAACGGCGGCCGGTCGGCCAAGCGGCATGCTCAAGTTTAGCCGGGCAGCTGGAAAAAGCCGCTCTCACAGGTCGGAACGTCCGCTCGACTAAAGTCGGGGTTTGCAGACAGTCCCGGGTCCGTTTTGCATCCGGCCGCTTTCCGGTATTGTTGAGCTATAAGTGCGAGTTCAAAAAGTCCGGTTTTCAGCACCGAGAAGATGGGATGAAGCTAGGAAATGAGGAGCGGAGCGTAGTGGGAGTTACGTGAGCACCGGAAGTTCCGGCTGAATTCCATATTCGATGTCGAGTACGCTTCCTGATCGGCTTCCTGATCGGCTTCGTGATCAAAAGTGGACTTTTTGAATAACCTCTATAAGAACAATAGTGGAACGGGGTAGACGATCGTGATGAAGACGGGAACGGTGACCATCGAACGGAATACGCGGGAAGCGGCGCGGCGTGAGAAAGAAACGTTGCTGCAGCTTATCGGCTCTGCGTTTACGGCTTGGCTTGGCAAAAGCGCGGAAGCCTTGACACGTTTCGGTGACGAGACCGAATCGCCGCATCCGGGTGCGACTGCTCCTTCCGAGTCGGAAATACGCGAGATCCGGCAGCGGATTGACTATATGCGAGCCAAAATGGACCGGTTCGGCTGTGTGGCGAAATCCCGGACGGGGCAGGAGCGCGGCCGAATGGATAGGGAGGGCTGAGCCGGCGGTTTTGCCTGGCAAAAGTACCTTGGCACGATCCGGAGTAATCTTAACTGTTTTTCCGAGACACCAGAATGATGATAATAACCTCTCCTATGGGATGCAAGCCCAACTTTCTCCTGCAAACCGCTTCCTTCCGCCTTTACTCGGTATTCTGAATGAACTCTACAGAGCATGGAGCTGCTCTGTTTACCCGCTAGCCTCTTCTTTTGCCAGGTGCAATCCCCCAAAAAAGATTTGAGTATGCTGCTGTCTCTAACTCCGTACCTCAAACCTTCATTTTCCATGGCCAATCAAGATCCGCAAATGTTCCCCTACATCGTAAGCCTCTCTTACCCGTGACGGTCCAACTCAATAATATATTAACCTGAAGATAATTCTCCGCATACAAAATTAGTTTAACTTAATAGCTGTGTTGATTGTGTTACCAATCTGCGACCGGGAATGAGGGGATGCGCAATAATGAAAAACTGAAAAATAATGGAGGTATTTGTGGTTTAGAAAAGGTTTCATCTTTAGATATTCCGGGAGAGGAATGTGAGGCATGAGACGCGGAAAAAAAACAGTGTCATCTATACTTGCTATCGCTATGTTGGCTGGCTTGCTCCCTGCCTATGCGGATCGGGCGGAGGCGGCCGAGGGGCGTAAGGAGCTGCCGATCCGGCAAACGCTGGCGGAGCCGATCATCGACGGCAATTTGGACGAGTCCGTATGGTCGCTGAACGGGAACGTTCAGACCGTACTAAGCGCGGAAGGCGCCGATTCTCTTCAATCCAGGTTCGGCATGGTGTGGGACAACAAGCATCTGTACATCGGCGTAGCGACGGAAGATCCCAATTTGTCCAAAAGCCCGAACGTCGATAAGGATCCGACTAATACGCCGGACGATTACTATTGGGATCATCCGAACGTGACGATTTTTCTCGACCCGCAGCTTCACCAATCTACGCCCTACCAAGGCAAAGACGTGCAGCTCGGCTTCGTATACAAATCGGGTACGTCGACCCCGTATTTCAGCTTCGGCGCGGCCGACACGAACAAAAACCGGGACGAAAAGCAAATATTGCGGGCAATCCGCAAAACGGATAAAGGTTGGAATCTGGAGACGGCCATTCCCTGGAAGTTCCTCGATTTTGATCCGCATCTGATGAAACAAATCGGGATGGAATTGACGGTCGGTTCGAGTTTTGTAAACGGCGAAGGGAAAATGGTGAAACCGAGCAAAGCTTGGAGCGCGTTCGAAAGGCAGTCGTTCTGGAACGATACTTACGGCTTCGGTATCGTCAAGCTGGACGGATCGAATCCGGTAACGGGCTTCACAAGCGACGTATTGCTGGAAGAAAGCTTTGACGGTTATGCGGACGGGCAAATTCCGTTCGGGTGGATTTCGAACGTAAACGCCGGCAGCAGTCCGTTCGGAGTCGTAAATAACGTATACGGCGACGGCAGGCTCGTGTTTGACGGTAACTCAACAGGCGAGCAAGCTCGAATTTTTGCTCCCGTGCAGTGGGACAACTACACCGTGGAAGCCGAACTGCAGTTCCAGGGAGCGGTTAATACGGGACGCTGGGCGTCTCTAATGTTCCGCGCTCCGTCCGCCGGCTTGCATCCGTACAACCAGATGGCCATGAGACAAAACGGCACGTACGAGATCGCTTTCCGGAATGCGAACAACGGCTGGGATGTGCCGGTTACCGGGAGCTGGGGCAAAGCTCTGGAGTTGAACAAGGACTACTCATTCAAAGTGAGAGCATTCGATCACAATGTGAAGCTTTACATAAAAGAAGTGGATAAACCGGCATACGATCTGCTGACCGACAAGTGGATGAGCAGTCTGCTGCTGGAGAGGGGCAAAGTCGGGTTTCAAGCCGATCAAAGCAAAATTTCGGTTAATCACTTGAAGGTGACGCGCATTCGGGCAGAGCATATCCAGCTTGCGCTTCCTGCGCAAGTGGAGGCGCTGTCGGGGCCGATTGCAGCGGCAAACGAAGTCGTGTTTTCCGACGGGATCAAGGAATCGGTTCCTGTCGATCGGATCAAGTGGTATTCCTCGGATTCGGCGATTATCCGGGTAGTGAACAATCAGCTGGTCCCCTTAAAGGAAGGTACGGCGGAAGTGACGGCGGTGTACGACAATGCTTCGGCTACTCGCCAAATCCAGGTAATGGCGTCGTTGTCCGGCAAGCAAGTAACGACGCTTCGGCATGAGCCCGGCTATTTGCTGGCGAACGTCGATCAAGCAGTCGATTTGAACACGATTGAATTCCAAGCCGATTTCAACGATTTTACGACAGGGACGGTAAAAGGCAGCGAGCTTACCTGGAGCACGGACGGCAGCGGCGTCGTTATGAACGGCGGGACACTGACGGCAAAGCAGAAAGGGCTGCACAAAGTGCGCGCAACCGTCGGCGCGGCGGCCGTCGACTTGCTGGTGGCTGCCAAGCCGGCTGCGGAAGGCGAATATGTGCTGTACGAGAGCGATTTTGCGGGTGTGGCGGACGGCTCGCTGCCGGACGGGTGGAAAGTGATCGAACAACCGGCCGGTACGAGCGCGGGCGTCAAGAACGGCGTTTTCGAGATCGATGCGACGGTGCCGGGGACTGCAATGCGCGTGTTGCTTCCGGACGAACTGAAGCTGTTCGGCAACTATAAGATCGAAGCCGAAGCGACGCATGCCAAGGCAAACGATTCGTCCCGCTGGCATTCGGTCATGTTCCGGGTGCAAAATGACAACTATCCTTATTACCAAATGGCTGTACGGCAAAATGCCGCCGCTTCGAATGGCGTGGAATTCGCCGAACGGACACCGGCAAACGGCTGGAATGTCATGGAAGCCAAGTCGTACAAGGAAGCGATTCAGCCGGAACAATTTTACCGGTATACGATTAAGGCGCATAATGAACGCGTACAGGAATTCATTAACGATGCATTGATCGTTAACACCGGCATGGCGCATGCATATGCGAAAGGCGGCATCGGGCTGCAGGCAAACGGCAGCTTGATGAAAGTGGCGCGCGTGAAAGTGACTTTGCAGCAGGAAGCTTTGCCGAAGCTGCCGGACAGCAGTTTTGCGAACGTTGTGGAGCCACTAACCAAAATATCGCTCGCGCCAAGTATTATCGGAGCGGTCGAGAGTGCTGGGCAGAACTGGACGATCAATCCGGACAAGCGTCCGGCTACCGTTATTTTGCATGTGAACGAGAGCTTGCAGGTAACCGGCGTCAAGCGGAGAGAAGTTTTGATGCCGCTGGGGGACGCTTTGCAGAAGCTTGACGGTAAAACGATTCCCGCTTTTTATGTGCACGATTCGGCTACGGTAGCGAAGCTCGTCGAATATTTGAAAGCCGAAGGGATCGCCGATGCGTTCATCGTCTCCGACCAGCCGGCGCTGGTCAAAGAGGCGCGTACCGCTTATCCGATCATTCGCGGAATAATCGACTTCCCGCATGCCGCGGCAAATTTAACGCATAAGCAGCTGATGGATATCCGGAGAACGACGAACGCCAATCTGGCGAAAATCGCGCTTTTGCCTGAGCGATCCGCATCGCAGGAACATGTAGAATATTTGCAGGAAAGGCTCATTACCGTTTGGGCGAAGCATACGGGAAGGGGGCCGCTTCCGAATGAGATTGCTCATCACAAGCTGATAACTTCCGGCGTTAACGGAATCGTTACCCTCTCCCCGGACACGCTGCATGATGTACTCGGGACGTACGACAAGAACACTACGCTCGTACGCAAGCCATGGATTATCGGACACCGCGGGATCCCGGCGCTGGCGCCGGAAAACACGCTCGAAGGCGCGGTGCTCGCTTATGAGAAGGGCGCGGATATCGTCGAGAACGACATCTATATAACGAAAGATGACAAAGTCGTCATTATGCACGATACGACGCTGGATCGGACGACGAACGGTACGGGCAGCATCGAGAACTATACGCTAGCCGAACTGAAGCAGCTTCTTGCGAACAAGCAGTTTCCCGAACAATATCCCGATGCCCGCATACCTACATTGGAAGAATATTTCCAGGAATTCAAAGGGAAAGACTTGCTTCATTTTATTGAAATCAAGACGTACAATCCGAAAGTCATCGATCCGATGCTTGCTTTAATCGAGCAATATGACGTGGAGGACCAGGTCGTCATGATTTCGTTCATCGGCGATCAAATCAAGCGGGTAAACGAGAAAATGCCTGGCATGTCACTCGGCCTCCTGACCGGGGGGCAAGCGAACGACAACGATATTTCCCGGTCGCTCTACCGCGTATTGGATACGATTCAACCGTTGAACACGACATTTAACACCAGCTATCCGGGATTCGGCAAACCTTTTCTCGAAGCGTCCAAACATCGCGGAATTACGATTTGGCCGTGGACTTACAGGGACATGAACGATTATAAGAACGCTTTTGCGATGGGCGTTTACGGCTTGACTACGGACTATAACCATTGGTCCTCCGATTGGGCGGACCGGATTCGTCCGTCGAGGCAAAAAGTCCAGCTGATGGTCGGCGGACAGGCCGAGCTGAAGGCGGATGTACGTACGTATGCCGGCGCCACAATGAACGTAACGCCGGAAATCGTCGTACTAAGCGGCCGCGATATAATCGAGGCAAGCGGCGGCAAGGTGACGGCCAAAGCGAACGGCACCGCATACGTAACGCTTCGCTACACGAATACGTCGGGCGGTTCTCCGGTCTACGATATTTACACGCAGCCTGTAGCGATCGAGGTGAAGGAGGAAGAGGAGACGTCCGCCAAAGCCGACACCACCACCAAAGCCGGCACCTGAATCGGACGGACGAATGACAGCCGATGTTAAGCTCGATGAAGCACCCTCGGCCGCAAAGGCGGAAATCGACGCGGAAGCTTTGGCGAAGGCGCTGAACGAAGCCGAAGCCGGCGAAGTTAAAGGGACAAAAGGGGCGCAGAACATCGAAGTGATGCTGCCGACAGCAGGACTCACCGATCCAAGCGCCAAGCATCAAATTGAGCTTGTTACGGAGCACGGTGTTGTGCGACCAGAGCGGAAACGGCCGTACTGCTGAACCGTATTCTGAACAAGCTCTATAAATAAGGCTTCCGGAAGTTAAAATTCAGAATGTGAAGCGTCTGTGCCGTCGAATACGGCTTCGAGTATCCGCAGAAGAGAAGAACCGTTCCGCTTGCCGGGCGGTTCTTTGCTTTTATTAACATTCTTTACCAGGAAAGCCTCCTTACGAAGCGGAAAGTTTGGGTGTGAATTTGGCATGAATCTCGCCAAAATCCACACGGGCCGCATTTGAAGTCGTGTTGTTACCGCCAAGTCGAAACAAGACAACACGACTGAGGGCGAGCGGCTGGAGCGAAGGTACCCATTCCCGCGTATACGTATGGGTATGCACGTCAAAGGACCGTCCAGCCGTTCCCGGACGGTTTTTCTTAATCCTTAGAAGCTCTCCATCCGGCAAGGATCTACACCCGATGACGCTTCCTGTATTCGGAAGGAGCGACACCGATCCGCGCCGCGAATAAGCGGCTCAAATAATGCCCGGTCGCGTAGCCGCAAACGGCGGCGATCTGGTCGACGGTCATCCGGGTTTCCCTCAGCATGCGGCAGGCCCGTTCCATTCGAAGCGACGTTAAATAATCGCCGGGCGTTAACCGGTAAGCGCAGCGGAAGCGGCGGATCAGTTGGACCGAGCTGAGGCCCAGCTCGTGAGCCAGTTCCTTGACTCCGTAAGGCTGGGAGCAATGCTGCTCCAGAAGTTTGGCGGCCCGGTTCATCAGCTCGTCCTGAGGAGGCTGTAAGGAACGTGGATTCGGAGCGGACAGAAGCTCCAGGCACCAGGACGTCCAGATGTCGTTCCAATAGTGGCTGAGCAGTTTTTGCCGTTCGGCGATTGGGAGGGGACTGATCGTTTTCCATTTGGCAAACGAGTCGAACAACCGCCTGCGGTCACCCGGCGTAATGGAGACGGGAATCGCGGGACGGCTGTCCGTCTCTTCCGATTCGCTTACCGGACAACGGCGGATCAGATCGAGCCGCGCATAATGAAACGACAGCCCCGGAGCAGTCATCGTCCGGCTGAACGGAACATGCGGAGGACAGAGAACGAGAACTCCGCTGCTCGCCACGCCCGAAGTTTCCCCAATCTCGTAGGAGAAGGAGCCGTTCTCGACCGCAAACAGGCACCAGCTCGGATACGTGTCCGTATCGAGCAAAAACTCCTGCTTCTTTTCCCAATACGTATATTCGTTCACCTGCCAGTGAAGCCCGAACAGAGAGGAGAAAGCGGGGAAAGCTGCGGGGCTGGCGTCGGTTTGCATCGATCTGATGCCGGTATTGTGCGTCATCGTATACCTCCTTTGTTAGTTGAAATAAAAGATACCGAATTGGATTGTATCGTGTATTTTAACTTAATTACGACATGATATGATGAAATTATATATATCATAACTCGATTAAGGTGGTTTTGGCTATGCGTAACGAAACGGTACGGACCGATATAACGGTAATCGGCGGGGGATTGGCCGGCGTCTGTGCGGCGATTGCAGCAGCCCGATTAGGGCAAACGGTAGCCCTCGTGCAGAACAGACCGGTATTGGGTGGGAACTCCAGCAGCGAGGTTCGCGTATGGGTTTGCGGAGCTACCGCTCACGGCACCCATCGTTATGCGCGCGAGACAGGGATTATGGGGGAACTGTTCGTCGAGAATCAGTACCGCAATCCGGACGGCAACCCGTACATGTGGGATCTGGTCGTTTTGGAAGCGGTGAAGGCGGAGGCGAACATCCGGCTGTTTCTGAATACCGACGTGCACGAAGTGGAAGCGGACGGGGATGAACTTAACCGCACGATCCGTTCCGTGACCGGCTGGATGATGGGTTCTGAAAGGCGGCTCCGGTTCGAGAGCCAAGTCTATCTCGATTGCACGGGGGACGGGCTTGTCGGTTTCATGGCAGGAGCGAAGTACCGGATCGGCAGGGAAGCCCGGCACGAGTACAACGAGGAATGGGCGCCCGAGACGGCCGACGATATTACGCTCGGCAGCACGCTCCTGTTTTATACGAAAGATGCGGGTCATCCGGTCCGTTATGTCCCGCCTTCATTCGCCAAAGACATCACCCAGACCACAATTCCCGTAAAAAGGGTGATCCGCAGCGGCGATTCCGGCTGTCATTACTGGTGGATCGAGTGGGGCGGAGAACTGGATACGGTGCACGATAACGAGCGGATTCGCGACGAACTGTGGGCGGTCATATACGGGATATGGGATTACATTAAAAACTCCGGGAAGTTCGACAGCGCCAATATGACGCTGGAGTGGGTCGGAGCGCTGCCGGGCAAGCGGGAATACCGGCGGTTCGTAGGAGACTACGTCTTGAACCAGAACGACGTTCTCGCCCAGAGGGAGTTCGAGGACGGCGTAGCGTTCGGGGGGTGGTCGATCGACTTGCACCCGCCGCAAGGCATGTATTCGACGGAAAGCGGCTCGAAGCATCTGCATGCGGACGGCGTCTATCACGTTCCGTTCCGCTCGCTATATTCCGTCAACGTGAACAACATGCTGATGGCCGGCCGCGACATCAGCGCTTCGCACGTCGCCTTCGGGACGACCCGCGTCATGGCGACGTGCGCCGTCATCGGGGAAGCTGCCGGCACCGGCGCCGCACTTTGCGCCGCCAAGGGCGTTACACCGCGCGAGCTTTACGCGAGCCACTGCGACGAGCTGCGTCAGACGCTGCTGCGTCAGGACGCTTCGATCATCGGTCTTCGCAACGCGGACAGTCTCGATCTCGCGCAGCAAGCCCGCACCAGCGCTTCCAGCACGCTCATGCGGCTCAGCGAGGAGAGCTATGGGGAGGAGCGCTACCGGCTCACGCGCGACGCTGCTTTGCTGTTCCCCGTGGAGCCGCGGCTGGACGGCCTTGAGCTGCTGCTTGATGCCGATACGGCGACGACCGTCGAGGTCGAGCTGTGGGATACCGGCCGCAAGGAAAATTATTTGCCGCACACGCTTCGGGCGAGCAGCCAAGCTTCCGTGTTGCCGGGCCGCTCTCAATGGGTGCGCTTCGAGCTCGCCTGGACGCCGGACACAGCGCAGAACGCTTTCGTCATCGTCAAAGCGAACGATTCGGTGCAGTTGTACCATGCCAGCGAGCCGTTAACCGGCGTGCTGATCTTCTTCAATGGCTTGGAGCCGAATGCGCCGTCGAAACTGGAATACCACGGCCACAGCCAGCCGGTTATCCAATGGCGCATGCAGCGCAAAACGCGCCAGCCGTTCTGCTTCCGTGCTGACGGGGATACTTCGGCGTACGCGCCCGACAAGGCGCGGAACGGATACCGCCGTCCATATGGGGGGCCGCAGCAGTGGATGTCGGAGCCGACGCCGGCCGGACAGGAGCAATGGCTCCAGCTCGATTGGGAGCAGGCGGTCCGGATCGAGGAGCTGCAGCTGATTTTTAACGATGACGTCAACGAGGACTTAATCAATCTTCACCATCATCGTACGCCGTTCGTGACGATGCCGGAGCTGGTGCGCGATTACCGGATCGAAGCCTGGATCGACGGTCAGTGGCAGTCGCTGGAGCGCATAACGGATAACCGCAAGCGCAAGCGCGTGCACCGGCTGAGCGAACCGGCGAGCAGCGATCGGGTGAGAATCGTTGTGGAGGCGACAAACGGAAGCCGGCACGCGGAGATTGTGGAAGTCAGGGTGTACGGGGAATAACGGATCGCAGGGGAGGCTTGAGGCTGGATGGCCTCTTGCTGTCCCTAGCTGTAGGGCGATTAAATGGATAAGGGGTTGTCTCCGCAAGGGGGAGCCGGCCGAGTGAGATAGATAACCGCTTGACCTAAAAAAAGCCTCGGTTTATACAGGGTCATCGCGGCAAAGGTTACGTTTGGTCGCCTTGAGGCTTTTCTTATCGTACCCGGCACGTGTCGCAGGTCGTTTCATCGTGTCGGTTCGGCCTGTGCCCTGCTTCTAGCCAGAGCGAAGAGGATAAGAGTCGTTTGCAGCCTTTATTTTGTACGAATCCGGGTTGGATGGGAAGATAAGAGCGATTTGGAGCTCTTAAAATCGGCGAAATTGGTCAAACCCGGGCTGTCGGTTGAAATAAGGGGTACAAACCGCCTTTATTTGCCGGGGTTTCTCGAAAAAACGGAAAATAGAGGGTGCCTGAGACTCCTATTTAGTGAAAGAGCCCGTATGATTACGTATTCAGCGCATCCGAACATGAACAGCTCGCAGGTAAGCTGGTTACGGTCCACATTTGAAGTGGTGTTATAACAATAAAACCTTAAAAAGAGAACAGGATTGAGGGCGAGCGGCTGGAGTCCGATACTTATCCCCTCAAACGCGTTAAACGTATGGGTTAGCATAGCGAAGGACCGTCCGGCATTTTACCGGACGGTTTTCTTATTCCTTAGAAACAGCCCGAAACGGGGACCGAAAACCAAAGTAGACTCGGAGACGGCCCGATTTATACGATGCCAAATGTGAAATCTATTAGCGCCCAAGGTGTGTGCTTCAAGCAAAATTGCTTACATCCGACGGACCGTGTCCAGATTCCGGCGTACGGTGCTCGTCATCTGCGACCGATATTGTCCGATGAGCGCTTTGCCCCTACCAGCCTTCCCGGAGCCGCCGAGCCGCAGTTCCCCATGCAGACCGGCACATCCCGCTGAATGCCTTCGCGAGTCTATTCATATACCGTCCCGGTCATTCCTTTCACCACATCGCGAATCATCATATAGACGTCAGCATTGGTGAGCTTTTGCGGATTTTTTATCGTTGTCATCGTTTCTGCGGATAGCAGTTGCCTCGTCCCCAACATGGAGCGGGCTTGCTCCGGGCTGGTCGGAAGCCCCGCAGACAGCGCAATAGTAAAAGCTGCTTGTTCGAGCGTCAGCGGCGCTGTGTCAGGCTCTCCTATTCCTTCGAGCGCCTCGGACGGATTGCCCTTGAAGGCGTCGGGATGGACCTGGCGCACCTGGAGCATCGTGTGGACTAGACGCTGCGGGTTGGACACGTCTTCGAGCTCGAAGTCGTTCTGGCTGCCTCCGAAGGCGAACCCCATACTAACCGCCGCTTTTAAGCCCGGGTACGAGGCATGCTTGGTATAAACAGGCGGGTCGATCCGAAACGGCTTTAGCTCCATGCCCTGATCGTTCAGCAATCGTTGAAGCTGTTCGATTATGTCTTTGGAAGCGGAGAGCTGCCGGAACGTCACCTTGTGTTCGGCCGCAAGCTTGGCTGCCGCTCCCGCCGCTTGCCCCGCCGCCATACCGACGGGAATCGTCCGGGCGCTCCCGTGCGGCAGCGAGTCGTAGCTTGCCGACCGGCCGACGACAAGCAAACCGTCCACTTCCTTGGGCACGATGCTGCGAAAAGGGATCGCGTACTGCTTCGGCTTCATCAGAATCGTGCCGCGAAAATCGTACGAGGTGCTCTGGATGTCGACACTGTAGGAGCCGAAGCCGATCCGGTCCCAGTGATCCCGGTTGTCGAGCAGATCGGCGATGGAGAGCCGGTATTCCCCGATCATATGGCGGGTTTCCCGCACGTACAATTCGGGCGCGATGCCGGCAAGCTCTACCTGTTGAAACTCGGGATACTTGTCCTTCATATAGTCTACGACGAGCGGCAGTTCCCGGCGAGCCGTCTCGTACGCTTGTTCGACCGATTTCGGATCGAACGGATCGACGCCGAACAGCTGCAGGGCGTTAATTAAGATCGAATGGTCGTTTTGACGGCCGATGTTCAGGCCGCGCATGCGTACCTTCGTTTTGTCGGTCGTCGGGTAGTCCCACATGTCGTGGTAACCCCATGCGCTGTGGCCGTCGTGGCCGACGCCTTCGCGGGCGATCATCTTGCCCCACACGTCAGGCGTCACATTCGCCAGCCGAAAGACCGCGGTTACCGCCATCTTCGAATCTTTCTCGCCGAGGTCCTCCCGTCCATAAGTAAACGGAACTCCGGCGATGTCGGCGATGTCGGCGTCCTGGGTGGCGTCGATGACGGCTTTGGCCTGAACGGACATGCTCGTGCCATCGGCCAGGGTGATAGAGAGACCGCGTACCGTCCTGGCTACGCTCGAGTGGTCGACAAGGGGGCGCATCGATTGCGTTTTCAGGAGCACGTCGATCCGGTTTTCGTTCGCCACCAGATTGCGGAATGCGTTGGCCGCGGTAATGATGTCGAAGGACGTTCCTTCCACCCGGTCGTACCACTGCTGGAAGATGCCTTTGTTCAAGAAGTTGTGCTTGCCCGGCAGCAGCGCCTTCTTGGGGGAGTAGCTCGGATCGAGACTGTTCAGCCAGCCCAGCGTCATAAGCCCGCCCAACCGGTCCCGGTTTCTGCCGTCGACAAGCAGCACGCTTTGCCCGTTTCTTGCGGCCGATACGGCGGCTGCGACGCCTTCGGGGTCCGTCCCGGCGACGATGACGTCGTATTCTTCCTTCGGTTTCGCTACGGACGGGACTTCCAGAAGCTCAGCCGGCGCGGGGGTCTCCAGCGGCTCCCGAAGCCAGATGAAGACGACCGCCGCTGCCAGAAGCAGCGCGATGGCGATCGCGGAGGCGAGTCCTTTGCGGTATTTACGCTGGTTGTTGTTATAGAAAATAGATGATGACCTTTTAAACATGGACGGTAGTAACACTCCCTAGCGGTTTGTCGAAAACCGGGCGGGTTCCCCGATTCCCGTGCATATCTGCTTACTGTATGGACGCTCCGAGACGGCGCGAGGTTTCAACTTCCCCGGAACTTTCTTCGTGCCGCGAAAAAAACAAAAAACCTCCTTACCAGACACATAGTCGGAAAGGAGGTTTCGTGTTTAATAAGATATTGCCGCGAGAAGCGGAGGGCAGGACGATCTGCGCCATCTACTGCAACAGGTGTCGGTACGGCGAATAATCGATGCCGTTTTTCTCCAGAAACGAAATCAAACTCTTATGGTCCCGCTTCGGGGTCGCGAGGATGTAGCCTTCGATGCAGTGCTCTTCCGTTACTTCTCTGGCACCTTTCTCCAGAGCGACTTGGCCAATGCGGGCTGCGATCGAATGGCGGGCGATGTCGCGGAACGGGCCGGGCACCGGGGAGACCAGCTTTTCCAGGAACGATTTGGAATCGTCCGTCCACAGGTGACGGGACGATTCGACGTAATGGTTCTGCCAGTCCAGCTTAGACTTGCCGTCGGCTTTGGGCAATACTTTCATAAATTTACGAAACATGAAAAATCCGCCCACCGACATGAAAAGCAGCAGAACAAATCCCCAAAATATGAGAAACAGCATGAAATTATCCGAAGGCATTGTTCATTCTCCTTGAAGAACTGGTGTTACTGGAATTATACCCTATTCGTAGATTTATTTGAAGTTTCTTAGTACAATAGGGAAAGCAAATGCAAAGGAGTCGAAGAAGATGTTGAAAATCGGATCTCATGTTTCTTTTTCCGACAAAGGGCTGTTGAACGCGGCGCAAGAGGCCGAATCTTATGGTTCCAGCACGTTCATGATCTATACCGGGGCTCCGCAAAATACTAGACGCAAACCGATCGAGGAGCAATATATTGAAGAAGGCAAGGCGCTTATGGAGAAAAACGGCATCGGCGAAATTATCGTCCACGCGCCTTATATTATTAATTTGGGTTCTTACAAGGAAGATACGTTTGAGCTCGCGGTCCGCTTCCTGCAGGACGAGATTCGCCGTACCGATTATTTGGGCGTGCGCAATATCGTGCTTCATCCGGGCGCGTATACGGACAAAGATGCGGAGTACGGCATCGCCCGTATCGCCGAAGGCCTGAACGCAGTGCTCAGCGGCACGAAAGACACAAACGTTAACATTGCGCTGGAGACGATGGCGGGCAAAGGCTCGGAGATCGGGCGCTCGTTCGAAGAGCTTGCGCAAATTATGGATAAAGTTGAAGACAACAGCCGGCTGACCGTTTGCCTGGACACCTGCCACGTTCATGATGCAGGTTACGATATTGTGGACGATTTTGACGGCGTCTTGAATCATTTCGACAAAACCGTCGGCCTTGACCGTCTGGCCGTCATCCACCTGAACGACAGCAAAAACGTCCGGGGAGCCGGCAAAGACCGCCATGCACCGGTAGGCGCAGGCCTGATCGGCTATAAAGCGATGAATTACATCGTGCACCACGACAGCCTGCAGCATCTGCCGATGATTCTCGAGACGCCGTGGATCGGCAAGGAGGACAAGACCGTCCGTCCGATGTACGAAGCGGAGATCGCGCTGCTTCGCGGCGATTTGAACGGGCGTTTCGGAGCCGAGTTCCTCGATCATCTCGAGCGTTTGCACCATTATTTCGGCAAGCAGGAAGTCAACCACCGCGACTTTGTCGTGACGACCTGGGATGTGCTCAAAAACGACGCGAAAGCGAAAAAAGCCGACCCGCGCGAGCCGATGGAACGTCTGTACGATATGGTGCTTGAGAGCAAGCTGTTCCCGGATTTGAGCGAGGAGCAGATCAATCACCGCATTACAGTCTGGCTGGCCGGCAAGGAAATACTGGCAGCCGTCTAAGAGAGGTCTGCTTGCGGCAATGCGACGGACGACGGACGGAAGCGGCGGACAAGCGGCAGGATCGAATGTCCGTCTACCACTACTACCTACGGGTCTGACCGACCGACGAAAATGCGTCGGACAGGCTCCTATGTTACGAGAGGAACGAGAGAAGGCAGATGAGTCCCTTAGTTACACCACCGAACCGGCAGCGTTCCGACCGCCATCAAGACCGGGCGCGGATGCTCATATCTTGTCCCGACCGCCCGGGTATTGTGGCGGCGGTATCGCAGTTTTTGGCCAAACACGGCGCGAACATCGTCCAGTCGGACCAATATACGATGGACCCGGAAGGCGGCATGTTTTTCATCCGGATCGAGTTTGACCTCCCGCAGCTTGAAGTGAATCTGGAGAAGCTTAAACAGGATTTCGCGGAGACGACGGCAGCCGAATTCTCGATGAAGTGGCGGGTTACGCAAGCCGGCCGCAAGCAAAGCATCGCCGTGTTCGTATCGAAGGAGGACCATTGCCTGCTCGAGCTGTTATGGCAATGGAAATCCGGCGACCTGTATGCGGATATTGCGATGGTCGTCAGCAATCACCCGGATATGCGCGACACGGTCGAATCGTTCGGCATTCCGTACCATCATATCCCGGTTACGGCCGATACGAAAAAGGAAGCGGAAGCGAAGCAGCTGGAAGTGACGCAGGGCGTCGATGCGATCGTGCTGGCACGATATATGCAGATCATCTCGCCTTCGTTTATCGAACATTACCCGAACCGGATCATCAACATCCACCATTCGTTTCTGCCGGCGTTCGTCGGCGGCAAGCCTTATGCGCAAGCCTATGAGCGCGGTGTGAAAATTATCGGCGCGACTGCGCATTACGTGACTGAAGAGCTGGACGGAGGCCCGATTATCGAGCAGGACGTGCAGCGGGTCAGTCATCGAGACAATGTGGAGGCGCTCAAGCGGATCGGCCGGCATATCGAGCGGATCGTGCTGGCGCGGGCTGTGTCGTGGCATGTGGAAGACCGTATTTTGACTCACCAGAACAAAACCGTCGTCTTTAATTGACGACGCATATAGGCAACCCGCCTGATGCTGGTATGGCAGCAGGGCGGGTTGTTTTTTTATGAGCATAGTTCCAGGGAAGCTGAACCCGTTCTGCTAGTCTGCTGGCAAGAAAAGCTACCTCTTACGGGAATGGACCTGAGTGCAGCTTAGAACGGCAAAACGGGACCCGAAGGCAGCTATCGGGCATAATAAACGCTAACGACTGCATAGCTAGTGAAAATCGCGGATAAATCGCGCGATAGGTGCCTGGATGACCGTTACAGTGCAAAAAAAGCTGAAATGGGGTGGATAAGAGGCTGTGATGTCCATTACAGAAATTGGACCGTTTCGTCTCCACGATCACCCTGTGCGCCCCCCCTCAGTAACAGAAGCTTCCAGCAGCGATTCAAAGCAGCCACTTCTTTTGAATCGTTCACTCTACGGCTACGAAAAATTTTTTTTTATACTTTCCAAGTAAAGGTACAAATTCCCCTGAGGGGACCTAAGGGGGCATATAGACGGCTCAGCAAGGATGAACGCTAATTACCCTGCCGATGCTGGAAAACGCTTCCGTATCCTCTGGCATCCTATAAGAGTTGCTTATAAAATCCCTTATAATTTCGTCTTTAACCCGTTCTCCGGACTCGCTTGCGGACAATCGGCCAGGAATGTTATGTTTCGAATCCGATATAGATGGGTAAGGAGATAAGTGCCAGTTTTTGGGCAGAGAGCAGGCGTTCGTTCACGCGATAAGCGGCTCTTCAAGTTCGTCTCTTATTTATAAAAAAAATTTATAATGAGAGACAAAAAATTCATGCCAGGGAGGATGCAACAATGAAGAAAAGATTGGATTGGAGCAAGGCGGCGGTGTTCGTACTGCTGGCGGTTTTACTGGCAGCCTGCGGGGCGGCTTCGACTCCGGCAGGGGGGACTTCAGACGAATCTGGAGGACAACCCGGTGCTGCCGCACCGGAAGGCAAGAAGCTGGTCGTCGGGACCGATACGAGCTTTGTCCCGTTTGAATTCCGTAATGAGCAGACGGGGAAATACGAAGGATTCGATATTGATTTATGGGCGGCCATCGCCAAGGAACTGAAATTGGAATACGAGCTGAAGCCGATGGATTTCAACGGGCTGATTCCGGCGTTGCAGTCGGGAAGCATCGATGCCGCTCTGGCCGGCATGACGATTAAGGAGGAACGCAAGCAGCAGGTCGATTTCGCTTTGCCGTACTACGATGCGGGACTGCTCGTACTTGTCCGATCGGGTGAAACCGAGATTAAGGGTGTTGGCGACTTGAAAGGGAAGGTGGTCGCGAGCAAATCCGGTACAACCAGCTACGACTACGCGAAGGCCATCGAAGGAGTGAAGGAGGTCAAGCCTTTCCCGAATATAGATGGCGCTTACATGGAATTGATCAATAAGGGTGTCGATGCCGTTGTGTTTGATTCCCCGAACATTTTGTATTTTGCAAAGGTGAAAGGGGCAGGCAAAGTAAAGCCGGTGGGCGAACTGCTTGAGGGGCAGCAATACGGGATCGCCTTCCCGAAAGGAAGCGCTCTCGTAAAACGGGTCGATGAGGCGCTGCAAACGTTGTTTAAAAATGGTACCTACGAGACGCTTTACGAAAAGTGGTTCGGTCAGAAACCTGCCAAAATGCCGGGCTCGTAAACAGATGCGAAGTCGGAACTAACACTTAAGATTGTCAGCCTTCGCATTACGGTCGGAGGAAAGGGGGAAAAGGCTTGCAGTTCAACTGGAGCGGTGCGGCCCAATCGTTGCCGTTTTTGCTGGAAGGGTTAAAAATTACGCTGCTCATTGCCGTGTTTGGCCTTATCTTCGGGTTTATAGTCGGATTAATTGCCGGGCTAGGGAGAACGTCCCGAAATAAAGCGATATACGGTCTCGCTACGGTTTATGTGGAGATGATCCGGGGCACGCCGATTCTCGTTCAGGCGTTATGGTTGTACTTCGGACTTAATCAGATGCTTGTACAAACGGTAGGATGGCGGATCCCCGGTGATATAGCCGGCATTATCGTAATCGCCATTAATGCGGGGGCTTACATAGCGGAAATTGTAAGAGGCTCCATTCAATCGGTCGAGAAGGGACAAGAGGAGGCGGGACGGTCGCTTGGCTTAACCCGCTTCCAGACGTTCGTTCATATCATCTACCCCCAAGCGTTTAAACGAATGATCCCGCCGCTCGGCAATCAGTTTATTATCAGCCTGAAGGATACGTCCCTGCTGTCCGTTATTTCGGTCGGGGAGCTGATGCGCAACGGTCAGGAGGTCGTGGCCAGCAGCTTTAACGCGCTGGAGATTTATACGATGGTGGCCGCGATGTATTTGCTGCTGACCTTAACGTTGTCCTTTCTGCTGAAGCGGATCGAAAGGAGGCTCGACGTCCATCATGATCGAAGTCCAAAATCTGCACAAGTCGTTCGGCCAGCTCGAGGTGCTTAAAGGAATCGATTGCCGGATCGAGGAGCGGGAAGTAGTGTGCATCATCGGGCCGTCAGGATCGGGGAAAAGTACGTTTCTCCGATGTCTGAACTTGCTGGAGAGCGTAACGAGCGGCCAGGTGATTGTAGACGGCCACGATCTGACCGATCCGGGCACGGATATCAATCAGGTGCGGGAAGAAGTCGGCATGGTTTTTCAACGGTTTAATCTGTTTCCTCATTTAACGGTAATGGATAACATAACGCTGGCCCCGAGGAAGGTGAGGAAGAAGTCCAAGGAGGAGGCCCGCCAATCGGCGCTGGTCTTGCTCGATAAAGTCGGGCTTCGTGAGAAAGCGGATGTGTACCCCGGCAAGCTGTCAGGCGGGCAAATGCAGCGTGTGGCGATCGCCCGTGCGCTTGCGATGAACCCAAAGGTGATGCTGTTCGACGAGCCGACCTCAGCGCTCGATCCCGAGCTCGTAGGCGAGGTGCTGGCCGTCATGAAGGATTTGGCCGCGGAAGGCATGACGATGGCAGTCGTCACCCACGAGATGGGTTTTGCTAAAGAAGCCGGCGATCGTGTCTTGTTTATGGATCAGGGAATTATTATGGAGGAAGGCGAGCCAGGCAGCTTGTTCGAGGACCCGCAAAACGAGAGGACCCGCGAGTTTCTCAGCAAGGTGATTTCGTAGTCGCTTAAAGCAAACGGATAACCCCGGATCTTGGTTGGATTCGGGGTTATTTGTGTTGTTAATGGTTAAGGGGGGTTATTAGCGCTAGACCTCGAAATTAGACCAACAGATAAATCTACCAGCGTATGGGCAGCGGAGATCGGTGTCCGGATCCGGCGGCGAATGAATTTACGCCTACACGCTGAATGAGGATAGCAAGGGGTTGTGCAGGGTGAAACGATTAGCGGAAGAAAGACTTCCGCTACTGTGCCTGAAACCGTCCAGAAAGGTGGATAGCGGAACTATTATTTCCGTTATTTATGAAAATTTGTTTGAAATACAGAGAAATCCTCCGTATAGAGGAAATAAAACTTCCGCTAACGACTCTTAAAGAGTTCCATCGACGAATTAGCGGAAGTAAAGTTTCCTCTATCTTCATTTGCAGGGAGCAAAACAAGGTTGAACCGTATTCTTTGCCAAACGACCATCGCTCGCCTGTTATTATGAGGCTGTCGATTCCATGTGGACAACCAAGTGGAAAGGGAAAAGATTACCTTCTGGCGAGTTTTGTCTGGAATCCCCTACCTTACAATCCTAATGCAATCAAGGGATTCCGGACAACCTGTTTGAGCAGAAGAAGGTAACTTTTCACTTGGAACGGCCTGCTATCACTTCTACACTATGAATCGACAGCCTCTATATGCCGACTAGTACATCCAACCGCCCCGTCTGCGCAAACTCGCCGCTTCGGTAAAACCGAGCACCTCGCGCCGGGAGCTTCGCGCGGTGCGGAATCTGCTCGTACAAGTGTTGGGATTTTTACGTAGCGTTGCATTAGGTAGTGAGAGGGTGGAATAGGTGATATATGACTATGACTTAGGGGAATGAGTTTTTCTTTTTAAAGAGGAAATGAAAGGAAAATATGGAATAGGGACCGTTAGATGACTAAACGAAAAGTCACTGCCATAGTTCTGTTATCCCAGCTCGTTTGGCTGTCGGCTGTAGGGGCAGAGCCGTCCGTGATTCTCAATTCCGACTCTGAGAATTGGGACAAACCTGCTGCCGTTTCGTTTGAGGCGTTCAAAACCAATACGGATGTGTTCGCCGCAACCGCCCGATTCGAGTGGACGGACCGGCAGCTCTCTTCTATTAAACATGAGCACTATATCCGGTTTCCTGCATTTGAGTTTCGGTCGGATCGCCCCGAAGAGCTGAAGCCTCAAGCGATCTTTACGAACGTACCTGCCGCGAAGTTCGAGAGGGTTCCGGAGGACGGTTCGGAAGGTTACCGGATCAAAGCGACATTTTGGGACCCGGAGCAGATTCGTGCGGACATGCCTTATTTTGTCCAAACGTTCTGGAAACGATCGGGGAACGATGAGTCGCATAAGGTGATGATGGAATCGCTTCAAAGATTCGCTCAGCCAAACGGCTCGGTATACGACTTGCCGGACACTGGCGATCCGATCACAAGCGTATCCTGGAAGGAATCACAAGTGGAAGAATGGCCTGCTAAACGGCACGCTTCGGAGGATTCGGTCATTCGATACATTGGACCGCAGAAGCAACCGACAGCTGTGAAAATCAAGAGCGATGCCGCTTATATCCATTCCAAAGAGTCTCTTGAGCAGTATAAAAAAGCGGCTAAGGCGAAGCTTGATACAATTACCGAACAATCGTACAGCCGATTTGCCATTACCTTCGAGCAGAACGTTGGTTTCAGTACGCTTGAACGTTGGCTAAAAGAGTATAACATGGAAACCACACAACTTTATGCATTAGCTATCGATAACGAAGGAAAGTGCTTCACGTTCAGCTGGTTCGGTCCCGATCTGGACATCTCGTCCAAGGTTGGCCCTGAGATGCGCTTTGTTTCGTTTACGATTACCGAGCTGGAGGGCCGGGTTCATGGGAGCGACCTGGCAAGTCTGCAAAATGAAGAAGGCGTTGGAATCATCGAATTGACGGATGAACAAGGCCGTGAGCCGACAGGAATAAGAGCTTGGCTCGAACGTTATGCGAACAAGTAACGCTAATTTAGGTTATATGTACGTACTTACAACCTTCGGTCCTCGTATGGGGAATTCGGGGGTTGTTTTTTGTCCCGGTTTGGAAAACATTATGTAATGATCGCGTGTATATCCCGTGTTAAGATGAGAAAACCGCATGGAGGACGGCTGGTCGGCAAGACGGCCGGAGCTTTTCATGGGGAATACGGACAGGCCGAAGCTTCATTGTGAAGCGCGGGGGAACCCAGATCTACCGGGGTGAAGCCAACGTTTGTTGGCCGGGTGATTGCTCTTTGACCCGAATCCGTCAGCTAACCTCGCAGGCCGCAAAAAGGAGAGGATGGTTTACATGCGTTTCAAAAAGACCGTAATGGCCGGGGTGCTTGCACTCAGCGTAGTTGCCGGAACAGGTTCCGCTTTCGCCGCAACTTCGTACACGGTGAATCATAGCGATACGATGTGGAAAATATCGCAGCGTTACGGGGTCAGCTTGCAGTCGCTCATCCAGGCGAACCCGCACGTGGCGAATCCGAATATAGTATGGCCAGGGATGAAGCTCGTTATCCCGGGGACCGGTTCGTGGTACGGAGGCGGGAATGGCAGCGGGTACGGAAACGGCGGCGGAACAGGACAAGGCACCGGTTCCGGAGCGGATACTTCGACTCCGGCATCCGCTTATGCCGACCAAGTAGTGATCTTGGTCAACCAGGAACGCGCCAAAGCGGGATTGAAGCCGCTCGCGAGCGATCCGGCACTGACGGCGATGGCGATGGACAAAGCGAAGGATATGTACAATAACAACTATTTTGATCACAACTCGCCGACTTACGGTTCGCCGTTCGATATGATGCGTTCTTACGGAATCCGTTACACGTATGCCGGGGAAAATATCGCCAAAGGCCAGCGCAATCCGCAGGAAGTGATGAACGCCTGGATGAACAGCCCGGGTCACCGTCAAAATATGATGAGCCCGAACTTCACGAAGATCGGCGTCGCGTATTATAACGGCGAATGGGTGCAGGAGTTTATTGCGAACTAATTTTGGAGGCATCCCTCGGGCGGCGCATGTACTAGTCATGGTTTTGTTACAATAAGAAACAGCCGGCGTTCCTTTGAAGGACGAAAGAAGCCGCATGTTTACAAAATTAAAAAAACGTCAATTCCCCCGGAAGTTACGGACATGCCTGCAGGAGCTGTCCTTTCATCCGGGGGAGTTTTGTAAATCGACACCGCATTTTGCCTTGGTTCTGTGGCAAACAAGCAAATCAAGTGGTACAATAATGCAAGCGACTGAAAGTGTCCGCTGGACGAAGAAGGGGGTTCGCGCAGGGTAGACACCCGGCAAGCGGCGAATACCGATTTTTGGGAGGAATGGAACGATGACGTCTCAAACGAAGTCGATTGATCAATTGGCGATCGATACGATCCGCACGCTGTCTATTGATGCGGTGCAAAAAGCGAATTCGGGGCACCCCGGCATGCCGATGGGAGCAGCTCCGATGGGATACGCGCTCTACGCTAACCTGATGAAACATAATCCGGCCAATCCGGAATGGATCGACCGCGACCGTTTTGTTCTGTCGGCGGGGCACGGCTCGATGCTGCTTTACAGCCTGCTTCATCTAAGCGGCTACGATTTGTCTATGGAAGATTTGCAAAATTTCCGTCAATGGGGCAGCAAGACGCCGGGTCATCCGGAGTACGGCCACACGGCGGGCGTAGACGCAACGACCGGTCCGCTCGGACAAGGGTTTGCAAGCGCCGTCGGTATGGCGATGGCTGAAGCTCATATGGCGGCTACTTATAACCGTGACGATATGAACATTATCGATCACTATACATATGTTATTTGCGGCGACGGAGACCTGATGGAAGGGATCTCCAGCGAAGCGGCTTCGCTTGCCGGCCATCTGCAGCTTGGCAAAATGATCGTCCTGTACGATTCGAACGATATATCGCTGGACGGCGAGCTGAACTTGTCGTTCTCCGAACATGCAAAAGCCCGCTTCGAAGGCTACAACTGGCACTATGTCCGCGTCGAGGACGGCAACGATCTGGCCGCGATCAATGCGGCTGTAAGGGAAGCGCAGCAGGACCCGCGTCCTTCGCTGATTGAAGTGAAAACCGTAATCGGCTACGGAAGCCCGAACAAAGCCGGTAAAGGCGGTCATGTGGGACCTCACGGATCACCGCTCGGCGTAGACGAGGTCGCGCTCACCAAGAAAGCTTACGAGTGGCCGGAAGATCAACATTTCCACGTCCCTTCGGAAGTTGCCGCGCATTTTGCCCGTCTGAAATCGCAAGGCGAGCAGGCAGAGCTGGCTTGGAACGAGCTATTCGCCAAATACGAGAAGGCGTATCCGGAACTGGCCAAGCAATTTAAGGCAGCCGTAGCCGGCGAGCTTCCGGAAGGCTGGGATGCCGATCTTCCGACCTACAGCCCGGCGGATAAAGGAATCGGTACTCGTAACGCCTCCGGTAACGCAATTAACGCGTTCGCGTCCAAAATTCCGTCGTTCATCGGCGGCTCGGCCGACCTGGAATCTTCGACGATGACGCATATGAAAGGCCTCGGCCAGATGACCCGCAATGATTACAGCGGCCGCAACGTTTACTTCGGCGTTCGCGAATTCGCCATGGGTGCGGCGATGAACGGGATGGCGCTGCACAAAGGCGTTAAGCCTTACGGCGGCACGTTCTTCGTATTTTCCGACTATCTTCGTCCTGCTGTACGTTTGGCGGCGATTATGGATTTGCCGGTTACGTACGTCCTGACGCATGACAGTATCGGCGTCGGCGAAGACGGTCCGACCCACGAGCCGATCGAGCAATTGGCGGCGCTGCGCATCATTCCGAATGTCACGGTCATCCGTCCGGCCGATGCGAACGAGACGACGCAAGCATGGCGGTATGCGCTGGAAAATAAAAACGGACCGGTCGCGCTCGTACTGACCCGTCAAGCGGTACCGAATCTCGAGTCGACGTCCGAGAAAGCCCGCGAAGGCGTGGCCCGCGGAGCTTATGTCGTGTCCGAAGCGGAAGGCGGCTCGGCGCAGGCGATTATTCTGGCGACCGGCTCCGAAGTATCGCTGGCTGTCGAAGCTCAGCAGAAGCTGGCCGAAGACGGCGTGCGCGTACGCGTCGTCAGCATGCCGAGCTGGGAGCTGTTCGAGAAGCAATCGAAAGAGTACAAAGAATCGGTAATTCCGTCCGGCGTAAAAGCTCGTCTTGCTGTTGAGATGGCGTACCCGCTCGGATGGGAGCGTTACGTCGGCGACGGCGGAGCGATTCTCGGCATCAGCACGTTCGGAGCTTCCGCGCCTGCGGCTAAAATTATCGCCGAGTACGGCTTTACGGTCGACAACGTGGCAGCCAAAGTTAAGGCGCTGCTGTAAGGAGAGCCGAAGGTACGGACCTGTTGTCTGGCGTTTGTCATTCAGGTCTGCAATCTGAGATAAAGAAGGTGGATAAGAGCTCCCCGGAGCTCTTATTCTGAATGTATCGATGGGCACCTAGAACCAAGAAAGCTGCCGGTTGCACGGGTCATACGACATGGGAAAGGCCAGTCCGCTTTGGCAGGCAGTGGCATAGCGGGCCTGCCAACTCCCGTTTTCAATAAAATGGGTAATTCGACAAAATAAGAGTCCCGGAGGGACCCTTATTTTGATCTTTTGTTGATATTGCGTTCGTTTTAAACTTGCAGCACACCATCCAACCAGGGAGAGTGAAACCAAGGTGTCTCAATTCGAACATGTCACAGTATTGAAAAAAGCTAACGTTTACTTCGACGGCGGCGTTACGAGCCGTACGGTCGTGTTCGCCGACGGTTCCAAAAAAACGTTAGGCGTCATGCTGCCCGGGCAATACCAATTCACCACCGATGTCGTCGAGATTATGGAAATAACGGCCGGCGATCTTCTCGTCCTGCTGCCCGGAGAGACCGAATGGAAGCCTTTCACGGGCGGCATGCAGTTCGAGGTGCCGGCGGGCGCTACGTTTAAGGTGGACGTGAAGACGATCACCGATTACGTCTGCTCGTTCATCTCCGTCTCCTGAAGCTTGAGCTGGATATATTCCTCCAGCTTGATCCGGGTATGCGGTGGAAGTCCGGACAGCATACAGCCGTAACGGAATCCGGTGCCGTCCGAGATGACCCGGATAATCCGCGCCGTAATCGGCGGCAAGCCCGCATCCTGCGGAAAATGGATCACGACGAACATATCTTGCGCAAGCGGAAATGTGCTGGTCAATTGGAGGCCGCTGTCGGACAAGTCGTACAGCGTGCCTTCGATATTTTGACCGGAGAACGCCCCTTCGTGCTCCCACTGGTAGACGGACAGCAGAAGCCGGATGTTCATAGGGACCCGGACGCTGCGGCGACGCTCGATATTTAATTGCAGCTTCGGCAGCAGCTCCTCGGATGGAACTTCTTCCCGCTTACATACTTCGATCTTCTTGTCCATCCATTCCTCGTAGCACATCACGACAGCGCTTAGATCCTGATCACCGAGCCCTTTGCTCAGGCCCATTTCGAAGACGCTTTTGGCCAGACCGAGGAGCGGAGCGGTCAATTGAAGCTGATCGGTGAGCTGCGAAGCGAGCCGCAAATCTTTATGCATCAGCTGCATCGAAAATTGAGTGGCGAAATCGCGGTTCAACATTTTTGGGCCTTTTAGCTCAGCTTGTTTGCTGCCCGCGCCGCCGGCCAGGACGATCTCGTAAAATTTCTCCAGGTCGATATTCGCTTTGGCGGCAAGCGCCATCCCTTCCACGAAGCCGATGGCGTTAATGCCGACCATCGTATTGTGGGCGAGCTTGGCATAAGAGCCTGATCCGGAAGGGCCCATATAGACGATCCGGTTGCCCATCGCTTCGAATACGTCGCGGTGCTCATGAAGCGCTTCCTCCCGTCCGCCGACCATGAACAGAAGCGTGCCGCTCTCCGCTGCCGGCTTGCTGCCGGTTACCGGTGCATCCAGAAAGTCGACGGCCAGATCGGCCAGTTCGGCATACAGAGTCTTGCTCATATGCGGGGAAATGGTGCTGCAGTCGATCACCGTCATGCCGTGACGGATGCCTTCTATTATTCCATTCGGATCGTAGAACGTTTGCCGGAGGGCTATATCGTTGCTAAGCATCGTTATCAAGACGTCTGCGTCCCGCACCGCTTCGGCCGGAGTGGCGGCGTAATGGGCGCCTCGACGAACCAGCTCCGCCGTTTTTTCAGATGTACGGTTGTATACGGTCAATGAAAAGCCTTTGCGCAGCAGGTTGGCTGCCATGGGCAGTCCCATCGTTCCCAGGCCGATAAACCCGATTTTTTTCATTATTTTCACCTCGAATATTTGCAGAAGATGGTGCCTGGAGTGCTGCTGGACCTAGAACCATTGTAGCACTATCCGAAAGCTCTGTGAATGACCCACTACTTGCTTTTGCGCGGACAATTCAAGTATTCTATTGCTAATGAAAACCGAGGAGGGGTAAGGAAATGACTCAGAAACCAAAGCTTCAATTTGACTATAGCCGCGCTGCCGCATTCGTGCAGCAGCACGAAATCGAATATTTTCGCGAACCGGTACGTTTAGCCCATGAGCAGCTGCACAAGGGGACCGGGGCGGGTTCGGACTACTTGGGATGGATCGATCTGCCTACGCAATACGATAAAGAGGAGTTTGCCCGCATCCAGGAAGCCGCCAAGCGGATTCAGGGAGATTCCGACGCGCTTGTCGTCATCGGGATCGGCGGGTCTTATCTGGGTGCGCGCGCAGCAATCGAGATGTTGTCGCATTCTTTTTATAACGTGCTTCCAAAAGAGAAACGCCATACGCCGGAAATCTATTTTGTCGGCAACAATATCAGCTCGACCTATGTCACTCATCTGATTCAACTGTTGGAAGGCAAAGACTTCTCGGTTAATGTTATCTCCAAATCCGGGACGACGACGGAGCCGGCTATCGCCTTCCGCATTTTCCGAGAGCTGCTGGAGCGCAAATACGGCAAGGAAGGCGCACGCAAACGGATCTACGCCACGACGGACCGCGAGAAGGGCGCCCTGAAGAAGCTGTCCGACGCGGAAGGCTACGAATCGTTCGTTATTCCGGACGACGTAGGCGGACGTTACTCCGTGCTGACGGCTGTAGGACTGCTGCCGATCGCTACGGCGGGAATCGACATCGGTTCGATGATGGAAGGCGCGGCCGACGCTTCCCGAGAGTTTGCCAACCCGGATCTGGACAGCAACGCGAGCTACCAGTATGCGGCCGTGCGCAACGCCTTGTACCGGAAAGGCAAAGCGATCGAGATTCTCGTGAACTACGAGCCGTCGCTCCATTACGTTTCCGAGTGGTGGAAGCAGTTGTACGGGGAAAGCGAAGGGAAAGACCAGAAGGGCATTTACCCGGCTTCCGTCGACTTCTCCGCCGATCTTCACTCCATGGGGCAATTTATCCAGGAAGGCGCTCGCAACTTGTTCGAGACGGTTATCCAAGTAACGAACGTACCGGAACAAATCGAGATCGGCACCGATCCGGAAAACCTCGACGGCTTGAACTTCCTGGCCGGTCAGACGATGGATTTCGTCAACAAAAAGGCGTTCCAGGGAACGATGCTGGCGCATACGGACGGCGGCGTGCCGAACCTGATCGTGACGATTCCGGATATTTCGGCGTACTCGTTCGGTTATATGGTTTATTTCTTCGAAAAAGCGTGCGGTATCAGCGGTTACTTGCTCGGCGTCAATCCGTTCGACCAGCCGGGCGTGGAAGCGTACAAGAAAAATATGTTCGCGCTGCTGGGCAAACCCGGTTATGAGAAGGAAAAGGCGGAGCTGGAAGCGCGCCTCGGCGAATAAGAGGGACAGGCGGCAGGCTGATGCTGCTGCTAGCGAAAGCATGCTGTGTGTGAGGGAGCGGGATTGTGCGGGTGTTGCCGCCGCCCGCTCTTTTGGCGCACATAACGGACGAGAGGAGGATTCGGATGAAGCTGGAACAATACCGGACCGTGCGGAGGCAAACGTCTGCCGAGATCGTCATCAAGAAGTCGCGGTTTATCGGTCACGTGAAGCCGGTGGAGAGCGAAGAGGAAGCGGTCGCGTTTATCGAGGAGATCAAGAAAGAGCATTGGTCGGCCACGCACAATTGTTCGGCTTATGTCGTAGGGGAACGGGACGAATTCCAGAAACAATCCGACGACGGGGAGCCGAGCGGAACGGCAGGCAAGCCGATTCTTGAAGTGATCAAGCAGCAAGGGCTCAAAAACACGGTCGTCGTCGTGACCCGTTACTTCGGCGGCATTATGCTCGGAGCGGGCGGGCTGATTCGCGCCTATACGGATGCCACTGTCGAAGGTTTGGCTGCGGCAGAGCCGCTTACGCTGGCGCTTCATCAGGAAGTGCGGGTCGAGATCGATTACACGTGGCACGGGAAAGTCGAGAACGGGCTGCGCGGCCGGGGTACAATGCTCGGAGAAACGTTTTTTACCGACAAGGTGACGATTGCGTGTTGGCCCCGCGCGAAAGAAGCGGAGGCATTTCTCGCCTGGATGACCGATCTGACGCAAGGTCAAGCCCAGCTTACGACAGGTACGGTGGAATACCGGGAAGTTCAGGAGTAGGGAAGCCTTGGAGTTGGAGAATATCAAGTCATTAAATACACGGGGGGTTAGACGCGTGTCATCCCGAATTATCATCGTTACAGGCGGTACGGTCGGCGATTGGGTGAGCGGCTATATCCAACCCGGGGACTTACTCGTAGGAGCGGACCGGGGCGCGTTGTTTCTCGTGAGGAACGGCTACCGGCCGGCGCTAGCGCTGGGTGATTTCGACTCGGTGACGGCCGAGGAGCTGGACGAGATCCGGCAAGGCAGCGAGGCCTTGATCGACTGCGATCCGGTGATGAAAGATTGGACCGATACTGAGATGGCGTTTAACTGGGCGCTGGATCGCCGGCCGGCTGGGATCGTACTGCTGGGGGCGCTTGGCAGCCGGTTCGATCATTCGCTCGCCAACGTCCATTTGCTGCGCAAAGGGCTTCAGCACGGGATTCCTTCCCTCATCGCGGATCGCCACAATGAACTGAGGCTGCTCGGACCCGGTCAGGTGACGGCGTTGCACAAAGGCAAGTTCGCCAACGTCTCCTTGCTTCCGCTCAGTGCGGAAGTAACTGGAATTACGCTGCAAGGTTTTCTGTATCCACTGACGGAAGCGACGTTATCGATCGGACAATCGCTGGGCATCAGCAACGTCATCGTTGAAGAGAGCGGGCATGTCTCGATCCGGGACGGTATGCTGCTGGTCATTCAGAGTAAAGACGAATAGCAGGCGACGGCTTGGACCGTAACCTGCTGTTTTTTTGCTTGATATAGAGAGTTCGGAGCTTGTTTTCCCATTGGGTCCATGCTTCGGGAGCCCGGCCCCGTCTTCCGGGGTATCGGATACAGGCTGACTTTCAACCGTCTGCCTCGTGGTCCGGATCGCAGGATGGCTGCGTCCGCGACATATACTTGTCATACCTGTTGTCCACTTCTTTCGCCATCCGCCTGAAGAGCAACGTCTCTTCGACGATCGGGTCGCGCTCCAGTTGCACGCGCACTTCGTACCGGGGGCTCAGCCGCCGAACCGCCGCTTCGTCGGGAGTCGTTTCCTCCATCTCCCCTTCGGTCAGGGCGTCCGCCAAGTTTTGCTCCAGTTGTTCGCTGTTCTTACCGCGCTGCTCCATAGTGATTCACCTCCGGATAAAAGATATCTGGAATGGTCCGCTTTACTTTTCCCGGTCCGTCAGGAAAGAATACATTCGTGTCATACCCGCCTGAATACGTCTGTGCTGTAAACGGTGTGCGATCATCGCGATGTACGGATAGGCGTAAGCAGATACAAAGAGGAGGAACCGGCCGCGGGCTCCGGTTCGGCGGCGATCGGGCCGAGCTTGTCGTAAAAGCGCAGCATCAGCGTACCACCGGCGATTGCCCGCAAAATATCCGTCATATATTTGCCGTTAAACGAGATCGCCACCCCTTCTCCTGCTACGGTCTCGATCGGCACTTCTTCCCTGACGTCGCCCACTTCGGCGGCTTGGCCGACTAACGCTGCGGATTCGGCGGAGACCGTATGCAAGAAAACGACACAGCCTTCGCCGGACAGTAAAGTCACCCGCTCGATCGCCTGCAACAACTTCTCCGTATCGACCTTTAATTCGCAGTTGGGCCTCGCCGGCACCAATCTGTCGATGGGAGGATAGGCTCCATGCAAAAGCGAGCAGCTTAGCGTCATATCCGCCGTGTGGAAGCGGATCAACGCTTCATCCGCATCGATCCGGGTCTCCCCCTGATCGTCCTGCAGCATTTTGGCCAACTCGGCCATGCATCGTCCCGGGACGATCGCTTCGAACGGGGGAGTGTCGCTTGGTTGCTCGATCCGTGAGGTGGTGGAGGCGAAGCGCACGCTGTCGGTGGCGACGAGCTTCAACTGCTCGCCGTCAGATCTGCACCATACTCCGGTGAGAATCGGCCGCGTCTCGGAGGCCGAGACGGCAAAAGCGACTTGCCGGATCATCGACTTCAATACTGTGTTCGGCAGCCGGAGCTGCAGTGTCGGACGTCCGATTTCAGGCGCAGCCGGGTATTCCTCGCCATCTGTACCGCACAGGCGAAACAGCCCGCTGCCCGCGCGGATGCACAGCATGGACCGGTCGGTTTGTTCCAGCTCCACCGGTCCGGGAGGCAGCTTGCGCACGATGTCTGCGAACGTCCGGGCGGGTACGACGAGGCCGTTGTCTTCGGTTTCCCGCGGCAGACCGGGCATCGGAATGCGGATGTCGGTGCGGATGACCATCGGCGAGCTTCCTGCAAGCAGCGTGATGCCTTCCCGATGAATACGCAGCACCATACCGGCCAGGATGGGAAGCGGGCTGCTGGGTGGAACCGCCCGCGCCGTCTGCTGCAACGCATGAAGCAGCTCCGCTTGCGAGACTTCAATTTTCATAAATCCTCCTGCCGGTCCGTCTTCGCTGCGAAATAATTCGTAATCAGCTCCCGAATCCATTCCGACTTCGTCTGATTGCTTTCCCGGCACCGGTTTTCCAGCTCGGCCCATGCCGGTTCGGACAGCGTGAGCGACAGCTTGCGTGTCTGGCCGATCGCTTTGCGTCCGGCGCCTTCCCGGGGACCGCCGCGCGAGAACATGGCGCTGATCTGGCCCTCCTGTCGGGGGACGATTAATTTGATCTCTTCTTCGTTCAAATTTGGCTCACCGTTTTCTTTTAATTAGAATAAAGTAACTTTAATCATAATATCGGTTGATCTAAGCGTATCACAGTCTCGTGAAGCGGGCAACTGTGTTCTTTTTAGCGGAATCGGATGAATTTCCAATATATTGAAATTGTGTTATGCTAGTTGGAATACTACGCAGACAGGTCAGAATACCCGGGATGGGTGTTGACTAAGTACCGGGCTGGCTTGCTGTGGGGACTGCCTTGTAACAGAACTGGAGGTTTTCAGGGATGAAGACAAATACAACCCGGCTATCGCCCGCCGAATTCAGGGATGACCGCATCTTGATCCGGCTTGTCACCAGAGACGGAGTGCCGCTTCAACTGCTGACTGATACGGGAGGGGGTCTCGTGCTTACGGAGAAGGCGATCCGCAAGGCGGGGCTGGTTCCGGACGCTACGGAAGTCGTCGGGAACAAGACGTTCCCTGCGGTAGGTTTGCCCTTTGGCGAGGAAGACGAAGCTGTTCCTCCCTTACTGGTCGGAGGGTGTCCGGGCAAGTTTCTGGTAATGTCCGAGCCGAGGGGAGTGCTGGAGGGGCTGGATGGACTGATCGGCCAAGCCTGGTTTGCGGATCGGGTATGGGTTTTCGATTATATCCGTAAGCAGTTTATTTACGATCCCGACGTAATGGCCGGGGAAGCGATGAAGGATAGCCCTCATACGGTGCCTCTCGGCTTTTTGCACAACGATCAGGGGAGCCGGATGAACAGTTTTCCGCGTATTCAGGTAAAGATCGACGGAGAGATGGTCGACTTGTTGTTCGATACGGGAGCATCGATCGAGCTTGCAAAAGATTTCTTGCAAAGAAATGCCTCCGCTTATGCGGGGTTCTCGTTGAACAGGCTTCGTTTAGTCGCTTAGAGGGTTTCTTATTGTGCCAGGCAAGTGCCGGAGGCCGTTCATCTTGTCGCGGTACGGCCCATGCCCTGCTCGTAGCCGGAAAGTACCGGATAAGAGCGGATTGGAGTCTTTATTTTGTCCGAAGCCCGATTGGATGGGGAAATAAGAGCGGTTTGGGGCTCTAAAAATCGGCGAACAAGGTGCAATCCCCCCCTGTTTGATTGAAATAAGGGGTACAAACCGCTTTTATACGCCTGAGTTTCCCGAAAAGGCCGAAAATAGAGGGTGCAAAAGTCCCCTATATTGCAAAGAGACTGTATTACGCATGATGTATTTCGGGTATCGGAACATGCCAGCTCGCAAGAAAGCTGTTTACAGGCCGCATTTGAAGTCCCGTTGTTTCCATAAACCTACCTCCAGACAACACCGATTAGGAGTCAACGACTGTAGCCCAACATCATTCCCTCCCACGCACCACCGCATGGGTTTGCACGTCAAAGGACCGAGTGGACAACTTTACCGGACGTTTTTTCATAATAAACCGCTCCGCTTTCATCAGGAAACAATCATGATGATATCAGCCCCAGGAATAGGATGGATAAGGTATATTGGGATGTATCTGAACGAGGTGGTGATGCGCGTTGGAATATGTATCTCCAAAGCATGTTGTAGCTGTTGGCGCGTTGGTCCAAAACGAAAGCGGGGAGGTGCTCCTGGTCCGGACACATTGGCGCTCCGATACGTGGGAGATGCCGGGAGGCTGCGTCGAGGCGGGGGAGCCGCTGGATGCAGCGGTAACGCGGGAAGTGTGGGAGGAGACCGGAATCGTCATCCGTCCGCTCGGAGTTACAGGCGTTTACTACAATGCGACCAAGCAGGTTCTGGTTGTCGTCTTTCAAGCGGAATACGTCAGCGGCGACATCCGGATTCAGCCGGAGGAGATCGCGGAAGCGGGATATATCGGGTTGAACGAATCCAACATCGGCGATTACATCACTCGTCCGCAGCAGCGATCCCGCACTCTTGACGCCATGAAAGCGAAAGTTTTGGTTCCATATGAAACTTGGGAAGTAAACCCTGCCTACAGCTTGTTATCCAGGTTGCAGAACGGCGGCGGCTGAAGGCGAATTTCCTTCATACCAAGAAGCCTTTATGATGGGAGTGCAGCGGCATGGCTATCGCAGCGAACTGCCGGCGAAGGTGATCGGCGTTACCGGAAGCAATGGCAAAACGACTACGAAAGATATGATCGAATCGATTCTCGGAACGATGTACAAGGTGCACAAAACGAAAGGCAATCTGAACAGCCAGATCGGTGTTCCTCTGACGCTCTTGGATATGGAGCCGGATACCGATGTCGCTGTCATCGAGATGGGGATGAGCGAACGCGGCCAGATCGGGCGGTTGTCCCGGCTCGCCCAGCCGGATATTGCCGTCATTACGATGATTGGCGTATCGCACCTGTCTACCTTGGGCAGCCGGGAAGCGATAGCCGAGGCGAAGCTGGAGATTGCCGACGGTTTTAGGGAAGGCGGGGTGCTTGTTTATAACGGGGACGAACGTTTGTTAGTTGAAGGGGCAAGCAACCGGTTGCCACTCCTCCGCACCGTTCGTTTCGGAACGGACGCTTCCCACGATCTCGTGCCGGGTGAGGTTGGCGACGATCCCGGGGGAACCTGGTTCAAGCTCGACAACGCTTCGTATCGCATCCCGCTGCTCGGCCGGCATAATGTGAACAACGCCTTGGCGGCAATCGCTGCGGCGAGGCTGCTCGGCATTCCCAAGAAGCTTATAGCGGCAGGTTTGCAGGTTGCAAAAGTTACCGGAATGAGGATGGAGGTGCTGCATTCGTCTCTAGGGTATACGATCATTAACGATGCCTGGAACGCTAGTCCGGTATCGATGAAGGCCGCGATCGAGACGCTTGAGCAGCTCGGCGGCTGCGGGAATAAAATTATGGCAGCCGGAGATATGCTCGAGCTCGGCGACCGGGCGGCGGAATTTCATCGGGAAATCGGGCGGATGTTGAATCCCGAACGTATCCAATATGTCGTTACGATCGGAGAGCTCGGCGGAGAGATCGCCAAGGAAGCAGCGAAGGTGTATCCCCCGGGGCATGTGGCGGCGTTCAGAAGCAGGGAGGAGGCGGTCCGATGGATTCGAGAGATCGTGAAGCCGTCCGATGCCGTCCTCCTGAAAGCGTCTAGAGGAATGGGGCTGGAGAAAGCGGCGGATGCGCTGATGTAAAAGGCCGATAGGGCGGGCGCTTGTTACCCGGGCTTATTTTGTCGCTCGGCCGGAGAAGCGGGGGTCAGGGCGAATGGGACATACAGCACCAGGAACAGGAAGAAGGCGGCCGCCTCGAGCGACAGCAAATACCATGGATACGGACCTAACCAATCGAGCAGGGAGGGCGTTTCCGGCTTGCCGGAAAGAAACATGTAGTTGCCGCCGGTGACCGCATTGACGAACAGGATGACGGGGAGCAGCACGTTCAGAAATCCCATGGCAAGCAGCACCGAGCGGAAGGTCGGCCAGAAACGCTCCACCCAAACCATATAAAAAACGGCCAATAGAATCGCGATATGGGCGGCGAAAAATTCGAGAAACCGGAAATGAGGGTAATCGTAATAAAGCACCGGCGTCAGCAGCGCCTGCATCGCCCCCCCGATTCCTGTGAAGTAAGCGATTCCAAATAAAACCCGGCTATTGAATAGAAGCATGAATACGCATAAGTACAAGGTGATGCTGCAAAGCTCCAGCGGAAGCGTATCCTTGACGCTGTACACGTCCTCGGTCACATACCACACGTTTAACGATATTTCCGACAGCGCAAGCACGCCGGCGAGTGCGTACCGGCCGTAGCGGCTTCTGTTTCCGTACCGGAACCAGCGCCGCAATCCGTACAGCATCAAGAGCAGGACAACCAGAACGGCCAGCGCTCCCAGATGGGAAGCGGAGTAAGCAGCAAATCCGGCCGGATCGTTCGCATCCAGAAAACGGTTCATTAGCAAGCCCCCTTGCTTTTTTCTATCGGTTGTTGCTTTATTATAACCATGAAATCTCCGGATTTTCCAGATAAATCCGTTTGATGGTCCCGATTGGCTGCGATCGATGAAACGCAAAAAAAGCGACCCGCAAGCAACGGGCCGCGGGTCGTAACATTTATATATGAAAAAAGGGGGTCGAGAATTAGTATAGCGCGCGAACATTAGAGTGAGATGAAAATCAGATTTCAGTTTGATTACAAATAAGACGAGCCTTACTGGACGGGGCGATTATGCTCCTGAACGTCCGGAAGTCCTTGTATCCCGGCGGCTGCGATGAAGCGCAAAAAAAAGCGACCCGCAAGCAACGGGCCGCGGGTCGTAAACATTATATATGAAAAAAAGGGGGTCGAAAATTAGTATAACGCCCGAACATTAGAGTTCCATGAAAATAACATTTCAATTTGATTACAAAATAAGAAGGGAGCCCGTACGTTTTATGTTTTGAATTTGTCGATTACGCTTCGCAGCTGCTGCGCCGTATCGTGCAGAGCGGTGGACGAGCGGACGATTTCTTCCATGGATGCGAGCTGCTCTTCCGAGCTGGCCGCGACTTGATGCGTGTACTCGGTCGCCTGCTTCGAGATGTGCGCCAGTTCGGCGATCGAGGCGCTTACCTCCTGCGAGCTCGCGGACATCTGCTCGGACGAGGCGGATACCTCCATAATCTGACGGGTTACCTCTTCGATCGAACCGACGATGCTCGTAAATAAACGGTCGACCGATTCGACGGTTTCGGACATGCCCTCCACTTCGCTGGCTCCCGTCTGCATCGTCTGGATCGCTTCGCGGGTTCCCGCCTGGATTGAATCGACGAGATCGTGGATCTGGACCGCTGCTTGTCGGGACTGCTCGGCGAGCTTGCGGATTTCACCGGATACGACGGCGAAGCCGCGGCCGTGTTCCCCGGCCCGGGCCGCTTCGATCGCCGCATTCAGAGCGAGCAGGTTCGTCTGTCCGGCGATGGTCGAGATGAGCGATGTAATCGATCCGATCTCGTCGGATAACCGGCCCAGCCGTTCCATGGAGCCGGACGCGCTGTTGACGGCACCCTGAATGGCCGTCATCTGTCGTCTGTTGCCGCACCTGCTCGCTTCCCTGTTCGGCGAGCAAGTACGCCTGATTGGATGAATCGGCCGCGGTTACCGCCGACTCCGCGATCCGCTGGACGCCCTGCGCCATCTCTTCCATCGCTTTGGCGCTTTCCTCCGAGCTCGTCAACTGCCGCTCGGTACCGGCTGCTACCTGCTCGATCGACATGGCGACGTGGCGGGCGGCCTCCGATGTCTGCTCCGATCCGCCGTGCAGCGTCTCGGCGTTCTCGGCGACGACGTCCGATGTCTCGCGGATGCGCCCGATCATCTCGCGGATATTGCCGATCATGACGCCGAAGTAGGCGGCCAGCTCGCCGATCTCGTCCTTGCGCCGGATCGAAACCGATTCGGTCAGATCCCCGCCGGCCACTTTCTGCGTAATCCGGGCCAGTTCGCGAACCGGCCTGATGATCCACACGATGACGACGATCATCATCGCCACGGCGATCGTCCCGGTGAGGAGGCCGACCAGCAAGCTGGTCCTCAGCTTGGCGTCCAGCTGATGCTGTACGTTCGCATAATCGAAATCAATACCCAAAATGGCCGTAATGCCGCCATTGTCATCGCGTATCGCACTCAAAATACTGACCCATGTTCCATAATCGTCGGAAAATACGTCGGATACCCCGATCTCGCCGCTCTCCGCCGCCCGGATCGCTTTCGTAAATGCTGGAGGCAGCTCGTACGGAGTGGAAGGCTGGAAGCCGGAATCGGCAAGCGATTTGTTCGCGAGCATGATCGTCATCGCCGTTTTGCCCCCGGATTCGATCGTTCCGGGATAGAGCAGATACGTATTGGCCACGCCGCCCGATCCGGTGTACAGGTCCATATAAGGTTGAATAAGGGCAATGCCCGGTTGCGCCGGATCGGCTTTTTTGTTGGTCTTGATAAAGTCTTTGAGCGAAGCGAACTTTCCGGCATGCTGCTCGACAGACTTGTGCACCATCTGCTGGTACTGTTTGAGCTCGTTATAGTATTGATCCTTTTGCTGCAAATAAGAAATTGCGGCTTGTCCGGCCGTCATTAGCAGTGCGCACAGAGCGGCAAAAAAGCTCAGCTTGGCAATGATGCTCCGGCTCCAATGAGTAGACATGCTCGTTCCCCCTATATATGGATTTCCCTTTCGCCGTGTCGGCATCCGGGTATACTTTTTATTCGACAAGAATCAACACAAAGTGAATAGTACCAAAGCAGCAAAACAAGTGCTCGAATTTCATCTTCACTTGGAAGATTTCGTCTAGATAAATGTCCCGTAATATTGTATAGTAAAAGGTAATACGGGTATAAAAGTGCGTTTCTGAGCAGGACGACAAAGGCAAACCGGACGAAAGTCCGGGACGCAAAGCCGACGGGCCTAAGGAGGATTCTCTAAGGCGGCCGGGTTGCCGAAAATGGTTGGAGGCGAAGCTGCTCCATCAACATTCGGTAGACTACACTTCTTAGGAGGAACTGTATGTTGAAGGAAAGATATTACTCGACGGTGGAGTATTTTGACAGATTTGGCAAAGTTAGCAAGCAGATCGACATCTACTGCGAGATCGGCAAAAAACCGACTGTCGGCGATTTCGTCGAAGCGTTCAAAAATTCCGGCCATGAAGTGGAGCTTACCGATTTCTTGAATCTCACCTTCAAGCCAAGACAGCCGCTGGCTACTTCCATTACGTCAATTAAAGTAGTCCGGACGATCAAGGATCATACGTTCAAGCCTTGTGCTTGCTAATAGAGGAAGTACGGAAAGACCGGCAAAGTCCAGCCTTCGGATGAAGGTTGAGCCTTGCCGGTCTTTTTTGGACTAGATCCAGGTTATCACCGTACTAAAACGGGGATGGGGCCATCTTGCTTGTCGAGTCAGCAAGTGCCGCAAGCGCGGCAAGCGCTGCTAGAACTGCTAGAACTGCTAGAACTGCTAGAACTGCAAGTGCAGCAAGTACCGCAAGTGCCGCAAGTGCTCCAAGTACGGCAGTACTGCAAAGTCGCCTATCGTGGGCGGCCGTTTAGCTTTAGACTGTTGTCCAGCTCCAAGCGGGGACAGAACCGAATAAGAGCGGTTTGTATGCTTTATTTTGTCGGAAAACCGGCCTAGACACGGAATAAGAGCGGTTAGGAGCTGTTAAAATCGGCAAAAAAGGTGCAGACGTGACCAGTTGGTTGAAATAAGGGGTGCAAACCGTCTCTATTTGTCTCTTTCTTCCTAAAATTCCGAAAATAGAGGATACTAAAGGCTCCTATTTGGTTGGTTAGAGTTGGTTAGTTAGCTCATTAGCTCGAGACTGTCAATTCATTGTGTAGAAGTGTTAGTAGGCCGTTCCAAGTGAAAAGTTACCTTCTTCTGCTCAGACAGGTTGTCCGGAATCCCTTGATTGAATAAGGATGGTAAGGTAGGGGATTCCAGACAAAACTCGCCAGAAGGTAATCTTTTCCCTTTCCACTTGGTTATCCACATGAATCGACAGCCTCTAACCATTTAACTAACTCGCACATATGTCGTTTCAGCGAAGCTAAACGCGCTCTGCTCGCAAGAACGAGGATGCAGAGCCGAGTGTTACGGCTTGCCGTTTAACCGCTCGCCTTCGGACGGTTCGGTTCCTGCGATCCGTTTCTCGAAGGAGGCCCGCCAGTTGCCCGACAGCTCCTCTACCGCCAGCAGGGCGGCGATGCCATCCAGGTTGATCTTGTCGTGGTGCTTGATCGTGTTGGCGTATTGAACGGTTATGCCGAGCGGGTGCCGGCGCTCCAAGGTCAGAGGGGCGCTCCGGTCGAACAGTCCCGGCGTCAGCACGCGGCAATAAAAGCCGGTGTAGCCCGTATGCTGCACCCGCAGCGCGAGGTCCGGGATATCGTATTTTTTGGCCAGCTTGTGGCACGGCTGCCGGGGCTGCGTCACTTGAAGACGTACCTCTCCCGAGGTGTAAATATCGCCGATGCATACCCGGTCCTCCGTCATGCCGAGCACCGTCAAATTTTCCCCGAACGCCCCGTAATTCATAGTCCGGTTCAACTCGCGCTCCCAGTAAGCATAATGCTCGAACGGATAGACGCATACGGCTTTGTCCGGTCCCCCGTGGTGGACGAGATCGGCCTGGCCGTCGCCTGCAAAATTCGTCGCGGTCAGCAGCACCGGACCTTGCTCCGCCGGCTGCTTGAAAATCCCCGTTTCTACTGCGGCGCCTTTGTAGATGAACGACTGCGGTTTACCGACATTAAGCGATACGATGCGAATATCCATACCCCGATCTCCTTTATACGTTCCTATCTGTACAGCATACACGCTGAGAGGATGCGCATCAACTCAAGCCGGCGGGAGATCAGCGTATTTCGTTGCGTTCCGGAGTAAGCTCGTATAGAGTCCGGTCCTGACTGTCATATGCGATCAGTTTGTCTCGAGGATTCCAAGCCGATGAACGTGCCGGAAGTGCCCGGATCACTTGATAAAGGCCATTTTGCACCGTGACGTCCTGGGATACGCCGTCCTGCCAGACGACCTGCAGCCTGGCGATCGCGGGATCATTTATTTGGCCGGAGTAGTAAAAAAACCTGTAGTCCTCTATAGTAGTCATCCCTCCACGGAAATCAGCCTTAATTCCGGGATCTAGAGGCATCCGGAAGCTGCCACCGCCGGGATTGCTCCATATCATCCCGAACTTGCGCAAGACAAATATCCGGTGGTACAGGCCGTTCTCCCGGTCTGCGAGCAACACGGAACGCACGCCGTGTTCGCCCGGGTCTACCGATACGATAGCCGCATCGGGCAGCTCCATTCCGCTTAGCGCCTGACGGGTCACGCTTGTAAGTTTCCATGGTTCGGACCCGTAGGAAGCTCTGACGATAAACGTCAAAGCGGCCGTTATGAGGAGCCAGCGAATCAGGTGCCCGATCCAAAGTCTCGGCTTTTTACTCGTCATGGCGACCGCTCCCTTCTAGCGAAAGATGAAACGCGAACGATTGTCCGTAGGCCGGTTCCCGATTGCGGATCGTTACTGACCGGATCTGATCGGGGACATTTTTATATACATAGTACCCTTCGGTCCGCAACACATTATGGCTGCTTCCTCCCCCTGAATATTGCAATGGCGCCCCGGAGTCGGTCTCGATTTGAAGGTTGGACGGCAGTTTGCTGTATGGACCGAGTCCGGTTCCCGTCATATAGACGCTCAGCTGGCCTTCGCGATAAATGACGCCGTCTACGCGAAGCTTGCTGTCATAATACGTTTGGCGATCCGGACTTCCGGGGTAAAAGCTCCCTTCCTTTTTGGCCTGGTTGATGTCGCGGCTGAAATGATGCATGTCGGAAAAGGGGATGACCATGGGGGCAAGGTACAGGACGAGGAGAATCAGCAGCATCCATTCCACAGCAGCCGTCATTTTTCTCATTGTTCGGTTCACCGCCTTCATTTGCTCTTTTATAATAGGACCCGCGAAAAATAGTGAGGTTGCGGGCTGAAACGGATTTGTGCGAAAAGTCCGGCATACCGGTGCAGGCGATTATGCAGGGGAGCCGGGCGGATGCCCCGGGCCAAACACCCAGCGGGCGCATACACTGGTAAGGGGATATGATCCAACGATCAGTGTGACGGGAGGAATCATGAATGAATTACGTCGTACAGCCCGGCGATACGCTGTACTCGATTGCAAATCGTCATGGCGTATCGATGCAGGCGATTATTCAGGCCAACGGCCTTGCCGCGCCGGGAAATATTTATGCCGGGCAAAGGTTGTTTATTCCGCTTCCGGTTCAGCCGGGCTTTCCGTTTCCGCCCGGGCCGTTCCCGCCGGGACCTTTTCCTCCGGGGCCTGGACCCGGGCCCGGACCGGGGCGTCCGCTCGAGCAAAGGGTTTCCCGTCTGGAAGCGGAAACCGATCAACTGCAGCGGCAGCTCCGCCGCACGGACAACGAAGTTGAACGCCTCGGCCAGCGCGTCAACCGTTTGGAGGAGCGCGTCCGGAGGCTCGAAGGGCGTTAAGCCGGCCAGGCCAAAAAGAAGGGCGCTCCCCTGGGGAAGCGCCTTTTTGCATGGTGTCGGGATGTTCTGTTCATTCTGTTCACATCCGGTCCGCTGCTTATTTGCCGAATAATAGCCAGGAGCCTTTCACCCTCTTCAGCAGATGGACGACGGCCCAAGGAACGGTGAAGATCAGCGCAATATTGCCCCATACCGCGATATGGTAACCCGCCTGTCCGACAGGCACGCTCACTAGCGTCCCGTAATAGGACATAAGCGCCACATGTGTAAAATAGATGCCGAACGAGGCTGCGCCAAATGAGGATATTACGGCGGTGAGGCGCGGGGCGTTCTCGACGCAATGGCGGCCGATCCAGATCAAAGCCATCGCCACCAGGGTCGGGTACAGATTGAACATCAGCTCGTACTCCCACGCCTCGACCCGCATACCGCGAAACGCCTGCAAGGTGATCAGCAAATAAATCAGGCCCACCGAGGCGGCCGCGGCAGTCATCCACCAGATGTTCCGGTTCAGCCAGCCGACGAACCGTTCATAATGCATGCCGATCGATCCGCCGATACAGAACACGGCGAAATACGTAATGAACAGCCGGTCGCCGTACTGCAGAGGCGTATCCTCGAATTGCCGGTACACGAAATAACCGGCTTGGACGAGTATGCCGAACAGCCATAAGTACCGGCCAAGCGGACGCCACAGTTTAACGAGGGAGATCAGCAGCGGGAAAAGGGCGTACATCTGCATGATGATGACCATAAAATACAAATGATAAGCGGCCAGCCCCCAGGGGAGCAAATCGGCGAATTGGCTTAGAGAGAACTGGATTTTGACCGTAGGGTCGAGCCACTGGTTGTACATGTAATAAAAGACCGACCAGATCAGGTAAGGGATCAAAATAAACTGCAGCCGTTTCCGGTAGAAACCGGGCGTACGCCGGACGGTCCATGTGTCGGAGTAACTGTAGAACAAGACGAGTCCGCTTAAGAAAATGAACACTGGCACCGCAAAAATGCTCAAATTGTTGATGGCGAAATAAAACGTGCTGGACCGGGAGCCGAGCGGCAGATCCATTCTGGAGGAAGATGTCCCGTGAATGAGAAGTACGGCCGCGATCGCCACCGCTCTCACGATGTCCAGCTCCCATAGTTTTGGTTTGCTCAAAAGAACCGCTACCTTTCGTAGTGAATCAGCGATTGCCGCCAAATCCTAAGTATACTTGAAACCGGCCGGGATTCCCATAGAAATCGTGGCGGATTCCGGGAGATTCCGGGAGGGAGAGAGCCGTATGACCGAGTGGAAAACCAAGGAGCAGATCGCCCGGATGGCGAAGTCAGGGGCGGTGCTCGCTTCGTGCCGGCGGGCGCTGAAGCGCTACATCCGGCCGGGAATATCGACGCTGGATATCGACCGCTTCGTCGAACGGTTTATGGCCGATCGTGGGGTTACGCCCGAGCAGAAAGGATATAACGGCTATCCGCATGCGACGTGCTCCTCGGTTAATGAGGTCGCCTGCCATGGCATGCCGGACGACAAACCGCTGAAGAACGGCGATATCGTCACCGTTGATATGGTCGTCAACCGGTCCGGCTGGCTGGCCGACTCCGCCTGGACGTATGCGGTCGGTGACGTGCCGGCGTCTTCGCTCCGGCTGATGAAAACCGCCAAAAGATGTCTGTACGCCGGTATTTCCCAAGCCTGGCCGGGCAAAAGGGTCGGCGATATCGCTGACGCGATACATCGGGTTGCCATCGCCGGCGGTTACTCGGTTTTTGCCGATTTTACCGGCCATGGCATCGGGCAGTCGATTCACGAGTGGCCCCCGGTCCCCCACAGCGGCAAGCAGGGCCGCCGGGTTCGCCTGGAGAAAGGGATGGTCATAACGATCGAACCGATCCTGACAGCGGGTACACCCGAAGTGACGATCGATCCGGACGGCTGGACCGCGAGGTCGGTGGACGGCAGACGATCCGCCCAATACGAGCATACCGTCGCGATTACCCGCTCCGGTCCGCTGATCCTGACGCTCCCTAAGCCGAGACTGTATGTCCGGTAGGCTGCAGCCCGGCCTGCCAACTGATGGTACGGGAGCCGTTCCCCGTCTAATCGTTTCGCCCGCCTTTCACATCCGATTCTCGCCTCTATCGCCTTGTGGGATCATGCCCTTAGCTTATCCGGCCCTTCTGGGCGTTATGCCGGATCGGAGTCTCCCGTCTGGCGGCGTTCCAGCCATTTGAGTGCCTCGCGCTCGCTCAGCGGCGAAAGCGCATGGTTTGCGACAAACCGCCGTACGGCGTCCGCATCCGTTTTCGAATATTCGCGAAGCGCCCAGCCGATCGCTTTACGGATAAAAAACTCCGGGCTGTTCTTCGTAAGGCCGATGTAGCGGAACAATCGGTCGGTGTCGGTGTTTTTCTTGTACTTCAGCTGATACAGCAGGGCTGTCCGCTGCAGCCACATATGATCGCACTCGATCCAGCGTTCCGTAAGAGGACCGGTCAGATGGGCATGCCGTAGCAGCAGCGGGCCGATCAGATTGGAGGCCAGGGCATCGACCGTATCCCACCACGATTTGTGCACGACCAGCGACTCGAGCAGGTCCAGATGACGTTCCTCCAGCCGTTTGACGTGCTTGGCAAGCAGGTCCAGAGCGGCATACTGATACTCCCGCTGGGGCAGCTCCCATAACGCCCGTGCCGTTTGTTCGAGCTGATCCGCGCTTGGTGATTGGATCCGGGACAACCACTCTTTGACGATCGCGCTTCGTACGGGCGACTTGATTCCCCAGAAATCGAACTGTCCGCGCATATAGGCGGTCATCGCCGCCGCCTCGCCGGGGTTTGAGGCCGCCTCGAAGCTCCTCTGCAAGTCGCAGGTCCATTCCTTCATCGTGTTGTTCCCTCCATAGGCAAGAATAAGGGCTGGCAGCCGAGACCTGTCGTTTGTGAATACGATGCCAAGCTAGATTTCGAAAAAAAATGGCGAATCGTGGCGTTACCATAGTTCCTTTGGTCTAAAATAGGATGTGAATCAGTTCGACGAAGCTCCGCGCATGTCCTGCCCGGGGAACGGAAATGTTGGCGTCCGGGACGACCTTGCGATACAATGCAGCTATACAGCCGCTTAACAGACAGGAGGAACGAAACATGAATATCATAGTATTGGACGGGTATACGCTGAATCCCGGCGATTTGAGCTGGGAAGGGCTCGAAGCGCTCGGAACGGTGACGGTCTATGACCGGACGCCTGCTGAATCGATCGTCGAGAGAGCGAAGGGAGCCCGTGTCATTCTGACGAACAAAACGCCGCTTCGCGCCGAGGTGCTGAAGCAGCTTCCGGAGCTGCAATATATCGGCGTTCTGGCAACCGGCTACGACGTGGTCGATACGGCCGAAGCGGCGAAGCTGGGAATCACGGTAACGAATGTGCCGGCGTACAGCACAGCTTCGGTTGCCCAATTAGTGTTTGCCTTGCTGCTCGAGTTATGCCAGCAGGCCGGCCTGCACAACGAAGCAGTCCGGAAAGGCGAATGGGCGGGTTGTCCGGATTTCAGCTTTTGGAAAACGCCGCTCGTCGAGCTGGCCGGCAAAACGCTCGGGGTTGTAGGGATCGGCGGCATCGGTGAGAAAGTAGCCGAGATCGGACAAGCCTTCGGCATGAACGTGATCGCTACGAACCGCAGCGGCAAACGCCCGGCGCTCGAAGGAGTGCGGCTAGTTTCGATCGGGGAGCTGTTCCAGGAAGCGGACGTCGTTACGCTTCATTGTCCGCTGACTCCGGAGACGGAGGGGCTGATTCAAAAAGCGACGCTTTTGCAGATGAAAAAGACTGCGTTTCTGATCAACACCGGGCGCGGTAAGCTGATCCGGGAAAGCGATCTGGCCGATGCGCTGAATGAGGGCGTGATCGCGGGAGCCGGACTGGACGTGTTGTCTTCGGAACCGCCTGCGGCGAATAATCCGCTTCTGTCCGCCCGCAATTGCATCATCACCCCGCATGTAGGGTGGGCTTCGTTTGAAGCGAGAGGACGATTGATGGATGTGGCGGTAAGCAATGTGGCCGCTTTTGCCGCCGGTTCGCCGGTTCATGTTGTAAACCGTCTGTAATCGCACGGATAGAATGGGGGAAGCGGGATGGAGAGGTACGAGGCCGGCAACGGGACGAGCGGACGAGGGACTAATTTCCGCGTGGTGGTGGCGCCGGATTCATTCAAAGGCAGTTTGTCGTCGGTAGATGCAGCGGAGGCGATCCGCTCCGGTATTCGGAGAGCGGTTCCGGATGCGGAGGTCGTCATCGTGCCGATGGCAGATGGAGGAGAAGGCACGGTGGACGCGGTACTGGCGGCGGCCGGGGGCGAGCGGATCGAGGCGGAAGTGACGGGCCCGCTCGGCGAGCCGGTAAGAGCGGCGTACGGACTTCTTCCGGACGGGCGTACCGCAGTTATCGAGATGGCGGCGGCTTCCGGGCTGCCGCTTGTAGGGACGAACGAGCGCGATCCGCTCAGAGCGACGACCTACGGCACGGGACAGCTGATTCGCGATGCGCTGGATCGCGGCGTACAGCGGATTCTGATCGGTCTGGGCGGAAGCGCTACGAATGACGGCGGCATGGGCATGGCGCAGGCGCTGGGCGTCCGGTTTGCGGATGCGGAAGGCCGGGAGCTTGCAGCCGGCCGGGGCTGCGGGGGCGAGCTGGAGCGCATCGCCTCGATCGATGCGAGCGGTCTCGATCCCCGGTTCGCGGCAGCGGAAGTGACAGTGCTGAGCGACGTCACCAATCCGCTGTGCGGCCCGGACGGGGCTTCGCCCGTATACGGCCCGCAAAAGGGCGCGACGCCTGAGATGGTCGAGCGGCTCGACCGCGGCCTCGCCCATTATGCGGAGCGGATTGCGGCATTGAATGGAAGGCAGGTCGCGGAAGTGCCCGGCGCCGGAGCGGCGGGTGGCCTGGGGGCCGGGCTGCTGGCCTTCGGCCGCACCGAGATGCAGTCGGGCATCCGCGTCGTGATGGAGCTCGCCGGTTTCGGGCGGGCGGCCGAAGGTGCCGCGCTTGTCATTACCGGCGAAGGCCGGACCGACGGGCAGACGGCGTTCGGCAAAGTGCCGGCCGGCATCGCGGAAGCGGCGGGCGTGCACGGCGTGCCGGTTGTTTGCCTGTCCGGCGGCTTGGGCGACGGCGCGGAAGCGCTGTATGACCGCGGCATCGCCGCGCTGTTCAGTATCGCGAATCGTCCGATGACGCTGGACGAGGCGATGGGCGACGCCGCCGCGCTGCTTGCAGAAGCGGCGGAGAACATCGTCAGACTGTACCGCGCCGGCTTGGGAGCAAGAGCGGGAGGCTGAAACGGTAGTGTGCCGGCTGGCGGGATGCGGAAGCTGAAGGCTGGATGCTGAAAGCTGAACGATTAATGCCGAATGCTGAACAATTAATGCCGAATGCTGCACGCTGAAAGCTGAGTGCAGAATGTTGAAAGCTGAATGCTACATGCCGCATGCTGAATATAGCCTGCTGCACGCTGATTGCCAAATGCTGAATGCTGAAAACTGAATGCCGAATGCTGCACGCCGCACGCTAAACGTTGAACGTTGAACGCTAACGCTGAATACGTGAGTGCTGCACGCTACACGCTGAAAGCTGAACGCCGACGGAGAAATAAGAGCTACTTACCGCTCTTAATTTGAACCAAAGAGCGGCATATAGCGAAATAAGAGCGGTTAGTGACTCTAATTTTCCTCAGAAACACTAAATTTAGCTGAAACGCCAAAAATAAGAGCTGCGAACCACCCTTATTGCGAGCCGAACTGCAATTTTCGGCTAAATAAGGGTGGCAAACCGCTCTTATTTTAATGGACAGCCACGGGAGCCGCCGGTTTAAAGGGAATGGCGGAAACCGTGGCTTCATTTTCCCAATCGTTACGACGGGAGATCTGGTTTGATGCCGTGATGATCGTATCGTCCGGTGGGTCTTGTTGTTCAGCGCCCATCCGCTCAAAGCTGCCGCCCGAGATTACCTGTGATCACCAAGCTCACCAAGATCACCCGAGATCCCCCGAGTCACTGAGATCACCCGAGATCACCGGAATCACCGGAATCACTGAGATCACCGAGATCACTGAGATTATCCGAGTTCTCCGAGATTACCCGAAATCACCCGACTTCCTCCCGCTTCACCCGAACTTACTCCGACTTCCCCGACTTTTCGCCCCGCACGGTTTGTTCCGAGGCTTCTTTCTCGACGACGTCGTTGACGAAGGCCATGTCCTGGTTTTCCGCCTTCATGTGGGCGGTTCCCTTGTAGTTGCCTTTGTGGGTTTTGTTTTCCATCGGATTTTGCTCCTTTTTCCGGTATAGATTGCCGAATCGGCGCGTACACGTAATACTGTGTGCATCCGGGAACAGGATTATGCGGGAGAGCTGCACAGGAGGGGGAACGAATGTTCTTGCCGCTGGACGAAAGAGAAGTGAAGGACGGACGGGGAGGGAGGAGGGGAGAACGCGGGGGCATCGTTTCAATTGTGGAAGGTTCCAACCTGAGGTTGGGCTGCCGACACGTGACCGGGCACTGCACGCCGGGAGTCACACGCGGTGCGATCCGGCGGGACGCTGCCTGTGCCTTTAAACGATACGAAGGATGGACATCTGGCGTGTAGACCGAAAGACAAGCGGAGCGGTCGCTCGCGGTGGTTCACCGCCACAGTCACAGCGTATAACGCGTTTTGTCCTTTTTTTCCTTTATTTTCCTTTAGCGGTTTGCAGTGTATCTGTCAACTCCAAGAGCCACGCTGCGGTGCGGTGCGGCTCCAGTCCCCCCAAATAAGCGGTAATGCAAGAAAAGGCATCCTTCTAATACTCCGGCAGGAACAATCGAGCGTTCTTCTATGGGCTTTCCCGGACCGGCATGATACAATAGCAACAGTCTACCGAAGAAGAAAGGGTGAGAATCGATGGATCTAACGATCAAATCCGAGGCGAATGTGGCATTCATGATTGAGCAGATCAAGGAAAGGCTGAACGTTGTCGCAGCCCAGTCGATCAAGCCGGACCATTTCGACATCAATAAGTATGAGGACCTGGTGGATATGTACGATGTCGTCATCAACAAACGGCATTTCAGCATCCGTGAGATCGAAGCCCTTTGCGATGAATTGAGGCAGCTCAAAAAGTAGCGCTATTCTTCGGGCTATTGAAAATCGGCCGATTACGCAAAAAATAAGAGTCCGTTCACGAGACGGACTCTTATTTGCCTAGCTGCGGACCGCTGCCGCCGCCCTGACTGTCGCCGTCCCGCATGCTCCGCAGCCGGTCCAGTGGGTAGAACGTGCCCCGCCAATAGATGCCGCCGCGGCGAAGCGTTAAGTAAACCGATCGAGCCAGGACGACGATCAGCATCCAGACGGCTGCAGGGAGCGCCCAGGCTTCCTTCCCGGAATCCTTCGACATCCGCCTCGTGCTGGCGATATATAAACCGACCAGGATGGCCGCGCTTGCCGCATAAGCGAAACCGCCCCAGGTCGGAAGCAGCAGTAAGCCGGCGAACGGGCCGAAGAAGGCGAGCAGCTGGCCGAGCATCCCGAAAACGGCCATCGGCAGCCGGTAACCGAAGCCGGAGAACAAGTTTTTTTCCAGCCCTTTGACAGCTTCTTGCAGCGTCGGGTACCATTCGACCTCCAAATGGTTTTTGCCGATCAACAGCCGCTGCTTGAACCCCGCCCGCTTGACCAGCACGCCCAGCCGAAGATCGTCGTCGGGACGCATCGCCAACGCCCGGTGGGTGCCGATAGCTTCATAAGCTTTGCGGGTAATCAGATTAAAGGCGCCGATTCCCGTTCCGAACTTGATCTGGCGGTCATCGTTGGCGCGCCACAGACGAAGGAACAGATTCAGCGAGAACATAAAATACTGCACGAAAGCGCGAAGCCAAAAGCTGCGTGCGATCATAAGCGGCGTCAACGTCAGATGATCGGCTCCGCTCGATTCGGCGTAGGAGAGAGCGTCCCGTATGGCCGTAGAGCGGAAGCGGACGTCGGCGTCGGTGAATAAGAGATAAGAGCCTTTGGCTTGCAGATAGCCTTGGTACAGGGCGTGGTTTTTGCCGAGCCACCCTTCCGGAAGCGCCGTGATATGGACAACCTTAAGCGGGATTGCGGTGGACGGTCGTTTCTCGGACCAGCGCTTCAGCTCGTCCAGCCGTCTTCCCGTACCGTCCTGGGAACGATCGTTAATGGCAATAATTTCGAGCCTGGGGTAGTCCTGCTCCAGCAAGTAACGAACCGTATCCGCGATCGACGCTTCTTCTTCCTTGGCGGCGACGATGACCGATACGAGCGGTGTTTCCCCTTTCCGTTTCGCTGCCGGGGCAAAAGGAAGCGGCCGGAGCAGCTTGAGCCCGGCCGAGGCCGACAGCAGCATGACCAGCCAATACAATAGCGTAACAGAGCCCAGAAGATCAAAAAATCGCATGGTCGTACTCCTTCGGATGTAGGTACGGTATCGTTTATTCATTGTAACACACCGGTCGGGAAAGCCAAGCGGAAGGAGATAACGAAAGGGGGGAGCGAACGTGAGCGGGGATACGATCCGGCATAAAGTCAAAGGGGAAGAGCTGCCGGAATTTTTCAAGTACATTCGGGAGCAGGGGGCGTTCACGGACGACCTCGTATTCGTCTGTATCGGCACGGACCGGTCGACTGGGGATGCGCTCGGACCGCTAGTGGGTACGATGCTCTCCGAGATGGGGTACCGGCATGTGATTGGTACGCTCGAGTCGCCTTGCGATGCCAGCAATTTACTAAGAAGGCTCGGCGAGATTCCGCCGGGCAAAGTGACAATCGCTATTGATGCGTGTCTCGGGCTGCCTGCGTCCATCGGATATTTTCAGGTGGCCAATCAGCCGATTCATCCGGGGAAGTCGGTCGGCAAGACGCTCCCACCGGTCGGTTCCTATTCGATTGCGGCGATCGTGAATACGGCCGGCCCGAAACAATACTGGAAGCTGCAGAGCACCTCCTTGTACCGTGTCATCAGCATGGCCAAAGAAATCGCCGCAGCCGTCCGCTGCGAATTCCCGGTATGATCCCGATACCGGCTGAATCCGAACAGGCATAAAGCCAGAAGAGCCCCTCCGGCGGAAACGGCTTTGTTTCCGAATCAGGAGCGGGCTCTTCGTCTTAACCGGTAATAATCGCCGATGCGGCCGAACAAGGCGTACGAAGCGATTGTCAGCAAATAAACGGCGAACACATTAAAATAGTGGATATCGCTGACAACTTCGATCAGCCATACGGGAACGCTCAGCATGAACAGGAAGATGTTGTCCGGATCGAGCCCGGAATAGTTGAACAAACAGAGGGCACAGCCGATTAGCGTCATGATCAGGGTTGCTTTATATTTCATTGTCTCTAGACCTCCTGAGCGAGCGGGAGAGATGGGCTGAAGCAGTGCTTGACGCTTTTAGTATTCGGTTTTGGCGGCGTTTTATTCGCGGGGGGCAGAAACCCGGAAGCAAGCGGCTGATAAGGCGCCGGCGTACGCGATTGATTCCCGCGCCTTTCTGCCGATCGGCGATTCGGAACAGGAAGATGTTTACAACAATTCCTTTCTGAAATTTTGACATTTTCATTACAAATCGCCCAAAAAACGCGCGCCTCAATTAAGGGTAAGCGCTTATTGTAAATGTAAGGAATCTGGTATACGATTGTCGAAAGACAGGAAGTATCATACAAAAGACACAGATATTTCGGGAGGGGACCGTAATGCAAGCAAAAGGCAGGCAAGTACGATGGAGGATTCGACAAAAAATGATTGCCATCTCGCTATTGCTGCTGGCCGTACCTACGCTGGTAGTAGGACTTGTCAGCTATAGCGTAGCCAAGGCGGAGACGGACAAGCTGATTGAAAGCAAGCTGCAGACGAACGTCAGGATGGCGATCGAGATGATCACCCTGATGGACAAGTCGGTCCAAAACGGGACGATGCCGCTTGCCACCGCTCAGGAGACGGTCAAAACCTTGCTTCTTGGAGAGAAAAAAGCCGACAATACGCGCCCGATCAATAAAAATATCGATATCGGCGTAAACGGCTATTTCTTTGTTCTGGACGACAAAGGCATGCTGCTGGCGCACCCGATGGTCGAAGGGGAGAACATCTGGGACAAAAAAACGAGCGATGGCTATTATTACATACAGGATATGGTGAAAAAGGCGCAAGAGGGCGGAGGCAATACGTACTACAATTGGCCGCTTCCCGCCACCGACAAGGACGCCGCCCCGAAGGAAGCGACGAAAATCTCCTATGCCGAGCTCGATCCGACGTGGAACTGGATTGTCTCTGCGGGCTCGTACCTGCAAGATTACAACGCCGGTCAGAAGCGCATCTTGTCGGTCATGGTGATCACGCTTGCCGCGTGTCTCGCAGCCGGCGCCGTTATCATCTGGCTGTTCGCGCAGCATATATCGCGCCCGATCGCGCAAGTAGCGCAGCGGACCAAAAAAATCGCCGAGGGCGATCTGACCGCCGGCGAACTGGTCATCCGCAACAGGGACGAGATCGGTCAGCTAGCGTCGGATTTTAATGTGATGAACGATCATCTGAGAACACTGGTGATGCAAGTGCAAGGAGGGGCCGAGCATGTGCTGTCCTCGTCGGAGGAGCTGTCCTCTTCGATCGAGGAGACGACGAAATCGTCCAAAGACATCGCTGAGTCGGTTCATCAGATAGCGGCGGGTATGGAGACGCACTCCCAATCGACGAACGAAAGCTCAAGGGCGATGGAGGAGATGGCCGTCGGAATCGGCCGGATCGCCGAAACCTCCTCGCAAGCGTTCGACGCTTCGCTGAATACGTCCAAGGCTGCGGAGGAAGGAGACGTATCGATCCGGAAGGCGGTCGATCAGATGAACCGGGTCAGTATGACGGTCGGGGAGCTGTCCGAGATCGTCCGCAAGCTCGATGAACGGTCCAAAGAAGTCGGGGATATCGTGCAGGTTATTACGAATATAGCGGCCCAGACGAACCTGCTTGCCTTGAACGCCTCCATCGAAGCGGCAAGAGCCGGCGAGCAAGGGCGGGGCTTCGCCGTAGTGGCCGGGGAAGTGAAGAAGCTGGCCCTGCAATCCGAGCAGTCGGCTCAGGAAGTAATCGTCCGGATCGAAGCGATCCAAAAAGATATCGGCTACGCCGTCGAGACGATGCGAAAAGGCGAAGAGGAAGTGCGAGAAGGAGCTGACCAGACCCGGGAGACGGGCGAATCGTTCAAGCGTATTCTGGATGCGACGCGCAGTGTCGTCGAGCAGGTGCAGGATGCGTCTTCCGCCGCGGAGCAGATGTCCGCAGGCTCCCAGGAAATATCCGCCTCGCTTCAGGAGATGGCCCGGATCACGGCCAGCGGAGCGACCGGCACCCAGACGATCTCGGCGTCGACCGAAGAGCAGCTGGCTACGATGGAACAGCTGGCGCTCCAGTCGGAGCAGCTTAGCCGTCTGGCCGAGCAGCTTCAGGAATCGGTCGCCAAATTCAAAGTGTAGTGGAACCGTAAAAAGACATCTTTCCAGCTTCCGATGTGTCGGAAGCCGGAAGATGTCTTTTTTTGGTCCGGCCGCAAGACCCGGGTGCCTAGCGCTTAGTACGAAGAAACGGACCGCGACATCATGTGCCTGGTTGGTGGCGGCGATAACTTGCCGGGCTCAAACAAGCTATTCGCCTAGCAGGGCGGTAATTTGGCGGGCAGTTAATAAATCCAGCGGTCTCCCCATTCCTGTACCGCGTTCATGACGGGACGAAGCGCCGTACCTTTCTCCGTCAGCTCATATTCGATCCGGATGGGCATCTCGGGGTACACGTGCCGCACGACGATCCCCGCCTGCTCCAATTCCTTAAACCGCTCTGTCAGCATCCGGTCGCTCATATCCGGAATCATGGACGATATATCCTTGAATCGCATCGGACCGTTCATCAGCACCTGGATGATCAGGCCGGTCCAACGTTTGCCGAGAAGCTCGAAAGCCGTTTCGAATTTGGGACACAGGTGGGATTTGTGATCCGCATTACTCATATCGAATCATCTCCTAAACCAGTTCGTAAAAATATTTTAACATAGATACTTGACAAAAGTAAGCCTTACCTTGTATTCTTAACTAACTTAAAGTAAGTAACAATAATAAGGTAATAAAGGAGAGGGGTAATGATGTTGGATGAAGCATTGTTGTTGATTCGTTTGGTGACCGGCCTTTTATTCGCGGGACATGGGGCCCAGAAGTTGTTCGGCTGGTTTGGAGGCCACGGGCTGAAAGGGACCGGAGGATTTATGGAATCCCTCGGGATGCGTCCCGGCCTACAGATGGCTTTCATGGCCGGATTGCTGGAGCTTGCGGGCGGGCTCCTGTTCGCACTCGGATTGTTTACGCCGGTGGCGGCCGCTTGTATCGTGATTACGATGCTGGTCGCGATTGTCAAAGTACACGGACGCAACGGGCTGTGGGTAACCTCTGGCGGGATCGAGTACAATCTGGTGCTGATCGCCGTCGCTCTGACCGTCGCCATGTCGGGGGCGGGAGCTTATTCGCTTGACGTCCGGCTGTTCTCCTGACCTTAGCCATTATAGAGGTTGTTCAAAAAGTCCACTTTTGATCACGAAGCAGATCAGGAAGCCTGCTCGACATCGAATATGGAATTCAGCCGGAACTTCCGGTGCTCACGTAGTTTCCACTACGCTCCGCTCCTCATTTCCTAGCTTCATCCCATCTTCTCGGTGCTGAAAACCGGACTTTTTGAACTCGCACTTATAGTCGAGATAAAGACGGCCGATTCCAAGGGCGATGCTGCAAATTGTAGCTCCGGCTTCCGCGGTTTGTGGTATGATGATGAAGGTTTGGAATGACCGGAAACCGGAGCGGAAGAGGGACGGAAGCAAGTGGGACTGACAGGCGAGATGCGCAAATTACTTATGATGAATGGAATCGGTCAAATTATTTTTAGCTATATCGGCATTTTTATTAACTTGTATATCTGGGAAGAGTCCAAAAGCTTATTCGACGTTTCCTTGTATAATTTCTTCACCTATCTGGTCTGGGGGGCCGGGTTTACCCTTGGCGCTCATCTGCTGACCCGCCGTTCGATGCGAATCGTTTATACCTTGTCGGCCTTGTCGGGACTGACCGTATTTTTGCTGCTGTCCTTCCTGCACTTGGAACAGCGTCTGGTCTGGATCGCCTTGATCGGATCGGTCGTCGGGCTGACGTTCGGACTGTTCTACGCCGGACAAAATCTGGGCATCTCCTTATCGGGGAAAGCCAAGGAATTCAGCAGGTACTTCTCGGTCGTCGTCGTGATGCAGCAGGTCGTGTCGGTATCGGTGCCGATCTTGTCCGCGCTTGTCATTATGGAGTTCGGCTATTCGGGCTCGTTCCTGCTGATGCTGGCGATCGTAGGCTGCATGCTGGGCGCCGCCCTGCTCGTGCCGAACTTGTCGCTGGCTGAGGTGAGAGAACGGGAGGGGGACTGGTTTCGGGGGATCGGTTATTTCCGCGTCTTTCATACCGCGTCCTCCAAATGGCTGCAGGCTGCCTTTATCGCCGCAGGGCTGTTTTTCCAGTTTCAAAACTTGTTTATTCTGATTTTCACCTTCAGCATTTCGCAGGACAAGCTGATCATCGCCCTGCTGAATGCCGCTTATACGTGCGCTGCCTTTGCCGCGCTTTATGTGCACCGGAGAGTCCGGCTCGGCGAGGACGCCTGGATGTTTATCGGCTGCAGCGTAGTCGCACTCGGGTTTTTGGCCGCACTTGTGCCTTACTCGCCGATGCTGGTGCTGTCCAACGTGTTGTCCGTGCTGGGGATGTATTATTTCGGTGTCAACTGGCAGACGAAAGTATACCGGTCGATGAACGCTTTGCCGCCGATGCAGAAGCTGAGGGTACTCGTATGGCGGGAAAATACGCTGTGCGCCGCCCGCTGCGTGATGCTGCTGCTGCTGTTCGCCCTGCCGGATATCCGGGGAGGCTGGTTTGCCGTCATCGTCGTCCTGACGATCGGGTTTATGTTCGCTGTTCCCCTTTGCCTGAGACGGAGCGAAGCTTTGGCCGCCAAACAACAAACCCATGCCGCCGCCGTTACCGAAGGAATGTCTTCGAGCGTGTAACATGTTGAAAAAGCCGTAAAAAGAGACGCCCCCGGCCGCTCGCGAAGCGGTAAGGAAGCGTCTCTTTAAGTAACTACTTAGGTACCTCAAAAAAGATGGTTTGAATGATGGGAAATTTGTGTAATGAAAAGTAATGGAACTATTTTTTAATAGGAGC
>NZ_JACXJA010000035.1 GCF_014705615.1 Paenibacillus oceani
TTTGGGTGATGTGTTCTAGACAAACACCATTCTACCAAAGATTTGGAGCCCTTTTCACGTTTTTAGAGAGTCGTACTTTCGAAATTTAGGTTTAGATATCTTTATATCCAAGGCATCCCTAATCTCTTTACTCCCTTCCATAAATACATGTAAATAGGAATCTTTCGCTATAAATTCTTGCGCTTCGTACCACTTCTTAACCCATACATCATCTCGCGTCCAAACTTCAAATCGTTTAATTCCGTATATCGCATAGCTTCCTCTTCAGCTTTTTCTCCCACTTCTTTTTCAAGTTCAACATCTATTAGACCAACGATCATTCCATGTTTTTCTGCAACAAGCTCAATGGAATACGAATCATACGTTTCCTTTTCCCGAAGAACATGATCGTAATAAGCTGTATCTAAAAAAGATAACACGTGGCACCGTAACCAATTAGACTTATCTTATGGTTGATACCTTCTAATCCTCATTAATCCGCAACTCCCTTTTTGGAATATTCCACAATAAAAGAGCGTTTTAGATTATAGCTATACAATCATATCGTAAGTCCGGCACACGGACTGCTATGAACGAAATAGACCGCACGTCATTTCCCCATATGTGCCTCCACCACCGCAACGGCCCGAACCGGGGACCCGTCGCCACCGGCGATACGCAAAGGAAACCCGTAGAACATAAAGTCGGTTCCGACGGGAAGACGCTCCAAACCTTGCAGCCCCGTATAGGTCACGATGCCGATAGCGAGCAGCGCCCGCTCCAGCTCTTCAGACAATTCGCCGCCGACGAACGGCGGTTGCAGCGCAGCGAGCCGGTCCAAGCATTCCAGTCCGACTGCTTCGGCAAAAAACAATCCCCGGCCTTTCGGCCAAGCAGGGTCTTCAATCCGCACTACACGCGATGTCCCGAAAAATCGCTCCAGCGGCAGTTCGTCCAATGTCGCGGCACCGGGGTGCATATGGGAAGGCGCGTCCACATGCGTGCCGGTATGGCTGCCCATCGAAAGCTGCCGAAGCTCCCAGTTATGGCGCTCGTAAGTGTGCGCGATCTTGACTTTTACCTCCGGATCGCCGGGATAGACGGGCATGCCGTCCGTTATCGGCAACGACAGATCGATGACTCTCACTCAGGCGCCCCTTCCTTGTAAGCTGATCTTCACCTTCCATGACCTTCTGCCAGACGAGTTTAGCATCCCGGTAAAATATATGAAAAGCTCCGAGACGAGCTCATCTCCCCGGTACCTATCCTTCCTGACGGAAAAACCTTCGCAGCCTCGCATTTGGAAAACCGGTGACCGAAACCGTTCCATCCTGCCGGAAAGTTAGCTCCGTCTGCCGGGTGAGCAGATCGTCTGGCTGGTAACGATCCGTCAAGATGTGGATGACCTGGTTCGTGCTTCCGCGAAGACCTGCTACAGCCGACTTGTCCGCTTCATAGCGCCCGTCAATTAACACGTCGATGCAAGCTAATGCGCCCCGCCCATTCGGAAGCTGAACGATTTCCTCCATCGTGTAGCCGCTGAATACGAGAATGGAATAACCTAATTTCCGAAGCGCCTGAACTAGCGCCAGCAAACCTTCCGGTTGTTGAAAAGGCTCCCCACCGCTAATGGTGACCCCTTCCACTTCAGCAGGAATGCTTGTGCAGATCTCGCCAACGCTCACTTTTTTCCCGGTTCCCGCTTGGTGAGATGCTGGATTAAAGCACCCTTTGCAGCCGAGGGAGCAGCCCTGAACGTGGATGACCGCACGCAGCCCGGGACCGTTAACCATTGAGTAAGGGGTGACCTCCGTATGAAGCATGAGGCAGATATCACGGTTCATAATCGGCGAATTCAGACCGCGTGGAGTCTCATCACTCATAAAACTTTTCATGTTTGCTCACATGTTCCTGCTTTGCTGCATAAAATTCCGGTTTTCGCCGTTTCCTCGTTACTTGTCCCAATGCCGTCTCAAAAGGCCGGGTCGCTTCGTCGCATTCTGTGCCGCTATAGTTTTGGGCTTCAATCGAAATAGAGCCGTCGGTCCCGACCGTTATTACAATCCGCTTCATCTTACTGCCCCCATCCGCCGCTTGATGCCGCTTGAGTCAGAACCACCTTCACCGAGCCGTCCGGCATCGATTGGCGGGAGACGGAATAGCCCAGCTTGCGAGCCTCCATCGTGGCAAGAGCGACGCCGTACGTTTGCAGCAGGCGACCGCCGCCGTCTCCAATCTCTTTAGCCACATACCCCTGGTACCAATCGGTGATAAGCGTATATTGACCGTCCGGCTGCTTATTCAGCACAACGTCATACGGTCCTTTGCATTTGATCACATAGTCTCCGATTATAGTACGTCCCTGATAACCCCGCGCCTGCCCTTCCTGCACAAGTTCAAGTCCGAGTTCCTTGCACGCGATCTGCACCGCCTCGATGTTTTTGATCGTCGTCTGTAACGTTGTGAAATGCGACATCGGTTCTCCTGCCTCCTGCCTCAAAAAAACAAGCGCCTTTTATTATCGTCACCGACCGTCTCAACCATGCCCGAGGAAGCCGGACGGGCGTTCGTCGCCCCCCATTCCCGAATCCGCTCGATATGTGCCTTCATGATTTGCGAGAGCGGCTTGGTCGCGCGGCAAGCTTCCACAATATCGGATGTCTGCAAATCCCGATTGAGACTGAAGGCCCGGTACAGTCCGGACACGATCGCCTGCTCGATCTCGGCTCCTCCAAAACCGTCGCTCTCCCGGGCAAGCTGACCCAGATCGAACGACTCCGGATTGCGTCTACGTTTCGTCAGATGTATGCGGAGAATATCTTTTCGCTCTACCTCGCTAGGCAGATCGACATAAAACAATTCATCGAATCTTCCCTTCCGCAACAGTTCCGGAGGCAGCGCGTTCACATTATTAGCCGTTGCAAATACAAAGACGGGCCGCGTCTTCTCCTGCATCCATGTGAGGAACGTTCCAAGCACTCGCGCCGTTACGCCTGAATCGGACGAGCCCGAACCTTGAAGTCCGGCCACCCCCTTTTCCAGTTCATCGATCCACAAAATGCAAGGCGATATCGTCTCGGCCAACTGCAGCGCCCGTCTCATCTGCTCCTCGGATTGTCCGACAAGACTGCCGAACACTTTCCCGATATCGAATCGAAGCAAGGGCAAGTTCCAAGCGCTCGAGATCGCTTTGGCCGACAGGGATTTACCGCTGCCCGGCACTCCGACGACCAGCACTCCCTTCGGGTTCGGCAAACCGAACACTTGCGCTTTCTCGGAAAATGCCCGCTTTCGCTCGGACAGCCATGCTTTCAGCAAATCCAGCCCGCCGATTTCTTCGGTCGTATGATCGGCAGGGATAAACTCGAGCAAGCCCGATTTTCGAATAATATTGGACTTTTCCAGCTGGACGTCCCGGATCGACTCGATCGAAAAACTTTTGTGACGGACCAGCGACAGGGCGAACGCATTTTCCGCCTCCGCGCAAGTGAGTCCCAGCGCATTTTCCAGCAGCGCCTTCCGGTCATCCACCTGGATCAAATGCGGGACGGATTCCAGAACACTGTCCAGCACAGCGGACAACTCTTCGATCTTCGGGAGGGGAATATCGATCAGTGTTATTTCTTTTTCAATCTCAGGCGGAAGATCGACGCGGCAGGACAAAAACACAAGATGGCGGCCGCGGCTTTTGGCGATCGGGATCAGGTCTTTAATCTTCTGCAACACCTCGGGACTGCCCAGGTAAAAATGGAAATTGAGCAGCACATAAAGGCTCGAATCCTCGCCATCGCGCACCGCATTCAGCGCTTCCACGGGGTCGCTCACTTCCAGCCGTTTTCCCGTGTCTTTGCTTACCCAACCTTCTGTAATGGACCATACTTTCAGTTTCAGAGACAGATCGCCGGCTACTTTCGTCAATTGCGTTAACGCACGATCTTCTTCCCATGTCCGAATCCATAACGTCGGATATCCGGCCTGAAGGTAGCTGGTGATGTGGAACATGGATGTCCTTCCTTCCGCTTGTCGAATTATGTATGTTCAATCCTTCCATGTGAAGCTATAATAATTATACATTCGGCTGGGCATTCCAGCCATTCCTTGTTTTCGCAAGTTCATGTTTGAGGAGGAGCATCATGGCGATACTTTCGGTGGATGATTTCAATCGTCAAGTGGCCCGGGACCTGCTACGAATTACCCGGAGCGAAACGTTCCAAAAGATTTTTGTGCGTCAAAACAGCCATTTAACCCACAGCGACTTTCAGCAGCTCAGCGAGGCGTTTACGAGGCAGCTCCAATGCAGCGGAGCGCAAGGCGAAGCTTTTCTTGTTCTGATGCTTCATTATTTAGGGATCGGCTACGAGTCTTCTCCGGCAGCGGCGCAGCCCGAGATTACCAAAGCTGCGGCTCCCCAAATCGTCACCCCGAAGCGGGAATTTTCCAAGGACGAGAAACGGGCCGCTTTCGAGGCGGCCAAGCAGGGCAAGGTCGAAACGCTCGCCGCCTTCGTGCAGCAGGGCTATGATTTGGAAACCAGGCATCGCCAGCAAAAAACCGCCCTTTTGGTGGCTGCCTCTGAAAATAAAACCGCTCTTTTCGAATATTTAATTGATGCGGGCGCTGATGTCAACGCGGAAGACTCGGATCATCAAACGGCGCTAAGTTATGCAATCATCAACCGCAATGAGAAACTGATCGGGCTGATTCTGCCGAAATCCGGCGTCCGTTCGCTAGACATCGCGCTGTACGCCTGCAACCGGAATGATGCCGACCCGGCTTTGGTCCGCAAAATTGTCGAAGCGGGAGCCGATCCTTATTCGCACAAAATATGGATTCCGTCTCCCATCATACAAGCTGTCAACATGGGCAAGCTTGCGATTCTGGATACCTACATTTCTTGTTTACGAAGCAAAGGCCGTCCCCCGGAACTCGGCAGTCTAATGGAAGAGCTTCTCAAATGGCACCCCAAAAACGCCGTCTATCATCTGCTGATCAAACAGGGAGCAGAGAAAACTTATCTGGACGGCACGGGACGGAATCTGATCAGCCTGGCCATCACCTATAACGATATTATGCTGGAAGACGTCACTTCCTTGGAAACCTACGTCGAGCAGGAACGTCTTGCTATGATCACGCTTCTTTCACAGGAAGGCGTCGATATCAATCAGGGTGATTTCATGGGAAGAACCCCCCTGCATTACGCCGTGGGCGAAAACAACCCAACGATCGCTTCGCTCTTGCTGAGATTAGGAGCAAATCCTCATCAACAGGATGTCTATCAAAAATCGCCGCTGCAGTATGCCACCGAAAAACGCTATAAGGAGCTGGTTACGATTATGTCGGCAAATCGGGCAGGCGGAAGTGCGGTACAGGAATCTGTGCAAGGCGCCGGCCAGGCGACGCCGACTGGTGTGGGGCGGAAGATTACTTTTGAGTAGTTTGGTTTTTTTACCATCTGAGGCGTTCTTTTTGTTTAAGAACGAGTATGCCGCTATCACGGGAAACAGCCCAAAACATACACGTCGCAATCGTTTTCCATATACTTTCGTTCAATCCAGTAAGCCGAACCAAGTTCCACAATGGATAGCGTCCCCCATGTAATCGTCCAAACATTCGATTGCGATTCGGCTGCGATGAACCCGTTCATACATACGATCGTTCAATAAATGGCGAGGGGGGCAATCTCTCGACACAAAAAAGGCATGTCCGTAAGTAATGGACGATGCCTTTTAGTTTTGCCTGTTCGATTATTTAGCGTTTTTCACGAGCATATCGGCGATCAGGTCGGCCTGCCCGAGAATAGAGATCGGATCGTAATGCAGATAGGTTTTATAGTCGAGCATATGCACCTTGTTGTTTTTCACGGCCGGCAGCGTTTTCCAGATCGGGCTTTCCAGCACCGCCTTCATCTGCTCTTCGGTTGTGCCGTCGTTGATACACCTGCTGCGGTGGCGGAGTACCCGGCTTTTTTACGGCTTCCTGCGCCATATTTGCGTTCGTTCCCGCTTTCCTTCCTGCAGTCCGCGTGCCTTGCTCCTTCAATACTTGCCGGACTTCGGACGCTTCCTCCTCGGTAAGTCTGCCGAGATGCTTCACTACCCGGTGTTGCTGCGGCCTGACTCGTCTTTGTAGGTTTCGACAATTTTGTAGTATTCATATAGGTTTCCATTTTTGGTAAACCGGCTTTTTTTGAGAAACATGGTACATGAAACCCCGCTTGGTTGGTGACTTTTTGGGGTAACCTTTTTTTATTTTACAGCGAACGGGTGGGGGATGCCCGACTATTGTGATCCCTCCTTTTCTCAACCGAAAGAAGGCAGCCTGGGAAGGGCTGCCTTTGGGATTTTCATTTTTTGTATGAATACACCTCGAACTGAGCGATGTAGAGATGATCGCTTCTTGGTTAAAATTCAGCGAGTATAAGTTTTCGATAAATCCTCCGAAGTTGAAGTGTACCCGATATCGGTTTCGTAGATTCTCAGGAAGACAAACCTAAGCCATCCCCCTTCGGGATTGTCCGAATCCAATGTATCGGGAAATTCAAAAGAATTCGTACAGTCCCTCAACATAATCACTCGATAATTGTGATGGCGAGCACCAACGCAGGTATGAAACAGACAGGATTTGAGATGGAATCCTGCTACAAGGAGTGTATCGATCCTCCATGTTTTTAGATAGTAATCCAGCATCGTCCCGTTAAACCCATCTTTATGTGATTTTGGAATAACGGCTTCGGATTCTAACGGCTGGATGTAGCGATTGAATACAGGTGTTATTGGTTTCCAGCTGTTTTCTAGATAATCTAATCCGTGGATTCGTGTTGTAACATCATTAGGGCCGCCAACTCCGTGAATTGCATTGTATAAATAAACAACTTTCGTTCCAACTTCTCTTGCAATTTTTAGTGCCTGATGAATCTGGTTTTCTACAATTTTATTGTCGGCCGAAGACTCGTCGCAATCAACTAGTATTAAAGCGGTGTTCTCTGGAACAATAGGAATCCTTAAATTCGGATCCGTGTTGTATTTTTTTACAGGTAACAGGAATGTGCTAGAAAGAGAATCGTTGCCCATATAACCTCCTACAATTTAATATTATACTGAATGATAAGGATAATGTTCTTCCTTCTATACAGCGAAAATAAGTCACTCGTCGGATGCCTCTAAGGCTGCGAGTGTTATTCCGGCCGGTGTTGCCATTAGATCCGTTGTAATTTGCTATGCCTCCTCTCTATTTTGTGCAAAAGAATAGGATTTAGGCACCCCACTCTATATAGGGATAGCACAGCCACTTCTCCACGGCTTCCTTCACTTAAAAAGGCTGTTTCGTTTGAGCAGCAGCACACTCTATCCGCTCAAGAACGAAAACAGCCTTTTCCTAGCCACCCTTCTAACAATTCGGTAAGTTACTCCTCGACCGCGCCGCGCTACTGCTGGAGTCTCTCCTGTACGAGATTACCGAGACGCTTGACGGTCAGAGTCCGAAGCCAGGCCAAGTGAACGAGCGGATCTCCGCCATATTGGACGATATTTCCGGCCGCGTGTTCCAGCGGTTTGACGCGAACGCCCTCGCCCTCAGTCATCATATGGCCGTCTCTACCCTGCGGGCGCTGGTGAAGCAGCAGACCGGCTTCTCGCTCGGGGAGTATGTCAACCTCGTAAAGATCACGGAGGCCAAACGTCTGCTTCAAAGTACGGAAATACCGGTAAATGAAATCGCATTCAAGCTTGGTTTTGACGATCCGGCTTACTTTTCCCGCTTATTCCGCAAGCACGCCGGGGTGTCGGCCATATCGTTTCGGAAACGGTTGTGAGCGGGATCGCGATCGTCTCGGCTCGCGGTCCGGGCGTCAGGCGGACGAAGTCGCCCTTGACGAAGTAAGGGACCGGGGCGACAGTAGCAGCCAGCCTTGGCAGCGGCCGGATAAACGTGCCGGCGAACCGGCCGGGTCCGTCATACCGGACATCCGCCATTTCCTCCAGCCCCCCCTCCATTCGTCCTGCTCCCAGAGGCCCGCGCCGGTCAAAAGCAGCTTTCCGCCGCTTTCGACAAAATCCCGGACCGCTTGCGCCAGAGCCGGAACGAATGTACGGTTCTCTGCGAGCCATATGCACTAACATTTGGAGAAATCGCTTTCCTGATCGATGATGTCGTAGTACCGGCTGCCTTCAAGCAGCGCCAGGCCCGCGCCATACAGCGCCGCCCTCGTCTGCCTCCCGGCATTGCTCGCGTTGCCGCTCGAAGAGGCTTTGCGCTGACGGTTGGCGGCCAGCGCGATATAGGGCACGGACTGAGCGCCGGACGTCCAGGATTCCCGCTCCTTCACGAAGCGGAACGCTTCGCCGATCAACTCGTTGACGCCTTCCTCCGGCTTGCCGGACGGCGTAAGTTGATCCCCGACGCAGCAATCGCCGAGCGTAGCCATAATCGTGGCGCATTCGAATTTCAACTGCACGGGTTGTTCAGACTGCCGAAATATCCCTCGTTTCACCCAATGCGGCGTGTGGAAATCCAGATGAATTTTGCGATTGCCGCTTGCTTTTTACTCAGGGTCGTGCCCCCATTCATGCTTCGCGTCGTTTTTTATAACGTGCTTAGCCGCAGTTCATAAAAATACTGCACAATCGGATGCTTGAGCTTCATCTTTTCACTCATATTTAATATCCGTTTTTTTCCAACTCGTCTGTCGATCAATGCCAGAACGTTCAACAGGATATCGTCGCTCTCTAAGCTTTCCTCGATAGAAGCAGACAGAAACTTAGTAGCGATAACGATAAAATTGGATTTACATAAGGTTGACTGCGCCGACAGAAGCGCCTTGGCATATTCCGATTTTTTTCTGCTTGTTGCAATTACTAGCAAACGATCCTCCGGAACGTTCCCCTTGAACTCTTTTCGGACGGCTTCAAGATCTTCATCGTAAACGGGAATTTGGATGTCCGAATCATTCTTAATCTCCAGCTCCGACTGATACCATCTGATTCGATGAGTTGGGTCACTCATATTCAGTACATTGTTTTTATCTACTGCAAGATTGCAAAGCCCTGCTTTATCGGGCAAATAACGGTAGCTCGTCGCAAGGTATTCGACCCTTCCCTGCAAGGCAGGACAGAGAAAACTCTCCAGATTTTGTTTCAATTTGCTCCAGGACATGTACTACTCCTTGTTCGATATGAATTACTGCCTACCTGAGGCAGCTGTTCTATTCTCCATCATACTATAACAATCGTCATCTCTTCTATGTTCGATAGAAATAAGTTAAATCAATAGGGCGGGCGAAAATAGTCGCTGCAAACAGAAAAAGAAAGCTTGATTTCTCAAGCTTTCCCGTAACCATTTATGTAGACGGCTTGGTGTCCCTGGACAGTTACAGTTACAGTTCCATTTCATCCAGAAACACTTCGCGTCCTCCCTGTTCCCGGCTGCGGATACCGGCAATAATCAACTTGCACAGCTCGACGGTCTCCGTGAACGGATAAGGCCGCTCTCCGGTGCGGACATAGCCGACAAAGCTTTGGAGCTGGGCCTTGAAGGAATAGAAGGTGTCCCTTGTGCGCACAACGGCGTAATCATCGGTTCCGCACAGCTGCAAAATCCCGTAAGAGCCATACAGGTCCTCAATGACCGCCACGACGATGTCCACTCCACTGTGGTGCTTCAAATGGACGATACTGCGCTCCTTCGTACCGGTATGGCGCACCGAAAGGAATCCCGGCCCGACAATCGTATACACCGCCTCCAACGAATGGATGCCGTACCGTTCCCAGCTTTTGAGCATCGTCGCGGAGACGAATCGCAGCTGCCCCAGATTGTGCGTCGACAGGCGGTAAGGCAGAAACTCCTTGCTGTACCGCGAGCTGCTCGACGACAGTATCGCCTTGCCTTCCTCCACCCACCGGCAAAATTGCCATAAATCCGCTTCGTTATCGGTCAGCGGCTTATCCACGAATACCGGCAGCCCCGCTTCGACAAACGGCCGGCACCGCTCCACATGCTCACTCCCGATATCGGTCGTGATCAATACCGCATCCACATGGCCGATCACGTCCTCCGGCCGCGCCACCACCTGACCGATCCGGGAGGCCCGGGCGACTTGCTCCCCCTCCTCCGGACGATCCGTCCATATATGCGTCACTCGCGCTCCGGGTATCCCGAACTGTTCCGCTGGCTGCCGGCTCAAGTATGGGAAGATCGCCGGATAAGGACATGTCTTCATTTCCTCCTCCCGGTATCCGTTCACAATGGCGCTCCAGGAGTACGGGTGCCCGTTCCCTTCCACCATACCCAGCATGGCCAATCGCAGTTCCCGATTCAACATAATGCCGCTCCCTTCCGTGTATCCATCACTCATCCCATAATTCTCGCAAGCCTTGCACCGTCTTGTCAACGAGCTGCTTCCCCGCCTCCGTGCCTGCCGGATTGTTGGCCGGAATCGAGCCGTAACCGCCACCCTGCAGCGATTGGGGACTTGGCAAGTAAGTGCCTCCTCCTGCAAGCTGTACGAGAAACGTCTGGACGGCAGGACTTCGAACTTTGATCCGGATGCCGTAATCGACATATAACTCGAACGGATTGGAAGCAAGGGCGATATCGCCGAGACGGAGCAGATGAATTTCGACAGGCAGCGATCGGTTCCGCTTCTGATGCTCGAGGCGATTCACCACATTTTGATTCCAATGCATCTGACGATAAGCTGCGCTTGCCGCAACGTACCATCGTTTCTGTCTCCGCATTGGGTCTTGTTCCAGCTGACCTAGCTCCTTTTCATACACGGCCCGCAGATGCTCTGCTTCTTGTCCGGCGCTTGCGGCATCCGCTGCGGTCAGAGGGTTCACGGGGAGATCGAGCTTCACAACCCGGTGACGCAGAATGGGCGCATAATCGATGACTTGACTTATTGGCGGCAGCAGCGCGCATACTTCATCCGCGATACGCATAGCGATCTCTTGTCTTGCCGTTTGTCCTTTCAGCATCCGCATCCGCTCATAGGCCGCGCTTTCGAACAGCGGAAACGGGCACAACTCGCCGGCGGCGCTGCATTGGGCGAGAATATATAAGTGTTCTCCGAAACGATGGCGCAGCTCCCGCCTCGTTTCGCACCAATAATCCGCGCTGACCGAGAACTCGCTTTCGCTAAGCTGCGAGGGACATGGCACATTAACGATCAGTCCGGCCAATTCCCCGTTCGGTTCATACGTCGCCAGCACTTGGAGACTGTGGTCCTCATATCCTTCCACATGGCTAAAACCTTCGGATGCCGGCGGTACGAGCCCGTACTTGGCGCTGACGCCCTCCTGATTGACCCAACGGCGGTTTCGTCCGAGCACCGCATCGCCGATCCCGTAAGCGATACCCGCCTGCTTCCGCTTCTGCCAGGCTTCGGCTATCGCCTCCGCGATCCGCGCGGCCGCAAATTCCACGTACGTCTCCACCGGCAAATAGTCAAGTTCAACGCCGACTCCGAGCGCCGTATGAGCGGCCAGGGGGGACGGAAATCTCGTTTCCGGACCGGTATGCGTATGGGTAGCGTGAATCAGAACAACCGCCGGGTCCAGCTCGTCGCCGACTGCACTTCCAAGCTTGTCGCGAACCCGATCACGCAGTTCCTCCGATATAGCCAGCAGATCGCAGCTGACGATAACCGACTTCGCTTCGGCCGATTCCAGCACGCAGGCCGTTGCGCTCAGCGGATCGAGCACGCCTTCGGATAACCGGGCGTGGAACATGCCCGACAGAAGCGCAGGCCGCTCAGGTGTAATATCGGCTTCCGCCCATCCGATTTTCAAGTAACCTGACATACAAGGTCCTCCTCCGGTTTCGAGGCAAGGGACGATTTCACGGCCGACCGTTTTTCTCCGATAAGCTCCGCCACATATTCTGCGAACGGGAACGAGCAAGTAAAAGCCGGCGACACGGCATTCAGCACGTGAATGGAACCGGCGTCCCCCTCTACCACAAAATCCTGCACGAGTTCCAGCGTCTTTTTGTTCAGCAACTGTGCGCGAATACCCGGCTGCAAAAAATCGCCGAATCCGTTCCGGTCCATTGCTTTGACCATTCGGAGCGACAAGCCGATGAAGTTCGCTTTGTCATATTTCTTCATTTCTTCGAAAGCAAGCTGGCGGAAATGAAACGAATTGGTCAGAAACAGCTTCGCTTCGTAATACAGAATTTGAATAAACTCCCCCAGGTTAAACCGATGAAACCCTTTGTAATTTTCACGCCAGAAGGCGGGAATCGCGGTCGGTCCGATTTTGATGCTCCCGTCAACCGTCTTGGTAAAGTGGACGCCGAGAAAAGGATTGTTCAAGTTCGGAACCGGGTATATGTTCGTTGTTACGTCGGACTTGTTTTTCGCATATTTCATATAGATGCCTTTGAACGGAATGATCGTATACTGCAGTCCGAAGCCGAAATCGCGGGCAATCCGATCGGCAAACAGACCGGCAGCGTTAATGAAATAGCCGCATGTGAATACCGGCTTGTTGGTCCGGATCGTCTGGTGCGACCTGCCGGTATACTTGGTATTGAAAAAGAAATCTACGCCGCTAGACACAAGCTCTCTCTTCAGACACTGGCACACTTCCACCGGATCTACCGAGGCGGTATCCGGCGAGTACAACGCCTTCCTGTAGGTCCTGACGTTCGGTTCAATCCGGGCCGCTTCCTCCTCGCTCAGCCATTCCAGTCGAACGCCGTTGCGTGCCGCCCGCCGCTTCAGCTCCTCGAGCCCCTGCAGCTCCGACTCGTCCGAGGCTACGACCAGTTTGCCGCACGGATTGATGAACAACCCGTTCTGCTCGCAGTATTTCTTCATCGCACGATTGCCGTCGCGCGTAAATCTTGCTTTCAGGCTGTCCGCCGTATAATAAAATCCGGCATGCAGAACACCGCTGTTGCGTCCGCTGGCATGCTTGGCAACGTCCGACTCCTTCTCGATGATCGCAATGCGCGCCTGGGGCTCCCGGCGGATCAGTTCCCTGGCGATCGACAGCCCGATGATTCCGGCTCCTGCGATCAAATAATCGTACCGCAATGTCTTTCACCTCTTCCGTGATGTGCCGCCTTCCGGTCCGGCCTTATCGTTATTTCGCCGTATATCCTCCATCGACTGGCAGGTTCGCACCCGTTATATAACTCGACGCTTCCGAGGCGAGAAATACGATGGCGCCCATCAGATCCGTATCGCCCGCCATCCGGCCGAGCAGTGTCCGTTTCTTGTATCGTTCGGTAAAGATGTCCGGAGTCATCTTCGTCCAGTACCCGCCCGGACTAACGCAGTTGCAGCGAACCCCCTCGGGTCCGTAATGGCTCGCAACGTATCGGGTGAAATTGATCATGCCCGCCTTATGAAAGAAATAATCCGGATTGACCTTTGTGCCGAGTCCTTCATAAAGCGTCGTGTCCGGCCCGACCATCCCGTACATCGAGCCAATATTGATGATCGACCCGGATTGCCGTTCGGCCATCCTGTTGCCGAATGCGCGGGTAGCGATAAAAAGCCCCGTTGCATTGACCTTCATGCTCTCAGCGAATTTGAACGACTCTTCCTCCCAGCCGTTTTTCATCGGGCGGGCGACGGCGTTATTGACGAGCACGTCAACTTGTCCTTCTTCCTGAACGATCCGGTCTTTCGCAGCGTGGATCGAAGACTCGTCGCTCAAATCCATATAGACCGCTTTCACCGCATGTCCGGTCTCATGAAACTCCCGCTCCAGCAGCTCAAGCTGGTCTTGGCGGCTGGACGTCAGCCAGGTGCTCGCTCCCGCCTCCGCTAGCGCCTTCACGATTTGCCGGCCGTACTTGCCGGCCCCGCCCGTTACGACTGCCACCTTGCCCAATAAAGAGAATGCTTCCATTATATTCGCCACGGTGTTCATCCTTTTCCCATTTTTGCTTTGCAACATTTCTCTTATTGCGAGACATAATCTCGTTTAATGAACAAAAGAATGGGCTTTCTTTGCAGAAAGCCGGTATCCCTTATCTTACTCCACTACACCTCTCGGAACGTAGCCAAGCCGCTCGGATATTAGTACGGCATAGTCGCGGACAACTTCGGCGACCGGCTCCAGACTGCCGTTCCCGAACGAACGCCCGCCCACGCTGATCGCCGCTACAACCTGGCTCGTATGGTCCCGGATCGGAAACGCGACGCAGCGAAATGCTATCGACAGTTCTTCATCGTCGATCGCATATCCGCGAGACTGCACCTGCTTGAGTTCTTCCATATACGCTTCGACCGTCCGGATCGACTTGGGCGTATGAACCGACAGACCGTGCTTGTTCAGGATGTCCAGAGCTTGCGCTTCGTCCAGCCAAGCCATCAGCACTTTGCCGAGCGCTGTCGCGCTCACCGGATTGCGTACGCCGACAGGGGCGTTCACTCGCGTCGATTTCGGCGATTCCTGGTTTAGCAAGTACAGTACGGTACCCTCGTGCAATATTCCCAGATGCGCCTTTTCCCCTAATTTCTCGGCCAATTCCGGCAAGAAACGTTTCCCTTCGGTAATGAGCGCATTGTTGGCGTAAACCGAACCGAGTTCGAAGCATTTCGGCCCGACCTGGTACTTGCCTGTCTCCGGGTTCTGTTCGAGCAGCTGGTGCGCTTCCGCCGTGGCGAGCAGCCGGTGTACGACGCTTTTATGCAGCTTCAGATGCTCGGCGACGTCTGTAATGCCAAGCGGTCTGCGCTCACGGATGAACAGCTCGAATACCGAGAAGGCCCGATCGACGGATTGCACGATATAATACGGCGTATTTTCTTTCTTCATAGCTGCGCCTCCCCTTAGGTCTCATAATGCGAGAACGTTTCTCCAGATTCTATATAAGAATCATATAGGATCGGCCTCTTTGTTGTCAACCGTTCTGCCGTCGGTCCTTGCATGTAAAGCGACTACTTCCCGGAAGAAGCAGCCGCATCGAACCTTTCCCTTTCTGCCGGGCACGTTATTGATACAACACCGCATCGTCGATATATAGCGTTGTTCCTGCTTCGATCCCGCTTAAACGCAGGTGGACCTGTACGTAACTTACATCCACTTGATTGACGTCATCCGGAATCCACCCCGCATAGCGGATCGCCTTCCACTGCCCGCTTGTATCCACCGGATAAGAGTACGACGTATACGTCCCGATAATTTTTTTCTGCGCATCGGTCAGGTTGATATATAAACGCATCGTACCCGAACTCGTTTGACCGGGAGGCAGCTTGACATAGGCTTGGGCCGCGAAAGGTCCCGCCTGGGGCACGACGTACTGGTACGGTCCGCCGAGCTGCAGCCCGTTGGCAGCCAAGCTGTACTGCCCGGTTCGCGCTTCATCGCCGCTTCGAGCGATCGTCCCGGTTGAAGGAAGCCAATTCCCCCATGGAGGAGCGGCCGTCGTCCCCATTTCAAAGGAATCGTTTTGCGTAATCGACGCAGCGGAGCCGCTCGTAATCGCAAGCAGCAATCGCGCGAATTCCCGCTGATCGGACGGCCCGGTTTGCTGGGCGAGTGCGCTCACCTGCTGCGTAAGCGGTCCCCCGTTCGGCTCATTCGTCCGGATCTCCTCAACCAGCGGCCATAACGTTTGGGCTGTCACCCATTCTTCCTCATACTGGAAAACCTCCGCATCGTCGAGGTAAACGAGCGCGTCCTGCTCCATGCCATCCAGGGTTATAACGACCTGAATCTGCTTGACCTCGCTCCCTTGGACGGCAGCAGGGACATTCTCCAGTATGCGGACGGACGACCACTCCCCGGCTGTACGCGCAAGCGGAGTTACACTCGTCACGATCGACTTGAGCGTTTTCCCTTGCGCATCTTTCAAATGGAGATTGAGCTGAATCGTGCCGGCCGTTCCGGATTGAGGCGGCGTATAATAATACACCTGAGCGGCAGTCAGTCCGGGCTTCACTGCGAACGTTTGGTAAGGTCCGCCGCGAACCATCCCTTCCACCTTCAAGCTCGCCGTCCCCCGGTGCGACACCTGCTCGGTACGCTGGATCGTGCCGAATGTCGGTATCCAGCTCTGCCACGCCGCCGCTTGCGCTCCGCCTTCCTCGAACGAAGCGTTTGCCGATAAGGACAGCATGCTGGAACCGGTCCGCAGCAGCAGGCGGGCAAAGTCGCGTACAGGCGCGGATTGCGACGTATTCGCCAGAAGCTGTACCTGCTGGGTGACCGCTCCGCCCAGCGGTTCCTCTTCTTTCATATAAGCCGCCAGATACCAAAACGCCGACGCGTTCCATCCCGTCCAGTCCACCAGCGGAAGCGAGGACGGAGGGAATGCAAGCGCGATCTCATCGTTGTACGCCTCCAGATGGTCATGCCGCTCCGCCGCATAGGCGAGACGAGATTCAAGCGTTCCGGTCACTTCCGTCAGCAGATCCAGGGCATCCTGCTCCTGCTGCGGCCTTTCATACAACTTCGGATAGCTGCGCGCCGATGCTTCGTAATAATCGAACGACTGCTCCAACAGAAGCGCCCGTTTGTGCTGCTGCACCGTTCCGGCCTTGGCTACGGCAGACGCAAGAAGCTGCCTGCTCGTCGTCAGATCGGATTCCGTCACCAGATTCAGATACGAGGCGTCGCTGATGGACAAATAGGTGCTGTTCTTCCGGTCCTCGAACCAAGGGGACCCCAACACCCGGTCCGTCCAGAACTTCTCCCACACATCAAAATACGCCTGGATATCCGGGGCGGCGGCAGGACCCACCATCCGTTCATACCATTCCATCAATAACGCATCGACGTCCTGATCCGGGTCCCACTGCAGCTTCGCAGCAAGCCATGCTTTCGGCCCATCCCCCAACTGATCGTATATTTCCGTATAATGGGCGATCACTTCGTGTTCCTTCGCATACTCGTACTGTTCGGCCATCAGGTGCGGATAGACGCGCGGAAGCGTATAGTAGATGCCGTACAAGTAGTCGTACCAGGCAAGCTGGCTGGCGGCGGCCGACCACTGGACATTCTGCGCCTCCCCGTCATCGCGGACGTTCTCGTCCGCCCAGGCCATCCGGTCTTTCGTCAGCACGGGCACGACCCTCTCGTGAAGCGGAAACGATGGCGGGTCCATCACGTTTTTATAAGCAAGCACCCCGAACCATTTGTCCGGATATACTTGCAAAACCTGCTCGGCCACCTCGTTGACCCATGCATAATAAATGTCCGACATATTAACGAGCCCGATCGAATTCAATTGTCCCGGATAAGCGGGATGGGTCGGATTCGTCTCGCAGTAGTCTACGGAATCGTTAACCCCAAGCGAAAAAAACGTCTGGTTCGGATTCGCCGCAAAGTAGGCCAGGATGCGATCCACCGCAGTAGTAACGGTACCGGGCTCGGTGAAGCAGGGCTGCCAGCCGTGCATCGGCCGGTCCGGCGCCTTATGGCCGGGGTAATACTCCGGGTGGGTCGTCCCGTACTCCTCAACCGGGAACAGCGAGAAGAGGTTGTGCATGAAGACCATGCCCTTCCACTTGTTGTAGTTGCCCTGCAGCCGGTTGTTCTGCGCCCATTCGAAATAAGGCTGTCTGGCGCTTTGCACCGCCGGGGACCCGCCGTACGGACTCATCATGCGAAACGCAAACGCTGGCTCCTGCCTCACATCTTCCCTCTCTATCGACAAACTCGCGTGCTGCGGCACGTCCTCCCCATCCGGACCGGGGAACAGCCATCTGACGCCGACATACCGTTCCAGAAATTCCAGGACGCCATTATGAGTCCCCCATACGGACGGGCCGGCAATACGAATCGCCGAACCGTGCATATGGATCAGGAAACCGTCCTCCTTCACACCGTCCAGGGCAGCGTCGACATGGGAATCGGGTGCGAAAGCGTCCAGCCCCACCTCAATCCGCGTCATCGTCCCCGTACCGCAACCCAGTTCGCTTGCCCCATAAACCGAGAGGAGCACGCCTGTAGACTTGTGCACATAGTCGACAAGTTGGTTCGCACTTCGCCTTGTCTGTTCCTCCGCCTGGTCGGCGACAACGACGACGGCTTTGGCTTCGCCGTTTACGACGATGGGCAGAGTCTCCGTCTCTTGATTCGGCGACGGATTGCCCCCCTGCAGTTCGAGAATCAGCGTGTCGATCGCCTCATCCATGGAGACAATCGCGGCGGAGGTAATCAGTCCGATCTGCTCAAGTGCCGGTGCATGAATAAAACTGCGCATATCGTTCAAGTACGCGACCGCCTGCTCGCTGTTGTTTTGTGCGATGAGGATTTGGATGATTTGCTCGCGGTAGCGCATTTCTGCCGAGACTCCTGCCGCCATGTCCCCGGAAGCTTCCAGCTGATTGATATGCTGCGCCAATGGCGACGCCTGCGATTGCTGGGCTTCTATACGCAGCGAGCTTAACACTAGCAGCAGCAGGGTAGTCGATACAACAAGAAGCAACAAAGTAATCCGACTTGTTCTGGATGGATGGGGGTAGTCATTCAAATGAACCTCGTCCTCTCCGTCGTTTGATGGATACGTTTACCGTCCTGCTGTTCATTTTCCTTTCTGTGCTGCGATTGCTTTGTCCGCTTCTTCTGCCGCAACCCGTAAAGCGGTGTTCACATCGGCCGTTTTGCCCGTTGCCAGATTCGTCATCTCCTTCACAAGCGCCGCCTGCGCGACCGCATCGTACGGTGTCGGCGTATACGGCTCCGCCAGTTTGTCCGGGAACATCGCCTCGGCATGAATCGTTTTCCCGTTCAGCCATGGAATGTTCTTACCGAATTCGGATTTCGCCTTCGGATCGTTCAGTACCGACAACGTGCCTCGCCGCGCCATATTCAGCATGTTTTCCTCAGAAGCCAGATAGGCTACCACCTGAAAAGCTTCGTCTTTATGTTTGCTCGTGCTGGTGACGGCCGTAATCGTTCCATGGATGGAGCTGCCTACCCCCGGCAGATCGGCGAACGTAGGCGCTTTGGCGATGTCCCAATTAATTCCGGTCCACGTTCCGTTCAAATCCGTCGAAGCGATATACATGGCGGCCCGACCTTCCTTCGTAAAGGCTGTTGCGACGTTCGCCTCGTTGCCCGGAATTTGCTGAAAACGCACCAGGTTGGAAACGAACCGCTGCCATTTCGGCTCCTTGACGAATAATGATTGATGGCTGACCGGATCGACCATGCCGATGCTCAGCTGATTAACCAGCATCATATGACGGTAATCGATCACCGCGCCCAAATATTGCACGCCGCCTTCATTTCTCGTCATCTTTTTCGCGATCTCATACGTCTCGTCCCACGTTAATCCGTCTTTCGGATACTTTTCTCCGAACTTGTCGAACAAATCTTTGTTGTAGTAAATTTTGTGTGCGCTCCGATTGACCGGTAGTCCGTACAGCGCTCCCCCTGTGACGGATTTTTGCGCGGTAATGGATTGCTGGTATAAGATATTGAGATTATAGCCGTGCTTTTTGATCAGCTCGCTAATGTCGTAGGCCAGTTTCGTATCGACCAATTGCTTGCCGATGTTCGACAGCCCGACGGCCATCAGATCCACCTGCATTCGGGTGGCAAGCGCGCTTTCCAAGGTCACTTGTCCCCCGCCGGTGTCGTCTTTCGTACCCAGCAAGTAGTAGTCGATCGTGATATGCGGAAACTTTTTCTTCAGCGCCGGGCCGTCCTCTTCCATAAACTTTTCCTTGGTCACGCTACCCAGCATCGTCAGTTGTACCGGTTCCGGCTGTGTGACGGCCGGCGGCGTTTCCGTCTTGCCTCCAGCTTGTTCATTTCCTTTGTCACCACCGCCCGTGCATCCCGCCGCGAACAGCAGGCTTGCCGCTATACAAGCCGTTGAGGCGATACCCGTTTTTCCGGTTGCCTTTAATGGATACATGCCGTTAATCCCCCTTGGTTTTGTGTTTTGAAATGCGAAACTACCCGTGCAACTCGCACAACGTTCCGGCAATATACCGGTATCCATCCGTATCGTAATAGTAATACGTCACCAGCACGGTATGGTCATCCAGTTGAACGGAGCTTGTGTAGCCGATGTCTCTCCCGCTCGCATCTTCCCGCAGCACGATCTCCTCCGATGCGTCCCAGCGCTCGCACTCAGGGTCGAGAAGAGCGGCGCGGATTCCATACTGCTCATACCGGTGACCGTACGTCAACAGCAGACGTCCGTCCTTCAATAACAAACCGTGAAACGGACTTGGCGAATAAAACGGCTGTGCCGACGGACGGCTCCAGGTAACCCCGTCATCGGTCGACTCCGACGTATACAGCGGACAGCGGTTCACTTCCGGCCGGCTTCCTTGCTGACGCGTCCGCATCAAGACGACCAGCTTGCCTGACGGCGCGCGATACAGCAGCGGTTCCTGAAAATCGCAGCCATCGATGGGGCGGATCGTGCCTTGAATTGTCCAAGTATGACCGCAATCTGCTGTCCGTGCGATCACTACCTCAAACCCGTCCGAACCAAGCCGGTACATCGGAATGAGCAAACTTCCGTCCTTCGACTGAACGCCCGTTCCCCGTATCGCAACGGCCGGGATCGAAATCGAGACAGGCTGATCCCACGTCTTGCCGCCATCGTTCGAACGAATCGTGTACGCCCCTGCTTTACGCGCCCGCCATTGATCATACACGGCACGATCGCGGGGCTGTTCGGGCAAGTCTCCGCTCTCGAACACTTTCCACATAAAAAAAGTGCCCACAATGGTGCCGTCTTGCAACACATTCAAACAAGGGTCCTGCACCCCATAAAAGAAATGATCGAATAACACCTCTGCTTCCGCACTCCAGTTGCACCCATCCGCCGAAGAAATCGTGACGGCCTTGGACGACGGGTCAATATGATCGTAACGTCCATACACCGACCGCCGATCCGGCGCTTGGCGAAAACCGACCAAGTAACCGCCCTCGTTTTTTTGGATTGCACTTGGGAACGTGTTATATTGAGCATCTTTGTACAAAACGATATGTTCCCGCACCGTAAGTCCCTTCACAGTGTATACCTCCCTGAAGCTTGCTTGAGTGGCTTGACTTCATTTGCTATATTGCCGCGATTCGATGACAACGCTTCCATTCAAAAGCTAAATAACTTCTGCTCTCATCCCCCACTAGCTTTCCGCTTCCATTTTCGTCTTGCTCTCAACTATTTTCTCTGAATTGTTTGTTAAATCCTCCTTGTGAATTTCTCTTAATACGAGAAAACGTCTCGAATTAACACTAAAAAATGTAGACTTTGCTATTCAAAGTCAAAGCCCACGTTTTAGTTTCTCTTATTGCGAGACGCGATCTCGTATTATGTACATTATATATGGAACTTCAAATAGCCGTCAAGAAATATTGAAAAACCGAACACATCGTTTCCCGCTAGTCGCGGCTCCCTAGCTGCCTCCGGACGTTCAGTACTTCGAAGTGAGGGGATCTTGATCCTCGTCACACGGGTCTGGCTTTCCTTCCACACACACATTAATAGTCGAAGCAGGAACCGCAATCGTCATGATTCGGAACCTGCTTCTTTAATACGGTCACATAGCATCTTTGGCGCTTTCCTGTAAATCGTTCAAAGCCTGATCGATCGACTTATCCTGTTCGATTACGTCTATCAACTCCTGTTCCGCCAATTGAATAAACGTATCTAGGAAAATGGGGGTTGTTTTCTCGCGCGGAGATTCAAACCACCTGTTCAATTTGTAAAAAGCACTATAGTCGACTTGACCTCTGACATCGGAAACTTGCTCGCACCAGTTCGGCTCGATATCCAACCTTCCGATCTATAGTTACATAAATGACCGACTCCGATTGACTCTACAGCTTGAAACGTCATTTACTTCCCTTCGCATATGGATACGGTATTGCGGTCCGGCGCAATGGGGATGTTCTCGTCTGGCCATCTGTGTTAGCCCCATTGATGATAATCATGTCCCGGACGGGTTATTCCCATAGATCTTGCCGAACCGGGCGTTTCTGCAGTTTTGCAAATCATAGATTTATTTGATTAATCTCATTTAATATTAATGACATTAACATAAAGTTGTAATCGGTTCGTTCGCATCGCCTACGATTCCTACCTTAGAGCGGCCTATACTCGCCTCCCTAATCATCGACAGCTGCAACTCCTTTTACAGAAAAGAGGGAATTCGGTTCTTATGGAGAATTCAGTTTCGAGAGGATCAGATCGATACAATAGATTCCAATACAAGGAGAACCGAGATGACTGAATTAATAAACCTTGCTCAAAAGTGGCTCGATATGATCGGCAAGCCGGATCATTATGACTACGAACGTCGTCTGCGTCTTATTCGCAAAATAGAGACGGCCGAGTTTGTTGGTGAGCTGTATGAGCAGGCAAACGGTCCGGGTACCGTGCAACGGACACTATTGATGCTGCCGAAAACGATCAACGGCAAATTGCCGGCGGTAGTCGTTCCGTTTTACTATCCCGACCGTATGGCCGGGTACGATCTCGACACGCTCGAGCCAACCGACGAGCCTGACATTGCGATGGCTCTGCAACTGGTACGCCGCGGATATGCGGTTGTCTCCGCGGATGCTTATCACCTGACCTACCGGGAGTTCGAACTGGAACGCCGGGATTTCTCCCGTTGGCGGCACGCCGCCGACAGTCTGCTTCAGGACCACCCGGAGTGGACAGGCATCGGCAAGCTGATAGCGGATACCCAGCTTCTGGTGGACCTTCTGTGCGCGGACTCTCGGGTCGATCACGATCGGATCGGGATAGCGGGGCATTCGCTTGGCGGGAAGATGGCTTTATATACAGGGTGTCTGGACCACCGGATCAAAGCCATGCTATGCAGTGATTTCGGGCTTGAATGGGATCGCTCGAATTGGAATGAACCGTGGTATTGGGGAGACAAGCTTGATGCACTGAAAGCCGCGGATATGGATCATGCAGAGCTTATGCGCCTAGGCGGGATGAAGCCGTTTGTTCTGATCGCAGGGCTGTACGACAATGAAGATGCGCTGGACGGTATTATACGGGCGGGTTATTCCAATCCGTCGCAGTATCTCTTTATCAATCACGCTAGCGGGCATCGTCCGCCGATCGAAGCTCTCGAGCAAGGTTATGATTTCTTACAAAAAAGCTTCTAAATACCCTACTGTTGAGCAAAGGCAGCCGAACGTGTTCTGTCCGGCTGCCTTTGTGTTTCATTAAACTCTCGTTCTCTGTTACTTCAATGCGAATCCATCCCAGAAAAGAGTACAGAACGAGTGAACAGGAACAAAGATGCACCGCATTCATCACATTTCGCGATCAGTCTACAAAGCGCTAGCAACTCAGATTAAATTATTCGCCATGACCTGGCTGCTGCTGGCGATATCGAATTTTGTTCCACTGCTGCAAGCCCGGGCGTTATTTCCGGTTACTACGCTGTGGTTTGCTCCTGTATCGAATATATAGACTGCTTTGTTGAAATTGCTCATCCGGCATCCGGTAATTTCATGGTCGGTGCTTGTTTCTGGGGAGGCCGCTGTGCAGACGATCGCATGGCTTCCTGTATTCGACAGCGCCCCTGCTAATGAAACGCCGCTTACCCGGATGCCGCTGCTGTTTTTCACATAGATGCCACAGCAATAATTGTTGCCATTTGCCTCATAAAAACCGCCGGTGATCCCAATTTGAGTGGCGTGCAGCACGTTGATGCCGTAGCTTGCAGCATCTGTGACCCTGCTGTTTGCAATTTCGATATTGTCGCAGTATCGAAATTGCAAACCATTCCTCAGTGGTGCAGGAACATACACATTGCTGATCGTGATGCCCTTGCAGCGATCCCCCTCCGCTGCCGAACCGTTGAAGTAAATGCCGTTGCCATCAGTCGCGAACAACGTCGTCTGCCCCTTGCATTCCACTCCGTCAATGAGCACGTCTGAACAGCGTCGACCGTATATGCTTCCTGCGCCGCAGTTGTGCAACCGGCCGCCGCGAATTTGCACATGACCTACTCGTCCATCTGTGGCATCACCATCCAAATAAATGCCATAATACCCCACGTTGGTTACTACATTATCGATCAATTCGGTCCCTTCCACTCCCTGCGGATTTGGGTAGTAAGTGCGGATCCGGATGCCGTGTCCCCGAGCGCCGAACACTTGATTGCGGTAAACCTTGGTGTACTGCCCTCGTATCAAGAAGCCGACTTCATCCACATTGGTGACCGTATTGTCGTGAATGAGCCACCAGAAACACGGTTCATGATTGCCCAGACCGTTTTTCCCGCCTTCGACGCGGCAATGTTTGATCGTGCAGTGGATTGCCGGGTACAAGTTGCCCCCTGTGACTCCGCGCCGACAATTGCGGAAGGTGACACCGTCAATGATGACATAACGCGTCGCATTGTACAGCACAACCCCATAGCCTGTCGTCACATTCGGTATTGCTGCCGGAGACGTAGAGTTGCGGACCGTGCCATTGCGAATCGTACCGCCGTCACAATAAAACGTCTGGATCCCCGAATCTTCCCCTCCATCGATACTGACATTGTCCAGCTCAAACTGAACCGCATAGTCGATTCGAATACCACTATGACCAGACCTCACTCCGCCGCATATGATGTTCAAGTTGCGCAGCCTCGGCTGGACTACCGGGACGATGCGGCGAACGATCGTATTGGAAGCGGCCGCGTATGAAAAGGACGTTTGACCCGCCAATGTCAGCTGCGTCGCACTGTCCACAGCGAAAATACGCTGTAGTTCCCCCCGCTTGGAGCCGACCCTTCCGTAACCATCCATCATCGGCTGATCCGATGAGAGTAATAGGAGATCCCCCGCGCTTAATCCGGCTGTAGAGGTGAGCGCAACTTGACTTGATCCACTCGGAATATTAGTCGTAACGGACGTGCTCGCCCCGATGGACCCTGTCACATAAATGGCTCGAATCTGATTGAGAGACGTCGCAGCTGGAAGCTCTGTCGCATCAATGACAACCCCAACAAAATCCGCATCCAGCGAGCCGTTAATGACGAGTGGACTGCTGATCTTGTACGTCTCTCCCTGAATTGCCCGCAGCGGTTTAGATCGGACGATTGCGACATCAATCGCAGCTTGCAGCGCGGCCGTATCGTCTGCAGCGCCATCGCCGACAGCGCCGAACTGTTTGCAATTGATCTGTTCACACGCGATCAGGATTGCCTGCAAGCCGTTCTGCAAATGGATAACGCTCCCCCCATCATCGGGCAAAGAGCTTGCTTGAATGATATATTCAGCACAACCGCCGTCACCCGCCTCATAGTAACCGACTGTGCAAACCAGCATCCCCGCAGACAGGTGCATATCCTGTTTCATCGCAGCGATTGAGGCGTACCGGTGACAAATCGCATGATCATGGGAATGGTGCTCGACTTCCCCGCCGTATGTCGCACCAGTTACTGTATTTCCTTGACCCACAAACGACATCACCGGCTTAGCAGCCATAACAGCTCCCAACCCAGTCAATCCATACAGAAACCGCCTTCTGGTAACCGCTTTCATGCCTTGCTGCACGAAACGTATCTTCTCCTCCATTGCCAATCACCCTTTCGAATCCAATTCTTTATCAGAGCCGATACCGTCATTGTAATCGATCGGGGACTAAAAGGATTTGGAGAACCTGGTCCATGATTTGGAATTTTCCGCTCTGTTGGTCCATCAGCGGCAATCAAACAATCGCCATCATTTTGCGATAATTCCCCGGGGGAATTCCTTCTAGCTTATGGAAAATGCGATTGAAATAATGCAGGTCGTCGTAACCGACTTGTTTGCCAATCGTTTCAATGGTCGCGTCTGTTTCCCGGAGCATTTTTTTGGCTGCCTGGTGACGAATTTGTTGGATGTATCTCCCCGGCGGCACTCCGATCGTTTCCTTAAATACTTTGGCGGCATAGTCTGGGCTCAGTTTCAACTCGTTCGAAATTGCGTGACTCGACCAGTCTGCCGCACAGTTCGCTTCCATCCGGTCCGCAAGCTGGACAATCGTCTTTCCATAGACCGGATGCACTTGTCTCTCGGCTTCATCCTGATCGCGCAGCAGCATCACGAGAATTTGCAGAAGCAGTCCTCTACAAACGAGACCATAACCTGCTTTTTTGGCTGTAAATTCGTCTACAATTCTGTCCATCATGCTGGCTGTTTCGGCAGGGGCATTGAGGAGATGCTGACGAAACAGCGGTCCGAACGGAAGAGAAGGCTCTGTGCAAAACAGGTTGTCGTTGCAAGCAGCCTCATTGACTACAATTTCATCACCGTCAGTCAAGGTCATCTCGCCAAAGTAGTCGAAATGAATCCCGATGAAGGACAAGTCGGTATGGAAATGAATGGAATGATACACGTTGGCTGGGAGATAAAGCAATTTTCCTGCAGGGACAAGGAAGGCATGCTCCCCTACTCGCGCCTGTATTTCCCCTTTCAGTACATACAGCAATTCGAAGTCATAGATTCTTCTCTTGTCGATTTGATAGATCGCGGAATGGATTCGTTTCGCCCAGTGTATGTTAGGCGCCATGGAGTGAAAGGCCGATCTTGGCATCGAGTCAACCATCATTGCAAAAGAAGCCATCTCATTTCTCCTTTTTCCAAGTAATTGATAGCGCTCCCTCTATGGAGGCTGCATCAAGAAAAATATACCAGATTCGTGTTTCCTAAACAAAAAGAACCGCCAAGACTGTTCACCTGGCGGTTTCAGCGCTGCCTTCCCTTCTCTAATTGTGGCGCAGCAGCACATCATCCACTGCTGCTTCAAATAAATGAAGATGGACTTCCAATATATCATCATAATCAAACTGTTCCGCCAGTTCCCCTACTCCATGCGGGCTTTCAAACAACAAGCCGAAGGCCGCGCCAACATGAAAGAACATGCTTTGCAAGTTCATCCCCAAATGAACGTCTTCCTCCACTCCGACACGCAGTGCATTGCTGGACAAAGACGCGTGCCGGAAACCCGCTTGATGCAATCGGGCGTACAGCATTTGAGCGACGTCATAGACGCGCTGCTGGTACGCTTGCGGGACGTATGCGGATTGCAGCAGTGCAGGATAATGCGCATAGCTGTGTAAATTGAGTACGCAATCCGGCCCTTCGTTCGCTACAAGCTGCAGCAGTGCCTTCGTTGTTTCGCTCATCGGATTCGCCCAATCGTCATGCATCATATTAACACCGTTATCGTCAAAATAAGCCCCTAACAATCCAACATTACCGACCATCGGATGTACGGATTTGCTGCCTCTCCACCGATACAGCTCTCCATTTTTGCGGCAGCCTTGACCCCGCAATGTCATTTCCTCTGACGTCAGTCCTACCCATCCGCGATACGGTACACGAATGCGCCCGTCCGGGTTGGCAAGCGGAATGATGATGACCCGGCACTGCTGCATCTTTTTCCTGAGTGCCTGTTGTTCTTTTCCTCTCGCATCCTTACCTGTTTCCATCAGCTGAATGAGGGACAATGCGCTTGCAACCCCTTCCACCTCATGCCCATGTACGCCTGCCACAACGAATAGAACAGGACGCTTGCGTTCACGGCGCTTGAAATATGCGTCAGGATCCCCTGCGCCCATCGCGGAATTGAAGTTGGCCAAACCTCGTAATTTTGGTTCTGCATCCCCGTAACATACGGCGCGAACAGAGCGACCGCCCGGAGAAACCGAGATTGTTCTCACTTCCCCCAGAGCTACGTCTTTGGATAACAACTGGTCCACCTCCTCCACGCTGGACTGCCACCAATCCGGTACCGGATAAAGAGGGGTCAATACATCATGCTGCAATGCCATGCCTTACATCCTTTCTGCATTACGCGATTTATCTAATAGGAGAATCGGAACGATCCGAATGGTCCAGCTGCGTGTGTCATTCTTTCTTTTGCGATTTCTTTACTTCAATTTCCGCATTCGCCTCATCTTGCGCTTTTCGCAGCACGGTATTGACATCCTCCGTTCCTGTCACGTACGCTGCGAAGCCTCGCAGAAGCGCTGCGCTCGACAACGCATTGTAAGGAGTCGTAGTATTTCGTTCGGTCGGAATCGTTTTGAAGATCCCTTTGACGTTTTTGTCTTTGAGCACAGGGAACTGTGTGCCATAAAGTTGCTCCACAGGAGTGGCCAGCTGAATGGAAGGTCTTGCTTTGGCGATATTGGCAATTCTCGTCTGTACCTCAGGATTACTGGTCATATGATAAATGACATCAAATGCTTGCTCCTGATGTTTGCTCGTTCTGGATACAAAATACACTTGTGCATCAAATTGCGGCCCCATTCCCGGATAGTCCTTGTGAACGGGATACGAGACGATATCCCATTGAAAGGTCATTTTATTTTCCTGCGTCAATGTGGCTGCCTTCGTAACCATCGACCCGAAGTAGGGGACGATTGCCAATTTCCCGGTATCAAAAAAGGCAGGCGAATCTCTCCAGATCTGTGTCGGATTCGCTACGCCATTGCCTGGAATCGAGACGATGTCTTTACCAAGCTGAAAGATTTTGTTCCATTCATCCGTATGAAACACCGCTTTATTCGTCTTTTCATCGACAATTTTCAGTCGCTTCTGTTCACCGAGCAGGTCGATGCCGCCGATCGAGAGGCCTCTGTACTGCTCTCCATCGACATTCCGCGTCAATTTGACTGCGATCTCCTTCATTTGTTCCCATGTCATCCCATCCGTCAAGTACGCTGCTCCGAACTTATCGAAAATGTCTTTGTTGTACAGTGTTGCATACACGTTAATCCACATCGGCAAGGCAAACAGCTCGCCGCGGTCGCTGTATGTTCGAATCGCATTTAGACCTTCTTTGTGGTACACATTCAGGTCCGCCTGACGTTTTTTCGCAGGTTCGTTCAGATCCAGCGGGAGAGCCAGCTCTTTCCAGCCGATCAATCCTCCTATGCCACCCATCCCAATGTCCGGGAAGCTTCCGGCGGCAAGCATCTGGGCTGGATTTCCTGTCACATACTCCAAGGTGATGTGCGGAAATTTTTTCTCGATTGCAGGAACAAAATACGACTTGAATTCATCAACACTGAACGAACCTGGTCCAGCAAATACGCTTAATGTGACAGGCTCTGGTTTCTTTTCCGTTTCCACCGCGCGTGGGGCCGGCTCCGGGCTTTGTCCTTGCCCATTCCCTGCCTCATCCTGCTTGTTCCCGCTGCAAGCAGCCAGACTGACTGTCAGCATTCCGATTGAAATCGAAACGAGCATCTTTTTGAACATGTCGTTACCCCCTGAATAAGAACTAATGAAATGCATCTCCAAATCGTCAAACAATGTTGATAAAACGCTTTCAAAATCAGCCTGATTGCAGACCTCACTCCCTTCCCCACCAGACGCTCCGCACCGTTTCGGTGCAAGACATTACTGACTATTCGATTTGTTACATGTATTGTAACGAATCGTGGATCAAAATGATTTGGTCATCTTGGAGATATGTTTGGATTTTTCCGACTTAGGAATGAAGTAATGACCCCTGCCGCAAATGTGCAAAAAGCCTGCCATCTCATGCAGAGATGACAGACCGTTGAATCAAGTATACGCCCGATTGCGCTTCTTAAGCATCCATCAGGCTCTCAAGTATTTTCCCGTGATCGACTGCTCCGCATGGAGGATCTGCGAAGGGGTGCCCTCGAAGACGACCTGACCGCCCTTGCTGCCTCCGTCCGGTCCCATATCGATGATCCAGTCCGCATGGCTGATCACATCGAGATTGTGCTCGATGACGATCACCGTATTGCCGGCATCCACCAGGCGGTTCATAATCCCGAGAAGCTGCCCGATATCCGACATATGCAGACCGGTCGTCGGCTCGTCCATCACGTAGATGCTGCCCTTCTTATGCAGCTCGCTTGCCAGCTTGATACGCTGGCATTCTCCGCCCGAAAGCGTGCTGAGCGGCTGGCCGAGCGTAATATAGTTTAGTCCCACGTCACTGATCGCCTGGAGCTTGCGGACAACCTCCTTCAGCTCGAAAAAGTCCAGCGCCTGCTCCACAGTCATCTGCAGCACATCCGCAATGGATTTGCCGTTCAGCTTGTACTCAAGCACCTCTTCCTTGAACCGTTTGCCTCCGCATACTTCGCAGGGCAGCTTCACGCTTTCGAGGAAAGCCAGATCCGTATATACCACGCCCAGACCCTGACAGTTCTCGCAAGCCCCTTTGGAGTTGAAGCTGAACAAGCCTTGATTCACCTTATTTGCAGAAGCGAACGCCTTGCGCACGTCATCCATAATGCCCGTGTAGGTCGCGGGATTCGAGCGTGTGGACACGCCTACCGCCGATTGGTCGATGACGATCGCATCCGGATGCTGGCTGAGAAAAATATCGTTAATCAGCGTACTCTTGCCCGATCCGGCAACGCCCGTAACTAAGGTCAGCACTCCGGTTGGAATATCTACGCTTACGTCCCGCAGATTGTGAAGCGTCGCATCCTGTATGGACAGTTTGCCGGACGGCTGCCTGCACGCCTGCTTCAGCTGGAGCGGCCGCTTCATATGGGTCCCGGTTAATGTTCCCGACTCCAGCAAGCCCTGGAAGCTTCCTTCGTACATGATGGTACCGCCCCTGCTGCCCGCGTGAGGCCCGACGTCGACGATATGATCCGCAATTTTGATCACGTCGGGATCATGCTCGACGACGATCACCGTGTTGCCCTTGTCGCGCAGCTTCTGGAGCAATTCATTCAACCGGTGCACATCGCGGGGATGCAAGCCGACACTGGGCTCGTCGAAAATGTAAGTGACATCCACCAGACTGCCGCTCAGGTGCTTCACCATCTTGACGCGCTGCGACTCGCCGCCGGACAACGTATCCGTCTCCCGGTCCAGCGTCAAATAGTCAAGCCCGATATCGACCAGATGCTGGAGCCGCTCTGTCAGCGATTTGACCATCGGCGCGGCGACCGCATCGTCTATCTCCCGAATGACGCGAATAAGCTGTCCGACTTCCATGGAGGACAGCTCCGCAATGTTATGTTCATGAATTCTGCAGCTGAGCGCAGCCTGACTGAGTCTTGCGCCGCGGCAGCTGGAGCAGGGTCCTTCGGAGATGTACGGCGCCACAGCCCGCTGTGTGCGCTCGGACTTCGCCTTTACATCCTGCTTGATGTACTTGTTGGTGAACTTCTCGATGACGCCTTCTACGGTAATATTCATCGCTTTGCCGGCGAAATCCACCTGCACTTTTTTGGCCTTGCCGAATAACAGCTGCTCCAGATCCTCTTCCGGATAATCGCTTAGCTTCTTATCGGGATCGAAGGGGCCTGCCTGCACGATCATGTTCCACTCCCAGCTGTTCACCGAGTAGTCCGGCAGCATAATCGCTCCTTCGTTCAACGACTTCGACATATCCAGCGCCTTCTTCATATCGACGCCCAGCTTCCGGCCGATCCCGTTGCATTCGGGACACATGCCTTGCGGATCGTTAAACGAGAACATGTGAGCTTGTCCGATATGGGGTTGACCCACCCGCGAGAAGAGAAGGCGCAGAATGGGCGAAATATCGGTAATCGTGCCCATCGTGGAATGGGAACCGCCGCCCAGCCGCTTCTGATCCACGATAACTGCCATGCTCAAGTTCTCGATTCCGTCCGTGTCCGGCTGAGGAACACGGGGCAGAAAATTGCGCACGAACATGCTGAAGTTCTCATTCAGCAATCGCGTGGATTCCGCGGCGATCGTATCGAAGACGATCGATGACTTGCCGGAGCCGGATACTCCGGTGAAGATCGTAATCTTCCGTTTCGGAATGCGCAAGGATACGCTTTTGAGATTGTTCTCCCTCGCACCTGAGATTACGATAAACTCCTGATTGGATTCGCTCATGATAACATCCTTCCGATTAGATTCATGTCTTTTTATATTCGCATTGTACCATTCATTGGGCATTGGAAAACGGATAACCCGAAACTTTCGTTGTGATTTTTTTATTATATTGAAGTTTTACCGGATGCAGATGAGATGCATGGGTACGGGAGAATCCGATTATTCCTTGGTTTTGCCCACCAACACGGAAAAAAAGCTCCGCAATCGAGATAACGCGATTGCGAAGCTTACAGTCTTACTTATCTCCCAGAACGTTAACCAACAACTGGGCACTCTCTGCACGTGTAGCCGTTGCAGCGGGCTCAAGCTCCCCGGCGGATCTGCCTTGCATCCAGCCGCGGACGACGGATACCCGAATCGCTTCGAGTGCCCATTCGCTGATCGCCGAAGCATCGCGGAACATCGCCAGATCATGCTCGCCTTCGACAGAACCGTACTTCTTCGTCCAAGCTCTGGTCAGCATCAACGCCATCTGTTCACGGGTAATCGGGCTGTCCGGATCGAAGCGGTCCAGATCCACCCCGTCCACGATTCCTTCTGCGACCGCCGCGCTGATGACCGGATAGTGCCAGTCGTCTTTACGGACGTCGCGGAATCGGTTCATCGCCGTATCCGCCCTGTTCGTTAGACCGAATGTCCTTACGAGCATCGCAACAAATTGGGCTCGGGTGACGGTATCGCCCGGGGCGAAGTTTTGTTCGGTTACCCCTTGTACGACCTGCCTGGCGCTTAACGAACGGATCGCCGGATACGCCCAATGTGTAACCGGAACGTCCGCATACGTACGATTGTACTCCAGCACCGCATACATACTGAAGTGCGTAAGCTCCACATCCAGCTTATCTCCGTTACGTTGGCCGCCCGCGTAGTGTACCGTCCCGTCATCGATATAGTAAATGCCGAGCAGCTCCGCATCCCGGCTGTCGTCGAATTTCAACGAAAGCTGTATGGGCTGGTTGAAGCGGGTATAAGCGGATTTCGAACCGTCCGGGCGAACAGCCGACAGTTCCAGACGAACCGCTTCGCCGGCCGGACGAATCGTGACGTGGTCCGAAGCTCCGGCTCCTGCCGACAAGGCTCCGCCGATCTCACTTTCGCTCAAGACGTCGATCGTCAAGGCGATCTGCGCGCCGCTGTCGGCCGTGACGCCCAGCGCTTTGGAGAGTTCCTCCAGCAGCTTGGCGGGAATCCGGACCACCACGTTATTTTTGGATACTTCCAATTCGGAATCTTTCAATAGCTCAAGCGCGTGGGCCGGAAGAATCAATTCTTTGTTGTCCGCCTGCAGAGTCAAACTTGTTTTACCATCCTTTGGCTGCAATTCGCTTTCCTTAACCTGCTGCCGCCCTTCGCTCACAGGCGAAGGTTGAGGTACCGGTTCTGACGGAGCGCCCGGGCCTGGACTGGTGTCGTCCGTTTCGGGCTCGCCCGGCTCCGGCGTTATCGAAGCTACCGTGACCGGCACAGCAGCGCTTTTGCCCCCGTACACCGCCGTCACAACCGTCGAACCGGCCTGCATGCCTGTAACGTTCCACCCGTCAACGGACACAATCCCGCCGGGATCGGAAGATAACGTCACTCCATCGGTTACAAGGAAGCGATGACCGCTGTCAAACTGACCGTACACGAATGTCATCACCGTTTCGCCGACCTCGATGTGCGTCTTGGCCAGTTCGAGCTCAATCGAATTCAGAACGGGCGTCTGCGGCTCCTCTTCGCTTACCGTGACAGTCATGTGGGCGATACTCCCACCGTACACCGCTTGTACGACTGCGCTTCCGGCAGCATGAGCCGTCAGTTCCGTACCGGAAATCGAGACGATTCCGGCCGGCGCGGCATTGAATTGGGCCAGCGGAGAAACGTCATAGGCTAGCGGACCGTACGTTCCGCGGACTCGAACGGACTGCTTGCCGCCCGGCTTCATATCCAGATGCAAGGTATCGAAAGCAAGGGCCGTCAACGGATGTATGGTAACCGCCGGCAAGTCGACGGTGCCGCTTTTGCCGATTCCGTCCACCACGCTGTAAGTTTTATAAAGATGAGTACCTGGAACGGGTGCCGGTATCGTCACCGTAACGGGGTTCGCTTCTCCTGCCCCGGCCGCCTGAGCAACGATCGCATCCCCTTCCTTCACGAGAATCGTCGAACCGTTCGTCGCCGTCACTTCGAACGAAATCGCGGCGCCTTGCACAACGTGCGACACAGGATCGCGGCTTACCGCCAACGATGTGCGCTCTTCGGGCAATACGACCGTCGTTACGCTGGCGTTATCCGCGTATACGGAAGCCACATACGAGCTCGCGCCGATCAGTATCAGCCGGATGAATTTCGCTCCGGCGGGCGCCGGTGTCTCCAGCGTTACCGTGTCCCACTGATTCATCGCAGACGTAATTTCCTTGCTCATCGCGACTCCCGGAACGACAGCCAGCTCCTTGCCCGAAGCATCATGGTAGCGCACTTGAAGGATCGGACGATTGGAGCTGCGGCCCGGAGGATTGCTCGTCCTGTACACATCCAGGCTCGCCGTGTAGGTACGCCCCCCGATCACCGGAATAAGCGCGGAATCAACCGCGACCTCAAGCGCCGTCTCGTTATCGAATAACCGCAGGCTGCTCAAGCCGCTCTTCGCCCGCTCGGCGGATATCTCGACAGCGGCCTGCTTGCCGTTAAGCGTTTCGGGTTTCCGGACAGACCAGCCCGGAATGGAACCATCGGCGGCAAGCGGTTGCTCGAAGCCGGGATTTGCAACATCCAGCTCCTGGGCAGACGGCCCTTGGGGCGGCGCTTCCGTTGCGACTTTTTTGAACAGCTGCACGTTATCGAAATAAGACGTGCCTACCCAGGCCAGCGAGCAAAACAGCACCAGCTTGCCGGTCACGGCGCCTTCCGGCGCGATCGAGCTGAAATCCGCCTTCGCCCAGCGCTGGCTTGGGGATGAGAAGTAGTTGGCCGGCGCCGGCGTAACTTTTATTTCCTTGCCTGCCGCATCGTAATATTTCATCGAGAAGATCGTTCGGCCGCTGCTCAAATAAATATCCGCTTTTCCCGTGTACTCCAGACCCGGAGTTACCGGAAACGGAATCGAGATCACGCCCGTCTCGGCCGCCGCGGACGTATCGGCAATTTTCAGGCTGTTTTGTCCTCCGTTTGCCTGCTCTTGCGTGACGTAATATTCCGCTTCGCCGGTCCGATAGCCGAATCGATCCCAGCCGGGAATCGTTCCGTCGGCATTCGTCTGCTCGAAGCCGCCATTGACGATAGGCACCTCGACATCTGTATACACCGGCGGCCGTTCCTTCGATACTGTAATTTTTTTCAGCACGGACGCTTCATTATAATAAAGGTTGCCGTCCGGACTGAGCACCATCAGATTCGTTTTCGTGCCGGGAATTTTCGCAAATGCCATGGTGGAAGGGTCAACGGCTACGATTTGGCTGCCGAGTGTCGTATACAAGATGCCCTCCGCATCCCAGCGCAGCTTTACCGGCACCCAGGAATGGTCGAATACCCAGTCCGTAGACGTAATTTCCTTTTGCTTGACGATCTCGTACGTATCGGGATTCATGGCGAAAATGGTGCCGTACGCCGCGCCCCAAAGGAGACCGTCCGGACCGAACGCCAAGCCGCCGATCGCTTTGGGCTTCGTCCCCCCGACTTGCCGGATCTCGGGCACAAACTCGGCTACCTTCTGCTTGGCCTCGACGTCCCAGACGAACATTTTCGCTTCTTGCGCGGCAGGCTCGATCCCGAGTCCGCCCCACACCGTCGTGGAGCCGTACAGTTTGCCGTTGCGATAAGCCAGCCCCATAATGCTCTGATTGTCTACAACGTTGCGGAACGTCTCCCAAGCCGTTCCGTCATAGACGGAGATGGCTCCGCCGAGCTTGCCGAGCTTCGGAATCGTTCCTGCGAACAGCTTATTGTCCCCCGTCGTCAAAACAAACGGCCGGTCCTGCTCGAAGCCGATCTCGTGAATTTGACGCGGATTGACGCCGCGTTCGAGCGGCTTCGTCGTATCCAGCTCATGCATATGGGCGGACGGATATTCGCCAAAAATCATTTTGTCGCCGTAGGCGATCATCCCTTCGGCCTGGCCCATGCTGAACAGTTCTTTCTCTCCGGTGACGATATTATAACGCGCCCCGTAGCTGCCCTGATATCCCGTACTGTACAGCAGTCCGTCCGGACCGAATTCCAGCGACTGAATCGAGACCGCCGTGCCGGGGACGACCGGCATCCAGGACTTGACGACGTTCGTCGTAAAGTTCGCCAGCGCTACCGCTCCGTTGAACAACACGGTCACGAGCGACTTTCCCGGAAGCTCCGGATCGCCTTGAACGTCCACCCAGGCGCCTCTGCGAAAGTAAGAGCCGAATACCGCACCGGTCGGCGCGGACACGCGCGTATCGAGGTCGAACGAGTGAAATTTCCCGTCTGCGACATAATACGTTTTTCCGTCCAACTCCGGCGAGACGTACATGCCGCGGTAATTATCGGCCACATCCGGCAGCCACTCCTCCGCCGTCAGATCGTAAATGAGCAACTTGTTCGGAGTGGAGCTCATATGGATGAACAGAAAATCGCGAACGACGCTCATCGCATACACCGTCGGCTCATTTCCCGGGGTAAAGCCGCCGTTGGCCGGGAACGGGATACGAGTTTTGCTGCCGTCGGCGGGATTCATCTTGTACAGCTCGCCGATCGCACCGGTGCCTGCATACAGAAACCCGTTGTAATATTCGATAGCGCGAACATATTCCGTGGCCGGCGTCATCTTGCCGTAGTCCGATAGCTGGTTCGTCCGGGGATCGTATTTGAAGACCGCCCCTGTCGGATACGTTCCGCCGTATACGACTCCCTGCTCGTCCACCGTCAGACCGTACAAGGTGGACGATCCAGCGGGGGACCCGAGATTCGTGACCGTTTTCGTAACTGGCGAATACCGGAACAAATATTTGGCGGAGGTGATGTAGACTTGACCTTGCGCATCGACGACATGACCCCAGGATTGCCCTCCACCGGCCAGAGGAAGCGAACGGATCAGGCCGTAGTTGCTCAGATCGACCACATTGAAATAGGCCGGGTTGTCCGCCACGTTCGGATTTCCCGTTACGGTGGTGTACATGACCGGCTTCCCGTCCTCGAAGCCGTAAGAGCTGTCCACGACGGCAGGCGTTGTCACCATCGTCCCGATATCCTCGGGCGGCGAGAACGATCTCGGCACAACATCGGTGGCGGCTTGCGCCGGCACAGCCGGGAGCAGCGGCACTGTCGCTGTGACGGCGACGGAAGCAATCAGCAGCCCGGCCGCGGCCTTGCGGAATTTTCGCATAGCTTTTGGTAGCATGGAATGCACTCCTTCATTATCGTATGATCCGTTCAACTACTCGAACAAGCTTTCGTTCAACAGGCCCAGGAGCAGTCCGGCCGAAGCGACCGCATTCGTCCAGCCGCTCTCGTCGGTCGCCTTCCAGGCTTCCCAACTGTTCATCAGCTCGCCCCCCCCTCAGTGCAGTGTCCAGATAGTCCCGCTCTCCCGTAAAGAGGTAAGCCTGAATAAACGCGGCATGGGCGATACTCTCGAAATGCGGATTCATGCTCGGCGGAAGCTCCCGCGAGGCGCGTTCGCGCCCGATGGCCGCGAGCTGCGAACCCGTCAAAGGCAAGGTCCGAATTCGAGCCAGCTCTCGGTATAGATCGGGAACCCGGCGGCCATGCTTCCTTCCCATTCCAGCAGCGAGCCTGCAGGCAGCCCGTTCCTGGGTTCGGTCAGACGCAGCTTCTCCAGCGTCCTGCGGGTTTTGGGGAAGTCCAGTTTCCACCCAAACAGGCGCGAGGTGGGAAAATCGAACGCGCTGACCGCTTCCGCATATAGCTTTCCTCCAGACTCCACATAGTTCCACAGCCGGGTGACGTTCTCGTGCGAAAGAACCGTTTCCTCCTCAAGCTTTGTCGTGCCGATCAGCAGAACGGCTCCGTATGACTCCAGCGGCTCGCTGTCCAGCTTCTCGAGCGGGAACGCTTTCATTTCCCCGGCCGGTTTATAATGAAGCGGTTCTGCCGAAAATACGGCTGTTTTCATCGGTCTCTCCTCCTTGTCCTACGAGTGCAATATAAATTTTTAAATGCGTATTGTGGTGCATATGTAGTATTTTAAATCTGAGTGAATAATAGCATAATTATTTTAAAACGGTCAATTGGTTTTTTGTAGTCTGGTAAATGGGAATAAAACCCTGTTGCAGAAGCGACGTGCGAGGATTCCCTTAACCGGTAATTCTCCTTGGCCGGGCTTCCCTTAGGCGGATCTTCCGGCTCGCCATAGCGCTTGGCATTGTGCTGTTGGGGCTGTTGGGGTTGGCGTCTTGTCGAGTCTGTAAGGGGCGCTTGAGGAGCAAGGGGGAAAGAGGCAAGAATCACCAAGGTTGCCAGGGTAGCAGAGCAGCCAGGTTCGCCAGAGTTGCAAATGTCGCTAGGTTTGCAAAAGTCGCTAGGTTTGCAAAACCCGCTTGGGTCGCTAGGGGCAAGTCGTTTTTCGCGGTCGCGTTCGCCCTTCTGCCTTGCGTATAGCCAGGAAAAATCCGAATAGGAGCGGTTTGTACCCGTTATTTTGCCCAATACCCGCTTGGATGAGGAAATAAGAGCGGTTTGGAGCTGCTATTTTCTGCGAAACAGGTACACCCCTTATCCGTTGGCTGAAATAAAGGGTACAAACCGCCTCTATTAGCCTTTGTCCTCCGAATATACCGAAAATAGAGGCTGCCAGAGACCCTTATTACGTTTGTCCGTCCAGTTGGCTACGAAACCACAAATAACCCAGGCAAACGTAACCGTTCACCCGGGCTTCTTTGTATTGTTCGTCCAATGAGATTTACGCGTTTACGCGGTTCTTACACAGTCAGCTGTTTATTAAACAACCGGATCAGCCCTTCCTCGTCGACCAATCGCGAGAAATATTGCCCCAGGCATCCGCCCAATACTTGAATTTCGTCGAATGACAGCTTCAGCCGATCCAGCGACGCATAATGGGGAATCAATTCCCTGTGCAGCTCCAGACGGGCCGGCTTGTTCGGCAATTCGGGCTGTTCCGACTCCGTTATCCATTTATTCGCAGGCAGACTGAACGACTGGCGGCGGATGAACGACTGGCTTTGCTCGGACAACAAATAATCCGCGAAGCAGCGGGCCTCCTCCTTCCGCGCAGACATCGCCCCTACGGCGATGCCGGTCGCGAGCAGCAACGTATCGCGGGTGCGCGACTTCGGAAGCTGAGCGATATCGAACGGGAAATCGGCGCCGATCAATTGATTCAACCGGTAATAGGTCGTCAGGATCACCGAAGCTTTCTGCTGCTTGAACAGCTTCTCGGCATCATGCTCCCCGAAGGACATCACAAGCGGGAACAAACCGTCCTCATGCATAAGCTCGCGGATGAACCGCAGCAAGCCCATCATCTCCGGATCGCCGATCGACAGCCTTCCGTTTCCGTCGCGAAGAAATTCCGCCCCGTTCTGCAGAAACAAAATCGGCCATCGGGTGTAGGAGGACAAATGGAAAAACAGGCCGAACCGGTTTGCCGAGGAAACCTTGACCAGCGCCTCGCGCAAATCGTTCCAATCCCAGCTGCTGTCCGGCTCGAACAGGCGGCACTGGCGAAAATGCTCTTTATTGTAGCAGAGAATGACGGGTGAGAAAATAAACGGCCTGACCGCTACCTGATCGTCCCCGGTCGCAAATAATTCGTTCAAAAACGGGTAAGTCTCTTGCGGCTTGGGGTACAACTCGAGCGCATGCAGGTTGTTGTTCTCGCGGAAATGCAGGTAATCGGTATGGTTCAGCGTAATGACGTCGACGATTCCGGATTGCAGCAGCTGATTGACGCTTTCCGCCTGGAAATAAGGCAGCTTCAGCGGCTCGACACGGATATGCGGATGCTGCTCCTGGAACCGTTCAATCAGCTGTCCGATATTCGCTTCCTCGTACAGGGAAGGATATACGCCGAAACGGACGGTCGCTTGTTGTGGACGTGACGCCACTTGCGTGCCGACTCGGGGGATTTTGTGAATGAGCCCGTCCTCCACCAGCTTCTCCAGTACGAGGCGCACGGAGTTTTTACTTAGCTGGAATTGATCCGCTAATGCCGTTTCCGCAGGTAAAAAATCGCCGGGCTTGTAAACTCCCTTCAGGATGTTCTGGCGGATGGATTGCATCAGGTCGTTCAATCGATTCTGAAACGTGTTGCGGTCAGGTTTGGCCATCTGTCTTGCTCCTATATGCTTGATTGGTTTTTGTAAAATATTCTCACCGATTCTGGTATGCATATAGTATACAAAATTGGCCGATTAATTGCTATATGGATCTATTATATAAACCAGATTCGATGGTTTGGGGAAACGCCGCTTGTCTGAAACCGAAAAAAGACGCCTGACGGTCCAGCCGCCAGACGTCTTTGCTTCAGTGCAGGTCGAGTAACGTATTGCCTGCGGGCGCGCTCAGCACAGCAGCGGTCTTCAGAAGGTTAGCCACAGTGTCGTCCGAATAACATTCGGAGAACAGCGTATTCGATCCCGGCTGAACGCTCCAAATGAACGTATGGCTCGCCGTTGCCGTATCGGCGGCATTGTAGAACATACAGCCGCGGAATAAGGTAGCCGGTTTGGTCGTCCCGTTCTCCTCGATGCGGATGGCGTAGTCGGATACGGCGATATCTTTCTCGAAGCGGCAGTTTACGAATTCGGTCATCATATCCCGATTGTCCGCGTTACGGACGATCCCGATTTTCTGCAATCCGCTCAGAACCGCCTGTACCGAGTCGAAACGGATGCGCCCGGTTGTGCTTACTTCCATCCCCCCGGTTACCGAGCAGCGGGTCATATTCAGGTTGCCGGCAGTGGTCAGTTGTCCGATCGATTGTTCGTTTCCGGTAAAACGGCAATTGTCGAAGCTCGCCTCTTGAAAATCTTTGAGCACGATCACGTGGAGCAAGCAATTCCGGATCTCGAGCGTCGGCGTTCCTTGAAGCGCTTTCACAATTAGGGCGATATCGGCGTCGACGCAGGAGCAATCGTTCACGAACAATTGCAGCTTCGTATTGTTGGATAAGACAATATCGCCGGAGGTGGCTGTTTTCGACGCCAGAAGTGCGGGATCGGCCGCGGAATGATCATACAAACAATCGCTGATCCGGATCGTCGCCTTCTTGTCGTTGCCTGCACACAACACGCCTACCGCATTTTGTCCGGAAGCGGTTACATCTACCCGGAAATAACATTGATTGAGCGTGACCGTATCGTTTGCATGATAAGCGTTAATCGCCATTCCGATCCGCGAACCGAATACGAAGCAGCCGGTGCAGGCTACCGAGAAACGGTCCCCCTTGCTGTCACTTGCGATAATCCCGTACAGGCCGTTGCCGATTGCGACGCACGAATCCAGCAAATACGGCGCCGTCGACGTATGGTACGGTCTGTTCACGCCGGGAGCGACTGTAAATCCGCAATGAGTGTTGTTCTCGGCTACGCACTGGGAGTAGGTGACGTTTTCCGAGTTTTCCGACCAGAAGCCCGCGTTAAATTCCGCGCCGCCGTACAGTCTGGACTGGTCATGGCCGTCATAAGCATGGCATTGGGAGAAAGAAACGTTCCAGCTCCCTTGCTCGCAGACGAATCCGATCCGCGTGTAATCATGCGCCGTGCACCGGTCGAACCGGACATCATCGCTTCCCGAAAGGTAGACGGCGTCGCCGTAATTGCCCCGCCCGCGCTTCATCAAGCAGTTCTCGACGATAACCCGGCTGCATCTCTCGATCCTCAGCGGCGACATGACACTGTTGCGAAACGTACAGTTGACGAGCCGGATATCGGTAGAGTTGTACAGGTAGCAGGCAAGACCGCCGGTGAATGAATTGTAATTCGAGCTATTCCAAACGGGCGGATCGGCGCTGACTCCTCCGTCAAATATCATGCCTTCCAAGGAAAGTCCGGTTCTGCCGACCATCCTTACAAAATTGTATTTGTTGGCGGTCGGTGTAACGTTCTCCACGACGGCCTTGCCATAGGCAAACCAGGAAGTCGTTATAAGCAGGCCGTAAGCTTTGTACGTGCCTTCGGGGAAATACAATCGTTTGGATGCTGCCGCCGCCTCATTATCGGCCAGTTGGATCGCGGAGCTGTCGTCCGTTACACTATCCCCTTTCGCTCCGAACCATCGCACGTTGTAGTAATCGGTTTCCATAATTCGTTTAAATCTCATTCCTCCGACCGTAACGAGCAGCGTGCCTGTGTTATCCGAAGACGTCGTGTCCAGCGGATCGTAGATGAAGTGACCTTCTTGCCCCGGGTCCGTCACCAAGTAAACGAAATCCGTATGAGGCGAAGCATCGGCTCGCAGTTCCGCCATCGTAGTCGGAACGACATAAGATACATCCAGCAGTTCCTTCAGCTTGTGTTTGTCCGGCGGCCCTCCGTATACGGAATGCTGCACCGAATTACCGGGGTTCCCTTGACCGTATGCAGTTCCGGACAGCTGACCAGGCAGCACGAATCCCGCTACCGCCGCCGCACCCGTCAACCCGATTGACGCCAACGCTTGCCTCCGGCTGAGCCCGGTCCGTGCCGCCTCTGTCTTTGCGTTCTCCCTCTTTTCTTGCTCCGTCTCTCCGATTTCCCGATTCATCCATTTCGCCTCCCGCGGATTAGGCCGAATTCGCCTTGAATTTGTCCAGTGACCGGTTATGGCCGGCTACTTCGCTCCCGTGTAAAGCTTCATTTTGTCAACTCCTTTCCAGCTTCGCCGACTCTGATGCGTATGGCCCGATCAGTATGTAGCTCCGGACTGCGTATGGTGACCGAATTCTCTTCATCTTTCAGAATCAGCCAATTGTAATCGCTTACATCTTAATTGGAAAAATCGGCCGCCTATTCGCGGCATCCTTGTTAATTCGGCTGGTCCTTTCGCGCTTCACCTCCTTTACTGATCCCGTTAACGCCACCATAGCATGGAAATCGATTTCTATATAGTTAATTAAGAATACGATTTCTTTCATACTAATTGGCGTTATAACAGAATAAAATTAACACCTATGGGCTTATTATATTATACGTATTCTTTAAATGTAAACAAGAAAATCCCCGGAACGTCTAACCGGCTTTGGAGGCAACCTTTTCAGTCGAACTCCCTCCCTCCTAGCGACGATAAACAATATTCGGCTAACCGCCAACGGTTCCCCCGTCATATAGAGCAGCCCGTTCCGAAGGAGTCCCCAGGCAACAATCCATCCTATTATCTAAGAGTTAAACTCTTCTATGAGAACCAGAGCAACCCGTTTATGCAAGCTGCCTCTCTTGCGGAGGAAGCTCCGGACAAACCGTGTCGCGTCTGCCCGGAATTCGGAGCCCTTTCCCAGGTTCAATCAAGTTCCGGCTTGTCCAGCTTGTATTTGGGCCGGTAGTAGCTGGGCGGCTGACCGGACCAGCGGCGAAACTGACGGGAGAAATGATTGAGACTCGCAAATCCGAGACGACCGGCAATTTCGCCGATCGACTCGTCCGTATTCGTCAACATCGGTATTCATCTTCTGTCTGCTGATATATTGCCGGGGAGAGATGCCATACACCTTCGTGAAAATCTTCGTAAACTGCGTGCGGCTTAAGCCCTGCCGTTCGGCCAGCTCTGTAATCGTCACATCAGTGTACACCTGCTCATCGAGCATACGCTCGATCGCATGGGCCGTATCGACTTCCGCCGCCGAGCTGTATGTGCCCGAAGCCGATTCGCTGCCGGGCGCCGCAACCGGCTGCTGTGCAACGATTTCCGAGATCGCGAGCGTCACATAAGCCTGCAGCGCAAGCCTGCCGTGCAGCGGCAATTGTTCCAGCCAAAACCGTTTTCGCCGCTGCACGGATTCCAGATGCATCACAGACTCGGGCACATGAACGCGCAGCAGCGCCTCGAGACGATAACCCAGTTGTTCCAGAAATGGAGAAGTGCGCTCTGACGCCTCACGGAAGGAGATATGCTTGTAAGGCGGCGGAGCATCTGGGACTGCTGCCGGCATTAAACAACGCGGAGAAGCTGATCGGATCGTTCGGCAAAAACATTCCCAACTTCGCCAACAAAAATGTCAAAGCGCTGCTGTTCCCGAAAACGGCCGCCATTCAAAACACACACCGGTTTTATGGAATCGCCGCCTCGGAGATGTCGAATGCGCTCAATGATTATTTGGCCGGCAAAGATGCGAACTCGGCGCTTAGAGAAGCGTCCGAGAGGGCCGACAAGCGGGTAGCCGAGGCGCAAAGCGGAGCGAAATAAACGCCTATCGCCGCATAACATGAATGGACTTAGCAATGGAAATGAATTAGGGACGTCCTCGTTTTCAAATGAAAAGACCTCATATTCCACGGTATAGTGGAAACTGAGGTCCTTTTGCACGAATCCGTCAGTCCGGCAATTGTAGCTCGTACCGGTTGATCACGCTTTCGATGCTGTGCAGATCGGCACGGTACGGCGCGTGCACGACGATGCTGGATTCGGCGGCATCGAGATACGCATGATGGTTGGAATAGTCGACATCGTACCGAGCTGCTTCAACCTCCCGCTGGGCGGTATGCCAAGGGCGCCTCGAATCGATAACCGTGACGCTGTCCCTGACGATGCTCAGCGTGTCCTTGTTAAGCTCCGCGATGCATAGCGGATAACGCGGCATATTGCCGTTCGGATTGCCGTCCGTAATAATGCCGACGAAATAGATCCGGCCTTGCTTGTCCTGTACGAGATCGGGACTGGAGGAGGAGGAATACATCGGCTGCCCGTCTTCATAAGTCAGACGTACCGGCCGGTTCCATGTCCGCCCCTGATCGCGGGAGACGCTGATGAATTTCGTCCCAGGTATGTCGGGCCGCTTCATATTGCTGCCGCGCAGCACCATGATTAACGTCCCGTCGTCCAGCTCTTGAATGACGGGTTCGTATACGCCCCGGGTGGACTCCTCGGGGGTCACCTCCGCATACATGTCGCACGCTTCCCAATCGTATTGCAGCTTCTCCTCGTTCCAACTGCCGAGTAAACAGCCGGATTTGAAAAAGCCCATTCCCGTCGGATTGTAAATGTCCCCGTCAGCCCCGGCGATTTGCACTTGTATGCTAACAGCCAGCTTGCCCTTGTTGGGGCCGTCGCCGCGAATTTTGTGCATTTTGAATAAGGAGGTCACCATGTTCACACCGTAGGTAATGCCGGGAAACATCCGGTCGCGGTCGTAGCCCTCTTCGTTCTGGTGCATATAGATGGCATCCGTCCAGGTAGCTCCGTTGTCGAAGGACAAGCAGTAGTACATCCGTCTTTTTCTGAATAACGAGTGAATCTCCCCGTTCTGCCACAGCATCTCCGTGACGATCCGGATCAACGCCCTGCTATCCTCGTCATACATGCAGTCTCCGGCTATTTTACGCATCATATCGCGGCCGTGACCTACCCGATAAGGCAAGTCGAACACATCTATCTCCCGCCACGTCTTGCCGTTGTCCCGGGATGCCCGGTACAGGACGCCCTCGCCGCTGTCAGATTTGCCGAATAGATTGACGAATTGCAGCAAGTTCCCGTACCCGGGACGGGACGGATTGCCGGCGTAGACGGTAACGGCGTTAAGCAGAGCATAGCCGGGACGCGAGATCGCATTTTCGTGAACGGCAATCCCCAATATGCGGCTCCCCATTCGTTCAGCCAAGAGGCACACCTTCTTTCGTAAATCGGATCATTACTGCTCCATCCTTCCTGGAGACAGCGCAAAGCCAATGCTGCCCGCCACTTTGCGTTACTGGTTTGGGGAACGATTCTTTGATGAAAGTATGAGATGGACTAATGTCTCTTATTACGTTACATTGTTTCTTAATACGTTAATTCGAGTATATATTCTCCTGATCGCGGCTGTCAATCTTTCTCTGCGCGCGCTAAATCACAAAATAAGGGTCTCCGGCACTCTATTTTTGGCATATCGGGATGATAGAAACGGATAAAAGCGGTTTGCACCCTTAATTTCAACAATTTGGTCGGACTGCACCTCATTCGCTGATTTTTACAGCCCCAAACCCGTCCAGGCGGATTTTGGACAAAATAGAAGCTATGAATCGCTCTTATCCGGTTCCTTCCTCTCTAAAACAAAAAGAACCCCCAGTTCGAGAGGTTCTTGATTATCGCGGTTCTGCACCTTGTATATTATCGTATCTCGACAAAAAAACAGTCAGTCAGGCTCTCAAACCGGCATCCCGTGGAAAGTAACCTCTTAAGCCGAGCGCCCCTCTTTGTCGGCGTCTGCTGCCGGGGCTGCCTGATCCTCGCGGTTAATTTGAACAAAAAGCATTTTATCTGTATTCAAGTAGGTTTTGGCAAAGTGCAGCACGTCGTCTGCCTGAACCCCGCGAATCCGGGTGACAAAGCTGTCCGGATCTACTTCTTCCTGATACAGATGCTTGATCGCCAGCCGCGAGTTGACGGCTTCCGGGTAGTCCTCCGCGATCAGGTAACGTCCTGTGATCGATTTTTTGGCCCGGAACAACTCGTCATCCTGCAACGGCTCCACTTTCAGGCGGTTCAATTCCTCCATAATGATATTGCGCGCCTCAGCGGTACGTTGCGGGTCCGTACCGACATATCCGGTAATAAATCCTTCGCTGATCCATGGACTTAAACTTGCGCCTACATCGTAGGCCAGTCCTCGATCACCCCGGATTCGCTTACGCAATCTCGAAGCGCTGCCTCCGCCCAGCACATGCAAGGCGATAAAACCTGCGTATTTGTCTCTGGATTCGATATCCGGTCCGTACATTCCCCAATGCAGCTGCGTCTGTCTAATATCCTTTGCGATGTAAATTGTACGGCCGTCAAGCGGACAGAGTCTAAGCTTCTCCAAGACAACTGGCCGAATCGGCTCAGAAGGCTTTGGAATCGACAGCGATTCCAATACTTGCACTAACGCGGCATGATCAATATGGCCCGTAACCACAAGTACAATATTGCCAGGCTGATAAAATTGATTGTGAAAACGCAGCAAGTCGCTGCGGGTAATCGAGGATACGGTAGCTTCCGTCCCTAATCGGCTGGCCCGCTCCGGATGCATGCCGCTAAGCATCCGCAGCAATTCTCTTCTGCCATATTCCCGGGGATAATCTTCCGCGCGCTTGATTTCTTCAATAACTACGTTTTTCTCCTTGCCGATCTCGTCTTCGGGAAAAGTAGAGTGAAACACCATATCGGTCAGCAACTCCACGCCCTGCTTCCACTCATCGTATGGCGTATAGATAAAATACTTCGTACGGTCGTTGCTAGTAGCGGCGCTCCGGCGTCCGCCGCATTCCTCTACCAGCTCATTCATTCGTTCCTTCGTGCGCGTCGTCGTTCCTTTGAACAGCATATGCTCCAGAAAGTGGGCGATTCCGTACGGATAACCGCTCTCATAGTGCCCGCCGGCCTTCACCCAGTAACATATTAATGTAGATACAGCCTTCTCGTTATGGTCGGTAATGACGGTCAACCCGTTGCTCAGCACGGTCTTTTCCAAACTCATCCCTCCATCACAGGTATTGGTATTCCTTGGAATACCGTCTAATCTACCCGATACGTTGACAAAAGTACAGTCTGTTTTCCCCACCCATTCTATGGTATAATATAGGCATAGAAACAAAGAAAAGCGTCCCGCAGGATAACAGCGGCAGGCGCTTTTCTTTTGTACGCCGTGGGTACGAATCCGCGATCCGAACTGGCCGCATCCGTTCTCGAAGCGAGAGTCGAATTTCTCAAGTCGTTTTACTTGACAGCTTTGTTCCCCGTTCCCTGACCGCGACCGGCTCCCCCAGCGGCTTCAAAACTTATAACCTATGAAATTCCACTCCGTATTGATTAAAGATCGCCTCGTATTTCGTTTCGAAGATCGTCCATCGATTTTCCGCTCCGTGCTTTTCCTGCAAAGCTCTCAAATACTGGTAAGCCGCGGCACTATCCTTGCATTGCAATAATAAATGAAAGCTCTCTTCGCCCAGATGTAAATAGGGACCTGAAGTATAATAATCGACAATCGATCTGGCACTGGTCATCGTATCATAAAACTGAATAGCTTCTTCCAATCCATCCAGCAGCGTATTCGTTAATTCCTTCATATTCGTATCGGGAGTGACGGCAAATCGGTCCGGAACGGATTCCGTTAGTTCCCCAAGCCTTGCTCTGAAATGACACTCCGCTTCATGGGGCGCCGTTACAAACTGTTTCGATTGAATCCGCGCCAGTTCGTCCGAGAATATGCCGCAGTTCACATAAAACATCACATGGCTCGCCGAGTTGCCGCCTGATTTTTGAAAATTAAACATATAAACAAGACTTTCTGATGCCTTATAGAAATTCAAGCTTTTTTTGGCGAAGCCGTGCTTGGAAAGGAACGGCTTTACGTCCTGTTTGATCAAGTCGTTAAAGATCTGCTGCAACACGATTCCTCCTAGATCCATCTGCAATTCATGATTCTCGCACCGATTACTTTAATTCAGCTAACCTTGACTCTTCCGATATTCGTCGGTCAGAACACTAGCAAACCCCCAGTTCTCCTCATCAATTTCTTGGATAACGATATGGGTATGCTCAGGCTTTTTGCCGAGCACCGTGACAAGGGTCTCCGTAAATTCCTTTACGATTTGAGCTTTTTGCTCACGGGTAGCACCCTTTGTGATTTGCAGATTGATATAGGGCATCTTCACTCTCCTCCATTCATTCCAAATAAGCGGGTGGTAGATATTCAAATCACACAACGAAAATTTAACGAGCTCATTGTACCATATTATGACATTGAGGATGGACTTCGTCCTATGAATATGATTCTTCCGGACTACTTCTGCTGGATCGAATCGGACTAGATACGTTAATAACAGCACAGCATAACAAAACCTCCGTCCAAGTTTAATCCGAATACTTAGACAGAGGTTAATGGAATGTCTTCTGTATGATTTACAACTCTACTGATAATGAGGATTCATGATGCATGATTTGTAGAAACCCGCTCCCGGCCGCGTCCGCTTCTGTGGAAAGATTAATTTTAATCAAGATTGGTTAGCCTTGAATTGTGGCGACTGATATAATTGCAGTGTGACTGGTAGGTCCTCGATTGAATCCAAGGAGGTTTTGGCACGTGTTTTGCATCGCATTCATTCGTATATGGAAATAAAAGGTACAGCCCGAGTAAACCCTTTCCTTACTTTTTGAAGTAACGGATCGGGCTTATTTGAACTGTGCCTTTTTCATTCACCAATACGAATGAACGGGGTGTTTTTTGTGTCCAATTTTTCCGCTCAGCATTTGCTGATCAATAAACCTCTTATCCAACAAATGATCGATCTCGCGAACATGACTCCAAACGATACCGTCCTGGAGATTGGTGCGGGACAAGGAGCGATCACCTTGCCGCTGGCTGCCAAAGCGTCACACGTACTAGCCATCGAAAATGATCCGGAGTATGCGCGCAAGCTGGCAAGCAAGCTTCAGTATTATTCCAATATCCGGATCAAACAAATCGATTTTTTGCAAATGTCGCTCCCTAAAGAGCCGTTTTGCGTAGTCGCCAATATCCCCTATTCGATCACCACTCCGATCCTGGCCAAGCTGCTCGGCGAGCCTAAGACGGTGAAACTGAAGCGGGCTGTGCTTCTTATCGAAAAAGGGGCGGCCAAACGGTTCACAGCTACTCCCATTATAGATCCGCGTACTCTCGCCTGGAGAATGTGGTACGAGATCCGGCTTATACGGTCGGTATCCCCCAGCCACTTTTCCCCGCCGCCTCGCGTGGATTCCGCCGTTGTAATCATTAGCAGAAAAATGGAGCCTGTCGTTCCTCCTCACTACCAGGAAAGGTTTCTCGCCTTCGCCGTATACAGTCTCCGCTATCTGAAGTTACCGTTTGACGAATCGATGGCCGGTGTGTTCACTCCTCCACAGTTGGCACGATTGACGAGAACGCTGAAGATCGACCGAAGTCAGCCGGTCTGTTGCTTGAGCGAGCAGCAGTGGGGCGAGTTATTTCTGGCGATGATCCGGCACGTCCAGCCGCATCGATGGCCCAAATTACCGAAGCATCGGTCCCGTAAAAGCAAATAGTGGCATAGAAAAAGCACCTTCTCAGGTGCTTTTTATTTTCGGAGTATCGGTATCCCTTTCAGCCAACCGGCATCATCACCCGCATAAATTTCCCGATCCGCTCCAGCGCTTTCTCCAAATCGACTAGCGAGGTTGCATAGGAGCAGCGAACAAAGCCTTCTCCTCCCGTTCCGAATACATGTCCCGGCACGACCGCCACGTTCGCTTCCTCCAGCAGCCGAAGAGCGAACTGCTCGGATGTCATGCCGGTAGAAGTTATGGAAGGGAATGCATAAAAAGCTCCTTCAGGCTCGTGACAGCGCAGCCCGATTGCATTCAGGCCCTCTACAAACAGCTTGCGTCGTTTATTATAGCTCGCCATCATCTCATCCTTGGCCGCCATTCCATGGCGCAGCGATTCCAGCGCGGCGATCTGTGCCAGAGTAGGAGCGCACATGGCCGTATACTGGTGAATTTTCAGCATGCCGACGATCAACTCCCGCGGGCCGCAAGCATAGCCTACCCGCCAGCCTGTCATCGCGAACGCTTTGGAGAAGCCGCTGATGACGATCGTGCGCTCCTTCATACCCGGCATGGATGCGATACTGACATGTTTTCTTCCATAAGTCAGCTCGGCATATACTTCGTCCGAAATGACAACCAAGTTATGTTGGATAATGAGCTTGACTAGTGGCAGCCAATCCTGCTCCGTCATCACCGTTCCGGTCGGATTACACGGATAATTGATCATGAGCACCTTGGAACGGGGTGTAATCGCCGCTTGCAGCGCTTGCGGGGTCAGCTTGAACTGTTCCTCTGCCGTTGCTGCCACTTCCACGATGGAGCCGCCTTGCAGATGGGTAATCGGTTCATAGGCAATATAGCTTGGCGCCGGAATCAGCACCTCATCGCCCGGATCGATTACGGTCCGCAGGGCCAGGTCGACGGCTTCACTGCTCCCCATCGTCACGATGATTTCCTGTGTCGGGTCGTAAGACATCGCGAAGCTGCCGGCCAAATAAGCCGAAATCTCTTCCCGCAACTCCATCAAGCCGGCGTTGGAGGTGTATTTCGTCTGCCCTTCCCGCAGTGCCTGGATGCAAGCTTCGCGCACCTTCACCGGTGTAACGAAATCCGGCTCGCCGACTCCAAGGGAGATCGTATCTCCGCCTGCTGTATTCAGATCAAAAAAAGCGCGTATTCCCGACGGCCGAATATCCCGTACACGCGAGGATAAAAACGAACCTGTCCTCTCTCTACTAATCATATTTCATCTTCCCCCATTCCTAATGGTCCGGCCTGAAACACGCTCCGCACCTGCTCGCTGATGATTTGAATCCCCCGCTCGATATTCTCATCCGTCACACGTGAAAAGCCAAGCCGCAACGTATTCGTCCCTTCGCCTTCTTGCACAAAAAACTTGTCTCCCGGAGTAAATATAACACCCTGGTCCGTGCAAGCTTCCAGCAGCCGTTGCGTATCTACGACTGACGGGAAGGTAAGAAACAAATGCAAGCCCCCGTCACCGGATAGCTGAGCCTCCGGGAGATGGGCTTCACAGCATGCCTTCGTCAGTTCATATTTGCGTTTGTATTCCAAACGTGCTTTTTTTACATATTTATCGAAATTTCCATTGATCAAATATTGATACAGGATCGATTGATCGATCGTCGACGTATGGATGGTGCGCGCCCGTTTCATGCTCTCCAGATGGTCGATTAGCGCCCGGTCTCCAAGCACCCAGCCCACTCGCAGGCCGGGGAACAGCACCTTGGAGAAGCTACCGATATAAATGACTCCGTTCCCACGTCCTGCAGTCGCGATTAAAGGCGATACATGCGCTCCCGAGTAGCGCAGCTCCTCGTTGAATCCATCCTCGATCACGGGAATCTGATAGTGCCTCATTAATTGGATAACGGCGCTGCGCTTCGCCGGCGACATGACGATGCCTGTCGGGTTGTGATACGAAGGAGTCAAATAGGCCAGATCGAAGCGGTTTGACTTCTGCAATACCGCCTCCAGCTGTTCCACGTTAATCCCGTCACGTTCCATCGGAATGCCGGTAATCTCAAATCGGTGCAGCTTCAAATTTTTGATCGCCGTATGATGGGTCGGATTTTCGCAAAGGGCCGATCCGCGGCGCGTTAAAGGACGCAGTGCCGACAGCACCAGGTCGAAGCCTTCGGTAAACCCGCTCGTGATCAGCATCTCTTTGCCGCTTGGATCGACGCCCTTATTCTCCATATAACGCATCAGGTAATCAATCAGCGGCTTGTAGCCCTTCGCATAGCCGTAGTTGAGCAGTACCTGTCCCTCGATAGCCATCCGATCCATAAAAGCACGACGCACATCTCCCAGATCGAACAGCCGCTCATCCGGAGCGATGCTTGTGAATGAGATCGTTCCTTTGCCTGCGCGGATACCCTGCTTCATCAGATCTAGCTCTACAGCCGATTGCGCATACTCGTTCATTTTGGCCTTCCAGTCGAGGTGCCAGGCGGCGGAGCTGTCGGCTCCTCCCTGCTCCGCATCCGGATGGCCCACCATGGCCACGTAGCTGCCTTTGCCGGGAATCGCATAAGTAAAACCGTCATCCTCCAGACCTTCATAGGCAGCGATGACCGTATTGCGGCTCACCTTGAGCAGGACGCTTAATTCTCGCGTGGAGGGCAGCTTCTGGTCCGCTTGAAGCGCCCCTTTTATAATTAGACGTTTCATATATTCTTTTACTTGGATGACGACCGGACGGTCGCCAGCTTGCTTGAAATCCTGGAACATCCTTTCATCGCCCCCATACTTAATGATCGCATAGGAAACAAAAGAAATATAGAACCACCGTACTGGATTTTTCATCCTACAGTGGTTCCTTCCCTTTTTGATATGTAGTGGAGTAATCCAAAACAACAACAAATTTGCTACTTCTTCGCCAAAAAACCCGATACAATTAATACTAAACCTGATAAAACGATGAAGAATTCGAAACCATACAGATTAATCCCTGGTTCGCCCTGGTATATAAACCGGCTAACATAAAAGAAATTCCTAACAACATAACTTTGATTGAACGCATCGCCATGCCCACCCCCGAAGTGCTTGTTCGCCAATTGCAAAGTTCCAGCCTCACCGGGTAATCGGGATCAATGTGAAGATCAACCCTATAGGTAGTAAAATAATACTACCTCCACCCCCATTTGATTAACACTACCAGGGCTTGGAAAGTTGCGAAATTTATATATATTATTCACTCTCCCTCCTCTAAGCACAAAAATACGCACACTTCTTAAGAAGTGTGCGCGAAATAACTGGAATCCATTTCCTTACTGCAAAACGTTTTTCTAGCCTCTTGAATAAATTCCTGCACAGCGGCAGGAATGCCATCTAATCCTTCTGCTCCTCCAACGAATAACCTGCTCGTGAGCAGGACTATGAACGACAGGAGCCGTTCCGCAGCATTCGCAACAAGGATCGCTCTTTTTTCCCGCAAGATACAGACCATCTACTTCCCGTCCCGCTCGAACAATCCGCGTTCCATCGCTCGATACACCAGCATCGCGAACATGCTGTTGGACCAGGCAAACCAAGGTCGCGTAAAGGTCGCCGGATCATCGGCGTGAAACCCTTCGTGCATAAAGCCGGTATCCGCATCCGTCACTTCCAGCAGATCGATCATCTCCATCATTTCTTCTTCGCCGGTAGCGGTCAGCCCCTGCATCGACAGCGCCAAATGCCACACATAGTCCGGAGGCGTATGTGGGCTGCCGATGCCTTTGGCCGCTTGGCCTTCGAAATAATAAGGATTGTCCTTGCTAAGAATGAACGACCGCGTGTTGCGATAAATCGGATCATCTGCGGAAGCATAGCCGATATACGGAATCGACATCAGCGACGGCGTGCCCGCATCGTCCATCAGGCAATAATTGCCGAAGCCGTCCGTTTCGAAAGCATAAATCGGCCCATACTTCGCATGATGATAAATCCCGTACAGCCGGATGCCGTGTTCGATTTCTTCCTCGAGCTTCTCCATCTCCTCGGCAAAACGAACGTCGCGGAACACATAGCGGGCAATCTTCTGCATTTGCCGCAATACGGCGACGACGAACATATTCGAAGGAATGTTGTAATGAAAGTCGCAGGCATCGTCGCTGGCGCGGAATCCGGACCAGATCATCCCGGTATAGTTGACCGGCATGCCCTTGCCTTCGTTGCGAAGCGTATCGATCGCCGGACAATCCCGGCGCATGAACGTATAGGATGAAAGCTCGCCATGAAGCTGCTCTACCTTCCAGAGATCGACCGCCGTACGCATCGCTTTGCTGAAATTCTCGTCGAAGATATCGGTATGCCCGGTTTCCTGCCAATACAGATAAGAAAGCTGCATCGAAAAACAGATCGAATCGAGCTCGAATTTCCGCTCCCATACCCAAGGCGACATGTCCGTTTCGTCATTCGCATCCCAATGCCAGTCGTTCGGCCCTTCATTAAACGCATTGGCGTACGGGTCCTTCAAAATATAAAACATCTGGCGCCGGATCAAGCCGCCGATGATGCTCCGCAATTCCGCATCTTCTTTGGCCAGCGGTACATAATGGCGCACCTGCTCCACCGAATCGCGCAGCCACATGGCCGGAATATCACCGGTAATGACAAAGGTCGTGCCGTCCTCCATCCGCTTCGTGGTCGTTTCGAGCGTATTGGGAAAACAATTGTTGAACAGCGCCAGCAGCTTCGGCCGATGCGCCAGCTTGCTCTCCGCTGTCTGCAGCACCCGCTTCACGCTTGGCGGAACGGCAAACGAACCCAAATCGATTTTCGGCAGCCTGAATTGTTCCATCCCGAGTCCTCCTCCTTATCCTTTGACGGCTCCGGCCGTCATCCCTTGCATTACTTTTTTGGAGAATGCCAGATAAACGAGCAGCACCGGCATGATCACGATCACCATAGCGGCCATCATCTGCGTATAGTTTGCTGTATACTGCCCGTTGAAATTGGTCAGCCCGATCGGCAGCGTATGCAGAGCCGGGCTTTTGAGCAGGACGAGTGCGAACGGAAACTCGTTCCAGGCGCCCAGGAAAAACAAGATGACCGAGGTCGAAATAACCGGCATACATAACGGCATCACGATGCGCAATACGGTGCTAGTCGAGCTGCTTCCGTCGATGCAAGCGGCCTCTTCGATATCGAGCGGCACTGACTTGATGAAGTTTTCGAACAGGAACACGGCCATCGACAAATTAAAGGCTACGTACGGAAAAATAAGCGTGATCCGCTTATCCAGCAAGCCGAGCGCCTTAAATTCGACGAAAATCGGAATCAGCAAGCCATGGATCGGAATCAGCATGCCCGTCAAAAACATGAAATAAATCGTATTGCGAAACGGGAACTTGAATCGTGCCAATATATAAGCGGTAAAAAAACCGAATAATATCGTAAAAATTACAGTAAACACACTAACAAACGCGCTGTTCCAAAAATAAGTGCCCATCTTGCCGATCCGAAAGGCATCGATATAGTTTTGAAATTGCGGGCTGGTAGGCAAAGACATGATGTTCATGTTGAATTCTTGCGACGTCTTCAACGAGGAGTAGATCATCCATATCAAAGGGAAAATACACGACAGCGAAATGGCGATCAAAAAGATGTTAATCGCGATCTTGCCGATGGTTTTAGTCACGGTTTTTCCCTCCAATCAGACGGCTGATCATGATCAAAGCGACGCTCAAAATCATAATCCCTACAGAAATCGCGCTTCCGTAACCAAGCTTGTACGCTTTAAACGACGTATCGTATGCATACTGGGCCATAACGGTCGAGCTGCTGCCCGGTCCGCCGCCCGTCATGACGAATATGCTGTCGAACGCTTTCATATTCCCGGCAATACAGAGCATAACCGCGATTTTGATCGTCGGATTCAACAGGGGAAGCGTTATGTGCAGCATTTTTTTGAACCCCGTCGCCCCGTCCAGCTCGGCCATCTCGTACACTTCGCTGTTGATGCTCTGCATCGCCGCCAAAAAGATGATCAAGTAAAAGCCGATATACTGCCACACGATCGGTACGGTTACGGAGTACATGACGATATCCGGATCGTCCAGCCACGGCTTGATCCACGACTCCAATCCGATGTTCCGCAGCAGCCAGTTCAGCATTCCTGCATCCTGGTTATAGATCATTCCCCATAAAAATCCGATGACGACGGAGGACAACACGACGGGAATGAAAATAACCGTACGGTGGAATCCTTTCCACTTCGCCAGCTTCGACATGAGGAAAATACTGATGATAAACGCGATGCCAATCTGACCGACCACACTGAATGCGACGATCAGCAGATTGTTCAAAAACGCATGCCAGAAATTGCTGTCCACCAGCAGGTTCCGGTAATTATCCAGCCCGATAAAATCCATCTTGGGGCCGCCCGACCATTTGAAGAAGCTGTACCGTACAGCCAAAACGACAGGAACAAGCACCATGAAGGCAAAAAGGATTACACTCGGCAGCAAATAAATGAGGAACGTAGTCCGTTTCGGGCGGATGGCTGTCGAACCATTCATCAGGCTCCCTCCTTCAAGCTTGAAACATCATATTCTGCCGGGCATAACACCCGGCAGAACGCTGAATTACAGATTCGAATCATTGCTTCATTTCGCTTTCATACTCTTTCTGCATTGCTTCCGCTGCCTGCTGCGGCGTATATTTACCGATCATCAGCTCCTGCATCTTCGTATTCATCGATTCGGTCAAACCCGGAGACAAGCGAGTATCATAAATCGGCGAAAATTTGGTTGTTTCGACGAGCTTCACGAGCTTTTTGCTCAGCGACGGCATTTCGATGCTTTCGATGTTATCCACCTTACTGGATGGGATATCTCCGTATTTCAGGATCAGCTTCGCGGCCTTGGAATCGGTCAGGCTTTGAATCAGCTGTTGAATATCGTCCAATTTAGCCGGATCTATCTTCGCATTGACCGCGTAAGCCCATCCGCCTCCGCCGGATACGGTGTTTTGCTCGCCTTTGGCTCCTTCGATCGCCGGGAAAACCGCAAGCTCCGTCTTCTCGACAATCTCTTTCGGTCCGCCCGTTTCGACCGCGTTGGCCGCCCAGTTGCCTTCGATGAACATAGCCGCACTGCCGTTGTAATACAACGTACGTTGCTGATTGTTATCGATGCTGTTCATATCCTTATTGAACGCCCCTATATCCACCAGACCTTTCAATGCGGTCAATGCTTGTACAAATTCGGGATCCGTAAACTTCGCGCCTTTACCTTCAACCAGGTCGTTAAACCATTGCGTTCCGGTATAGCGAGTCCCCAGCGTGCTCATGTAGGAGGAGTTCACGACCCATTTCGCTTTATTGCCGAGGGCGATCGGGGTAATGTTCTGATTTTTCAATTCTTTGATCAGCGTTTCGAAGTCGCTCCATGTTTTTGGAAATTCCGGGAATCCGGCTTTGGCCACCAAGTCCTTGTTGTAATAGATGACATGAGTAGGTCCGCCGGTCATTTGGATGCCGTACGTTTTTCCGTCAATCGTGTAAGGATCCAGAACGCCCTCGGTAAAGCCGTCTTTCCATGCCGCATTTTTATCCAATTGATCGTTAAGCGGCCGAAGCAGTCCGTTCTCTACGAAAGTCGATACCATGGACGGCTTGACGAGGAACACATCCGGCAGCTCATTCGCCGCTGCCAATGTTTTAATTTTCGTTTCGTAGCTGTCATGGGACTGAACTTCTTCGTCGAACGTTACATCGGGATGATCCTTCTTGAACTGCTCAATCAAGTCGGCCTGATGGCTCGGCTGTGCCGAATTTTTATCATACATATGCATAAATTTGATTTTTGCCTTCGCCTTATCCTTCGCGCCCTCCGCCGATTCGGAACCGCTATTCGAGCTGCAGCCTGCAGCGACCAGCGCCAAGCTTGTAACGAGCAGCGTCGCAGTTAACCCTTTGTTTGCTTTTTTCACCGTACAACTCCCCTTTGTCCTTGTAGTAGGTACTTTTGCCTGATAAGGTGAGTATATAAAAGTTGAGCGGACAAAAAAGTAGACATATCTATGAAATTATCCGTAAATGTGTCCTGTTGCGAATTACAACCGATTTCGATACTCTTTCGGAGTAAAACCTGTATATTTTTTGAAAACATGGGTGAAATATTTGTAATCGTTATAGCCGACCCGCTCGGCCACTTCATAAATTTTCGTGCCGACATCTTTCAGCAGCACCTTAGCTTTGTCTACGCGATATGTATTCAGCCACTCGGTAAAATGCTGTCCCGTCTCCTCCTTGAAGACGCGGCTGAAATAATTCGGTGTCACAAATACTTGGGACGAAACATCCTCCAGCCGGATATCCTCCGCATAATGCTCCTGAATATATTTGATTGCGGCGGTTACGATATGTTTGAACCGTACATTTTTGTACGCGGCGATCGATTCGATGAAGGCGGCGAACAAATCGCCGAGCCACCGCCGGATATCTTCCGTCGTCTCGTATTTCTCAATTTCCTCGTACGGATTCAATGCAGCAAGCTGGCTCTCGCCCAGATTAACGCCCATCTGCTCCAGGTGCGCCATCGCCAAAATAACCCATTTCAGGCAAAGCGCTTTAATGTGTTCATAAGGGACATGCGAGTGGGCAAACTGAAGGAAACGCTCGTCGAGCAGCGCGTCGATTTTCGTTTGATCCATAACGCTGAGGTTTTGCAGCAATTCCTTATCGTTCTCGGAGGGCGGCAGAAGCTTCCGCTTGCTTTCATCCCCGGTCTCCGTCTCCCCATAAACGATAATTTGCCCTTTCCCGCGGTACACTTTGCTCTGCATGGCGAATACTGCCTGAGCGCTGCTTTTGTGAAGATCCTTCAGCTCCCGCACATAAGCGCCGGCTCCGATCGTAACGGACAGCTTCATATACCGGGCGACGCAGCGCTGGATTTCCTCACAGCATTCGATCAGGCGGTGTTTGTTTTTCATATTGGCATTTACGAACAGATTGATGTAGTCGAAATCGCTTTGGCATACCGTGCAAGCGAACACCGAGGACAGCACTTCCTCCGTGATGTTGGCGATCGCGTACAAGGTCAGTTCCTTATCCCGGTCGGAAGCATGCTCCGTAATTAAACGAAAGTCGTCGACATCGACGACGAGAGCCGCGTACTCCGGTCCTTCCAGCGAAATATTCAGTTGACCCGCTTGCTCGAAAAGAACTGCGGCGTCCGTATTCGCTCCTTTCAACAGACGGTTTACCCATTTGCGCTGAATAAACGGAAAATTTTCGCGGATCAACTCGAGGTTGCTTTGCTCTTCTTCGATTTTTTTGCGTTCCCGTGCAATCTCCTCCGATATTTTCGTAATTAAAGCTTCCAGCTCTGTCGCTCCTACCGGTTTCATCAAATATTCGTTAACCCCGATTTTCAGCGCTTGTCTGGCATAGTCGAAATCATCATAACCGCTTATGATGACGATCTTCGTCTGCGGGACCCGCTCCTTCAACTGCCGGGCCAACTCCAGCCCGTCCATATGCGGCATCCGAATGTCCGTAACCACGATATCCGGCTTCAACTGCTCGCACAATTCCAGCGCTTCCTTCCCGTTGCGCGCCTCGCCGACAATGTCAACGTCCAATTTCCACCAATCGATCGACGTGCGAATTCCTTTGCGGATAATCGACTCGTCATCTACGATCATCAGCTTGACCATCGTCCGTCTCCTCCTTCGTCCAAGGCTGAATCACTTTCACGATCGTTCCTTCACGGCCGTTGCTGAACTCGACTCCGTACATTTTTCCGAAATGCAGCTGAATCCGGTCGTTTATATTTTTCACGGCAAATCCTTTATTATCGTCTCCGGATTCCCTCATCAAACGGTTAACCTCCTCTAAATCGGCGCCATATCCGGTATCGCTGATGTAATAAACCAAACCCTCGTCCTCGCGTTTAATATCGACGCGGATCACGCCGGACTCGCCCTTCTTCTCGATTCCGTGAACGATGGCGTTTTCCACGAACGGCTGAATGACCAGCTTGACCGTCTGACAGTCGAGCGCCTCCTCCTCCACCTCGATTTGAAAATCGATGCTGTCCTCGTACCGTTTCTGCTGGATGGTGACGTAATGACGCAAATGCTCGACCTCCGCGCGTACGGTCGTCAGCTCTTTCCCGCTGTTCAAGCTGAGGCGGAACAATTTCGACAACGCCTGCACGAGCTCCGACGTCTCGAACGCTTTTTCCATCCGGCTCATCCAATAGATCGTATCTAGCGTGTTATACAAAAAGTGCGGGTTGATTTGCGCCTGGAACGCTTTCAGCTCGGCCTCTTTCTTATGGAGCTGGGCCGTATACACTTCCCGGATCATTCCGCGGAGCCGTTCCAGCATATTATTGAAGCTTTGCCCCAATTCCGCGATTTCATCATTGCCCGACACCGTAATGCGAACGTTGAAATCTTCCCCGTCTACCTGGCTCATCAGTCGGCGAAGCTTGCGGATCGGCAAAATCATCCGACGCGAGAACCAATACGCCATCCCGGCGCACACAAAAAAACTGATGATCGCCGTAACGACGATGATTTGCGGAATCACTTGATTTTCCTTAAGCAGCGCCTGGGCGGGGACGATGTGAAGAATGCGCCAGCCCAGCGGCTCGATTGTGTCGTAGGTAAGCAGGTAGGGCGTACGGTCGATCGTCAGCTCCGTGTAGCCTTGTTGCTGCGTGAGCCCCGTCTGAGCGCCGATCATCTCCGATAACGAGCCGGAGACCCGGTTCCCGTCCGTTGAAGCGACTACGTCGTCATGCTCGTCCACTAAATAAAAGTGGTCCGTCCCTCCCGTTTGCCGGCTTTCGAAAAGCGAGAGCACCGCATCCAGATCCATGTTCATCTGCAGCACGCCGAGCGTGACGGAAATATTGTTAATATCCTTAATCGCCCGTTCGTAGGAAATGACGTTTTTTTTCGTTCCATTGCCAAGCACGATTTCGTTCAAATACCACACCGGCTCCCCCTTGCGCTCCAAGATGCCGGCGATCTGCTCCGGTTGCAGCGGACGAACCGCTCCGCGCACGTTCAGCCGGCTGCCGTTGATGCCTTGAAGCTGAATCGACTGCACGAATGCTTTCATATTCGGCAAATTCGTCAGCAACTGCTCGGTTATTACCTTTTGCCCGTTATATTCGCTCGGATCGGCCTCAATGTCCATTCGCAGAAATTGCCTGACCTCGCCCGATTGCATGACGAACAGCGACGTATCGTGGAAATATTCGAACATGAACTCGATATTTTGCCCGATTTGCGTGACGGTGTTCAAATCGGAGACGCTTACCTTTTGACGAATGATTTCCGAAGACTTGACATAAGACAAAATGCCGACAGCGAGCAGCGGAATCAGCACCAGAACGACCGTAAAAAACAAAATTTTGTATTGCAGGCTTATAAAACGCTTCTTGCCTTCGCGCCGCATGGTCACACTCCTTCCTATCCAGAAACGAACGGCGTCTTGCGCCAGCAACTTCTTCATGGTTTACGAAACAGAATATAGCATACATGGCTGCAAAGCAAAACAGCGTTGCAGATTAGAGGAACCTGCGTTCCTTCTCTATAGATTATTGGACATTTCCATAGTATTTTTTATATTTTTCGTTTTCGGAGCATGATAGTGTTGGACTAGATGAAGATCGGCCGAAAGGAGCCAACCTGTTATGACATCCCTTGTTATTTTTTACGATCCCGCCTTTCCTTATAACGGAGACCGCATCAGTGAAGCAACCGTTCAAAAGTTAGGAGAACGCGCACCGCTGGTCGGGGCCGACGCGCTCGCTCAAGCGCTCGATCGGCTGGAGGGCGGATGTTTCGTCAATATGCACGCCCCGTACTTCCCGAAGGACAGTTGGCGGCACATCGCCAGTTATGTGGAGCGCGGAGGCTCGCTGCTTTGTATCGGCGGCGCACCGTTCCGTATTCCGGTATACCGCGAGGACGGGCAATGGAAGTGCGAAGTGGAGCAATCCGCCTACCATCAGCTGTTCCATATCCATGAAGCGATGCCGGTCCAGGCCGGCAAGTTTGATCGACTGGAGGCGGCGACGGATCTTCCCGTATGTGCGCCTTATCTTAGCGGGCTAACGCTCGAACCGACTTACAGCCTCGTGCTGCACGTGACCAAAGAAACCTCATTGCCTCATGAGATGGGCTCACTCGGCCCGATGAACACCCAGATCCACGCGCTGGTCAAAGCCGTCTCCAAAGACGGCCGCGAAATCGGAGCTCCGGTCGTGCTTCTGGAAAATGTGCGCGGCGTTTATGCCGGAAGCCGGTGGATGTTCGTCAATCAGCCGCTGCGGACGTCGTTCTGGGAAGCCGGAGGCGAGGAAGCGATATGGGCATGGGCGGACTATTGCTCTCGCGGCGTTACGGAAATGTGGCTGAAGACCGGTTATGCCAGCTATGACCCGGGCGACCGGGCGAAATTGATCTTTCAATGGCAGACGCTCGGACGTCATGCGGTACAAGGCGGCGAATCTGCCAACCAAGAATGGACACTGCAGCTCACCTTCGGCAAAGATTCGGGCGGGGAACCGCTTTCCGAGTGGACACAAACGTACAGCTTGACCGCCTCCTCGAACCTGCAATCGATCACGATCAACGTGCCGCTTGAGCTGAGCGACGGACAATATACGATGCGCGCCGACCTCATTGCCAATACCGGGGAACGCAGAACATTACGCCAAGGCTTATGGTGCCGGGATGAACGGATGCTGCAAGAAGGCGAGCCGCTGAGGTGCGACCGCGATTATTTCCGCAAAAACGGCCGTCCGCTGCCGATCGTCGGCATGACGTATATGACCAGCGACGTGGCGCGCAACTTCGTCTTTTTGCCGAACGTCTCCGTATGGGACCGGGATATGGCTGCTATGAAAAAAGCGGGCATCAACTATATTCGTACCGGCATTTGGACCGGTTACCGGAATATTATGCTGCTGGACGGTCATCCTTCGGAGGAAGTGCTGCGGGCGATCGACGCTTTCGTGATGACGGCGAAGAAACACGACCTGGAGCTCACGTTTAACTTCTTTGCGTTCACGCCTGAGCTGTGGGAAGGGCTGAATCCTTATCTCGATCCGCGGAGCGTCGAAGCGCAGAAGCGGTATATCGTATCGATCGTCTCGCGCCACCGGCTTACGTCGAATGTCCATTGGGATTTGATCAACGAACCGTCGATGTTTGATCCGAAGCAGATTTTCTCCAGAGGCCCGCGCAGCTCGCGCGACCCTTACGAACAAGCGGCTTACCGGGAATGGCTGAAGCAGCGCCACGGCTCGATCCGGGTGCTTCAGGAGCGCTGGGGGATGTCGCCGAACGCTCTTCCGGATTTCGAATCCGTTACGCCACCGGAACCAAACGATATTAATGCGGACATTCAGGATATGCACTCCGGCAAAAAAGGAACGCGCTGGCTGGATTACTCGCTGTTTTCCATGGACATGCTGAACCGCTGGGCGAGTGAGTTAAATGAAGCGATTCGCTCCATTGCTCCAGGTCAGCTCATTACGATCGGACAAGACGAAGGCTTGAACGCACAGCGCCCCTCCCCGTTTTTCTACGAACAAGCGGCGGATTATACGACGAATCATTCCTGGTGGTTGCTGGACCAGCTCGTGTGGGACGGCATCTTCGCGAAAACGCCGTACAAGCCGAATATGATTCAGGAAACGGGCATTATGTATGTGGAAACCCCGGACGGAAGGGCTAAACGAAGCGAGGAAGAGCTGCGCAACATTTTGGAGCGCAAATACGCCTACTCGTTTTCTACCGGAAGCGCTGGCGCGGTTCAATGGTTGTGGAATACGAATTACTTCATGAACAATGTCAACGAATCGAATATCGGGGCGCTGCGTGCGGACGGCACGGAAAAACCGGAAGCGGACGTCTCCTACGACTTCGGCCGGTTTATGGAGCAGATCCGCGATTTATTCACAGGGCGCCAATTGGAAGACATCGTGATGATCTTCCCTTATTCGAACGATTTATCGAACCGTTCCTTTGCCGTCGAATCGACAAGCCGCGCAACGCGGGTGCTTGCCTACGACCTCAATGCTCCGTTCCGCGCGATGGGCGAGTATCAGCTGGAGGCGCTGAACGATCAGCCGGCCCGATTGATTATCGTGCCGAGTCCGCATAATTTCAGCGATACGGCGCTGCAGCAGCTGCTCGACCACGTCGCTGCCCATGAGACGACGCTTCTGTTTACCGGACCGGCCGGGCTGGACGAATACTGGCACCCAAGCAGCCGCCTGGACGCTGCGCTCGGAGCCCGCACGCTGGGCAATGTGCGGCGCGAGGAACGATTCGTGCTGGATGGCAAATCCGTCCCGCTCTCCTACGGAAGCCGAAAAATCGCCATGCTGGCAAAAGAAACGGTCCGGAAGTCATCGGCGGATACGGGTTCAACGCTGCGTACCGTGAAACTCGGCAAAGGAACCCTTCTCTGGTGCGGGTTGCCGGTCGAAATGAACGATCGCCCCGAAGCGGTCGCCGACCTGTACCGGCATGCGATCCGGGAAGCAGACGTCGCTCCGGAGCTGGTCTGGGAGTCGGGCGGCGATCTGCCGGGCGTTTATGGACGCAAGCTCAGCTTTGACGACGGCGAATTATTTATTTTCGTATCGGAATTCGCCGAGGATGCTGCGGTCCGCGTAACGAATCCCGCTACCGGCGTTACGTATTCGTTTGCGCTGGAAAGCGAGCGCACCGTCATGTTCGCTGCCGACCGGAGCGGCAAGCTGCTGGCCGTATATCGTCCGCATGAGACGGACATCTTGGTCAATTCCTGAAGTATAGAAAAGAGTAGTCACATAAGTCACAAAAAAAGTTGGGCGGAAAACCTTCGCGTTTTCCGTCCAACTTTTTTGGGTTTCTGCAGGGCAGCAGCGAGGCGGATGCCTGCTGCTATCAGCATATAACGGGCTAGAGCCGCAATTCCGCACTATGACGGCTTTGGCCTGCAATTATATTCGTTCTATATCGCTTCTTCGAATGAAACATTATTGGCCACTGAGGTGCCCGTTCCCTGATCGTCTATGCCGTTGGAATTGTAGAGTGTTGAAGCAAACAGAAGCTGGTTGTTGTGAATGATGTTGTATTTCTCCTGCGGATACTGCACGCGTATACCGTTAATGGAGCCATATCGAATCTCAACTTCGGACGTAGCGTCCGGGGCCACCGTCCAAGCCGGCGCACACACGGCGGTTTTGGTCGCGCCGTCATACGACGTAATTTTTCTTTTTTGTCCCGCACCGGTCCCGCCGACCATGTAGATCGTCATGCTGTTGTACTCGCCGCTTGCCGCGGAAGCGTCGTCATCAAGCACGATCGAACCGTTTGTTCCGCCTTTCGCCTTTCCGGCGTGCTTGAACCGATTTTGAATCACGTTGTTCTGAATGGTGTTGAAGCTTGCGCCGGTTGTAATCATAATATTCGTGCTTGCCGACGACTCTCCGCATTCTTCGATCAAATTGTTGGCCACTATACAGTATTTGGAATTTTCAGCGAGCCGAATGCTGTTAGCCTTTACGTTATAGAGATGGTTATTCGTTATGTTGATCGAGCTGGATTCTTCCAGCCAAATCCCGATGCTGTTACAATTTTGAATGAGATTCCCTTCCACGAGATATTTGCTCGATAACCGGAGCCACAAGCTTCTGATCACAGAGTCGGTAATGATGTTGCCTTTAATCACTACGTTTTGTGTCAGCAAGCCATTGATATGGGATCTGGGACCAACAAGTGTGTTGCCGATAAAATGGACATATTCGACTGTTCCATTCGTACCGTTCATTGTAAAACCACCGCCGGCATTGTTGCGGAACATACAGTTGGCGATAGTCACGCGGCGAACGGAAGTACCGCTGTCCGGTTCAAGATCGATCCCATATTCAGGGGCTGTACCGTTCGTATTTGCAAATGTACAGCTCTCGATCCGTACATCTTCGGCGCAGGTTACACTGATCCCTTGTCTCCGGTTGTTGTCGCAGTACACATTCCGGAATGTGATGTTGCGGGCGGCGTTGCTTTTATCCAGATAGTATCCGACAACGGACGCATCTCCCCAACAATCCGCAATATACAAGTCCTGCACCAGTACGCGATCCGATCCGCCGATGCAAATGCCGTAACCCCATTCCCCCGTCGTCCCTTGATGTTCGTTCCGTTCCCCGATAATTTTGCCGCCGCCTTCGATCGTGACGTTCGATTTGCCAAAAATGTTGATGATCGTATATCTGGGCGTTGCGGACGGCAGCGCTTTCAAAGTCGCTTGCGGGCATATGACAATTTTCGTATTGTTTTTCGCCTGAATACCCGCGCTCAACTGGCCGATGCTTGTGGCGTCAGCCCGGATCATGTACGTTCCTTCCGGAATGTAAACCGTTCTGTTGCCGTCGCCGATAGCCGCATTGATCGCCGCCGTGTCGTCGGTCGCCCCATCTCCCGCAGCGCCAAACCATCTTACATTCACAAACGATTCTTCGATAATCCGTTTAAACCGTGCGCCCGATGTCGAGACGAGAATCGTGCCCGTATTGTCGGGCGAAGAGGTGTCTCCCGGTTCATATTGAAAAAATCCCTCCATCCCCGCATCCGTTACATAATACGCAAAACCTTCCACCGGATCTGTCTCCGCTCTCAGTTCGCTTACCGACGTTGCAATGCACAAATCGGTTCTAGTCAGCTTCGGTTTGGGTTTGGCATCGGGATAAACCGCTCCCAAAACAGATGGCTCCATTCCGTTTGTCGCGCCGACAGAAGCTTTGAATAGAACGGCTGCCGCTCCTGTCGTGCCGATTGCCGCCAAAAGCTTCCTTCTTGTCAAGTTTTGCATGTTACGTCCCTCCTCGATTTTGATTATGATTCGCGAAAGCCGTATCGCCGGAATATGGAAGATACGGCTATTCGCGAAGCAAGCAGTAGTGTTGTCTGCGGGTACGGAAACCGGGGTGTCGTCTGTTCGACGTCGTGCTATTATTTCGCTTTTTCCGCTTCCAGCATTTTGTTGATCTCTTCCTCCGCTTTGCTTAATGCGGTGTTGACGTCGATCGTTCCATTTTTGTACTCGTTGAAATATTTCGCGGCGATCCCTTCGGACTTCGACCGGTACGGAGAAGCTTTCGGGTACGGCACCGGCTTGCTCTTGAAAATGCTCTCGATCCGTTTTCCTTTCAGAACGTTCAGATTTTTACCGAATTCGGCTTGGATCGCCGTATTCTGGAGAGGCGAGATGATTCCTTGATGGGCGATCTCCAGTTGCACTTCGTCGGAGGTGGCCACCTCGATAACCTGCAGCGCCTGCTCCTTGTATATGCTCGATTGCGTAATCGCCATCATGTTGACGCTGGCGTTGCCGTACGTGTTCGGCCGCTCCGGGTAGCTCGGATATTGGGCGAGATCCCAGTTAAAGCCTTGCTTTGTCGGCTCCTCCAGCTGCGAGAACATGTTGGTGTACGCGATCATCGCCAAGTTTTTTTGTTTCAGGAAGTTATCGATCGGCGTTCCGTTCGGCTCGTTGCCGGGAATCGTGAACATCGTTTTGACAAGCTCGAACACTTTTTTCCATTGTTCGTTGTTGACGGACGCTTTGCCGGTCGTGACATCGTCTGCCTGAATGCCGAGAGGCTGGTAAATCCAGGAGATGCCGGCTCCGGGGTCAATACCTCTGTATTGATTGCCGCCTTCCATACGGGTCAGTTTTTTGGCAATCTCGAGCGTTTGGTCCCAGGTTAGCCCGTCCTGCGGATACGGCACGCCAAACTTATCGAAAATATCCTTGTTGTAGTAGAAGGCATGGAAATTTCGACTGTATGGAATGCCGTACAGCTCGCCGTTCGTCGAACTGACCTTGGCGTCCGTAATCATCTGCGGCTCAAAGCGATTCAGATCGAATTGATGCGTTTTCAGCAGCGGGGTCATATCGTATAAAATGCCTTTGTCCTGATACGTCGCCAAGCGGCCGTTAAACGTAAACACAATGTCGGGCGCGTTGCCGGAAGCGATCTGATCGGTCAGCGTCGTTCCCGCGCCCGATTGAATGATGTTCAGCTTGATGTTCGGATGTTTCTTCTTCAATCCGTTCTGAATGGCAGCTTCCAGAGCGCTGTCCACTATGACCGCGTCTACGGCCGCATTAAGCGTTACCGGCGCATCGCTCACTTTCGGCGGCCCCCCGGCCTCTCCTCCGTCCGCTGCCGGGCTGTCCGGTTCCTTCGTCTTTCCACATCCTGCGGCCAAGACAGCGGCAAGCAGCATCAATGCGGCTCCGCCAACTAACCGATAATTTCGTTTCATGTCGATCCCCCCCGTTGGAATGGTTCAAGCAATCGATTACGTACTACCGTCCGTGCCGCGCCCGCCGCCAATCATGTCCGCGAACTGAGCGTACGGCTACTCGCAGCGAATTTCCACAATCCGTGCATGGTCGAGTCCGTTTGTCGCGATCACCTCCCATCTCAAGCAGTCGACTTCGCCAAGCTGCACATCGAATTGCAGCTGCCGCTGGTAGTTGCCCCGAACACGGGCAACCTCTTCGAAACGGCCCCCGATGCCGGCCTGAACATTGAAGTCTTTTAACGTTTCCGGCTGTGGCCCCCACTCCATTCGGTTATGATGCCCATCCGAATGCGTCAAGGCGAGATGGCGATGAAGCCCGGTGTCCAGCACGACCGTGATGCGCGATATTTGAACCGGGCGTTCCCAGCGAAGCTCCAGCCACGGCGCTGTATCCGCCGGGTCGGACATCCAGCGGTGCGTCCCGGGCACGGCTAAGTCCGGTCTGACGCCCCGCCTGCCATGCACGGAGCGGGTATGTCTGTCCGCAACTTGGGACGCGGCGCCGCCTGTTTGCTCCGACGAGGCTACGATGGCCGCTTCTGCTGCAAGATTCCGGTCCTCCAGCAGCTTGCCGGGCAAGAAAGCCCCTTGCCGCAACAGTTGCTGCTGCGTATCCCGGACAAGCTCCGGGTCGCGCCAGGCTTCGTGCGGCTTGCCGCTTCGAACCGCGAAGGCGGCATAAGTGCCCAGCCCTTCTCCCATCAAGGCGCATGTCGCCATGACCCGCGTGCTGGAGAAAGCGACGTGCGTCGCCGATATATTGCGCCCTGCGAACAATAGGTTGACGATATTGGCGCTGATGAGCGAGCGAAGCGGAATGCCGTACATATAGGGCGTGTACGGATGAATATTCGGCTTCTCGTCCGCCGCCTCGATACCGCCGGGATGATGGATGTCCATCGACCATCCCCCGTAAGCGATCGTGTCGTGGAAATCCACCGACTGCTCCAAATCGTGCTGGGTCAGTACATGCTGTCCGACGAACCGCCGCGATTCCCGCTTCCCGGGAAGGAAGCCGAACCAGTCCAACGCCCAGTTCGCCGATTCCGGATGATGTCCGCTGTTCTTGATATGGTCCCATACGCCGAGCATGATGGCCAAAAGCTCGTCGCGGATCTCCTCGTTGTCCTTGATCGTATCCCGCATTCCGCCGTATTCGACCCACCAATATCCGTATTCCCATGTTGGATGCGAGCGGAACCACAAATCTTCCTCGGAAAAAGTCCGCGCCCACTTCGGCGCGACGAACGGCATCGGGCGCCCCATGTCACGGGAGGTGAACAGCAGCGAAGAGCCGAGCCGGTACGCGTCCCGATCATCCCTTGCAAACGATTCCCCGTATTCCTCGGACGACTCCCGCCCGGTCGTGTACCGCGCTCCCGCTTCGCTTCCGAGCCGGCCGTCCCCGGTGCAATCGGCGAACAGCTCCGCTTCAATCTCGAAGTAATGTTCCGTGCTTTCCCGATTGACGTAGGCCGCCGCGATCCGGTCGCCGTCCATACGGACCCCGACCACGCACGAATTAAGCATCAGCGTTAAGTTCGGTTCCGCACGACATGTTTCGTATAAAATCAGATCGAGCATATTGGCGCAGCGCTGCGGGTTGCGCACGGCGCACTCCAGCATCATTTCCTCGACGATGCCGCTTTCCCGCGACTCGGTCTCAAGCGCCGCCCCCCGAACGGAAGCGCCGCTCACGTTCATTCGCACTTCCGACGAGGCGTTGCCTCCCAGCACCGGGCGATCCTGACAAAGAACCGTGCGAATTCCGTTTCTGGCGGCAGCGACCGCTGCAGCTACTCCGGCCATCCCTCCTCCCGCCACGAACAGCTGTGTAGTTATTTTTTGCCTATTTGTTTGCTTGGTGCCCTTCACTTCAATCTCTCCTCTATCCTGAAATCCGACTATCTCATTCCGGTGAACGGAGCCGTATTGAAAAAAAATCGTCACTTTCGTTTCATCGCATATTCCGTTATCGTAAGTACATACTCACAATCAGGCGGTGATCGCGCATGGAAACGTATCGTCCCCGAGAACTTGCGGCTCGCATCGATTTTATTACAGTTTGGAACCATAAAAAGCGGTTTGAAAAAGACGAAGACACCGGCCCGCAATGGGTGCTGTTCGTCGTGGATGGCGGCAGTTTCCGGTTCGAGATCGGCGAGCTTACAGGAGTCGCGGAAAAAGGAGACCTTCTGCTCTGTCCGCCGGATATCGCTCTTAAGCGGGAAATGCTGCGCCCCGCCACTTTTCTCGTGCTGAACTTCTCCTGGTTCGCCGCCGGGGAGGAAATCCGCACCGAAAACCGGCTGTGCCCAAATCCGGTCGGCAAGCATCCGATCCGGGACAAACAGCGTTTCGCTTCCACTTACGGCTATCTCGCCATGCTTTCCCGGCGCCAGGACCCGCTCGGAGTCGGTCGCAGAAACTTTCTGCTTGCGGATCTGTGGGAACAATTCGACTGGGAATGGGAGACGCATCTCCATGAAACGAGAGTGATTCCCGACGACCCGCTGATGGAAGAGGCGGAAGCCCATATCAAAGAAAACGCTTACAAAACTGTCAGCCTCAGTCAGCTCTCGTCCGCGATGGGACTTAGCACCGTGCAGTTCAGCCGCCGTTTCCGCAGCATGTTCGGCGTCAATCCGAGCGAGTATTTAAGCGAGCTTCGGCTTGACCGGGCCCGGACGCTGCTGCAGGAAACCGTGTGGACGATCGACAAAATCGCAGCCGCGTGCGGTTATAGCAACGGCTTTTATTTCAGCAGAGTGTTCTCGCAAAAGATGGGTATCACCCCTTCCGAATACCGCCGGGCGCACCGGATTTGATCGCTCCCGGCTTTACCGCTTTCGTATTCTCTTGTCTTAATTTTCATGGTATCATTCCCGTTTGAATAGATACATACAGGAATCGATCAAGTTTTATATATTTTTCTTCACGAAACTTGTCCATGCGCAAGAAAGTGAAAACCGGCTAAGAGGTTGCATGTTCAGCGAGGGGCGTCTTCCGTTAAGCTTGGCTGGCTAGGAAATCGATGCGTATGAATGAGGAGGAGAGCCGCCCGGATTCGATCCGGACAAATTCGCTCTGCTGGACCGAAGTCGATTACGTTCAAAGCTGATATCCGGTACAACGAACAAGCCCTGCCAGGCGGCATTCCGCGCTTGCAGGGCTTTTGCTTCTCCACTAGCGAGACATTTCAATTGGCGTTCGTTATATGGGCATGTATAGGAACACTCTAACACCTTACATATTTGCGTTTGAACCCAATCTGCTCTTTATCTATTGCTTTTTGAATATTGTCGGAAGCGTTCAGAAACTTGCTTTTTTTCTGGTCTTGCTTGACTTCTACCGACCCTACCGCCTTTGCGGTTTCGACCGCCTTGTCATGGAGAGGACGGTACGATACCGCCACAGTGTAAATAAAATTGTTCATGGCATATTTCGCTCGTTCCGGTGCATCGTGAATCGTTTTTTGCACAAGGTCCAGCATGGCAGCGAGCTTGCTTTCGTGAAACTCGCTGTCCGGCCGATTGCCCAGCAGCCAGCAGTAGCAGCTCCAGCCTCCCGACATTCTTAGCTCCTCGCCGCTGGCGATCCATTTGTCGGAAACGTCTTGGGCAATGTCTGATTCTGCCAAAGTGACGGCCACTACATAATCGGACAGCATATAAAAATAAGCTGTGTCCATCCAGCGGTCATAATCCGCTTCGGTCATCGCTTTGGGATCGGCAATGATGCCGGCAAAGTACATGGCGTCGTAATTGCCTGTGCTGTATAGCTGCTCTGCCAAAGGCTGATTGATTTTGATTTTTTTGGCGATCGGTTTCATTTGGCCTGTAGCTACGCCGAAAAGCGGTTCGTGCGCGCCATTGGACATATACATTTTTTTGGATCGTTCCTTGCCGAGAGCTTCAAGCTCCTGCATCACTATTTCGAAGTTCATTATTTTCACTTCCTTATTTTTGAAGGTATTCAAAATCTATCTGATCGTTAAACTGGACAAAGAGCCTATAATATAGCCTTTCGCAGACTTTTTACTGATTACTATACTATCATTATCTTATCACATTAGAGTGATTAACGTTTATTTATGTTCAATACCTGTGACGAGTCGCATCTAATATTTTTAATGCCATTAAGTGTTATTTTTCATGCTCGGCCGCAGCCTGCTCGATCTTGATTAGGATAGGATCTTCCAGTATTAGCTATATTACTTTTTAGTGGATGTAATTTTTTATCAATTTCAAGAATACTTTTGACCTATCACCACGTGATTCTAAGAGCTGTCTAAATGGGAATCTCCCTAATTGATTTGATAACTATACTTTTATCGCCATTACAAATTCCGACAGATTGCTACCTTTCAAGGAAACGCCGGATTAATAAATTTGTCTGAACGACCTATTCACGAAACCATTAAATTGGCTCCTTATTCCCATTATTGTGGGTTCAAACTTTGCTATGATGTATCGTGTGTCAAGTTCCATCCACATCCAGACCTTCTTTTTTGCGCCTCAATCCGCAACGCCGAGGAGTGAACGCTCATGCCGATCCAGTTCAATGCTACTTTCGCGAAGCTTAACGTCCTTAACAATCCCGCTATTACCGAAGCCCTATCCCGAATTCGCCTGAACGAAAAGGACTACTCCCGGGAAGAATTGACCGTCCCCGTATGTCCGACGGAGGAAGTAAGCGACACGATCCTGATGGAGCAGCCGGCCAACTCAGCCAGCAAAGTTTACGTGCCCCGCTACAAGGTAGCCACGGAGAGAACGGCCGGCGGACAAGAGCAATATCGCATCACCGTAGAAGAACGAGCACCGGGATGGGTGATGCGCGTTCATCTGATCCGAGGTCCGGCCAAGGAAATCGAACAGACGTCACGGGATGCGTCTGCACTTTCGCACCGGGTATCCGTGATTTTGCGGTATGTGCTCATCGGGTCGGGCGGGGTGCAGAAGGAATTGAAGTTCGGAGATATACTCGAGGAACCGGACGGTATCCAGGCTGCGGTGCAGCTAGACAGTATGGCCGAACGCGACGAATTGTACGCCGCTCTTACAGAGCCCCAGTCAAATGCAGTTCTGATCGTCCGACGTACCGTTCAGGTCGCCATCCCGGTTGTCGCGCCCAAAGAGACGCCATCAAAACCGCCCTACACAGGCCCGTTGTCGATTCCAATCGGCCCGATCAAACCGATTGGCGGCCCAAGGCCTTTCCCGGTGCGTACGATGAATTCCGTTCAGCCACAAGTTCAGCCCCTCTCAATCCGCACATCCAGAGCCTTCCCTGCCTTAAGTAAGAGCAAGATTGACAAAGTCAAACTCTCTACCGACTTGATCTCCGTCGAAAGAAGAGAAACGACTCACATCGACTTGTCTGTCTTGAAGCCGAAGCAGCGTTATCGGATCGTCGACCGCGTGTTGGACATCCAGCTTCCTTTCTATTTCCCGGCCAACCTGCACGACTACATCTTCGGCGGCATTTCGCCCGCAAGCGACGGTCCGGGCCTGATCCGGCATCAGGTTCGTTACGGCAACGATTTCCACAGCTATTATCAAGAGACGAGCCGCCGGTATTTGTTCTATTACCTCCCGGATGCCTTCAAACTCGCACGCTTGCCCGTCCCGCCCTACCTGCCGTTCCTATCAGCCAAATTTACTTCCGAAGACGGTTCGCTCCAAACGTCGCGGGCGACTCTCGATTATGCAGCGGCCCCTTACGTCGACCTTGATCGGCTGGAAGCTTCCGCTCGAGAGCTGAAAGCTCATGTAAGCGGGACTCTCCCGGACGGGATTGCAGGCCCTGTCTTTCAACCGCTGCTGGCAGACGCGGACCGGTTGGCGTTCCGGCTGTCTCTCCCCAATGCCCCCGGACCGTTCCAGCTTCGCGAGGGAGCGCTGGTCAACCTGAAGGAAGGCATCGTAGATGCGCTGTCGCTGTCGCTCCAAGAGCTGCAACAGGTGTTCGATGCGCTTATGGGGTCGGGGACCGCAGCGTTCTTCATGACGGGAGAGGTGGAGGTCAGCCTGGACGACGAGCATAACCGGGTCGCCGAGAAAGTACCGTTCACAGCACGCATGGATGATCTCGCCGGAGAACTCTTCGACTATACCTATACTGCCGATCCCGACTCCGCAGGCGTTATCGTTAAAATTCGGAATTGGATTGAAAGCCCGGTTCGGATCCGCCAGGTGAGCGCCAAACTGTTCCGCGAAGGAACCGAGGTTCCCTGCGAGCTCCAAGGGCTTACGCTGCCGGTCGAGTCTCTCTCCTCGGGTGATGAGCTCGTGTTTACGGTGGCCCCTGCGCCAGGTCAGACGATCGAAGGCAATGGCTCGGCCTCGGTACTCTTAGGTCCGCGCGACATTACTGTTCTGCCCGATCGGGAAGCGATCTGGAGCGCGATCCAAGATCCGTTTACCGCTTTGTACGAGCAGGAGATTACGGTCAAGACGCTACCGGCCATCTTCAACCTGCCCCCAGGCAAGCCGGAGGAAGAACGGCTGAGCGAGATCGTTGTCGAGCTGAGGCACGGAGAGAACGGCAGCGTCACCGTCTCGCTCAGCGCCGAGCATCCCGTGGTCAAAGTGGCACTGCCGTTCCCGATTGCGGATGTGCTCCTGCGACGAGAGAACAGTGGCGCCTATGAGTACAGAGTCAGCGCCATTAGACTTAGCGGGCAAGCGACGAAGGAATGGAAGGCAAAAAGCGGCGATTTACTCTATATCTTGCAAGGAGATGTAGGATGAGATGAGGCGACTGGACTTCCAACAATCTATTCCCTGCGACGAATCCCGCATCTACTACCCCTTCGAGGGACGAGGACCTTTCGTCATCACTCCGGATAAGCTGGAAATCGCCATCGGATCCGATGGGTTGCCGGATCTGAGGCTGCAGCTGTACCGGGGCCAGAATCCGATGCTGCCTCCGTCGCCATACGGCATCTTTCAACTGCGTCTGAAACCGCACAGCCCGATCGAGAACGCTTCCGTTTTGCTTCGCGAACGGAAACCCGGCGCCGAGCTCGAACCGGCGATTTTTACTGGAGGCTGCCTCCGGCTGGTAGCTCCGGCTGGCGTAGACTTGCCGGCGGAAGCCTCCCGCCCGCTCCCTCTGGGGTGGAACGGACTTACGAACGCCCGCCTTTTACTGCGGCTGACGTCCGAAGGAGCACAGTTGCTGAAGCAACTGCTGGAGGACGAGACGCTGCCCATGCGGGCCCAGATCGAACTGGAGTTGGCAGGCATTGCTCCCCGCTTGCCCCATCGCGTCCGCATAGATCCGGAGCGCTTCCATGCCGCGATGAAGGCCAGCTTGGACGAGGAAGGCCGGATCGCCCGTGACGCGCTGACGAGCCGGTTCTGCGGAGACTTGTCCAAACTCGGACTAACTGTTGAGGGTGAAGGTTCGGGCGACATTCGCGACCCCATGGAATTAGCGGAAACGTTGACGGATTGGGTCCGGACCCGGTTTGGCGAATTCGCAGCTGCTCCGGATGCGGACGGCCGCGGGTATATGGCGCTGCCCGGACTGGATATCAGCGGGACCGGCGGGAGTGGGCGAATGGAATGGGATTTGTCCCAACCGCTTAAAACTTGGCGGCCGCTAGTATTGTCCCTCCATCCTTTCGATTCGGCCCGCCAAGCTATCCGTTCGGTCGGCATCGAAGCGATCGCTCCGCCGCCGATTGTAGTACCCGCTCTGCCGACCGGTTTGCATCAAGTCGACGTGTCCGCGAATATCCCGGGAGAGCGGCCCGGCGTCGCGGCGATCGGCGTCACGTTGCGGGCTCCGCCTAGGCCGCCCGTGCGGCCTCAGGGGGTCAGCGTCTCGGCCGAGCTGATCTCTCCTATTGACACGGCGGCCATCCGGCTGAAGCTTACTCCGGCTGAACCGCTGGAATACACATACTCTACGTTTGCGATTCTGGATAACTCCAGGAATAGCCGCCAACTGGACGGGCCATATCTCGCCGCCAGCGGCGACCGGCTGTATCTCACGCCAGCCGATTTTCCCGTCCGGTTCATTCCGCAAGCCGCCGACAAAGGATTGTTGGACCTGGCTTCCGTTCACGGACGAATCACATGGATCGAGGATGGGAGGACGGAATCCTTGACCTTCGACTTGGACGAAGGACGGACGGAATCGGCAATCGGGATCCCGTCAGGTGCTTCTTCCGCAACCGTCGAATACGAGTTCCGCGCGCGAAAAGGAGATCGGGTGCTGAAGCGAGGACCGCTCCCCCTCGAGCCGCAGCTTCTGGGGGTGTTCATGTTCCCGGAGTACGGCTCGCACGAAATCGTCGTCGAACTTGACGAGTCGAACACCGCACCGCTGGTGGCGATCGACTTGCTTCCGGAGGAACGGTCCGAGTCGGAGAAAGCGATAATCGTCGTAGCATTGACGCCGGAGCAGCCTCGGAAGACGGTTACATACTTTGCATCCTCCCCCTTCCATGCCGGCTATCGTTATCGGCGGCACGCGGGAAGCGATGGCAAAGCCGGACCTTGGTCCGACGTCAGGTCGCCTTTTGAACGTCTGATTGTGCGAGGAGGTGAATGAACATGCCCGATGGGCAAGACGAGGTCGGATTTCGATTTCAAAATGTGCTCTGCTATGCGGATCCCTTCGAGCCTCAAGCTTTTTATTACAGACCTGCTTCCCCTATGCCGGAACGCGATCCGACAGGCCGGCCCTCGCTGATTCTCTGGCTGGGCGAAGCCGGATCGCGTCTGCAGTTCGCTGCCCAGTGGACGGCGGAAGAACCGGCGATTGCGGCGCTGCGCACAGAGATCATGAGGCGGTACCCGGAGCGGAGGCTCTCCCCCTCCGCCATACGGCTTCTGCCGGAGCTGGCCGACATCGATCGGGTGTCGCTGGAAATCGGCGCCGGGACGGGGACGGGCGTCTTCACGGAGGTGCAGTGCTCCCCCTCCTCCGGGTATCCGCCCTACAATGCCTTGTTCAACGCGGCGCTGACACCGGAGCATGCTCGGCAGGCGGCCAGGGCGCTTAACGGCGCTCCGGATTGCGTGAGGGTCATCTATCGGGGGAGCATTCGCCGATCCGGGAAGGGACACATTCCCTTCGAGGCTTCCGCCGACGTAAGCGCCTGGTTCCCCGATGGCAGCGGGACAGGGCACATCCGAATCATTCCCACTTGAATCCCGACGCAGGCTCGGGAATCAGCGAGGAACATCTCAAGGAGGAAAAATGCGATGCTAATGTGGGATAAGCCAGAAGTGCTCGAAGGGTTGACCATCTACAGGGACCATGCGGACAGATCAACCTACTACGTGATACCGAGCCAGCCAAGGTTCCGGATCGACGATAACGGCCAGCCCGTGTTCAAATTTATCAAGTACCGCTTCCCGATCGACCGGCAGGATGGCAAAAAAGGCGGCGGATTCCTTATCGCCGATGTCGAATTCGTAGTGCCCGAGGACAAATTGACCAAAATCCAGTCCGTCCTTCAGGAACGGCAGGATCAAGACTGGAGGAATCGGGGCCTGCAGCCGCCGGCACCCCAGGTGAAGATTGGCCAAATGAGCTTCCTTCGCGGTTCGGCCAGCATCACTGTACTGGACAGCGCCGGCACCTTCGTCGAGAAGATCACGAGCCCCGGCGCGCCGTCTCTGTACGGCAAAATGATCACGCCTTTCACCGTCGAACTGTCCGCCGAAGGAGCCACGCTGCTGGAGAGCGCGCTTCAGGACAAGGGCGGCGTCGTCCAAGTGGCTTATGACCTCTGGATGCCTGTCCGGCTCCCTCCGATCACGGCGACCGTATGGTTCAGAGCCGAGAAATTCATGGAGTTCCATCAGGCGATTGATGTCGAGGAAAACTTCTGGTCGGAAGACAGCTATCGGGAAACTTTGACGGAAAAAATGACCGAAACCAATTCCGGAGGCGTAAATGTCGACCCCGGAGGAGTTACCGACCCGAAAGTAATAAGCTCGGTCCGCGAGTGGGCGTGGAAAAACCTGGAGGACGGGGTGGCCAAAATGATCCTGGGCGATATCCCGCCCGTTGACCCCAATGCCGCCAGCACCTGGTACAAAGAGCACGATCTCGAGAACATCAACATCGACAAGGTAGTCAGCAAAGTCGTGAGCTTCCGCCGTACCTACAAAGAAGGCGCAATTATGGAATGGAACCCTTCGCCGCGCGGAACGCTGCCGAACATCACCAGTATGATCGGCAAGGACGGCAAGCCGTTCAAGTGGGCGGATTTCTCCCGCGTCGTCGATCTGAACGATCCGTTCTTCAAGCAGTTGAACGTCACGACACGTGCGAACGCAGACTTCGGGAAGCTGCCGCTCGACAGTATCGAGGTCAAGATCGAATACAAGCAAGGCGCCGAGCACAGCGTGAAAGAGGTGCTTCTGAAAACCCCGGACGAGGTCGGCAAGTTCAGCACCTATATCGCGAACGACAGCTACAAGTACAAGTACTCCTATCAGGTCAATTACAAGAACGCCTCGGAACGCTATCAATCGCCAGTAATCGAGAGCGATGAGGAACATCTGACCATCAACGTCGGCGATACGGGCATCTTGTTGGTGGACATCGCCCAGGGCGATCTGAACTTCAATCAGGTGCAGGAAGCGCTCGTCACCTTGCAGTACTCGGACGAAGATAACGGCATCCGCCCGATCGAGCAAGTGTTCAAGCTGGACAAAGACCATATCGATCATCGGTGGGTGCAGGTGATTTTCCAGCCTCGGCGCAACCCGTACCGGTACCGGGTCAAATACTATATGTCCGACGGGAAAGAGTTCATGAACGATTGGCAAACCGGCGGGTCCTCGAAGCTGTTCATCGACGATCCATTCAGCGCCAGCAAGACGGTCAACGTCCGCGGCTTCGGCGATTTCGATACCCGCATCGATACGATTTTCGTCGACTTGAAGTACCGGGACGACGCCAACGCGTACACCCAGACGCACTCGGTGGCGCTGACCAAGGAGAGCTCGTTCGAGGACTGGACCTTCCCCGTCGTATCGGAAACGGCCGGTATGGTCACCTATTCCGCGAATATCCGCTTCAAGGACGGAACGGTGCAGCAAGTCCCGGAGACTGCCGCAGATCAGAACACGATCATGCTGGGCGATGCCGTCCTGTATCAGGAGATCGAAGTAATGCCGGACCTGGTGGACTTCGAAGCGGTGAAGCTGATCAAGGTTACGATGCATTATGCGGACGAGGCGAACGGCATCGATGAGTCCGGGGACCTGGTGTTCAAAAAAGGTGCGGCCAACACGCTCAGATGGAGCTTCCCTTACAAAGACAAAACGAAAAGAAGCTACGACTGGAGCGCGTCGTACTTCTTGGCCGACGGCTCGGTAAAAAAAATCGCCGCAACCACGACTTCGGAAAAAACGCTCGTCTTGCCCGAGATGCCCGCCTAGGAGGTGAAGCCGGATGCTCTACCTTGCGCCGCCCTTTCACATCATTAATCAAGTTACGGTGTTCCGCGACCACGAGGACCCGCTGCAATGGTATTACTTGCCAGGGCCTCCCCGGCTGACGCAAATCCGCGATACCGTCACCGGGACGCTCGTCCCGCAGCTCCAAGTTATCGAGTTCCGCGGCACGGCCGGGACCGGCGGATTCCTCAATTTCGACGTCAATCTGGGTATCGACCCGGAGGCGCTGGACGAGATCCGTGATGAGATCAAGCGGCTGGAGAATCTTCGCAGTTCTCCCCGGCTGGCGCCGGTCCCGCTCATCGACGGCACGGTGAAGCTGATGCTGTTTGATCAGCAGACCGGCGATGTACCGGCAGTTCCGGCCCCGACCGGCCCTGCCGCCACCGATCCGACCGAGGCAACGGGTCCGAAATTCGTGCTGAAGCTCAGCCATCACGCCAAGCCGGCGCTCTACGGCGACAATCAAGCCGCCTTCTCCTGCCGGCTAACCGAGGATGGGGTCAAGATTCTGAAAAAAGCGCTGCAGGGCGAGATGTCCCCGATCGGCGTCGTTTTCTCTCTCGACTATCTGGCACTCCGTCCTGCGTACTCGGTTCGGCTGAATATCGACTGGGACCGGGTTCAAAAACACTTCGACACTTCGTTCGGCACCGACACGATTTTTTACCAGTCGGAGATCACAAAGGCTATCGATGAGCTAATCGATAATCGGACGATCGTGCTCGAGGTCGACACTTTCGTGCCGGAAGGCGAGGATTCGGAGCTGATGGCCCGCCGCGACCAAGCGGTGGACGAAGTCCGCGACATGCTCACCGGAGCCTTTTTCGAGCCGAGTCTGAATCCGGTCGAGCCCAAGGAAGATGCTTGGGACAAAATCGAGCATCTGGCCAAAACCGCTTCGGCCCTGGCTGTGACCGGGGGCTGGGGAGCGCTCGTCGGCTTCTCGTACCGCAAAATCGACCGCCGCCGCATCGACCGCAAGCGGCTGGACTTCAATATCCGGGAACGGACGACGGTCAAAAAGACGATTTACCCCCAAGGTCATCTGAGCGGTCTGTTCCGTGTTCTGCGCGAACCGGGAATCGATTTGAGCCGCTTCGTCCTCTCGGTCGATCTCGACGATCCGTGGTTCGCGAGACGAAAGCTTCAGGTCATCTCCCGGGCCGATTACGCTGCGGATCAGATCGCCTCGATCCACGTACATCTGGATTACGGCGGACAGACGAAGAGTGCGGTCCTGGATGCGGCGACCAAAACGGCGGATATCGAGTGGAACAGCCTCCTCGCAGGCGGGGCGATGCGCCAAGACGTGACCGCACGTTACACGGTGAACTTCCGGGACCTAGACGGGACCGAACGGCCGGTGACACTGCAATCGCCTGCTATGACGGAAACCGGCGAGTATCTGGAAATCAATCCGCGGGAGCTCTACTCCCTCGTGCCGATCCCGGTTCAGGCACTGAATTTTCCTTGGGAGCGCTATTCGCACATCGAGGTGCAGCTCCAATACGCCGATCCGGAGCGCGGGATTCGCCAGGCGGACAGTTACCTCTTGAAAAAAGAAGACGTGACGGAGACGATCTGGAAAATGTTCGTTCTGAACCCGGCCCTCACCCGTTTCCGGTATAAGCTGATCTATCGGGCGGTCGACCACCGGGATGTCGAGATGCCTTGGATCGAAACCGACGAAGAACGGCTCACGATCCGCGATCCTTTCCCGCAAAAGCGGACGCTGGAGATCGTCCCGGTGTTCGATTGGACGAAGGTCGACCGAGCCTTCGTAGATGTCTCGTACGAAGACCCGGAGCACGACATCGTCCAGGAAGCCTCGTTCGAATTCAACAGCGCCGTCACGTCCACTCAGACTTTTCTGGTCGCGCTGAAGGACCCTGACCGGCGGACAGTCGGCTACCGGGTGACGGTCATCTACAAGGACGGGACGGTGGCGGACATTCCGGAGTCGTTCACCCTGCAGCGGCGGATCACCCTGCGTGACGACATGCGAGGCCACAAGATCGTGACCATTCGTCCGGAGTCGGGCGACTTCGCCGGACAAAAGCTTCGCGACATCGTCGTGAAGGCCAAATACGAAGACGCGGAGCGCAGTCTGATATTCGAGGACGAGTTTACGCTCAAATCCGGTACCGACCGTGCACATTTCGAATACGATTTCGCCGCGGGCGGCCTTACGAAATACCGCTATCAGATCGTCCGCCGTTTCACGAACGGGCTCAGCAAGACCGTCGACTGGAAACCGAGCGACGAAGACGAGATCATCGTCCCGCTCAAATAGACGGCCCGAACTACGGAAGGAGGAAAGCACATGTTACTACTCGGCAGCAGAACGATTACGGTCGAGGGAATCACGATCTTCCCCGACCATGCCGACCCGAGCCAATTCTGGTATTTGCCCGGCCCGGTCCAGCTCGCCCGGCGGGGCGGCCGGGCGGCCTTCACCTTCATCAAGTACAAACCCGCGGCGGTCGCCGCCGGAGCGAAGGGCGGCGGCTTCTTGATGTTCGAGGTCAACCTGCGGCTCGACCCCGATCTGGAGCGCCGCATCCTGTCCAAGCTGCGGGCCCTCTCCAAGGAGCGGCCCAAACTAGCGGCCGTCCCGTTCGACGAAGGGACCGTCCAATGTATCGCCCTCAATGTACAAGGTGCGGGCGGTACAGCCGCTACGGAGCCGGCCGGCCCGGGTTCGTTCCATGCCGTAGAGAAAATCCTTGGCGCGTCGGTACCTTCGCTCCACGGAGAGAACACCGCGGCCTTTAGTCTGACCCTGAGCCAAGAGGGCGCGACAATATTGGAAAAAGCGTTTGCCCAAGGCACGCAGCCGGTGGGCGTCATCTACGACCTCAAGTTCACCGGGATGCGCCCGGCGCTGAACGTCGAGATCACCGCCGATCTGGAGCGCGTGTACAATCAATTGAGCGCGGGCCTGGAGGCGCAGGTTTATTTCGTTCGCGCCGGGATCGACGCGGCGTTCGAGAAGCTGGTGCAAGACGGCGCAATTCACATCAAGGTGGTTGACTTTACGGGCGAGGAAGACGAGAAGGAAAAAGAGCGCTGGGCGTTGGACTTCTTCAAGGAGAACCTGCTGCGGCAATGGTTCGAGCCTACATTGACGCCTGGCCAGGTCGCGGGCGGCGCCGTCCAGCCCGAATCGCTGGATCAAGTGCTGCGCCGCGGCAACGAGTTGCGACCGCCGGCGACTCCGGTGCCGCCGCGTCCGGACGCGGCGCCCGCCACGCCTGCCCCCGGGACCGCGGGCGGAGCGGCGGCTCGGGCAGCCGTCAGCCCGACGCAAGGAACCGGACGCGGCGAGACCGCGGACGGACACAACCCGACTCCTCCGGCGGCGACACCCGCGGCGGGCGTAAGTCCGACGGAAGGCACCGGCTTCCCGGCGGCCTCCGCTGTTCCCGCATCGCCTGCCGCCGTCGGCGTGAGCGTCCCGCCCAGCCGCGCCTCCAACCTTCCGGCCGGCGTGGCCTCCGCTCCCGGCGGCATCGGGAGCCCGGCGCTCGTGTCGTTCAAGCTGCGGTTCGTCCATCAAGAAGAGCGGAAGCACATCAAGCTCGTCTACGACCGCTCCGAGGCGACCCAGCGTACGTATGCGCCTCAAGGGTTCTTCGGTTTGCTGGTTGCGGACCTGGAGCGGGGCAAACATTTCGTCGAGGTCGACCTCGACGACCCGTTCTTCCGCGTATTTACGATTCAGGCGGAGACGCTGATCGACTTTGACCGCATCGGGCTGAATTCGGCCCACCTGTCCCTCAATTACGGCAATGCGGCCGACCCGGCGACTTTGAAGCATAAGGATTTCGTGTTCGACAAGACCCGCAATGCCCCGCAAACGTTCGAGGTATTTATGAACGAGCGGCTCGATACGGATTACGAATATTCCGTCCAATACCATTTCAATCCGCAGTCGGATTGGGACGGCAGCCGGATGAGTTATGACCTGCCCCCGCGCCGCATTGAGGACCGGACGCTGCTGCTGAACCCTTTTGAGAGCATCGGCTTCCTGGAAGTACAAATCCGGCCTGCGAGCGTCGACTGGGGCGTCGTCGATTCCATCGACGTCCACCTGGCTTATCGGCCTCCCGGAGGCGCAGCCCAAAACAAGCAGCTTGTACTGACGCAAAGTTTGGAAGCGTTGACTTGGAAGCTGCGATTGGATGACCGGACGTTTCGCAGCTACACCTACCGGTTCGTCCATCACTTGAAGGACGGGACGACCCGAGAGACGGAGCCGGTGACGAGTGAAGCTGCGCTGATTCCTGTAGACGATCCGTTCCCGGGCACGATCAAGATCGAGTTCATTCCGCTGTTCGAGAGCGCGAAGATCAAAATGGTGTATATCGATGTCGTGTACGACGATCCGGAGCACCAGTATCGTCGTGAGGAACGGCTGAAAATGGCGGGCAATCAGTCCGATTCCGTCCAACTGGTTCTCGCCCTGCTCAATCCGGCGCTCAAAACGTTCCGCTACCAGCTGACGTTTATCGGCACGGACAATTCGATGCGCCGCGTGCCGTTCGCCGAAACCGCCGAGACGCTGATCCCGGTGCAGGAAGGACCGTAATCCCGAATTCGAAATCCAGTTCAGTTCCAAGGAGGAACCGCCATGACCAAACGAGCCGTTGTCGTAGGCGTCAACAATTACTCCGTCCAAGGCTTCACAAACCTGGGCGGATGCGTGCGAGATGCCCAGGCCATGTATCACCTGCTGGTAGACGCCTTCCTATTCGATCCGAGCCAGGTTTGGCTTTATACCGACCATACCGCCACCTCGTCCAATATCCGCCAAGCCATTCGCTACATGCTATCGATCTCCGAGCCGGGGGATGTAGCCTGCTTTTATTTCGCCGGTCACGGCGGACTGCATCCGATCAGCGGAGGAGCCAGCTACCAAACGATCATTCCTTATTCCGGTTCCTTCATAACCGACTGGGATTTGGCGGCCGCGGCCGAAAGTCTGCAGCCGTCGCTCGTAAACTTCACCATCATTCTTGACAGCTGCCACTCCGGCGGCATGCATGAAGAGACCGAGCATCCGGCCGTCATCCGTTCCATCCGTTATGCGAACGAATTCATCCAGAACCTGATCGCCACGCTGCAAAAGGTCATTCCTTTCGGCGTGACCGTACCGAACGTGCAGGCGTACACCAATAACGTCAGCCAAGTGAGTCAAGGAACGGGCGGGCTGCTCTGCATGAACGAGGACCCGAATCAACTGTTCATCCCGCTGGCCAAATCGACTTTGTTCGCCGCTTGTCGTTGGAATGAATATGCCGGCGAGACGTCCAGCCACGGCTATTTCACCCAATCTTTTCTGGACTTGGTCAACCAGAGCAATTTCCTGATCGATCATCGCAGCTTCCACCAGCGGCTCGTCGCCCGTGTCCATGAGCTGGCCGGTCCGTCCCAGACGCCGCAGATCCGGGGGCAGCAGAACCGGATGGAAGAAGAATTTTTGATGGGATGGAAAGATTGCCGTTAGACCGGACGGCGGATCGACAGCGGGGCCATGTGCCGGAGCGGGCGCCTGAACATGCGCTGATTCAGGCGTTGGAGCATTATCGCCATGAATCTCCGCTCCCGGCCGCCCGATCCGCTGCCGCGCTGAAACGGCTGCTGGCAGGCGTCTCCGCTGAAGCCGCTTGGCGATTCAGTCCACTGACCGCCGACGGTTATCCGGTCGAACTCGGGTTTACCTCGACCGGCGATGCCATCCGTTATACGGTTGAGTTCGCGGGGCCCCGATGCGAGCCGGCCGCCCGACTGGACCGGGTGCTAGACGTTATCGCCGAGCTGGCGGGCGAAGATTCCGCCGGATACCGGCCGGATCTTCTGAAGCCGCACATCGAACGGCTGCGGTATATCCAGTCTATGGGGCGGCTCGCATACGGCACCTGGATCAGCGGAAGGCACGGTCTCGAGGGCGATGCCTTCAAGCTGTACGCTGAAGCGCCATTAAGCGCCTCCTCAGCCGTGGACTCCTGGATCCGGGACGCGCTGGGCCATGTGCCGCTGCTGACGACCCGCTCTCCGGTCCTGCGCATGATCGGCCTCGATGTCGCTACAGGCCGCCTTGAGTTCTATTTTCGCGCCGATGGCCTGCAGCCGTGGGAAGTCCACCGGCTAATGGGTCGCGCTGGTTTGGCCGATCAAGCCGTGGATTTGCTCGATCTTGTCGAGGTGGTATCCGACCGTTCCGCCGCGCAGCGCCTGCCCTTCACACGAGCCGGCTTCAGCTTGTCCGTAAAACCCGGGCCCAGTGAGTTGCCTGCGGTCTTCTCCTTGTTCAGCCTGGCGCGCACGGTGATCGGTCCCGACAGCATCGTCCGGCGGCGGCTGCTGGATGTCGCGGAGCGGCGCGGTTGGCCGCTCCGGTATTATGCTGCCGTCTCTGCGCCGCTAGCCGGCCAGGAGCATAAACGCCCGCCCACGCGACACGGCATGTTATCGTTTGTCGCCGCCCCCGGCGTCCCGCCGCAGTTGCATATCGGCTTGAGGCCTCCCCCATAAGCTATTGTCCTGAGTGCCGCAGGTGCCCGGCAAATTTCTCTCCTCGCACGTTATAGGTCCGCGTATAGGGGAATCGTCGCATCAAGAACAACGTTCATGAACGACTTCCCCTCGGCCTGCTCCAAGTCATCTTCCATCACCATTTTTTTACGACTCATTTCGTGCTGTCCCCCTATTGGTTAACGTATCCATCACTTGGAAAGTTGCCGTTATTTTGATCTATAGATTATACACGCCCCGGCCATTTCTTTCGCTCATCACCAACAAACTTTTCCCCAGATTTCATAATAGGCCACCGTTTCGCCCGGATGCATGGCTCCCGCCAAACTCTTCTTGGTTTCCGCCGCTTCGCCAGTTTGTTATCGAATCTCAATTTTCGCCCAACGTATAAATGGGATCTCACTTCTGTCTTGTTGCAAAGCAAATACTGCCGTGATAGGATAACCTTCAATGGATTGCAAATTTATACCCGTAATTTATATTTCCATCAATCCATAATACCTGTAGAAACATCGGAGGCGACTGAGTGCTACACGTAAACCGGGACGACAACCGCCCCATCTGGCAGCAACTGCTGGACCAAGCGATCCATAATATTACTACCGGAAAATGGCCGCCGGGAGAATTGCTGCTCCCCTCTCGCGAACTCGCTTTATTGATAGGCGTTTCCCGATCCACCATCCAGATTGTTTACGAGGAATTATTCAGTCGCGGGTATACCGTAACCTCTCGTCGCGGCGGGACAAGAGTAAGCGAATGGACATATGCGACTCGTCCTTCAGAAGAGGAGGAGGCTGCGCCACAAGGCCCCTTCCCCCCTGAACTGCCGTTGTTAAACGCTGCAATCGGCCGTTTACACAGTTGGTTCGGAGACAAACGAAAAGTGGAAATCGATTTCAGCCCTCATGAACCTTATTTAGACGAACATTTTCAAAAGAATTGGAGACATTCCTTTTTACACGCCTCCGCAGAAACGGACCTGGAAAGTTGGGCTTACGGCGATCCCTACGGATATGTGCCGCTAAGGGAACAGATCCAACGTTATTTGTCACTCGAACGGGGCGTTCATGTAAATACCGATCAAATCCTGCTGACCTCAGGAGCACAACATAGCATCGATTTAATCGCCCAAGCCCTTTTACAGGATGGAGATACGGTTTCGGTTGAAGATCCCGGCTTCCCTGCCGCCTGGATGGCGATGAAGTACCGGCGTATGCGAGTGGTTTCCGTTCCGGTCGACGAATTCGGGTTATGCGTCGATCGTATCCACCCTGAGACCAAGCTTGTGTTTGTTACCCCATCGCACCAGTGTGCGGTTGGACTTGTGATGTCGGAACCTCGCAAGCAACAATTGCTGCACATGGCCGTCGGGCAGCGGTTCTGGATTGTAGAGGATGACTACGACAGCGAATTTCGATATCGCGGCGATCCGCTTCCAACCTTATTCAGTCAGCAGCCTCAGAACACGTTATATATGATGAGTTTTTCCAAAATGGTTGCTCCGGGTATTCGGATATCTGCAATCGTCGGTCCCAAGGAGGCCATTCGCCGGTTAGCTCAAGTTCACGAGTTAACTTATCGCCATCTTCCGATCATGGAACAAGTAACGCTTGCTCATTTTATCGAACATGGTCATTTCATGCGCCATATGAGACGGGTTCGCAATGTGTACCGGCGCAGACACGAAGCCATGACGAAAGCCATCGTCACGACAGGTCTGAGTGAACGCTTTACACTAAGCGGTGTAGAAACGGGGCTGCATATGCTTCTTGAAGCCGATCCATCGTTCGAGGAAGAAGACGTGACGAACCTGGCGCTCGAAAACGGAATCCGGGTATATCCGCTTAGCGAGTATTGTTTGGAAAGCGATCGAAAAGGATGGGTACTGGGGTTTGCTAAAGTAGATGAAGCAGCTATTGAAGAAGGCATTCATCGTCTGGCGGGAATACTTCTATCCTAGAAGCATCCCGCCTGAGTTTGCTTGTTTTTCATTCCATTCGTGCGGTCATCCCTCTATGCGTTCTCCTGCCTCCCACCTAATCGTCCCGGCGCGCATTCTCGTTCCAGTAATAACTGTCCGGCAAGTACCGCTGGCCGAATACGCTTGTTCCTACGCGGATCAGGGTAGCTCCTTCTTCGATGGCTACCTTGAAATCACCGGACATGCCCATCGAGAGAATGTCCATTTGTACACGCGGAAACTTTTTCTCCCTGATTTGTGCTTGTATGGATTTCAACAAGCGGAAGCAGTGACGGGTCTCGTCGTTTGTTGCGTTTAGCTTTCCAATCGTCATTAAACCTTTCACGTTTAACGTTTCGAACAGGGACAATTGCTCCACCAGCTCCACTGCCGTCTCCGGAGAAGCACCAAACTTACTTTCTTCGTAGGACGTATTGATTTGCACCAGAATATCCATGGTTTTGTTCTCTTTGACGAGCTGTTGGTGCAGGGCCTGCCCCAATTTCAATCGGTCTACGGAATGAATGAGCGTAACATATTTGACAACGTCTTTCACTTTATTGGTTTGCAGATGTCCGATGAAATGCCATTCCACCTGATTGTACTGCTGCATTAGCGGAAATTTGTCCCGTAGCTCCTGCGCTTTGTTTTCTCCAAATAATGTCTCTCCCGCTTGTATGGCCATTTGCAATTTTTCCAACGGTACCGTTTTGGTCGCAAGCAACAATCGGATGTCTTCGATCCTGCGCCTCGCGGCTTGGCAAGCCAATTCCATCTGCCGCCTTACGGTTTTGAGATTCTCTTCGACTAGTTGATCCATCTCTCCTACCTTCTTTGCAGCGTACTTGCTATCTTTCAAACCACAACTAATAAGTAAGTACAATTAAACGGTTTTACCCGGTTTGAACATTTTTTCTTCCTCAATCGGATTTTCTTTGGCTGTGATATGATGTGGATCGATTCGGTACACCTGAACCGGACCGCCGAATACAGCGGATCGGTATTTGTCTACGTGCTGCTGGGGTAACGGCCGATTATAATAACCGGGTACATACTTGTGAATCATTTCTTGTAGCATATGTGTAGCTTCGTCCAGATCGGCGACGGGTTGTGCTTTACCGAAGATCATTACACTCATATATGCCGTATCTGTTTTGGCCGGTACCGGATCGGTAATCGTTCCGTATTCTTCGCAAACCGTAAAACAGACCTCCGGATTCGCATCCATAACCTGATTTCTTCTGCCGCCTGTGGCTCCGTGGAAATAAAGCTTCCCATTCGTCCAAACAAAATTGAGCGGAACTACATACGGCCGATGACCATCCACCAATCCAAGATGCCCGATTCGAGCTTGCTGCAGAAAGGTCTCAATCTTACTCTTGTCCAATACTTCTCTAATTTTGTAGCGTACCTTATCCATGATCACCACTCCTATAGTATGGAAGTATATTGTAAGTTTATCGGCCATTGGAATGAATATGAATATCCAAAATTACCGAGTTAGTGCAATCCATAACTTGCAATACACGGTTACCTAAAGTTTGATCATGATTTGTGAGTTCAATATTCGCTCCTATCCATTTCTGTGAGATGCGGCCGATTTACCAAAATCCGCTGGATTGCCCTCTGCTCTCTCCTCCCCTTACAATTGTAGAAACAGCAGAAAAAGGAGACGACAGTGATGGCTTACCACGTTCTAGCTAAAGAAAATCAAACCTTGCATACCCTGCTGCCAGAGGAGATCAATGACATGGATTACGATCTTGCAGGTCGGGTCGTCGTTTTCGGCAACGATGGACAGGTTTATTATCTCATCGTAGACGCCTCGATCATAAACGACTAACAAGTGAATACGGAAATCTCGTAGTATGCCTCAGCTCTCCAAGGAAAGAAACGTTTTAACGATAGAGTCATAAGAGAAACCGTTTTTTTCGTGCTACAATTCGGGTATCGGTAGATTCGAAGGGAGAGCAAAACGCGAATGGAGATTGAAATCAAGCTGGCTTCTTATGAGGAAAAAACAATACTGCGTAATTTGATGGAGCTGGCTCAGTACGATTACAGTGAATACGACGGCTACGATGTCGATGAGCATGGCTTATACGGATACAAATTTTTAGATCACTACTGGACGGACACGGACCGTTATCCGTTTCTCGTTCGGGTTTCCGGCAAGCTTGCCGGATTCGCTTTAGTCCGGGTATACGACAAGCGGCCCGACAACAGCAGCATCTATTCGATCGGCGAATATTGCATATTGAAGAAATACAGACGGCAAGGTATTGGCAAGGTACTCGCTGCACATATTTTCTCGTTGTTCAAGGGCGGTTGGACGATCCAAACGTGCGACAATAATATTCCCGCACAGAAGTTTTGGGCTTCGGTTGCAGCACCTTATCCGAACAGCGGCTTCAAGCCGCACAGCGAAAGGGAAAATATGTTGGAGTTGGATTTTGAAGTTACATAAAATATAGCAATGCAGTAATACGCTCCCGGTTTTTGGGGGCGTGTTCTGCTTTTAAAGCAGCCTAATAAAAAGCCTCGACAAATGCAGCAACACTATCACTCCTATTATCCCAAGGTTTGTAAAAGCGTAACGTGTGTAATACTAAGGAAGAACTATTAAGGAAAGGTGAACTAAACGATGAATCCGAACACTGCTAACCAAGAAGCGATCGAACAAGTTAGGGATTTGATCAAAGGCATAGATACGGCGATGCTGACGACCGTATCGGATGAGGGGCTCGTTTCACGTCCTATGAAAACCCAGGAAGTCGAATTCGACGGAGATCTCTGGTTCTTGACCAAAAAGGATACGGGCAAATTCCATGAGCTGCTTCGGTACCGGCAAGTTAATGTGTCGTATGCGGGTAAATCTTTCGTCTCCATCCGCGGCGAAGCCGAGCTCGTGGAAAGCTCCGAGAAGGTCAAACAATTTTGGAGTCCCGCCTATGAGGAATTATTGGAAACCACCTACGACGATCCGAATATTGTTCTTATCAAAGTCAAAGCTGAAACCGCCGAGTATTGGGATTCTGGCAACAAGTTCAAGTTGGCGAAATTTTTGTTCCGCAGGCTGTTAGGCAAAAATAATGAAGGAACGGATATCAATCGGATCGTGGAAATCAGATAAGACAAAGCGAGCCCGTCACTTTTAGTGATGGGCTCGCTCTGTCTTAACCCATTTATAACATACTCAATTATTTATCCCGAGTGCACTCGCCCAGCGGTAAAACAACACGCTCTCCTAAACGGACGTCTGCCATTTTTCTCAGACTTCGATAGCGCCGAAAGCTTTAAATTCGGCCAACCCGGTTCCCATGTATTGAAATTTCGCGGTGCAAGTCCGTTGCCGTTCCTGATGTGTGGCTAAGCGCAGAAAGACCGGATACGCCTGCCGTCGTGCATCTGTACACACGATCCGAAACATGAACGGCCGCTCCAGCGGCGTAGGACGTCGCCGGTGTCCACGCGGCCGCGGAGGCGTATCCGCCGGTCACGCAAACCCAACCGATCGCTCCGCCGGAAGACGGATTCGTGTTGTAAACGATATCCCGCTGTAACCACAGGTTGCCGTCGTTTGGAATCGTCTCTCCGTAGGTGACGACCGGCGACTTCGTGTTAGACGGATGGGTAAACCGGTTGCCGAGCAGCAAAGGACTCGGTTCTCCCGAAGTCACCAGGATGTCTTCCGATTGCGCACCGACGGATCGTTTTGTTCGAGGCGACATTATGATTAGCGCCTTTGTCGAAATCGATCGAAGTCAGCGTCCTGCCTTCAAAGTGGCAGTTCACGATTTTATTGAAACGCGTCGCGCCTCCGGCAAACTCAATCACATTCCATGTATATTCCCCTTCGAAACGGCAAGAATCGATGACGATATGCTCCAATTAATGCACGAATTGCGGTTTCATGTCCAGCCAGTCCGAATGCAAGCGGATGCAAAAACCGACCCCGGCTGTGCCGTTCTGGACGAACGTGCAGCGAGTGATGCGAATGTTCCGGCATCCCCCGACGCCGCCTCCCGTTCCCGTACTCGTATTGTCGCTGTCTTTGGCCGACAGCAGCAGCACGGGACCCGACGGGTTACCGCTACTGTTACCGCTATCATACCCGGCATCCCGGAAGAAAACGTTGTCAATCGTACAGTCCGACGCATCGTTGATCAGCATCGTATAGCTGATGCCATGCATCAGCGGGTTGCGGCCCGAGCCATGCTGGTCCAAAACCAGATCGCGCACTTCAGCGCCGGTTGTACCGACCAGCTCCACCATCGCCCGGTAGCTTTCGTTCCATCCCGACGTCTGCGACGCTTTCAGAATGGTTTGCGCCCCTTCTCCCTGCACCACGACATAACTTTTCATCTGAAGCGGAGCGGACAGGTTGTAGACGCCGCCTGGCACATAAACTACGCCGCCATCTTCGCTCAAGCAATCGATTGCTTTCTGAAAAGCGGACGTACTGTCCGTGCTGCCGTCGCCTATGGCGCCGAACCAGGTAACCGTTTTTACGTTGTCGCATATGCGCTTGAACCTTTTGCCTAACGTCGTAACGACTACCGTCCCATCATTGTCCGGCGAGTGTGCGTCCTGTGCATCGTAGTAAAAAAATCCTTCGCGGCCTGGGTCATTTCAAAATACAGTTTATCCGGATTCGGGTCCGCATCCGACCGCAGCTCCGACATCGTTTCACCGATGCAAAGCTGTTGGCCGCACAACGGCTCTCCCCCGTAAACAGCCCCGGTAACGCTCCCCCTGCCCCTGCCCGCCAGTTTGCTGTCGACTATCGCTTTGAGTTTGTTCGTCAAGATCGGGAAACGTCTCGTACGCTTTTGCCTCCACACGCACCCACGGATAGCACTGCTGAAAATCGGCAAGCAGTCCTTCCTGCTCCATATCGCGCAGATTGGTCTTGCGTTTGCGCACCGATTTGTTGCTCAGTCCGAACCGGGATGCGTGGGCGGGTTCCGACGGCAAATAGTCGCCCGCCGTATAGACCCCGCGCAAAATTTCCTGACGCAGCACCTGGACCATATGCTCCATCTTCCGTTCAAATTCCGCATTCGTTGGCTTCGCCGTTGTTCGTCGCCTCCTCTCGGTATCAACTCTCCTCTCCGTTCAGTTTATCATGTTTGTCCGATACTTCAAATGCTGCCGCCCCTTACAGTAGCAGGATCGCGCCTCCGGTTATCGGCACAATCACCATGGCTGTTTGCAAATGCAAAGGCCGTACCCGTCTCGTAAACTTGGCTCCGACGTACGAACCGAACATAACGCCCGCCGTAACCTGAACCGTAAGCGGTACGTCCATATAGCCCAGATCGTAATAACCCGCCCCGCCTCCGAGGGCGATCGGGACGATGACCAGCATCGTCGTTCCCGCGGCCAGCCTTGCCGGCATTCCGAGCAGAGACATGAGGCCGAGCTGGATAAACGGTGTCGAGCCGATGCCGAACATCCCGGACAACGTACCGGTCACGATACCGATGCAGCATGTCCATATCCAGAAGGTCCATCCGCCGGCCGCAGGCAGCGTATCGGACGATGCCGCTTTCCGCGCTGCCACATACATGCGAAGCCATAATGCAAGTCCTGAAACGACCAGCATCCCCGCTGTCATCATTATCAACTGTTCAGCCGGCACGACTGAAGCATAAGCGGAACCCAACCAGGCTCCAATGGCTCCTATGCTTCCTGCTGCGATCCCGGTCTTCAGAACCGCATTCCCTTCGCGATAATGACTGACCGCACCGGCCATCGAGGAAAACACCATGGCGGCTAGCGCCGTACCGATGGCCGTTTGAATCGGGAAGCCGAACACAACCGTCAAGATGGAGATAATAAAACCCGAGCCTCCGGCGCCTACAAACCCCAGCAATAAACCGACCGCCGCCATCGTTAATACGACACTTAGCATTCCATACAACTCCTTGCGCTTCAGTCACTTGTGTGAACTGAACTCATTTAATCACGGAAATCTTATATCGTCCAATGTATAAATTCTATACTTTCCATGTAATTTTGTAATGATTTGCATAACAGCAGCGCTGCCGGCCGCGACTTCTCCAGCACCGACTGCAGCTTTTCCTTCCATTTTACGTCTCCCGCCTTGATATAGAGATGATGCGTCTCTTCGTCCACCCGCATCCGTTCCTCTAAGGCGAACCAGCGCTGCTTGTAACCGCGCGCTTTCAGAATATCCCCCACGCATAAAATCTCCCAATGCCCATTAGCCAGCAAAAATCTCACCGATTGCAGCGCGACATCGTATACGTCCCAAATGACGATGTCCACACCCGCTCCAACAGGCGGATAATAATTAATCAGAATGAGGGCAGCTTCAATTCAGCAGCTACTCCTCCATCGGCTCGGAAAGCAGCGGCGCGATATACAAACCGTCTGTATACATAAGTCCTTCCTGCTCTACCCATTCGTCAAACTGGTCGATTCGCGGCGGATCTGGCAATAAAGCGAGATCGACCTTGTGTCTCAGCTCAAGCAAGCGTCCTTAAGCCCGATAAACACCTCCTGGATGGTCGTGCTGAACCGGGACGGCGACACCAACCATCGAATAACTGCAGCTCCTCAAGCTTCAAAGCAAACGGACGGTTTCGCCCGCGAAAAATTTGCCTGCGACCCGCGTATGCTCAACAGGCTCATTCGGATGAGCAATCCGCCACAGCATGCGGTCTGCCGCGCGATAGGCCGTTTCCTTGATCATGAGCAGCGATCGCGTCAATCCCGGCAGATCGGGCATCCCTTCATTCACCAGGCCGACGAGAGAGCAGCCAGCCGGAATCGCCACTCCCTTGCGGTGTAACGCGCGGTACACCGGACCGCAATCCTCATCAATGCCAACGACAACCGCTGTTGGCTTATACGTTTCATAATCGTTGTCGAACGACTCCACTGTCGTATGCTGCGCCTCCACTTCATGCCCTTCCACCCAATCCCGGTATGCCTGCCAGCGCAGGACGTAGCACCGCTGGGAATGGGTATCGCCGACATACAACAGACGGCGATGCCCGCAGCGGATCAAGGCATCAGCCAGTTGACAGACCGCCTCGCAAACGTCCCAGACGACGCTGTCCACCTGCGTTAACGGCTTGGCGTAATTGATCAGCACTTTGGCGATCGGTAACGCCAGCAGCTGTGATTCCATGCGGCCGGAGATGAGACGCGCCGCAATGAACAATCCGTCCGCATGCAGCAGATGATGCTCGTCCACCCACTCCTCAAACGCTTTCTGCGATAAATCCTCATCAAGTACAAAGCTGTCCAGATGGTGATCGTACTGGCTGAAGCGCTCCCTCAGTCCATCCAGCAGCAGCCGGTTGTAGTTCATCGACTCCCGCGACTGCACGAGAATAAACCGCAGCCGGAAGATCGGATACGGCGCAATCCCTTGCCGCGCCATCTCGCGCGCCTGCTGGGGGTACAAGTACCCGCAGCGGTAAGCCGCGCGGATGACGGCGCTCCGTGTTTCCTCCGACATCCCCGGCATACCGCGCAGCGCTTTCGAAACGGTCTGTACGGACAGCCCCAGCTCTTTAGACAAATCATCAAGCGTAACAGGCTTGCGTCGTTTCATGTTCCGTCCCCTCCCGCACCCATTACTGCCTATATTAAACGAAAGTAACACTAGGATGAAAGGGAAAATGAACTCTATAATCATGGTAAACGCAGATGGAAAGAAGGTATCCTATGAGCACACAACCCCCTCAGTTGCTGGAAACCGATATTGTTATATGCGGCGGCGGCCCCGCTGGCATTAATGCCGCGCTGGCCGCGGGCAGAAGCGGCGCGAAAACGCTGTTGATCGAGCGTTACGGCTTTCTGGGCGGTATGTCGACGATCGCGCTTGTATATCCGTGGATGACGTTTCATACCGAGAGCGGCAAGCAGGTAATCGCCGGAATTGCGCAGGAAATCATTGACAGGATGCAGGCGGAAGGCGCATCGCCCGGCCATGTCCGGGATACGGTCGGTTTCGTCAACACGATTACGCCGTATGACCCGGAGGTATATAAAATCCTCGTGTTCGATATGCTGCGCGAAGCCGGCGTAACGGTTCTGCTGCACAGCTTTGTGGACGATGTAACGGTGGACGGCGACCAGATTGCTTCTTTGTCCATTACGACCAAATCGGGGCGTATTACGATTCGGGCCAAGCAGTTCATCGACGCAAGCGGCGACGCCGACTTGGCCCATCTGTCCGGTGCGCCATGCCTGCAAGGACGCGACGGAGATAAGCTGACTCAGCCGATGACCATGAAGTTCCGGATGCGCGGCGTCGATCTGGGGCGGGTTAAGCAATATATGATCGATCATCCCGACGAGTTTTACAAAAAAACGCCTGTGGACGAGCTGCCGCATCTGCCGTTGTCCGGCGTGCTTGGCTTTTACAAGCATTGGAAGGCGGCCAATCTGCCAATCAACCGCGATCAGATTTTGTTTTTTACCGGGCCGGGAGAGGACGAGGTGCTAGTTAATACGACGCGCGTGCAGGGGCTTGACGGCACCAATGTCGCCGATCTGACGGAAGCGGAAGTGCTTGGACGCAAGCAGGTGCGAATGGTGGCCGACTTTATGATTCGTCAGCTGCCCGGTTTCGAGCGGGCTTCGCTCAGCTCCGTCGGCACCCAGATCGGCATCCGGGAATCACGCAGAATCGACGGACAGTATGTACTGCAGGCGGAGGATGTGATTAGCGGCAGACGCTTCGACGACTGTATCGCCAGAAGCGGCTACCCGATCGATATTCATGATCCGTCCGGCAAGGGCGTCACAGCCGCATGGGTGCAAGGCGACGGCGCCTACGACATCCCCTACCGCTGTCTGCTGCCCAAGCAAATAACCAATCTGCTTGTCGCCGGCCGCTGCATCTCCACCTCCCATGAGGCGCTCGCCACCACCAGACTGACCCCCAGCTGTATGGCGACGGGGCAAGCCGCAGGTACGGCAGCGGGACTTGCTGTCAAGCATCATTGCCAGCCTGGCGACATGGCGGTTTGCGAACTCCAGAGCGAGCTGCGGAAGGGCGGCGCCCTGCTGAGCAGCGAAGAAACGGTAAAGCAGCGTCAGGCTTAGCGAAAAGAGTACCCCCCCGGTCAATTGGCTGAAATACGGGGTGCAAACCGCCTCTATTCGCCGCTGTCGTCCCCATATGCCGAAAATAGAACATGCAAAAGACCCTTATTTTGTAATAGAGCTACCCCCTTATTTGTAGTAAAGCGCTCGTGTTTGTAGTAGAGCGCACATGCTTTGTAATAGTGCGCTCATCCGCAATTGTTTTCGACGCGGCCAAAAACGGTCTGCTCGCAACAATGAGGGTAGCGAGCTTTATTTGGAGTCAATCAGGTACGGAATCATTGGAAGTCCATACAAAAAACAAGCTGATACCGGGTTTTGGATACCAGCATCAGCTTGTGAGTATGTTGACGATATCGGGCATAGTTCACGACCAACCTGTCATTCTTTAAGCTCTCCTTTGCTGTGATCAACATCATCGGCCGCTTGCGGGTTCGATGACTCAAGCAATATTAATATCCAAATAAACGCAAGCCGTCGAAGCGTACGAAGCCGCCCGTGGAAGACGGATGCCTCTCTCCCTTGACCACAACGGTCAGCACATGGACGCCGGGCGGCAAAGCGCCCGTATCGTAGAGCGTCGCCTGATACTGCGAAACGCCCGGGCGGTACGTATCGACGGTCTGTACAAGCTGGCGGTCGATATACAGGTCCGCCATGCCCCCGTTCGAAGAGAACATGCCGACCCATTCGGCGCGCGTGCCGTAAAACGGAAGATCGACCGACGCGCCGGCCTGGTTGGCCAGATACAAGCTGCCGCCCGCATAGTTGGCCGACGTGTACTTCGTCCATGCCCCCGAATACGCGATGACCGGGTCCGGATCGTCCAGCAGGGCGAGATCGCGGCTTATGATCGAAACCGGTTTAGGCGCGGATACGTTTCCAGACGTATCAACCGCATACGCGTTGTACAGTCCGGCAGCGAATCCGTAAGTATCCAGCGTAACGGTAATGCCGGCCGTGGCGGCTGCCGCAGCGCCGCCGGGAGCGGCGGCCGCCTCAGCCAGCTCGGCAGCCGTTTCCCCCGTGCCTGAGGGAACAAGATACAGATGCCCGTTCTTCGAGGAAGCGGCCTGCACCGGATCACCGGTCGCGGCATATTGCACAGAAGCGCCCGTGATCTGCGGCGGCGACGTGTCGATCACCGTCACGGTCGTCACGGCCGTCTGCGCCGCTTCCACCTTGAATAGAGCAGACATGCCGCTGCCTGCCATCCGGGACGCCTTCACCCGGTAATACCCCGCCGGTACGTTCGCGATCGAGAACGATCCTGCTTCGTCTGTCACCGCTTCGGACCGCGCAGACGGGCCGATCAGCCGGACCGGCACTCCGGCGAGCGGATTACCATACGGATCGTATACGGCCCCAGTAACGGTGCCGCTACGGATAAGCTCCGGGTGTGCCCTATAAATATCCAGCGTGTAATTGGACGTTTCGCCGTTCGGAGCATAAACGGCTACGGCCACCGAATTTGTGCCGGCATGCAGACCGATCGGCGCCGCCATGCCGGTGCCGTACACGTGTCCGGCTACGTTGACCACCGCGTCCGGCTGATACGTAACCGCGGTTACGCTCACTTCCTCCACGTCCGGGCCGACAGCGGCCGCGTACGCAGAGCGTTGAGGCGCGAATGCCGGATACAACAACCCCGGATCAACGGTAAGAGCGGTTAGCGCGGCGTTTGATGTGACGAACTGCTCGATCGCCGCATGGCGGTAGCCCGCCGATTGGACGACGATCCAGTAACGGCCCGGTTCCGTCAACACGCCCGGCGCGATTGTCAGCCCGCCTGCTGTCAGCGTGTAAGCCGAGGGCGGCAGCGGCGTTCCGTTCACGGTCAACCCGGATACGTCTGCCCTCCAGTCCGGATCGTCCGCGAATGTGAACGCCGCCTCCTCTCCGGTGTAGACCGGGTATCCGGCGGCATGCAGACCGGGCGGCTCGTTCATCCGTTCGCTCAGAAGGAGCTGAATCAGCCCGAGCCGGTAGCCGTAGGCTGCGGAAGCTTTCCCGTCGTTTGTCAGCTCCAGGCTATGCGAGCCGGGTGTCAAGGCAATCGTACCCAGCGGCTCGAACTCTGTTCCGATGACGGAGGGCTGGCTGAAGAAATCGTAGGTCAGCTGGTCCGCTCCGTCTATGCCGATGCGGTATTTGCCGAAGCCGCCGCCTTTGTACGTTTTAATTCCGACATCGTAATCGGCCGTTGCCGTTCCCGGCGTTTCGAAGCCGAAGCGGATATGTTGTCCGGCATCTGCGGCCTCGAAGCGAACCATATTATACTGGGGAAAATATTGGGTCGCCGCGGTTTGCTCCAGGATCGGCAGATCGACGGCGTCGAATTGCCGGAAGAGCCGGGCCTGGCCCGACATCATAACGGAGGCTGTTGCCGTTCCGCCGTTGGCGCTCGCTTCCGCCGTGATCGTCGCGGCTCCCTCCCCGACCGCCGTCACGTTGCCCTCCTCGTCCACCTTTAATATGCCCGGGTTACTGCTGGCAAACGAGACCTGCGATCGGGACAGAGGGATCGCGGAGCCGTCGACGGACGCGCCGTTTGCGGCTATCCGAACTGTTTCCCCTTGCAGCAAGTGACGCTTGGCCGCATCAAGCGTGACGGACCGCAACGCTTCGTTATCTTCGATCTCCAGATTGGCGATCGCGAACGTGTGTATGCCGGTCCACCGTTTGCCCGGAAAATACGCCATCTCCGAACTGCCGTCGCCGTTCATCTCGAATCCCGGATCTTGGTCGGCAAGCTCGATCGCCGTTGAACCCGATTCGGTCCGAATGTCCTTGATGCGATAGCCGCCCGCGGACCCGTCCGGATGGGTGACGATCACATAACGGTTCCGCAGCGCCGCCGCTTGCTCCGGAGCGACCGGGGTGCCGGTCACAAAGCCGTTGTAGCCGTCGCCATTGTCGAGACGCTTCACGGAGGCGATCGTTCCCGTTACCGTCCCGCTTCCGGTCAGTTCCCGTTCTCCTTTTTTCAGCAAAGTGCCCCCGACCAGCACCATTTTCGTAATAACGCCGTTCACTGTCCGGATCATCCCCATCTCGCCGCGCATCGTCACATCTCCGACAACAAGCGCTTCTGCCGGGTGCCGCGGCGAGCTGAGAATGAGATCGGTCGTGTCGCCGTAGCTCACCTGAACGGCAACCGCGCCCTCCGGCGCCGCATCCGGCTCCAGCCGATCTACCGCTTCGATGACCGGACCCGCCGTTCCGCTGTACGGCTCCATCGCCGTAACAAACGTGCTGGTCAAGTCGGTTCCTTCGCGCCGCAGAACCAGCTTCGGCATGTAGTGCTTGACCGCTTCGTCGTTCGTATCCAGCGCTCTGCCGGAAACCCGGGTCGAGCGAAGGGAAGGAGAACGTCCGAGATACAGCTCGTTGTCCCCATCCTCCAGCAGCCCGGTGATGCGCAGCTTCGCTTGCTCGGCTCCGCTGTCGTAGGTGACCAGCGTAACCGTGTACCGGTCGTCCTGCAGCTCCGCGCGCTGAACGTCCTTCACATAAATGTAGGCGGGATAATGCCCCTCCGCCGTCCCGCTTTGCTGGAACGTCTCGGCCTCCGCCGCCTCCGTCCCCGGCGGCAGCAGCCGCGGACCGTACGGCTCAAGCGGCAGATCGGTGCGGAACACCGCATCGCGGTTGGCGTCGCCCTGCAGCGTATACTCGTGGCGGCCGCCGCCGGATACCCGGAAGATGTCCAGCACATAGCCTTCACTGCCGTTACCGCCGCCGAAAGGAACGAACCAGGGCTCCCTGCTGTATTCGTCCGTTTCCGGATACGCATTCGTTTCGCTGGCCCGGATCGCCTGAAACGGACCTCCGTTCGGGACGAACGCCTCGATCGTTCCGCCGTGCTTCGCCTCGCCCGCCGTCATCATATTTTTGCTGTTTACGACTACCGTATTATGCCCGAGCGTGGACAGGGTAAAGTAGCGATACTTCGTATACGTGTAGCCGAGATCCGGCAGCAGTTCCTGCCCTTGCGCGTACAAATTCAGATTCAGCGGATCGTAGTGGGTATGGCCGTACTTGGGACTGAACTGCAAATAAAGCTGGGTCTGGCTCTCCCCTTCTCCGGACGCCAATTTACCGATTCCGGCCGCCGGCAGCAGCAGCGATCCCGATGTAACGTCCGGCGCCTCCGCACGTTGATTGGCCCACGTATCCTGGATCGGGAGAACATGGCCGTTCGGGTACGCGAGCAAGTTCGGCAGCTCCTTCGCCTTCTCCGTAATGGGGTATTCCGCAGCCATCTGCAGGTTATCGTAACGGACGCCGGAACGCGGCGACTCGTAGCCGGGCGGATCGCTCCAGCCTTCCAGCTGTTTCACCGCCCCGAGCACCCCTTCCGTGGACTGGATATGGTAAGACAGGGTCACCTCGTTCCAGAATCCGTCGGCCAAAAACTGCTTGTCGACGTATTCGCGAATCCATTCCACCGTTTTGTGAATATAGTCCGGTTGTCCGAGCGCCTTGCCCGCATCGATCAGCCCGCGCCACGCGCTCGCGTTCATGTTGCCGAGCCGCTTCGTGTAGCCAAGCACGAAATCGGCGGAAGGCACCAGCATCGACTCCACCAGCTTCGCCTCGACGTCTTCCCCGACCTCTTGGCTGAGCACCTCCAGCGCATCGGTTTTCCTTACTGTCTCAAATGCGCGCAGCAGCGGCTGCAGGCTGGCCAAATCGGAAATGTACCAGCGGTTCCACATCCCTCCCCAGTAGTTGAACGGAGGACCGGCCGTCCAATTGATCGGGTACGTATGCCAGTTGTAATCCGTTACCGGCACATAGCCTTCATAACGCTCGGCGAACCGGTACAGCAGCCTGGCCGCTCCGAGCGGATCTGTTTTGGAAACGTTTTCCGTTTCCTGAACGACGTAGTTTTTTTGCAGGTACCATAGATGGGCTGAAAGAAAATACCGCCTTCCCTCGTTATCCTCGTAATACGGATATTCCATCGTCTGCCCCAGCTTGTTGACCGCCGTTTGCGTATGCGCCTCCGGGTATGCCGCATTCGGATAAACCGTGCCCGTTTTTTTGGAAACGAGACTTTTGCGGTCGGCGGACAAGCTGTACAAATCGTCCGGATTCAGCTCCGGCATTTCCGGCAGTCCGGCGAAACGGAAGCCGATCTTGTCCGGAACGAGCTCCAGCAGTGTCTCCACCCGCTGCGATGCGGGAGCGGATGTTACCGGGGTACGGGCTGCGGGCGGAAATTGGGCCGCCCCGGCTATGCCGGCACGAATGAGCTCATCGCGGTCGAAGCTGAACACCGTAAAAAACTCGTTCGCCGGAACGCCGCCGTAGGTGTGCAGCCGCAGCTCGTAATGCCCGTCTTCCAGTACAGGAGGATGCTCGAAGATCAGCGACGTCCGTCCCCCGGCCGCCGTCTTCCCTGCCTGCTGCAACTGCTCCCAGTCGCCTGTCGGCCCTTTCCAAGCGAGGGCGTACGAGGCCGGCTCGGGAGAAGGCGTCTTGAACTCCAGCTCTTTCCGCGCGAAGTCCAGATAACGCAGCTCCGGTTCTTCCGGCGTCCACGCTTCACCCGCCGGCGGACTGTCGAAGTACACGCTGCCGAGCCGGCCTTGATCGACCGTGTTGACCGGTACGGTAACCGAACCGCCCGTATCCCAGAAGCTTGAGGTCCGGATCGGCACCCATGAAGAAAGCGTTCTCGTATTAAGACGGTGCAGGTGCATAATGTTCATCCGCCATTCGTCCCCCGGAGCGGGCGCCGCCGTGCCAAACGCGCTCCACGGAATGGCAGCCTCCAGCCGGAACTGTCCGCCGGACTCCGACGTTTCCACTGTAAACGACGTGATAGAAATGCGATTGCGGTTGCTCTGGTCGCCGAGCAGATCCGGGTTCCAATCCGTATTCATCGGCATCGCCGGCGGAGTAACGGGGATCGTAGCCACATAATGCCGGTCGCCGTGCGTATCCGGGCTTATGATAATATCGACTTCCGCGAGCGCTTCCTTCTCCACTTGTGCCAATGAGCCGGCCACGTACAGGCCCGCATCGTCGTAAGCGATTGTATAGACCGGACTATCGACTGCAGCCTCGTTGTGGTAAGCGGTCCGGAAATCATCCAGAACCGCCGCCTGCACCCAGACGGCTTCGTCGGCGATCCCGTCTATGACGGGAGCCTGATTCCGTTTCGGGACAACCGCCCATTTGTTCGTATACATCCGCACCAGCTCCCCTTCCTCCGTAACGCCGTGCCCCTCCAACGCACCGGCGGGGCCTTCGGCCGGACAGAGAGCAGCCAGCAGCGAGACGATTACGATCCAGGAACTCGCTTTCTTCATACATCGGTCCTCCTTCATTCGTTGACCAAAATGTTCCGTCTTGTCTCCATCCGGCAAGGCCGGGTTACTTTGCCTTCTCCTGCTGAATGACCTTCAGCGCCTCTTCCTCCATCATCCGAAGCGCCGTGTTCAGATCGGCCTTGCCGGCCATGTATTCGTTTGCAAACTTCTCGTTAATTGTTAAAATTTTGGGCTCATACGGCGCTTTTTCCGGGAACGGAGCAAACTTGTTGTGGATGAGCGCCGACCAGTTTTTGTCCTTCGGGGTCGCTTCCGAGCCGAAATGTTTCAGAATAGCGTCCGTCTGCTTGGATACGAGCTTCCCGCGCCTCGACATCTCGCCCATATATTCGTCGGACAGCAAGTAAGCGATTACATCCATCGCCGCTTCCTTGTTCCGCGAGATTGCCGGAACGGCCCACAGCGTCGCGTTCATCGGCGTCCCCACATTCGGCATACCGGGGAACGACGGCATGGCGACCATATCCCAGTCCATCTTCTCCAGGTTGGAGCCCGCCATCGCAGCGGTGTTGGAATTAAAGATCATCATGCCCACGGTGCCTGCGTAAAAGGCGCTGTTCCCTTGCGAGAACGTCTGTCCCGCGGCCTGGTACGCCTGGGTTAAGACCGGCTCGCCATAGATCGTCTGGAAGAACGTACGCCATCTCTCATCCTTGTTCATCATCGGCGTGCCGGTCTTCGGATCGACAAACGGCAAGCCCATCTGATTCCAGTTCAGCAGCAGCTGGGTGTGGCCGCTCAGCCCGATATAGGACTTGCCGTCCTCGGTGCGGGTCAGCTTTTTGGCCAGCTCCATCATTTCCGACCACGTCATGCCGTTTTTCGGATAAGCAACGCCGAACCGGTCGAACACCGTCTTGTTGTAAAACACCACGAGGTTGTTTCCGTTTCCTGGAAGCGCATACATTTTACCGTCAGACAGCTTCCTCACGTAATCGATTAGGCCCTTCTCGTAGTCGGCCGGGTTGATTTTGTACGTTTTGACCAGATCGGTCATGTCATAATGCAGCTTGTTGGCGATATATTCCTCGGCGAAGCCGCCGGCCGCTTTGCCGTACAGATCGATTGGCGTTCCGTTCGTAAGCAGTTCCGGGATGGAGTTCCCTTTCGTGGACTGGTTGATATGACGTATCGTGTAGTTCGGGAATTTTTTGCCGAGCTTCTCCAGGAGCGCTTCGTTAAAATCGGCGTCTGGCGTAACGACGACAAGCTCCACCGGTTCCTTCGTCTGGGGCTTGGCCGGATCGGCCGCGGGGGCGCTTTCCCCCGCTCCTTCCTTCGATCCGCATGCGGCGGCAGTCAACAACGTCAGCACGGATAACGATTTGATCCATTTTATGTTCATCTGAAACAATCTCCCCTTTGGTCTATAGTGCATTACCTGAGATCCGCCCGGCCTGCGGCACTTCGATTATCCGGCCGCACTCGTGCGAACGATACATGCTTTCCACGACGGCTATGACGCCGCGAGCGTAATCCAATGAGCACTCCGGTTCGCGGCCGCTCCGGATCATCTCCAGAAAATCACCGTATTGCCGGGCGAACGAAGATTCGCCTGCTTCGATATCCGCCTGCTCGTAGTTTCCTCCCCTGCTGACCGACAATTTGTTTCCCCCTTCGATGCGGATCATACCGCCGGTAAAGATCAGCTCCAGCTCATTGCGGGGAGCGCCGATATAACCGGATTGCGAGATCGTAATCGGCACGCCGTCTGCGTTCTCCGCATAGACGAGCCCGCTGCCCTCCACATCGCCGCGATTGCCGTAAAAGGTAAGCGACGCCTTCACCTTGCAGATCGGCCTGCCTGTAATCCATTGAATCCGGTCGACGGAATGCGAGCCGAGATTCATCATGCGTCCGCCGCCCGCCAGCGCTTTCCGGAAAAACCAATCCGGCCGGTCCGCCGCAAAATAATTGCCGTGCCGCGTATCGTTAATCATCACGAGCGTGCCCAGCGCCCCGCTACGCACCAGCTCCCTGGCCGCCCGGTTCGCCGCCATGTAGTGCTGCGTATGGCCGACCATCGCCTTGACTCCGCACCGGCGCACCGCATCGATGATCTCGTCGCACTCGTTCAGACCAATTGCCATCGGCTTCTCGATCATCAGATGACAGCCGTGCTCGGCGCAGAAAATCGCCGCCTCCCGGTGCAAATAATGCGGCAGCGCAATAATCGCGGCATCCGGCTTCTCCTTGCGGATCATCTCCCGGTAATCGGTGTAACAGCGAAGCTGATCGGGCTGACCCAGCTCTCGGGCCCGCTCCTCATTCACATCCGCGATCGCGACAAGCGCAAAATCGGGAATCGCCTGTATTCCGCGGATATGGCTGTCGGCAATGCGTCCCGCTCCGATAACCGCTGTCCGGTATCTCATCGTTCCACTTCCTTGCCTTCTTCGTCTGTCATGTTCGGATTCGCGTCGAAACGAATCGATTCCAATCTGGCGCACAGCTCCTCCTCGTCAATCAGATCGGCCCAGTACGCCTTGATCTGATTAAATAACACCGGAAAAGCCATCGCCGGCACATTCAAATCGTGATGCGTGCGCAAGGAAAACATCATTTCGCGAAACATCGGATAACGCTCCGGCCGACGAATCGCATCGTCCGTTATGCGCACGGGCAACAGGCGGCTGCTCGGAATGCTCATCGTCTGCTTCTGAATAAACCGCTGCGCGATCGGGGATGTGAAGAAGCTTGCCAGCAAGCGAGCCTCTTCCGGATAACGGGTTCCCGCGCTTACGCCGGCTCCCAGACATATCGAAAGCGTTTTGGGCGAATCGAGGCGGGGCACCGGCGTTATATCGTAGTCCAGCTCCGTCCGTTTCCAGCGGTTCAAGCCGAGGTAGGTCGTCAAAATCATCGATATTTTGCCTTCCGAGAACATTTGGCTGATGTCGTAGTTATTCTGGGATAAATAAAGCGGGAACGCCTTCCGGTTCTGGATCAGATTGCGGCACAGCCGGATTCCTTCCATCAGCGCCGTACCTCGAATCGGCTTCAGCCGCGGACCATCCCATTCAAACCGTCCCCCGCCAAGCAGCAAAAACAGCGGCCAGCGGTTCATATCCGGCACATGGAAACAAAATCCGTAACGGCCTTTCACCTCGGACAGCTTCTCCGCGGTTCCGGCCAGATCGTCCCACGTCCACCCGCCGTCGGGGATCGGCAGTCCGCATTCGCGAAAATGCGCTTTGTTGTAGCAAAGTACCACCGGAGAAAACACGATCGGCTGCATATAAAGCCGGCCGTGCACCAGAAACGGTTTGAACAAACCGGGATAAATATCCGGCTGAGCATCCAGCGGCTCCAGTGCGGGGAGCCCCTCCGTTTCGACCAGACGCCGAAACTGATAATTGTCCAGGGTGATGACGTCCCCTTCGGTCGATTCGGCCGTAGCGATCTTGTAGTCCGCACTGATCCACGGATATTGCTTGTGAAACTCGTCGAGCAGCCGCGGTAGCTCCAGATTGCGCACCGTTACGTCACTGCAGGACACCGTCAGCGAAACAGGCTCGCCCTTCGTGCGCTTGATGCGAACCCTGTTGCCGACCCGGGGAATTTTTTCAATCAACGCCTCCTCCACCAACTGGTCCAGTCCTTTGCGAACCGATACGTTGCCCAGCCCGAAACGCGCCGCCAACATTTTTTCCGACGGCAAATACTCCCCGGCCGCGTAGTGGCCTCTGACGATTTCGCTGCGCAACGTATTGACCATATCCTCCAGCTGCTTCTGGAATTGCTCGCTCGTCGGCCTGCCCTTCATCGCCCAACTCTCCCATACGTGAGTGGAATGGCACATCTTCTATGTTTACTTTACAAACGTTTAAATCGGTTTCTGGTTTTTAAATTTGATAACCAGATATTGATTTTCATGCATATAACCCGGGTTAATTTAGTTATATAACGCATTTGATCGTTGTGTCAACCGATTATAAAAACCACAACAAATATTTATAGAAACCAGAACACCACGTTTTCTCTGGACCCCTATGAATGGAGATAAGTAGGATTGAAACAACAAAAAAGGCTGCCGATCCATGTCAGCAGCCTTTTTCCAACGATCGAACGCCCCGGCGACCGTTCGCTTTTATTTACTTCCTGTACCTGATCTGCACCATATATCGTCCGGACGCCGTGCCGGCCGTGTGCCTGATGACCAGGCGCCTCGCCCCTCCTAAAATCAACTGATTGCTGATCGGGACAGAGGCTCTCTCTCCGATGAAGGTGAGGGATGAGATCGCGGTGTTTGCGTTATATTGGCTATTGCCCGTATATCCCACCGACATCGAAGCATCCGGCGCTCCGTCCACGAGAAATACGGTCACTTCCTCCAACATCCCGCCTTCAGGGCCGACAAAATCGAAATCGATGATTTTAGTAGTTTCGGTGCCGTCTATTACACGCGAGGTCCACTCCTGAAGCCGGCCATACGTTTTGAACGTAACCGGACTCCCGTCCGTCAGGTCCTTCGTGTTCGTAAAATCCATGTAATTGCTGCCAAACAAGTAACCGAGAAGCCCGGCATTCATTCCCGCAGCCACTTCATAGTCGATTCCGTTAGACAGATCGTTTCGCTGAACATGATTATCCTTCAACGTTCCAGCCACTGCGTATCGGTACGTGGCCTGCGGGTTGTAGCCGAAGCGGACGGTCGGGATGTTATTGGCGCCCTTAATCAGCGAATTGTTCCGGACGTTCCAGCCGTTAACGGAGCCAAGCTCGATTCCCGCTATGTAAGCGGTCTCATTTCCGTAGCAGCTTAAAAAGTTGCCTTCAATCTCAACACCGAACACATAGGCCGCCATGCCCACAGAAATCGGTAAGGCGCACCGCTCGAAGTAATTGCCGACGATCCGAATCCCGTGACAATTGCCGACCTCTTGGATATGCCCGGCTTCTTGAGCGGACAGGCCGCCGATCCGGTAGCATGGAAGGCCGACTACCTCGTGCACGCCGCCTTGAATCGTGATGGACTGGCTTTTGGAAATATCGATGGCGCCGCCAATGGAAGAGCCTGCAACGTAGTTGCTCCCTTTAAAGTCGATCGCGTTGCAATTGTCATAGAGCTGTACCACCCACCCTGCATAATTGCTGGCGCCGATCAGATTATTGTCAAACGTACCGCGATACGAGTATCGCATCGGAAGGGTTGGGGCGTGACTGGAGCGCAAGCAGCATTCCCGATAAGTGAAATTGCTCGCGTAATGGTGAATGACCGCGGGCGCATGATCTCCGATGACGTGCATCCGATAAAAGGTCAGACCGCGCCGCTGCTGTGCAGATGCGGGAGGCACGGACGGATAGGACGTGCCTGCCGGCAGCGTGGTGAACGGCGCTACTCCCGGATCGCCTTTAACCCCTTTGGCTGTGTCGGCAGACAAATTCCAATCCTGCCACTTGCATTCGCCCTCCAACTGCTGGAGAGGGCGTACGACTACAGACTGTGAAACTCGCCACTGCACCGGAGCCTCCGGGAAAAATACGTTCAACGAGAAATCGACGGCGCCTTGAATGGCCGGGTAATCGTCGGTAACCCCATCTCCTGCGGCGCCAAACCAGGCAATGTTGACCTTCGCGTTAAAGGCTGCAGCTTGCCCGTATTGACGAATCCACGCCCCGCTGGCTCCTGACGTATCGCTGTTGGGAGCGATATAAACCCCATATTGCGGGTCGCCGGCCACCTTCGCGGACAGATTCCCTGAGGAAAAATAAAACAAGCCCGCCCGTCCAGTCTTCATTACCGCCACAGCTTGCCCTTCCTGCATACCGTTCAGCGCTCTCAGCTCCGCAAGGTCTGAAACATACTTCACAAATGGAGGCGAGCCCGACGCCTCTGATTCGATCAACAAGGACGCTCCGCCGAACGATTGTGCTGCCATCATAACCCCTGTCGCACCAAGAGCGGTCAACACGTTTCTTCGGCTAAGCTTCCGGAAGGCACTCCGGTCTTTGAGAACCGGAGTATCGCTTCCACCCTGCATTTTTCCCTGATTGTTTGACATTTGTAACGCCTCCTTCGCCCGTTAGAGTTGTTACTTGGCTTGTTGGGACTGCTGCTGCTGGATCGCTTTGTCAGACGCTTCTTCCGCCTCCCGCAAAGCGGTATTGATATCTTTTTCACCCGTTACGACAGACAGGAACGCCTTGTTAAGCTCGCCTTCAATAATCGTTTTGAATTCCGCTTTGGCAGCCGGAGCCGGAGCCGCAGGCTTTTGAGCCGTAAAGGCGCGAATGTTTTTCCCCTTCCACATCCCGGCTTCTCCGAAGGAGGCTTTCGCTGCTGAATCCTTCAACGGGCTGAACACTCCATACTTCGCAGACCGATCGATCTGGACTTCTCCGGAGAGCAGCGCGCTGATCGCCAGAAAAGCGGCATCCTTATGTTTGCTCGTGGACGAGAGACCCAGATACACCGGATACGGTTGAGCTCCGACTCCGCGCAGGCTGCTCATTTCGGGCAGGCTGGCGACGTCCCAATTGAGATGAAGCGAAGGAAGGTTGAATATCCCGTAAGAGTTAAAGGCGAGCAGCATAGCGGCAGTGCCTTGCTCGAACATTTTGAGTTGGGCGCCCCCTGCCATTAGTTCTCGTGTCGGTTCATAGTTCGGAGCTGTAAACAAAGGGACGATCGTTTCAAAATAGCGCTTCCACGAATCCGTATAAATCGCCGCTTTATCCGGTTTTTTCGGATCGACGTACCCTAACGAGTTCTGGTTGATCGCCAGACCTCCTCCAGCGGCAGCCGTTACGAGTCCACGGTAAGTGACTCCGCCGTCTACCCGGGTCAGCTGTTTGGCGGTGACGAGCAGTTCCTCCCAGGTGACCCCGTCCTTGGGGTAAGGGATGCCAAATTTATCGAATACGTCTTTGTTGTAATAAAGCCCCAACCTCAGATCATATACGGGCAGCAGCGGCAGCTTGCCGTCAAAAGAATGATGCACCAGATCTATATACGGCTTCTCGATCGTACCGAGATCCATCTTATACTGCTTGACCAAGTCGCTCATATCTCCCACCAGATCCCGGTCCTTGTACAGAAGAAAGCTGGCAAACGAACCGAACAGGATATCCGCCGGCTGTTTCGTGAGAATGAAATTGTCGACGGAATTTTCCCCGGTTGCATTAATAAATTTGAATGAAATATGCGGATGCTTTTTCTGAACATAAGCCGTCCATTGCGCCGCCATCTCCTGCTCCGTTCCGGACAACGGGGACAACGCGTAAAAAACGAGTTCAACAGGATCAGCTTGCGCAGACTGGGGCTTCGCATCCGGCTGCGAACTCTCTTTCGGACTGCCGCAGCCCGCCAACAATCCTGATAGAATCGCTGTACAACCGATCATAGCAATCATTTTTTGCCGAGCAACTCGTTGCATCATGCCATCCCCCTCTTTTCCATGTGTTATACACCGCAAACGAATCAATATGCATTCAGACCCAGACCTCTTAAGTCCGCTACCGTATGATTTTTCTCCGCTTCATATAGACGCCAGATCACGCGCAATCCTTGCAGGCTGGATGGTCCGTCGGTCATCGGACGTTTATTGTTCAGGATACATTCCAGGAAGTGGCGCGTTTCATGCTGGGTGAGCTTGCCACTGCTGGAATCTTCATATAGAACTGTGATTTTCGAATCCGTGTCCAAGTTTGATTTCTCTTCCTTGATGCTGTGGTGCAAGTAAACTTTGCCATCGGACCGTTTGTATTCGATCATGCCGTGCGTGCAATGAATGTGCAAACTCCAACCGAGCCGCGTACCTCGGGCTCCCCAAGTTCCCATATGGTACCCCGTCGCCCCGCTGGCGAACTCGATCACGACATTGCTCGTCCCTTCTTTTTCCATCCAAGGCGTCCCCAGATTCGTTCCCATGTGAGTGCCGCGGATCGGATCGCCGAGCAGCCACATCATCAGATCCACATAGTGGCAGCCGTGACTGAAAAACTGTCCGCCGCCCAGACGTTCGGCCGATGCCGCCCAGTGGTCTTCCGGAAATTTCGTATATTGCTCCGTCCAGATCGACAGCTGGAAAGGTTCTCCGTACGTTTTGTTGTCGATCCATTCCTTAATCTTGACTATCGCCGGCCAATAACGCACCGGATAAGCGGTCATCAGCACCCGATTATTGCGTTCAGCCGTCTCAATCAGCTGGGTACATTCTTCTTCGGTATTGCAGAGCGGCTTCTCCATCAGCACGTGTTTTCCCGCTTGCAAGAAATACATCCCTACCGGAAAGTGAAGATCGTGCGGCAAGGAAATGAGCACCGCATCCACTTCATCAATCAATTGCTCGTAATCCGCCACAGCCGTCCGGATTCCGAATCGGGCAGCCGCCTGCTCGGCACGTTCCAAGATGATATCGCATACCGCAGTTAATTCCATCATATCGCTTAATTCGGTCAGCCCCCCAAAGTGTGATCCGGCTATGTTTCCGCAGCCTATAACCCCTAACCTGATTTTGCTCATGACTGTCTTCTCTCCCCCACCGTATCGTTGAAAATAAGAGAATGATACACCTCTGCGCATGATGAATTCAAAGTGTTCATTCTTATTTGCTATAATAAGAGATACGGGATGAAAAGGCTTTATCTGCTTAGGCATATAATTTGCATGATTGGATGGGGGCCGGACACAACATGGTGTATCAACGGTATCTCTTGAAGGAAGAATTGGAGATTCGTAAATTGATAACGTTTTACTACAAGGAACTGCCGAGCCATTATGACAGTCCGGGCGAAAAACATGATTTTTGGGAACTGGTCTACGTGGACACGGGTGAAATCGAGATCGTGACCGATTTGCGTACATGCCAGCTGAAGCAGGGCGAGATTGTGTTTTATAAACCGAATGAATTTCATGGCGGCAAAGCTTTGCACGGCACGGCACCTAATCTGATCATTATCACCTTCGAATGCTCCGCCCCGTGTATGGACTTTTTTTCGGGCAATTCCTTTCGGCTGCGCGATGAGGAGCGATACATTTTAACGAAGCTAGTAAGAGAAGGAAAGTCGTCGTTCGATCCGCCCATCCATTCTCCTTCGATGCAATACCCTTTTCGTCGTTTGGACGCGCCTTTTGGCAGCGATCAGCTGATTCGCAATTATTTGGAAATATTGCTGATCGAGTTAATCCGATCCGGAAATCCGGCTCAACGTACGGACATCGTGTCCACTACTGCTATTGAGCATAGCGCTCAGGAAATGGCGGAGCAAATCATCCAATACATGATCGAGCATCTTTCGGACACGCTCTCGATCGACCAATTATGTGCCCATTTTGCCATCAGCCGCACGAAATTAAAGATGATTATCAAGGCGAAGACGAACATGGGGGTAAGAGAGTTTTTCAATCAGTTGAAAATTGAGCAGGCCAAGCAATTGATCCGGGGGGAAAGAAAAAACTTTTCGGAAATTGCTGAAAGGCTCGGGTATTGCAGCGTGCATCATTTTTCGCGGCAATTTAAACATACAACCGGGATGACGCCTACGGAATATACACGGTCGGTCAAAGCGAGATCCGACGACAACCATCTGAAGATACGCTAACTTTTCCGCATGGAAAGATGAGCGTCTGCCTCACCTGATTTGCTACAGTAGGGTTGTACCTATAATCGATTGGTGGAGGCGTTGTTCATGCAACATAAAGAAAGCTTGCTATCTCCGGAGGATGCGGTCTATTATAATCAAAACGGTTATTTTCTTTACAAAAAGCCGCTTTTTTCTGAACAAAAGTTGAATCAGTTGACGA
>NZ_JACXJA010000036.1 GCF_014705615.1 Paenibacillus oceani
GGCATTCCTACTGTATATGGAATAAAGCTTGTGCATCTTTTCACACCTTAAAAATCTAAAAAATCTGTCTTGACTTCTTGTGCCACCATAATAGGTCGTCCGATTTAGTTTTGTGACATAGTTCTTTTCTCCCTTTACTAATTCAATATATCGTTTGTCGAAGAGAGATTCATATTTGCGAATAAGATCTTCCGACTCGAATGCCACTTGTATTTTATTGCTTGGGACAGATAAAGCGGAAAAAGAAGCAGGTACATTGTTCTCAAGAAGAAATCTATCAATTATAGGTCTTTTATTGATGAGTTCTTCATACGAATTATTTACCGTATAAAAGTTCAATCTGGATCTGTCAGGAGCTTCGTGTAAAAAAGCATCAGTTAAAGTATCTATCTTTTCATTAGGCACTAATCCAATAAATAGCTTATTTTTTTCATGATCATAATACATCCCTCCGAACGATTCCTTATCAATTGTTGCAGCCACTGTTTTGGCTTTATTAATAATGGATTTTCTTTTTTTAATTTCTTCAAACTCCGCCTCAGTAAGATGCACACCGAGGTACTTTAATGCTTGGGGACTATACTTCTCCTCTACAATTATTCCTTTTACATTGGCTTCATCCACTTCTAAAAAGAAATTTTTCTTGAATCGCATGGTGTTTTCTACCGCCTCTAGATCTTTTTCCGTTAACGCAGCAGGTGTCGTATCTTGTGGATTAGACTTCTCTGAGAATACTAAACTACCTTGTGACATGATAGCACCTGTAAGCAACAAAACTGCCGAAATCCTGAAAATGTTTCTTCTCAATATAATTACCTCCTACTTTGTTATATTATGGTATTTAACCACAACTAAAAAATACCATATTCTAGGTTTAATGTAAATGTGCTATAATTAATTATACAAAAAGTAGAAATGAGGTGGCTTATGAGAAAAGCAATACTGATATTCTCTCTTGTTACACTGTCAATGCTTTCAACCCAAAATTCAGCCGAAACTTCTAACGTTATTGAAACTACGTTATTTCCTGCTGATGTCACCGTTAATAACAAACAGCTGACATTTTCAACGACAAGTCCTATGTTAAACTATGGAGGAAAAGCCTACTTGCCGGTAAGAGATTTATTTGAACAAGCCGGAGGAATCGTCAGCTATGACGAAAAAAATAGGACAATCAAAATCAACACCCCTACGTATGAACATAAAAAATCAGAGATCAGCTCCATGAGTAGTCAGGGAGTCTACTCACTTTATATCCATTCCGGCAAAAAGAGTTATAAATATGGCGAACTAATAGATGTATGGGGGACATTCCTTTATACGGGAGAAGAAGATGCTGTTATCGGTCACGGTTCCCCGCTCCTTACGTTTGGCATTGAAGACTCGCAAGGCAATTTGGGGTCAGACCGGAACGATCTATACTTCTTTGAAGAAATGATAACAAAAAAAACGATGTACACCTCCGCTTTTTCATGGGATCTTATTAAAGGATTAAACTACATTAGAAGCGGTATTGAAGATCCGGCATTGTTTGAAGCCAACTTCAAAAACCCCTGGTATTTAGAAAAAGGCCGGTACACAATTCATGTAAAGTTCGGGAACTCGATAGATGGAAAGCCTTTGGATTTAACGAGTAATCTGGTAATTCATGTAGAATGATTGGAGTCCAGCCGGCAGCGTGGATCCTGAACTATTGTCAGACACTCGACTCGGAATAAAAGCAACGAATACTCCACTATCATCAAAACTAGCAGCTCTCAGAGGGAACATCCTTCATGCATGCGTGTACGATAAGTGATGTTTGCAGCGCTTATTTCCTCGAAATCTTCTATTTTGGACGCAATAAGAGATGTTTGGAGTGCTTAAATGCTCGGTTTGGACGGTCTGCAGCCAAAAAAGCTAGTTTTAGAAGTCGCAAACATCTCTTATTTGCCCCCATATGCACAGTATCAGAAAATTAAGAGCTGATAACAGCTCTTATTTCTAGGGATGTGTTACAGATATCCTCATTCAACTCCCAGCAGCATGCAGTAATCCGATTTTCAGCTTAAACAGTTGCCCCTCCTCACCCATGTCGGATACATTCGGACATGGGTTGCAGCTCCGATTTAGGGAAGCTTTTCGTTTGAACACAATTCCGTAAGCGGACTGAAAACCGGTCTTTCCTTTAAAATGCTGGATCTCCTCCTCTCGGCCCGCGTCACATCCGCTCCTCTGTCCTGCAAAAAAGTCTTTTCCGCGCCTCGTGCCACTCCCTGCGTGTGATGTCCGGTCAATCGGTGGCCGTTCCACTCTGTGCAGGAAAAAATTAGTTTTTTGTCTGTTCCCTCTTTGATCTTTTCCCTCCTCCTCCTGGCCCGCGTCACATCCGCTTCTCCGTCCTGCAAGAAAACGTCTTTTCCGCACCACGTGCCACATCCTGCGTGTGATGCTCGGTCAATCGGCGGCTGTTCCACCTTGTGCGGTTAAAAAATATTAGTTTTTTGCCTGTTCCCCCTTTTCAAGCTTCCACTTGTCTGATAACCTGATAATAAGAACAGTAAAAAAACATTGGAGCTCGTCCATTTGTCTGTTTTAACCAGTTCATAACGTTTCAGAACGGTACCAGTTACGAGACTATTTGAAAGCGAGGCAACCAGCCTTATGAAAGTGTCGTTATTTATTACGTGTCTGGCCGACATGATGTACCCCGAAGTTGGCGAAAGCGTTGTCAGACTGCTCCACAAATACGGGTGCGAGGTGGATTTCCCCGAGCTTCAGACTTGCTGCGGGCAGCCGGCGTTCAACAGCGGCTATCAGGACGAAGCGCGCGTCGTCGCCCGGCAATGGATCAGCGCCTTCGAGCATAGCGATTACGTCGTCTCCCCATCCGGCTCCTGCACCGGGATGATTCATCATTATTACCCGGACTTGTTCCGTGACGAGCCGGAATGGAAAGCGAAGGCCGAGGCGATTATCGCCAAAACGTACGAGTTTTCGCAATTTCTCGTGAAGGTGCTCGGGGTTACCGATGTGGGGGCGTCCTTCGCCGGTAAAGTGACGTATCACCCTTCTTGTCATGCGATGAGACTGCTTGGCATCCGTTCCGAACCGGGACAACTAATGGAGCACGTGCGCGGGATGGAGCTTGTCGATCTGCCCCACTGCGAAGACTGCTGCGGATTCGGCGGTACGTTCGCGGTCAAGATGGCGGACATGTCCGAAGCCATGGTATGCGAGAAAGCGAAAAACGTCCTGGCGACCGGCGCCGAAGTACTCGTCGGCACGGATATGGGCTGTCTGATGAATATCGACGGGCGGCTTAATAAGGAAGGCAAGCCGGTACGCGTAATGCATCTGGCTCAACTGCTGGAGCAAGGAGGAACGGCCCGATGAGTGGAACGGCACAGCACAACGAACAAGCGGACGAATTGGCCAAAATCGGCAGCGGTTTAAAAAAGCGGACCGAAATCGCACTGGGCGACGAATTTCTGCGCAAGGCGGTCGCGTTTACGACAGATAAGCTGAAGACGGGACGTCTGAAAGCGATGGACGATTTCGGGGACTGGGAGATGTGGCGCGAACGAGGCCGGGCGATCCGCGAGCATGTCGTGTCGCACCTGGATTACTATTTGACCCAATTCTCGGACAATGTCGTCAAAACCGGCGGCCATGTGCATTTTTGCCGGAGCGGGGAAGATGCCGTCCGGACGTTTCTCGATATCGCCCGGAAAGCGGAAGCGAAGCTGGTCGCCAAAGGCAAGTCGATGGTGTCCGAAGAAATTCATCTGAACCACCGGCTCGAGGAGATCGGCATCGAAGCGGTCGAAACCGATCTGGGCGAGTACATCCTGCAGCTCGCGAAAGAAACGCCGTCCCACTTGATCATCCCGGCTATTCATAAAAACAAGCAGCAAATCGCCGACCTGTTCTCCGATCATTCCGGGGAGAAGTTCCCGGCGGAGACGAAGCCGCTCGCCGATTATGCCCGCCACAAGCTGCGGAATATTTTTCTGGAGGCCGACATCGGACTGACCGGCTGCAACTTCGGCATAGCCGAGAGCGGTACCGTTACGCTGGTATCCAACGAGGGCAACGCGCGGATGGTATCGACGATCCCGAAAATCCACGTTGTCGTCATGGGGATGGAACGGCTCGTTCCAACGTTCGCCGACGTTGAAGTGATGCTGAATCTGCTGGCCCGGAGTGCCACAGGGCAAAAGCTCACCACTTACACCTCGTTCGTCACCGGCCCGAGGAGAGAAGGCGATCTGGACGGACCGGAGGAACTGCACGTTCTCGTGCTAGACAACGGGCGGTCGTCCCAGCTCGGCGACCCGCAGTTTCAGGAAGTGCTGCACTGCATCCGCTGCGCGGCCTGCCTGAACGTATGTCCCGTCTACAAACACGTCGGCGGTCATACGTACGGCTCTGTATACAGCGGACCGATCGGAGCGGTGCTGACTCCGCTGCTGCAGCAGGACTACAAGGAAGCCGGCGAGTTGTCGTACGCGTCCAGCTTGTGCGGAGCGTGCTACGAGGCGTGCCCGGTCAAAATTCCGCTCCACGATATGCTGGTCCAGCTGAGGCACCGCAAAGTGAAGCTGAAAATGACCCCGGTCGCAGAGCGAATCGCCTTCAAAACGTACGCCACGACTTTTGGCAACATCACGTTATACAAAATGGCCGGCAAAGCCGCGTATTGGATGCAGCAGCCGCTCCTTCGCGAAGGGTCGATCCGCCGGGCGCCCGGTCCGTTGGCGGGCTGGACGCAGTCGCGTTTCCTGCGCATGAAGTCGAAGCAGTCGTTCCGCGACCGATGGGCGCAGCTGCAGCAGGAGATGAGCCGTACGCCAAACCGGCCGGAAGCATCGGGTGGAGCCGGATCGAACGGGCAAGTCCCGTCGAATCCGTCGCAATCGTCGCAGCCGGGCGGCACCAGCAAAGAGGAGGGACGAACATGAGCCAAGCCGATAACCATTCGCATACGGGCCCAGGTGCAGCCGGAACGATCTCCGGCCGAGAAGATTTCATGCGCAATATCGCCAGCAAGCTCGGGCGCTCCGCGCCGATGACAACACCGCCCGAGCGGCTCGTCACGGGCGTGCCGGAGCCGTACGCGGCGCGGCGCACTACGGTGCAGGAGCGGATCGACCAGTTCTCGGCGAACTGGTCGGCGCTCACCGGCACCGTCTGGACCGCGCGCGCGGCGGATGCGGCCGATGCCGTGCCCGCATGTGCGCGGCGCGTCTGCGCGGAGCGCGGCATCGATCGGGTGTCCCGCTGGGATCACCCCGATCTTGCCGCGCTGCCGCTGGACGACGCGCTGGCCGCGGATGGCATCGCCGTCGTGCCGTGGCGCGCCGATGGCGCAGCTGACGCCGACGCCGAAACAGGCGCGGCTCCCGGCAGCGCATGGATTGCGCGCAGCCCGCTGCTGCGCGCGACCGAGCGGTGCCGGCTCGGCATCGTGTGGGCCGATTACGCGATCGCGAACACCGGCACGCTCGTGCTGCTGGCGCACGGTGGACGCGGCCGTTCCGTCAGTCTGCTGACGGACACGCTACTCGCCGTCGTCCCTGCCGACCGGATCGTTACACGAATGGGCGAAGCGTTCGAAGCGATCCGCCGCGATTATCCGGAAGCAGCCGCCATGCCGTCGTCGATCAACCTGATTACCGGTCCGAGCCGCAGCGCCGACATCGAGAACGATCTGACGATCGGCATTCACGGCCCGGGCAGCGTGTACGCCGTCATTCTCGAAACCTAACCGGAAAGGAAATGAACGAACCTATGAAATTGGTAACGATTCAAACGGAAACGGGCCCGCAGCTCGGAATAGCGACAAACGAAGGCATTCTGCAGCTCGATAAAGCACTCGGCTTGCTGCCGGACTCGGCAGTGCCCCGTACAACGGAGGAGGCGATCGCAGGCGGCACGACCGCGATCGGGAAGCTGTCCGCCTATGCTGCCCGGCTGTCTGAACAGCCCGCCGAAACGAAAGCGGCCGTATGGGCTGCACCTTCCGATCTCGTCTTCGGTCCCTGCGTGCCGAATCCGGGCAAAATCATATGCGTCGGCCTGAACTACCGCAAGCATGCGGAAGAGACGAACGCCCCGATCCCGCAATACCCGATCTTGTTCAACAAGTTCAACAATACGCTGAACGGACACCTGGGCGACGTTCCATTGCCGAAAGTATCGTCCAAAGTCGATTACGAGGCGGAACTGGTCATCGTCATCGGATCGCCTGCCAAATACGTATCCAAAGAAGCGGCGCTGAACCATGTATTCGGCTACTGCGCGGTCAACGACGTATCCGCCCGCGATTTGCAACTGCGGACCCAGCAATGGCTGCTTGGCAAAAGCTGCGACGGCTTCAGCCCGCTCGGCCCTTATCTGGTGACGGCCGACGAGGTCGGTGACCCGAATCAACTGGAGATCAAGCTGACGCTTAACGGTGAGGTGCGTCAGCATTCCAATACGTCGGATATGATCTTCTACGTCGACGAAATCGTCAGCTACATCTCGCAGCATATGACGCTGCACCCCGGTGACATCATTCTGACCGGAACTCCGGAAGGTGTCGTGCTCGGACTGCCCGAAGACCAGCAAGTATGGCTCAAGGACGGAGACGTCGTAACCGTCGAGATCGAGAGGCTCGGAACGCTGACCAACCGGTTCGTGAACGAAGCTTGATGGAGAGCAAGCCCGCCCCTAAAAAAAAGGGCGGGCTTATTCTTTAAATCGGCCGAGCAATATAAGAAATTAGGGGCCATATGGGAACAACTCGACCTCCAACGCTGTCGATAAAGTTTCTAGCGGGCTAGCGGATTAGTGGTTTAGCGGTTCAATGGTTTAATGGTTAAATGGTTAAATGGTTAGCCGTTTAGTGGTTTAGTCGTTTAGGTGTTTTGCGGTTTGCGGTTTGCGGGTGCGGGCGCGGTCTAGCGGAAGATTTACTTCCGTTATCTGTTGGGTGGAGCCGGAAATCAGCGTTTAGCGGAACATTTTATTCCTCTATTTCACTCACATCCGCCCCTATCCCCCAAGAAAGCAAAAATAGCGGAAACCATAGTTCCGCTATCCTGTGAAATTCGCGACTTTTGCCGCAATAGCGGAAACCACACTTCCGCTCTTCTGCAAAATGTCGAGTTAAATATTGCCAATCCGAGGTACCCGCTTCGACTCAACAAACAAATAACAGTCATTTGCAGCCTCTATTTACGGCAAAATGGGAAGGCGAATGTGAATAAAGGCGGTTTGTACCTCTTATTTCCAATCGAATGGTTAAGTCAGCACCATTTAGCGAAAATAGAAGCTAAAAACCGCTCTTATTTCCTTGCTCACGCGGGTTTCAGACAAAATAGAAGGTACAAACCGCTCTTATTCGGCGGCTCCTTCCTCATCCTCTCCGCCCACACGACTCCCGGCTCGCGGTGCCGCGTCACACGTCAGCTACCCAAGCTCGTGAAGCCCGGGACCGGTAGTAACTAGTAACCAGCGACTAGCAAACTCTAACCAATAACTAGTAAACCAGCAACCAGTACCAGCAACTTGTAAGTTGTAACTTGTAACTTGCAACCAGTAACCAGTGACCAGTAACTAGCAACAGTAACCAGCACAAGCAGCCAGTAACAACCAGCCAACTACCGTTCTTACAGCGCAGCCGCTGCGCCGACCGCCTTCAGCCAAGCTTTGGCGATCAGAGCGTGGCCGGCGGGCGACGGGTGAACGCCGTCCGGCGCCCAATACGAAGGCGTGGCCGATGTGGACGCCTGAGCGAACAAACCGTCCAGCGGAACGAGCTTCGCGCCGAATTCGCGGGCCAGGTGCCGGACGACGTCGATTTTCGGGTCCAAATCTTCGCGCCACTTTTTCCGGTCCTCCGGTACGGGCAGCACGAACGGCTCGACCATGATGATGCCGGCTCCCAGCTCTTCTTTGGTACGAGTGAGCAATTGGCGATACTCCTTCTCGAATTGCTCCGCGGATGTTTCATCGCCCCGGTCGTAACGTCTCCATGTATCGTTGATGCCGATGTAGATCGACACCCAGGCCGGACGCAGTTCGATGCAGTCGGCGTCCCAGCGGCCGACGAGATCTTTCGCGCGGTTGCCGCTGATTCCCCGGTTCAGAAATCGGACCTGCAGCTCCGGATAAGCGGCCGCGAACAACGCAGCCGTCATCAGCGCATAACCTCTCCCCAGATCGGCGGACGCCTCTTTATTGCGCCCCGCGTCGGTGATGCTGTCTCCCTGAAAAAGTACAGTGTCTCCTTGCTTGATCTGCAGCTCCATCTCGATTGCCCCTCCGCCTTCTCATTTTTTCCGGTATTCATACCCGATAAATCCGCGAAATACGAGCTCGATGTCTTGTCTAAGCTGCTGTACAAACTTGCGATCCGGATTCAGACCGATGAGATTATCCCGACCGGAACCCGAGCGCGAGCAGAAGCAGGACACGCCATCCGGGCATTGAAACGTTCAGCCGCCCCTGATCATTCCAGCAGCCTCTTCCGTTCCTTGTTGGCCCGGGCCAGCATGTCCTTGCTGTAAACCGTAACTTCCCCAGCGGATTCCGCATGAAGGACCGAATACACCGTGATCGTCTCCGGATCGGGGATCGCCGAGGAGAGCAAGCTCCACAGCTCGAAGTAATAACCTGGCTTGCCTTCGATCGCCAGTACAAAACCTTGATTCATCCTGTGACCGCTGAGCACGTCAAACAGCGTTTTCTCGGAGATCTTCAGTTCAGACCCGTTCCACCGGTATGAAGCGGTGTTGGCCTCATTAAGCACCCGGTCTCCCTGAACGAGTGTACGTCTGCCTTCCGCATCCGTCGTTCGTTCGGCTTTATACAAAGCGAACCGGATCTTATCCTTAGACGAGCCTCCGGCAACCGACATGCCGATCCACAAGACAACCGCACTGCACGAGACCGCCAAGAAAGCGAAAATCCATCTTTTCACTCGGTATCCTCCGGTTTGCGTAATGGATGCTTCGGACGAACTTACCCATCCATTTTATTCCACTCGGGACACTTTGTAAATGATGAAAAGGGTCAAAATCATTGCTCCCGCCGATTAAGCGTTTTTACCAAAGACGACCCCTCCGTCGATATACAGCGGGGAGCCCATCATAAATTTCGATTCGTCGGAAGCGAGAAACAACGCGGCGTTCGCCACGTCGGCCGGTCTGCCCAGATCGCCGCTCAGCTGCCGCTTCTTCAGCGATTCGATCGCGGCTTCGGGGTCGTCGTAGGACGTCTTCAAATAGTTCTCGACGAACGGCGTCATAATCGTGCCGGGCAGCAGGGCGTTAATCCGGATGCCGTACGGGGCATAGTCGACCTGCATCGATTTCGTCAGCGACAGCACCGCTCCCTTGGTAGCGGCGTACGAAGCTCTGCGCGCCAGGCCGATCTCGGCGATGCAAGACGACATGTTGATGATTGAGCCGGACTTCTGCTCCATCATAGGAGGAAGCGCATACTTCGAAGCCAGGTAGACGCCCTTGATATTGACGCTCATGACCCGGTCCCAGGCTTCCGGTTCGATTTCGTGCAGCATGCCGACGCCGCTTATGCCGGCGTTGTTGAACAATACGTCGATCCGGCCGTACAACCGTATCGTCTCATCGATCATCCCCTTCGCGGAGGCAGGATCGGTGACGTCCGCGTGCAGCGATACAGCCTGTCCGCCCGCCGCTTCGATAAGTCCGGTCGTCTCCTTGGCTTTCTCGAGATCAATATCCGCGACGACGACGATCGCCTGCTCGCGGCCGAACAGCAGCGCCGTCTCCTGACCGATGCCGGAGCCCGCTCCGGTAATTACACATACTTTCTGATGCAGTCTCATCGTAAGTTCTCCTTCCGTTCCCATAAAAATGCGTTATCCCGATACAAGAATAATATTCGCGTACGGCGTGCAATCTCCTGTCCGGATCACCGCACGGGATTCGGGACATAGCCGTTTAAAGGTAACATGGGGTACGGCCATCATCGCAATCTGCGGAAATTGCCGCTTCAGCAGCTCGTAACGTTCCGGACTCGCCTCGATCATCTCTTCCGTGACGATGATCCGATCGATCACGAACTCTTTGTCCACGGCCGTCAACACATCCACAACCGTCGGGATATCGTCGACCAGCGCCAGATCGAGGCGCTCCGGCCCCGGGGGGACGGGGAAGCCGCGGTCGCATACCGTAAGCATGTCGGTATGACCGGTCTCCGCCAATATGCGGCTAAGCACGGGGTTTAAGATGCCGCCTCGTTTCATCACTTCCTCTCCCCTTCCGATACGGCCAAAACGTGGTTCCGCTGATCCAGCGTAATTTGTTCGCGTAAGGAAGGGAGCGGCCGCTTCAAATAAAACCGCTCCTTGCCATCCACAGCCGTCACCCCTACAAGCTCCCAGCCGTCCAAACCCAGCTCGTTCAGCTTGGCGCTTGTATCGGTATCGCAATATTCCCAGCGGAGCCATCCCGCCATCTTCATTCCTCCATTCGGAACGCGACGACCCGGGCGGGCGCGCCACTGCTGTCCCTGATTTTGACCGGCATTGCGAATACGTGCCAGTTACCTGCCGCGAGCTCCGGTTCGTCCAATTGCAGTCCTTCCGCGACCCAAATATCCGCCCCGAGCAGCAGCCGATGCGTCTCCCGGTTCTCGTCCCCCGTGCCGCCGATGCTGAAATGATCAATGCCGACCCCGCGGACTTGATGCCGGACCAGTAGACGGGCCGCCTCGTTCGAGACGTAAGGAGAGCCGAATACCCATTCCTTCGACCAGCTTCTTTTCTCTCCCCAACCTGTATACAGAAGCACAACGGTCTCCTCGTTCATCCGCTCCGTATACGGCTCCAGATCCGCCGCCGTAATCGGCTCTCCCGACTGCTTTCCGTTCAGCGGAATGAACAGCGCCGGGCCTTGAAACTCGTCAACCGGGTACTGGTCCAGCGTTTTGGAGAAATCGCCCAGATGCGCCGGCGCGTCCATATGCGTACCCGAGTGCAAGTTCATCGTAAGTTTTTCCAGCGTCCAGCCGTCCCGCGCGCCGATTAGCAAGTACTCCAACTTCGGCGGCTCGAACTCGGGGAGAACCGGGCTGTTATGGTACAGCTCCTGCGACAAATCCACCATTTTACCGATTCGCATAGCGCTGCCTCCTTTAACGGTCCATATGGTCGTCTGGCTGCGCAGCTTTTACGGTAAGACCGCCGTCCACCATCAGCAAATGCCCGTTCACCTGCATCGCTTCATCCGAGGCGAGGAAAACGACCGCATCGCCGATCTGTCTGGCCGTCCCGAGCCGTTTCATCGGATTCGCCTCCACCTCTTTACGCCGGATTTCCGGGTCGGCCAAAAAGTCGGTGCACATATCCGTGTCGACCGTGCTCGGCCCGACTGCATTAACGTTGATGTTATACCGGCCAAGCTCGATAGCCATGCCTTTCGTCAACATGTGCGCCGCCGCTTTGGACGACTGGTAATGCGGAATGACCGGACTGGTCACCATCAGGCTGGCGGTCGACAGCACGTTGACGATTTTGCCGTAACGTCTCTCGGTCATACCGGCCGCCGCCCGCTGGGAGCACAAAAAGATCGATTTGACGTTCGTATTATACGTGCGGTCCCACGTTTCTTCCTTGATTTTCAAAAACGGCTCGAACGGAGCGATCCCGGCGTTGTTGACCAAAATATCGACGTGCCCCAGCTCGTTCTCGATCTGATCGAACATGGCCTCCACCTGTTCCTTGACACCTACGTCCGCCCGGACGACCATCGCTTTGACGCCGAGCGTCTCGGCCTGCTCCTTCACCTTCTCGGCCAGTTCACGCGACCGTTCCGATGTATAATTCACAGCGACATTCGCGCCTTCCTCCGCCAGCCGGATGACGACCGCCTCGCCGATGCCGCGGCTTCCTCCCGTTACCAGCGCGACTTTGTTACTCAATCGTTTCATTTGAACGCTTCCTCTCCGTTGTCTGGATACCCTGCCCGGTGCCGGCGTCAGCCTACAAGCTAGGACCGATCCGGTTAATGCTGAACTCGATATGTCCGAGAATTTCTGCCTTCGTCAGTTTCCCGTCGCTAATCTCGCGGATTTCCTGCCATATCCGTTCTCCCGCCTCTTCGAGCACAAGCGTGCCGCTTAACATATCGCTCACATCGACGTCCATATTGTCAGTCATCCGATCGTACATTTTTTTGTTGCCAGTAATTTTAATGACCGGAATTACAGCCGACCCGGTCGGCGTTCCGCGGCCGGTCGTAAAGCAGACGATGTGCGCGCCGCCCGCCGCCATACCGGATACGCATTCGATATCGTTGCCGGGAGAATCCATAAAGTACAGGCCGCCCTGCGGAATCGTCTCGGCATACTCGATAACGCCTTCGATCGGCGCGGTGCCGCATTTGGATATGCAGCCAAGCGACTTCTCCTCGATCGTCGACAGCCCACCGGCAATATTGCCCGGACTCGGGTTGCCGCCGCGCATATCGGCGCCCATCCGCTCCACTTCTTTCTCGAAACGGTCAACGATGTGATATAGCTTCTCCGACACGTCCGATGTCCGGCAGCGTCCGGCGAGTACATGCTCGGCGCCAATAATCTCCGTCGTTTCGCCGATGACGACCGTTCCGCCCTCCTGGATCAGGCTGTCAGCAGCCGCACCGAGCGCCGGATTGGAAGCCAGCCCCGACGTCGCGTCGGAGCCGCCGCACTTGACGCCGAGTTTCAGCTCGCTTAGCGGAATCGCCGTCTTCTCCATCTCATCCAGCTGCCCCCGCATACGCCGCGCCAGCTCGGTGCCGTGCTGGATCGCCTTGACGGAGCCCCCCACAGATTGGATGTCGTACACTTCGACAGGTTTACCGGTAACCTTAATCGCTTCGGCCAACTCCACCGGATCGATCACTTCACAGCCGAGGCTGATAATGATGACGCCCCCGACATTCGGATTTTTGCCTGTGCCCGCCAGCACGTCGAACGTCCGCTGCTTATCCGCCCCGATCTGGCTGCAGCCGTGCTGATGCGGAATCGCCACCGTTTCCGGCACAAGCTGGGTAATGCGGCTGCACACTTGGTTGGCGCATATTACAGTTGGGATGATCAACAAATGATTGCGAATACCGGCCTCTCCGTTCGGCCTGCGATATCCGAGAAATGTGTTTCCGCTCATATCGATTCCGCTCCCTTCGCCTTGTCCCCGCGTCCGCGGATGCCTTCGAGATTGTGCACATGCACATGGGCGCCCTTCGGAATCGCTGTCGTCGCCTGTCCGATGACTTCGCCGTATTTGCGTACTTTCGCGCCTGCTTCGATATCCATTATCGCGATCTTATGACCAAACGGAATCGGCTCTGAAGCGGTAAGCGCTTCCTTTCCGCCCGGCACCATATAATAAAGCGTCTCTCCGGCTGTTATGTCCCTTATTGCGGTCGCCACATGATCCGAAGCGTCCATGACGAGCGCATCGGCTCCAGCCTGAATGTGTCCTGCCATCGTCCCGACATCCTTTCGTTTTCAATTAAGTTTATCGATAACCCCAATCTAACAAGGTTTTCACTTGCTGTCAATCGTTTTGTTCCTGTACAATGTGAATAACCCAATCACACCGATTTATCGGTAACTTCATGCTGCGAAGGAAGAGAACCGTTGGTCACCATATATGATATTGCCAAGCAAGCGAATGTGTCCGCCATGACCGTATCCAAAGTCATTAACAATACCGGTAAAATCAGCGAGAAAACCCGGAGCCGCATCAAAAAGATTATGGAAGAAATGAACTACGTGCCCAACTCGATGGCGCGCAGTCTCGTGCTGCAAGAAACGAAGATGCTGTCTCTGCTCATCCCGGACATCACGAATCCTTTCTTTACGACACTGGCCCGCGGCGCCGAGGATGCCGCCATGCGGCTCGGCTACAAGCTGCTGTTCGGCAACAGCGACGAAAGTCTGACGAAGGAAAAAGAATACGTTGACATGATTTTATCGACGCGGGTGGACGGCGTGCTGTTCTCCGCAGCTTCCGATCTGTCCGGTCCGCATCTGCAGACGCTCCGCCTGCACCGGATTCCGTTCGTTCTGCTCGACCGAGCCGTTCCCGGCCACGAATGCGACACCGTCACGGGCGACAGCCGGGAAGGAGCGCGCAAGCTCGTCGAGCATCTGATCTCGCTCGGCCACCGCCGCATCGCGCTCGTGAACGGCTCGCTGGCCGTATCGACCGCCAGAGACCGGCTGGCCGGATACAACGATGCATTGAAGCTTAACGATATTGCCGTCGACGACACACTGCTGCTGGAGTCGAACTACAAACATTTCGAGGACGGACCGCTGCTGCGCTCAATGCTGGAGCTGCCCGATCCCCCGACCGCCGTGTTCGCGGGCAACAACTTCCTCGCCGTCGGCCTCATCCGCAAGCTGCTCGAGCTGGGTGTCCGGGTACCGGAGCAAATGTCCGTCGTCTGCTTCGACGACCTGGGAGCGTCGGTCATCGATCCATTTTTTACGGTCGCCTCGCAGCCCGCTTACCAGTTCGGGGCGATGGGCATCCAGCTTCTGGTCGACCGGATCAAGGGCGCGACTACGCCGGAATGGAAAAAAATCGTGCTGCCTTCCGAGCTCGTCGTCAGAAGCTCATCCGCCCCGCCGCCTGCCGAATAAGCAAGCAAGAAAGCCGTCCGGTATTGATTGATGCCGGGCGGTTCTTTGGCGTGCAAGCCTATCCGTTGATGCGTGGAAGCAAGGGATGGGTCCCTACGATCCAGCCGCCCGTGGATGAGGTGGTGTTGGGTACACGCACTCCGGCTTCAGATCAGACCCGTAACTAGCTTTCTTCGAACTGACCTGTTCAGATGCGCCGAATACGTAAAAAGTAAGTACGGGCTCTTTCACAATTTAAGAGTCTCTGGCATCCTCTATTTCCGGCCTTTTCGAGAAATTCATGCAAATAGAGGCGGTTTGTAATCCTTATTTCAATCAAACGGGTGGGATTGCGCCCTATTCGCCGATTTTTAGAGCCTCAAACCGCTCTTATTTCCCCAGCCAAGCGGTTATTGAACAAAATAAAGGCTGCAAACCGCTCTTATCCACTTTATCCGGCTCCTTCCCGAATCGGGATAAAACCGCCTCTCTCGATCGCGTGGCCGCCCGCTTCGCTTTGGAGCCATTCCAGCATCCGGGACGCCGGGCTGTCCTGCGGCTCATCTTCGCGCGTAACCGCGTACAGGACGGCCGTATACGGGTACGTCCCCGCGCGGATCGTCTCCTTACTGGCCGCAACGCCGTTCACCGCGACAAACTTGACGCTCTCCCTCTTGTGCATCTCGCTGGCAAAATAATAAAACGAATAGCCGAGCGCATTTTTTGCGTTGGAGTAGGCCGCCACCGTATCGATCAGGCCGCCCATGCCGGTTATTTTGCGTTCTTTCGGCGCTTCCGCCAAATGGCCTCCTTGCATCACCTTGGACTCCATATACGTCTGGCTGCCGGAGTTCGGCTCCCGCTGATAAGCGACGATCGCATCGTCCGCTCCCCCAACCTCGCTCCAATTTGCAGCTTGGCCCGCATAGATGTCGCGGATTTGCTGCACGGTCAGGCTGTCGACCGGATTGTCCCGGTGGACAAGGAAAATAAACGCATCCTTGCCGATCGGGGTTAGCTTCATCCGAACCCCTCTGGATTCGGCCAAACGGCGCTCCTCCTCCGAAGGACCGGCCGCGAGGATCAGGTCCGCTTTCTTGTCAATCAGATTCAGATAGGCGTTATGCGTCGTATGAAAATGAACGAACAGCTCTGTCTGCGGCCGGTTCATGCCGGTCAGCCGGTGGGCCAGTTCCCTCCCCAGCGGAATGGCGGCAGTCGCGCCGTCCACCTTCGGGTAGGTCTGAACGGTAAAGGGATACGTCCGCGGCAGCAGCAAACCAACCGCCAGTACGGCCGCAAGCACAGCCGGGACGGAGAGCAGCCCGAGGATCACCTTCCATAAGCCCGCCCGGTTCCGCTGCAAATAAACGAGCAGGATAGCGCAGCACGCGGCGAATAGACCCGGAGCCGCTGCCGCGGCAAGTCCGATATATTTGACGGAAAAGGCAGGAACATAATGACGGATATGTTCGATCAGAGGCGACGCCCAATAAGCGTACACCCAATAGAGAAACCATTCGGAGCCCTCCATGCCGTCCATCGGCCCTTCGCTGATGCGATAAGCGGCGTACCAGATGACCGGGCCCAGCAAAGTCATCGGTATCGTGCAGCCATATACAAACAGCGGTCTTCTTCGGCTAAAGGCTGCCAGCATCATACCGGCCGTACCGAACAACAGTGCTGCCGCAAATCCGTATATCAGCTTAAGCGACCATAAGCCCGTGTCGTTTAACCGGTCCGTTTCGATCCGGGAAAAGGCACCGTTTTCAATGACGGCGGCCAGAAGTACAGTCAGCACGAAGTAAAAGATTCCGTATAAAATACTCATTCCCGCCGCATCCGCCAGCTTGCCCGCAAAACCTTCCCGCTTCCGGGGAGCCGGCGGCAGCGGCGCTACGGAACCTTTCTCCTCCACTGTTGTCATGGACATCGCCCCATTTCTCAGCCTTAAGCGCTCAGTCTCTTCTCTATGAAACTAAACTCTCTTATATTAGCCTCTTTCTTGCCGTTCAGGTCATCCATACAAGCTGCATCCGTTCGAAGACATACACTGTACGCAAAAGGAGGAGATTACATGAAGCGAACCATTCCATCAAAAACGGCAGTCAAAAAAGTAGCAATCCAAAAAGCAGCAGTCAAAAAAATAGCAGCCAAGAAAACGGCGGCTAAAAAAGCAACGGCCAAAAAAGCGGTCATTGCCCAACGGCTGCCTTCGCTTTCGTTATGGAGCGATATCAACTTTTCGGGGAGACGGCTTCGGTTCCGCGGCAATATCGGAGTGCGCAGTCTGGTCGTTTTCAACTATAATGACGTTTTGTCCAGCTTTGAAGTGGACGGTACGAATCAGAGCACACTCGTCCTGTTCCAGGACGCCAATTATCAGGGTGCCCGCCGTGTGTACCGCGGCTCGACCGCGATCGCCAATCTCGGCGACTTCAACGATCTGGCGTCCTCTTTCGTCTTGTCCCGCGGCCGGTTAAGCGATGCGCAAATCAACCGGATTCAAAATCGCGGCACGGCGCCCGGAAACTTCGCCGAAGTGTTCTCCAATGGAGTGCTACGGCGTTCCAAATCTGTGAAGTAACCCCCGCTTCGCGGTCTGTTGCCATCCCGCCCCGAGCCGGCCCGCCCTATGCGCGGTGTCCGGCTTGGCGAGTTTCGGCCTAGCCCTCCGCCTGCTCCAAATGCTTCGTGCAGTTAAACAGCTCGCACGCCCACGTGCCGTCGCCGGCTTTACGCACCAGCGTTACCGACGTGTTCCCGATAAAAGAAAACGTTTCGCCGAGCGGGACCAGCCTCCGTATCGTCTGGCCGATCAAGCCGCCGTGACTGACGACCAGTATCCGCTTGCCCGGATGAAGCGTTGCTATTTCCTCCAACGCCTGCACGCCGCGGTCCGCAACCGATTCCCGCGGCTCCGCGCCGAGATCAAGCTTTTTCCAGTCCGCCCCCCACTTGCTTACCCGATCTTCTTCGGTCGTCCCTTCGATCTGCCCCAAATTCACTTCGCGCAGCCTGATATCGGTCCGAATTTCGATGCCTCTGCCCTCAATCGCTTTACGAGCCGTCTCCAGAGCGCGGATCAGATCGCTGCTGTACACGGCGTCCCAGGATTCGTCGAGCAAACGGCGAGCCAGCCGCTCCGCCTGCCTTCTTCCCTCTTCGTTCAGAGGAATATCCGTATGCCCTTGCGCCCTCCACTGCGTATTCCAGTCGGTAATCCCGTGCCTAACCAATCCGATTACAGTCATCGTCAGCTCTTCGCCTCCTCTGGTTTCGTTTACGCCTGCTTTGGGTTGTAAAGTATTATTTTAACAAAAATCGTTCATTCCTGTATATCCTTTTGTTCGCTGCCGTTTCAAAAACGCCTGATACGGGGTAAGCCTTAACTGTTGAGACTGACGTGCAGAGAGGAGATAGATCCATGAATGACTCCAGACCCTTAAACAACGGTTCCTTGCCGCCATGCTGAAGGATCATATCCGCGGCCAAACCCATCCGCTAGTCCGGCTGCTGAACCCGAGACGAGCTAGAATGGCTGTGTAACGACGGCCGGCGCCAAATGCCCGGAACAAGACGAGTCCCGTATCCGGTACGCCGGATACGGGACTCGTCTTGTTCATCGCATCAGAGCCGGGCGAACAGCATCGCCGCCGCCGACAAGAGCAGCAGGGCACCCGCCAACAGCAGCAGCCTTCTGCCTCCGATCTTATCCGTCAGCCTGCGCCACAGCTTCTGCCGGATGTCGGTTCCCCAGCCCTCGTATTTGCCCGAGAACGAATGAGTGAGGTTGTACAGCTCGCGGACCGAATCGTTCATCGCTTTGACGGCGATCGGATGGATCTTGCTCAGGATGAGCGTATGCGGATAAGTTGCCTTGTTCGCGTCCACGTCCGAATTCACGACCGTGTAGCCGAGCCGCTTCGCCTCGTCCGCCGCCTTGCGCACATCGTCACCGCTTGCGAAGCGGAGCCAGTGATACACTTCCCGGGGGATGCCGAACCGGTCCCCTTTCTCCGCCAGCGATTGGAGCAGCACATTATTTTTCGAATACAGTTTCTCGACCTGATTCGGTTTCAAGTATTCGTAGAACGACCAGTCCGCGTCTTCGCGTTCGGAAGCGATCCACCGGTACTTTGGATATTCCGCCATCACATTCTCCGCCAATTGGCGGTGGGGCGTACCTCCCGGCTTCGCATAATAATAAAACTCCAGCCGGGATTCGGTATTGATGCGGCCGATATACACAGCTTGCAGGGAGTCGGAAAATATATGTTCCAGACGTCTCTCCAGAATGCCCAGCTTTCCTTGTGCAGTATCCCGCTCTTCCTTGTCCGTCGCGATCGCATACAGATTAATGACGATCGAGAGCAGACGGGAAAATCCGGGAAGCGGCGTTTGTCCGGAATGAGACGCATCGATGAGCACGTTCATCTGTTCCTTCTGATCGGTAGTGCGATGAAAGTAGTCCCACTGTTTCGACTTGATTGCCATGGATTCATCCCCTGTTGCGGCCAAATTCATTCAATATTCGGGGTTGCGTAAACCATTCTACGTCAACGTCTCCTATCTGTAAACCGCAAATCCAATAGTTGCGGCTTAAATTTATTAAACCGGAATTGCGCCGAATTAACCGGAATGGAGAAATATATCCCGCCGCAACAGAAAAAAACCGGGGAGCCGTTTTCGTCGGCTACACCGGTTTTTCAATAAACCACTATTTATTCGACTACGATCGCATCGCGCTGGGCGATCAGACAAAGCTCCGCCGCCTTGAACGCGTGCGCCTGGGTCATCGCGATCTCGGTCCGGTTCAGGCAGTCCAGGATCAGCTCGCCGAAGAACGGATAGCCGATCTGGCCGCTGACCGCGAAATGCTTCTCACCTTCGCCGTTTACGAGGTACAAATGGTTGCCTTCCTTCGTGCGGGCGATGTCGATATATTTACGCAGCTCGATATACCCTTCCGTTCCCATAATAATCGTCCGCCCGTCTCCCCAAGTGCCGAGACCGTCCGGCGTCAACCAGTCGACGCGGAAATAGTTCGTCGCTCCGTTATCTCCGACAAGCGTCGCGTCCCCGAAATCTTCCAGCTCGGGATATTGCTTGCATTTGTAGTTCGCCACTTTGCTATGTACGACCTTGGCGTCCTGGCAGCCGGAGAAAAACAAAAACTGCTCAATCTGATGGCTGCCGATATCGCACAAAATGCCGCCGTACTTTTCTTTCTGGAAAAACCAGTCGGGCCGGGACGGAGCGTTCAGCCGGTGCGGGCCGGTGCCGATTACTTGCACGACGCGCCCGATCGCGCCTTCCTTAATAAGCTGCCCGGCATAGATCGCGCTCTCGACATGCAGCCGCTCGCTGTAATAAACCATATATTTAAGCCCGGTGCGGCTCGTCATTTCTTTGGCTGCGGCTAGCTGCTCCAGCGTGGTGAACGGCGTTTTGTCGGTAAAATAATCTTTGCCGTGCTCCATCGCACGAAGTCCAAGCGCACAACGCTCGGATGGCACCGCAGCGGCCGCAATCAGCTTGACTTCCGGATCTTCCAGCACTTGACGCTCCGATTCCGCAACGTTCACCTTGGGAAATCTGGCGCAAAACGCCTGAACCTTGGCCGGGTCCGGATCGTAGACCCACTTCAGTGTAGCGCCCGCCTCAGTCAAGCCGTTACACATGCCGTAGATATGCCCATGATCGAGCGCCACGGCGGCAAAGACGAATTGCCCGGGTTCGACTACCGGTTTCGGTTTTCCTTGCGGGGCGTAGTTCATGCCGTCGCTTTTCTGCATGCCTAAGGCTCCTCCTCCACGCTTTCTGTGCGAAAGCTCCACATTTTCCAATTATCCTCTTCATGCTACCACGGTTGGGACGAATTGTCTTTATCGTGAGTATACAATCCGTCCTCTGAATTAACTCTCATTGGTCTGAATCGGATGTTTGCAGGAGAGGAGCCCAGATGCAGAGACACGGCCGGTGCTGTGGACCGGATAGCAGACAGCCGCTCCTGACAGATCGGGGCGATACGTCCGCTTGATCGTAGATGGCTACTGGCTTAACTTGGTTATTTTCTGACTGACTTGTTCCGCAGCTTCGCGGAGCGCCGTATTTAAATCTTTGCTCCCCAGAATGACGCTGTCCAGCTTGCCGCCCAGAACCCCGTTCGCCATCTGGGTATGTTTGCTGTAGGGCACCGCAGCTGCATATTTCAATTGGCGAATCCTTTGTACGTAACCCCTCTTAATCAGCCCTTCTGGGTGATTACCCGGGTTACGGGTTGTCCGCTGTATATCGAGACGGACGAAGCAAAATACAGCGTCGAGCCGGGGCAAGCGTTGATCATACCTGCGCATACCCGGTACAGAATCAAGCCGCTTGGAAGGGAATACGTTACGCATTGGCTGAATATGAACCTGATCTTGTTCGATCACCTCGATTTACTCCATACCCTTAAAACTCCCTATGTCACGACCGTTTCCGCCGGAAACAAGATCGGCCGTCTGCACGGGGAGATTACCGGTTTAATGAACCGGGAGCATGCCAGGGGCCGCGCTTCCCTGATCGCCATGTTACAGCTCAAACGCCGGATCTATTCCCTGCTTGAACTGATTATGTCTTTCCCTGACGTCAATTTTGCCACTGTCGAAGAAATCGGCAAGTTCGAACGGTTTCGTCCTGTTTTATCCCATATCGAACGCCATCTTGCCGGGAATATTAAAGTATCCCGTCTTGCCGAGCTGATGTATATATCGAACTCTCATTTTTACAAAGAATTTCAGGAAGCTTTCGGTTTGCCTCCGATGCAGTACTTCTCGCAGCAAAGACTGAGGAAAGCGCAATATTTACTCGCTACGACGGATTTGACCATCAAGGAGATCGGCAACCGGGGCGGCTACGGCAATCCCTATTCGTTTAACCGGTTTTTCAAATCAATGCACGGTTCCAGCCCGGGCCAGTACAAAAAAACGGCGGCAAACAGCATGCATTCCATCCCCTTTTAGCAAATACATGTTCAAAGCATATCCTATCGGTTGAAACGACGGTATCAGTACTCCGGTAGTCTGCTGTGTGTTTCCGGCTTCGCGGGCTTTTGCCGGAGGGCCCCGCCGGCCGATGCTGCCTCCCCCCCGACGCGATCGTCGTGTCGCCCCGCCGGTTGTGGTACAATAAACTTGTTTTATTACAACGAGTTCAGCACACAGTGGGAGGCGCAGCACATTATGGAACAAGTTATTATCGTAGGCGCGGGGCCTTGCGGCTTATCGGCAGCACTGGAGCTGCAGCGGGCCGGCTTCGATCCGCTCCTTATCGAGAAGCAATCGGTCGTTCATTCGATCTATTTATATCCGACCTATATGCATTTTTTCAGTACGCCGGAGCTGCTGGAGATCGGCGGCATCCCGTTCTCGACACCGAACGAGAAGCCTACGAGAGCGGAAGCGCTGAACTATTACCGCAACGTGGCGCTTCGCGCGAACATCCGAATCCGCTCCTACGAGCAGGTGACCGGGATCGTCCGGACAGACGACGGGTTCCGCGTAACCAGCCTGGACAAAGCGGGACGCGCCGGCAGCTACGAAGCGAAACATGTCATTTTGGCGACCGGATATTTCGATCATCCCAATATGATCGGCATTCCCGGCGAGCAGTTGCCCAAGGTCAGCCACTTTTTCCGGGAGGCGCACCCTTACACGGGTATGAAGGTGGCGATTATTGGAGGCAACAATTCGGCCGTCGATGCAGCGATGGAGCTGATCCGGGTCGGTGCGGAAGTGACGGTCGTCTACCGCAGAGACTCGATCTCGCCAAGCGTGAAGCCTTGGGTCCGCCCGTTGTTCGACAGCATGGTGACCAAGGGACGCATCCGTATGCTATTCCGGTCGCGGGTAGTTGCGATTGAAGAAACGCATATTGTTGTGGAAAGCGGCGACGACACGACCGAGCTGGAGAACGACTTCGTGCTCGCTCTGACCGGCTTTCGGCCGGACCGCGAGTTTCTGCAATCGGCCGGCATCCGCATGGAGGGCGATCCGGAGAAGCCGTTGTTCGATCCGGAGACGATGAAGACGAACGTACCCGGCCTCTACCTTGCAGGCGTCATTGCGGCAGGCGCCGATGCGAACGAGATTTTCATCGAGACCGGACGCCACCACGGGGTGGCCATTACCCGGCATATTTTGCAGCAGCGTTCGGAATAGAAATGGAGGGGGCCGTTGTTGATTGAAAAGGATTGATGTAGCTTCAACGATACTTCTGGACGAGACCCGCCAAAAAATCGTCATGGTCCGAAGTCACAAGGACGGCAAGTTTAACTGGACGACGCCGGGCGGAGCCGTCGAACCGGGCGAGACGCTCGAACAGGCGGCCATCCGCGAGACGAAGGAAGAATGCGGATACGACGTGCGGATCGGCAGCCTGCACTCGGTCAGGGAGATGTTTTTTGAGACAAGCGGCCATCATGTCGTCATCTTTACCTTTTATGCGACCATCACCGGCGGCGAACTGGAGATTATGGACCCTGACGGCGATATTGTGGAAGTGTGTTGGATGGAGCTCCCCGCGGCCAACGAGCTGATGACGTATTTGCCGGAGAAGCTGAGCGGCATGGATGACGCTCCTTCCGGTTCGGCCCCTTACTATTTTCAAGGCACCTTGTAGTTCGAATAACGCCTGAACGGTAACGTAAATGCAGCCATTCCGCGAGGTAGGCCTTGCCGGAAGAGGAGGTTTTCTTGCGGGCATGATACGCCTCCGCTTCGCTGAAAGCGAAATCCGCTGGCATTGGACTGGCGATAGGCTAATAACGAAGTAAGCGTCTTTGGCACCCCCTATTCCCGTATTATTCGGCTGCTAGAGACGAATAAAAGCGATTTGTACCTCTTATTTCATCCAACTGACGGGGTCCGCACCCTTTTCGCAGATTTTAGCATCCTCAAACCGCTCTTATTTCCCCGATCGAGCGAGTTCGGACCCAATAAAAGCTTCAAACCGCTCCTATCCGGTTCCTCCCTGCTTATAACGTCGAATGTCACAGCGTAAACAGCAGGCATTGGAGATCATGAAAATGTCCTCCCCCTTTCGCACTTTAGATGCAGAGACAAAGTGAAATATTGTTTAGTAAGCGCCGGCAACTCGCCTCTCAAGAGTTCCCGGTGCTTTCTCATTCTTCCGATCGCTGCTTGGGTTAACTCCGATCACATCCCCCATAAACAAAACCGGATTAAAATACGTCGTTACCTCAAGGGTTGTTACGTCATTTCGTTTACAACGTAACAATGTTACGTTACACTCGTTTCGTCAGGAGGTGCCGATGTGGAGCAAGAGCTAATCTCCAAAAAGGAACTGCTCGAATTAACTTCGATCTCGTACAGGCAGCAGTACCGGTGGAAGCGCAAAAACTTAATTCCCGAAGAATGGTTCGTCCGCAACTCCACCTATACCGGTCAAAAGACGTTTTTTCCAAAAGCGGACAATTTGGCCCGGATCGACAAAATTAAAAATATGAAGGGAACGGCTTCGCCTGAAAGGGATTTTTCATATCGGCGGTCTTGTAAATGCCGGGGCTATCGAGCTGCTGCTCCACAACTGCTGTAGGGTGAAGGAGATCGGCGGAGAGCAGATCGTCGTTCGGCGGGCCGAAGGCCTCTGGTGAAACAGCTGATCGGGTCGATGTTTCTGCCCGCCGACTTTTATGAAGGTACTTTGACGGTAGAGTCAATCGAGGGGGATTCGATCTATGTGGAGCAAATTTTGCAGGAGTTGTCCAATGCGCCGGAGAGTTACGAATCGACGGATACGCCAAAGTCGGAAGTCAATTTACCTGTGAACGGATCGGATTAAACGGTTTTATGTCGCTTAAAGGAAATTGCAGCGCCGAATCGTTCGAATCCCGGGGAAGCTTCCGCATACAAGGTTTACTCAACGCCGGGACCATCGATATCGAACTGCATTCTGAATGCCGGGCCCGGGAAATCGGCGGGGATCGCATCTGCGTCCGTAAAAGCAGGAAAGCCAACCCGATCGCGAAGCTGGTCAAAGCGCTGACTTTTAATAACGAACAATTAACCGTCGAGACAATTGAGTGTGACGATATCCAATTGGAGTATACGAAGGCCGACATAGTCCGTGGAAATCACATATCGATCGGTCCTGGCTGCGAGATCGGATTGGTCGAATATTCGGGCAAGTTTGCCCAGCATCAGGACGCCAAGGTGAAAGACCGCCGAAAGATCTAGATGTTGCGAAGCAACTGATTTATTTCCCAAGAAATAATAGGACCTTAGACTCATCGCAATCCATCGAACTTAGCTAGTTACCCCTGAAAGAAAGCTAACCTATCCAGAAAAATGCTAACCTATCCAGCTTTGTTGAAAGTCGCAAACTTAAACGGCTCAGGAACAAAATAACAGTTTCTGGCACCCTTTATTTTCGGCCATATCGAAAAATCGATGAAAATAGAGGCGGTTTGCACCCCTTATTTCAATCAATTGGTGGGTTCTGCGCCCTTACCGCGGAATATAAGAGCTCCAAAGCGCTTTTATTTCTCCATTCAAGGGCGTTTCGGACAAAATAAAAGCTGCAAATCGCTCTTATTCGCTAGTTCCCTCCTCTTGCCCAAAGCAGGGATGCGAGCCGTGCTGCCACGAGGATGAATGGCCCTATATAAGCGGTGTCTATTCTACGTTCGCAATATCCCGGTTCTCTCTAACGCCTCAGTCGGCTTGAACATTTGAACCATTAGGAATAACTTCGAAACAAATCCTTTCCACTTCTAAGGCCCCTACATAAGTCGCAGCTTTTCAGCTTTTCAACTTTTCATCGTTTACCGTGTCCCAGTTAGCCTGTCGCCACAGCGGGTTTGAATATCCTCTCCATTGTACACAAGAAGAGCACGAGACCCCTCGCGCGAAGTCCCGTGCCCCTTTACTGCGCTTCATTCGTTCCGGCGTCGCCGTTACCCGGCTGCTTCGCCCGGTACGGATACTCGTCGATTTGCCTGCATATTTCGTGCTGCCAATCCGTATCTCGGGTCATCGAGGCCATGAGCGAAGCATTTTCCAAATAAGCCATTTCCCAACATATCTTGGCATTCACTTGCATGCATTGTTCAAGCTCCGTTTGTTCCGACGGAGTTAATTTCCTTTTCACCGAAAACGTCCACAATTCCGCCAATCGCAAATGTACCGGATGCAAGGTCATTCCCATCTTCGTCCCTCCATAGTTGCCATTGTACCCAAGAATGAGACGATTCAAAGCCGGGAGGTGAAAAAATGCATGCTGGACGATGCAAGGACGGAGCATACGACGGAGCACAGAGCACAGGACGCACGCAACAGCCTCAATCGACCAAGATCCGGCCGGCCGTAGCGATCCGGGACCCGTGCCGCTGTGGCAGCCCGGTCCGAAGACAAATTCACTGGCACTTCCACTCGCCTACTGCCATGTGCTTGACCACCACTATGTGACGTCAAAGCACCGTGCGCTGGGAACTGCGCACGGTGCGGAAAAGCGATCTATCCTGACTAGCTCTAGCCCTGCTGTTCGGTCGGGACCGCACCCCCGCGCTGCTGCACAACATGGGTCAGCTCATGACCCAGCAGCTCTTGGCCTTGGCGGCTGTCCGGATTGTACTGGCCTTGACGGAAAAAGATATCGCTGCCGGTCGTAAACGCCGTCGCCCCGATCGATTCGGCCATCCGGTCCGCGCTCGCATCGGTGTGGATGTTCACATCCGAGAAGCCGGAACCGAAGGCAGACTCCATCTTCGCTTGAACCTGCATATCCATCGGACTGCCGCCGCCCCGCTTCTGCTCGATCTCTTGCTCCAAGGATGCGTCGGCATCGAAGCCTTCGCCCGAGCTTGCTCGCTGAATCGCTTCTGCCGAGCGCTTCATCTGGAGCTCCTCTTCTTCCAGCTCCGGGCCTTCGGATTCGCGCTGGATGCCTTCCGCCGAGCGCTTCATCTGAAGCTCCTCTTCCTCCAGCTCCGGACCTTCGAATTCGCGCTGAACGGGCGCCGTATCCGCAGACGCCGAGGAGATCCGGTCCGCCACCAGCTTGCCGACCTGATCCGCTTCCTGCTCATAAGCATCGCCGGCAGGTCCCACGGTCAGCTTGGCCTGAACTCCCGCCGGCAGCGGGGCAGCGCTGGGACCGGCACCGGTCAGTATGCTGCCGATCGCCTTGTTGCCGATCGTTCGCTGCAGCTGCATCATCGGATGATCGGCGGCCGCCCCCGCCGGTTTATGGCTTTGTTTCGATTGTCTCGCCAGATCGCCGTCCGGACGTTTATGTACGCCGCTATGCATGGACATCTGTACGACCTCCTATTTAGATGGATCGGATTCATGTTACGGATTCGTTCCGATGATGATAAGCCGATTATCGAATAATTCAACTATACCACAATTCCAGCCGACCCGATGGGACAAATTGTATATCGGTCCTATTTTTTCTCCAATGTCATAATCGCAATATCGTCGAATTGTTTCGCTCCGTCTGCAAACCGGTCAACGTCACCAAGCATGGCCTCAAGCACCCCGGGACCGTCCGCCCCGCGAAGCAGCTCCAGCAGCGTTTGCAGCTTGTGCGAGCCGTACTGCCGGCCCGAGCGGTCCTCCGCTTCCGTAATGCCGTCGGTGTACAGCACGATCCGGTCTCCGCTTTCGATCATCGTCTCGTGATCGGAATACACGGTGTCGTCCATAACGCCCAAGGGCAAATGCTTTCGCGCCGCCAGCGGAACGAGACCGCCGTCGCGCCGGAGCACGTACGGGGTGCAATGGCCCCCTTCGCTGTAAGTCAGCGTCCCGCTTTCGACGTCCAGCACACCGCAAAAAATGGTCGCAAACATCGTTGAATCGTCTTTGTACAGCTCCCGGTTCACTTCCGTCAGCAGCTCCCCCGGAGACATCCCCTCCGACATCCGACCTTTGATAAGCGTCATAATCATGGCCATAAACAATGCCGCCGGAATCCCTTTATCCGAGACGTCGCCCAGCGCGAAAAACAGTTCCCGCTCCCCCAGCCGGAAATAATCGTAAAAATCGCCGCCGACCTCACGCGCGGGACGGAGCAGCGCATGGACTTCAGCAGCAAACCGGTCAGCCGGCCGATGATCGTCCGTCCCTACCTGATCTCCGGCAAGCGCCGCCGATACGTCAGGCTCCTGCCAGAGCGCCGACGCCGCTTTTTTCCACGACAGCTCCTTCGGAAGAAAGCTCATCTGGATCCGCTGGGCGATCCGCAGCTCGCTCTCCATCCGCTCTTTGGCCGCAACCGTCTCCTTCAGCGCCGCCATCGATTTTTCCAGGGCGTCGTATAACATCGCGTTCTCCAGAGAGACCGCCGTCGGCGATGCGATCGATTCGAGCAGCTTGACGTCGCGGTCGGTGAACGCCTTGCCGTCCCGTTTGTTCAGCACCTGCAGAACGCCGATCACCGCGCCTTTGCTAAAAATCGGGACACAGAGCAGATTACGCGTCGCATAGTCGACCCGGTTCGCCACCTTGGACGACCAGCGCGGATCTTGCGAAGCGTCGTCGATTTTTACCGGCTGTCCGTTCTCCGCTACCCAGCCCGCTACGCCCTCCCCCATCTTGAGGCGGATTTCGCGAACTTCCTCGCCCTTCGAACCGGTGGCCAGCTCGAAGTACAGCTCCCCCTTCTCGCGATCTACGAGAATGACCGAGGACGCTTCCGCATGGAGGACACGGGCGCTCGTCTCCATAATTTTGCGGAGCAGATCCTGCTTGCGGATCGTCGAATTCATTTCCAGACTCACTTCGAACAGCTGCATGGTCCGCCTGAGCTCCGCATCCGAAGCCCGGCGTCTCCGTTCCCCCCATATCCATCCCGCAAACGCCAGGATGGCCGGCAGCAAGAAAGGGAGCGTCTCCATGACGTCATCTCCCCCGTCTATCCTGTAAGTAACGTTAGCCGCTTCTACGCAGCCTGACCGCGCCCGCCGCATGTATCGAACGGGAAGCAAGCGCTACTCGCGTGTTGCCTGGAGCGCTTCGTCCTCGGTAGCGCATAGCTTGAAGATGCTGCTGAACCCGGACATGTCGAACACTTCTCTAACTTGCTCGCTCAGATGGGCCAGGGCGAGACGGCCCTGGATCGCCTTCACTTTTTTGGCGGCAAGCAGCAGGCTGCGAAGCCCGGCGCTGCTGACATACTCCAGACCGCCCAGATTAAAGACAAAACGACTGGCCCCCGCTTCCACCGATTGCAGAAAACTTGCCTCCAGATGGCCCGATGTGTTCGCATCCAGTCTTCCGCTTATGGCAAACACCATAATCCCGTCGTCTGTTCGCTCAGCAATGTTCATCCGTCTCTTCCTCCTCCTCGTGCTGACGCAGACGCATCGTCAAGCACAGCTCATTGCGTCCCTCTACACGGGCATAAGTCTTGCTCTCGGTTAACGATTTGGCGAAATGAATGCCCAGCCCGCCGATCTTCCGATCCTCCAGACTGGCTTCCACATCCGGCTCCGGCCGGTTCAGCGGATTAAAGGCGATGCCGTCGTCCGAGATCGAAATATCCAGAACGTCACCGTTCAAGGCAAGTCCGATCTCGATCCGCCGGCTGCCTTCCTGCCCTTCTCCGTACCCGTATGAGATGATGTTCGTGACCAGCTCGTCGCAGATCAGGTTCACCCGGTACAACACGCGATTATCCATGCCGAGCGCTTCGGCCGTTTCATTCAGAAAGAGGCGGAGCCGCTCCAGCTCCGGCAGTTCGTTTCGCAAGCTTATGCTTGTGGTTTTCATCCCCCTGCCCCTTCCACGCCATATAGTTTACCGCACGATCATGCCATCTTCATCAGCATATTCTCGAGCAGCCGGACACGCGCGCTTGTGGCGTGCAGCAATCCGATGCCGATCTCGGGATACAGCCGGATCAGTCTGGATAATTGAGCGCCATGCATCGCCAGCAGGAGAGCATCATCGAAGATCACCTCCGCCGTAACCGAAGAGGCCGCCCCGTCCAGCGCCGACGTCTCCCCTAACGACTGCTTGGAGCTGATGACACCGATCGTTCCGCCGCTAACCCCCTCCAAGCCGTTGCTCAGCTCTACGGTTCCTTCGATGACGATATACAAGCTCGGCGACGGCTCTCCCCGGCGAAGCAGAATCGCTCCCTCCGGATGCACCTCTTCCTGCGAGATGCCGGCCAGATGCCCAAGCTCGTCGACCGACAGATCGGAAAACAACGAGACTTGCTTCAAAAAAATCACTTTGTCGAGCATCGACAGCATTTTCCGCGCTTCCTTCACGGCGGACCGCTCCCCTTCCTCTACCGCATGCGCCGCAATCCGGCTCAGCCATTCGTCCGGCCATGTCCGGGCGTCTTCGATCAGCGCTCTCGGATGACCGGAGCCGCTGTCGTCCGCATGTTCCATCCGTTTCAAAAAATCGAGAAGCGCACCCGACAACCGCCGGTCGCCGATGCCTTCCGCCAACACTTCCATGCCGTTCTCGCGCACTTCCTCGTTATCGTCCCTTATCGTATCCTGAAGCGACAGGACGACACGTTCGTCCGACAGCTGGGCGAGCACCGCCCACACCCCTTCCAGAAGCGAAAGATGAATCTCGACGACCCGCTGGGCCGCAAGCTCGGACAGCTCCGGCTTGCCCAGTCTGTCGAGCGCTTCGGGCAAAGCTCCTTCGCGGCTCGATGTCGTAATCCGCTGAATGCACAAATCGATCAGATCTTGACGGATCGTCTTTTCATCCAGAATGTACGCCAGCGCGGTTACGGACAAGTTCCAGATGAACGGGTTGCCGCCTGCGGCATGCTCCAGCAACACCGGTACGGCAGGCTGGCCGATATCGATAAACGCATCCAGAATCGCTTTGCGAATTTCTTTATCGGCAAGCGGGATCATCGCCAGCAAAGCAGGGGCCGCTTCCGTATACCCCAGCTTGCCGAGCCCGTGGATGGCGGCGGCCCGGACTGCGGGCTTCGGGTCCTCCAGAAGCGTCATCAGCCATGGCGCGTACGAGGTCAGCTTCAAATCCGCCACCGTGCGGCAGCCGTAAATCGCCCATTCTCCGCCCTTGTCAAGCATCGAGACGAGCGTCTCCTCGCAGGCGGGATAGCTTTCTTCACTTTCGAGCGCATACAGCGCCTTGATCCCTTCGTGCACGACCCGGGGCTGGGCGTCCAGCAGCTTGGCTCTCAGAAAGAAGTGGGCCTGGCTTTTCATATGCTTCGCCCGCCCTAGCAGCTTGACGCATTCCGCTCTCACTTCCTCATCGGGATCTTCGAGAAAGGCGGCGACCTGCACGAGTTCCTGCAGCGATGCCGTCTGTAAATTCATTGCCCGCAAGGCGGCGAACCGGATACGTGCGCTGCCGTCGCCGGTCAGGCCGATCAGATGCGGGAAGAAGGTGGAATCCTTCACCTTGCCGATCAGTTCCAGAGCCAGCTCGCGGACATAATCGTTCGGGTGCTTCAGGTAGCCGAGAATGGCCGATAACGATTTGGAGCTGTTCATCGCCCCCAGAAACGAGACGGCGTTTTCGGACAAGTCCGCAAATAACGACTGTACGCTGCCGACCAGCTCGCGAATGTACAGATGCCGGCCGTACCAGGCTACGACGATGAGGACCAGGCTGAGCGCGATACCGATCCACGCCAGCGGCGCGAGCCCGAGCCAGCTCATTGAATGAGTCATCGACAGAAACGACCCGATCAAAATCCCGCCCGAAGCAGCAAGCCCTTGCGCGTAATAACGAAACCCGTCCCGCTCCGAGATCGGCATCATCTTAAAGAAAAGCTGGTAGCACGGCTCGGCGATATAATAAAGTAAAATATACAACACCGCATATGAAAACGATATGACGCCGAGCCCGTAGGGTCCGTTCATCGACACCGAGACGAGGCCGAAGCCTCCGGCGAACAGCAAGGAGATGCCGAGCAGCACATTGCTGGCGCCGAGCTTGTTCATCAGCTTGCCCGAGACGGTCTGCAGGCCCAGACATAAAGTAAACTGCAAGGCGGTGATGAGCCCGTAAAATGCGGTCAAGTCCCCTTCGTTTGTAAAATGCGCTTCCGCAACGTTGAAGTATTGATACTCCATCATAAAGTACAGCGTAGGCATCAGCGTCATTAATCCGATCGCCGTGAGCAGAAACGGACTGGCGACGATTTGTTTCATATAATACCGGTTCGTCCTCTCGTCCTGCCGGACCGTTTCGGGAGCCTCCTGCTTGCGCGCCGCTTCCTTGATCATCAGCGGCGTTAAATAGCGGGCGAGCGACTTCCTGAAAAACCCGTACCCGATCAGCAGCATCACCGGCGCAAGCGCATATACCGCCACCGTGCCGAACCATTTGCCGATCAGATAAGCGCCGATCCCCGCCGTAATGCCTCCCATCGTCGTCGAAGCGACGAACACCGGCATCAGCCGCTTCGCCTGCTGGGTCGGGCACAGATCGAATGCCGTGCTCCACAGCAGCAGCGTCAGCTGGCGGACGACGAAGTTCGAGGAGACGAACAGAATCGGATAATAATAGCGGAAGTCGAAGCCGCCGGCCATAAAAGCCAGCAGCACGGCACCGTTTCCGATCAGGATGAACAGCATGATCAGGTACAGGATCCGCATAAACCGGTCCTTAGCGGTCCGTCCGGCGAGCTTCGCAAGCAGCCAGCCTTCGACCGGCATGATGACCGCTTCCGCGATGTAGACGTAAGGCAGAAACTGTACGCCGAACCGTTGATTGAATAAAGCCATGAATGCCGTATAATTCAGCGACTCCGCTACTCCCCCGAAATAAAAAACCGGAAGCATCGTGAACAGCTTCCGGGCATCCTCTCCACGCAGCCCGAACCACCGATTTAAGGCAGCTTGCATGCAATCAAGTCCTATCCGTTGGTCTATGAATCCGTTGCTTCATTCAAAGATCCAGTTTTTTATAAAATGCGATCCGGTCTTCGCCGTCGTAATAATAATTCGGATACCGGCCGATCAGGCCGAAGCCGCGCTTCTGAAACATCCGTTGAATCGGGATATACTCCGGCAGGTCGCACGTATAAGTCAAAATGTAACGGCCGTTGATGGAGCGGATGTACCGCTCCAGAGCATCAAACAGCATCCCTGCAATGCCGAACCGTCTGTAATTCCGGTGGACGACCAGATAGTCCCATAGGTAGCCATCCGTCCGGTGCTCGTTTTCCTTGCAGCTTGTAACGCCTACAATATCGCCATCTTCATTTTCCACATACCAGTACTTATGGTGCATCTGCTTCAGGCTCTCGAACGGCCCTTTGCGAAAATGCTCGATCTCTCCCGGCGTGTGCCGCTGATCGTCAAACGACCATTCAGACAAAAAAAACTGGCTGATCCGCGCAGCGTCTTGCTCGTTTTCCATTAACATAATGCGAAACTCGTCTTCCTTGCTACTTGCCGCTTGCTGCCCCCCGCTCACACCTGTTCCTCCCTTTCTCCCTCGTCAGGAAACCGACAATGTTCCGTTCCAGTCTTCGGTCGTGCCTTTCTGGAAATATTCATCACAGATATAGAAGTACAATTGAGCTGCTTTATCCTGCCTGTTTTGCTTAATGACCATCAAAAACGCTTCCCGCGCATCGTAAAACCGGCCTACCTGGTAATACGTGACCGCTTCCTCGAACCGCGCCCTCGTCTTGTCTTTAAGCGTCCGGATCGTATCCGGATCACCCTGATATACATCGTATAGATGCAGCGGCTCCTTCATGCCGCCCACTTGAATCAGGCCGAGATTCCGGTACTGGAAACCGGAGGCTCCGTCCAGCGACTGCACGATGCTGTCCGTGATCAGAATCGAAGCGCCCAGCGGCTCCGTCAAACGTTCCAGAATCGTGGATACGTTCACGTTGTCCGAGATGACGTTGCTTTCCAGTCTCTGCTCCTCACCTATAATGCCGAGACGCAGCGGCCCTTTGTGCAGGCCGACTCCGATATCGACCGGACGGTAACCCGAGTTGGCGCGGTGTGTATTGTAAAGCTCGACCTCCCGCCGCATCTCGATGGCCGCCTTCAGCGCATCGTCCGCTTGGCCGGGAAACAGCGCCATAAAGCCGGCTCCGGAATATTTGTTGATCATCCCGCTGTTATTGCGCACGTACGGCCCGAACCGTTTCAAAAACGAATTGACGAAATTGAAGTTTTGTTCCGGCGTCATCCGTTTGGACAGCATGTAAAAGCTACGGATATTGAATATCATCGTACTCATGTTTTGTTCGACTTGATCGCCCAGTTCGACGTCCAGAATCGTGTCCTTGTTCAAAAAGCGCAAAAACTGCTGGGGCACGAACCGGTAATACGCCTGGCTTAACGCCTCGACCTTCCCGATATATTCGCGGATGCGCTCGGCCATCGTATTGACGCTTTCGCCGAGATCGGCGATCTCGTCGCGGGTGCGGATGTTCACCGCCGTATCCCAGTTGCCCCGGGCGATGTCTCCGACCGTGCGGCGCAGCTTGCGCAGCGAGGACAGCTGAATGAACGTCATAAGCAGCAGCACGGCCAGCAGCCCCGCCGAAATCACCACAATATTGCGGACGATCGTCTGCAGCAGCTCCCGCCGGTGAGACAGCAGCGACTCCATGTTTTTGCTCGTTTCGAAAACACCGACGATGTTCCCCGCCGAGTTGTAGATCGGTGCGATCGCGTAGTTCCAGACGCCTGTATCGTCCTGCCAGCCTCCGGTCATGACTTTCCCTTCGAACGCCACCTTGGAGTTTTCCTCCGTGATCGGGAACGGGTTGAACATATGCATCTCGTCGTCATCTTCCAGGATGCGGTAGATGAGTCCGTTCTCCACCTTGTATACCGCCTTGTAGAAGCCGCGGTTGGCGCTGTCCGAGTTGTTGTCGAACATGGTGTTAATCTTCTGACGGAACGCGTTGAACGTCTCCCCGCGATATTCGACGGGAGAGTCGATCGCCTCCAGCCTGTCCCCGTCGATCAGATTTTGCCCGTTCGCGGCGAGCAGCGACAGCTCACGGTACGTCTCCTCATCCATCTTGGATACGAAATTGTTGAAAATCAGCGTCGACAGCAGAACCATAGCGGCCGCAACCGCCGGGATGAACACGATCGCCTGCTTGAACAGCAGCGACGTCCGTCTGTTAAGCAGATCGATATAAACCAGTCTGAGCGCAAACAGGACCAGAAGCACGCCGAGCGCCGCAACCGTCCATACCATCCATCGGTACGCGGCGTACCCGGCCGAGTATCGCACGCTTGAAAAAGAAGGCTTCAGTGTGCCGTCCGTCAACCGCCAGTTCATCTGCGTATCGTCCACGATGATGATGCCGCCGTCCGGGCTCAGGCTGATGTCCGTCTTCTCATACGGGATACTGATGCCGCTGGCCTCGGTTTTGGCGGTGTTGACCAGCTCCTCGATGATGTACGGCTGTGCCGGATCTAGACGGCTGATCGCCTGCGAATTGTAATCGATGAAGACGAGCCGTCCCGCCGAATCCAGCCTTAGGCTTTCCGGAAAGTTGCGCCTCGTCCGGTCAAGCCCCGGCAGCGGATAAACCATACGCGACGTTCCGTCCGCCAGCGCCTGATAAATTTCTCCGCTGCGGGCCGAATAAAAAATGCTCCCCGCGGTGACCCCGTCGATTTCGGCCAAATATTTGTTGCCAGGCAAGTTAAACGCGTATACCGCCCTAGGCTCCGCATCTCCTTCGGCGAACCGGTATTCGGTCACTTTACTCCCTTCGTCGTTGAAAAAGTATAACTCGCCCTGTTTGATTTGCGGGCTCTTCAATCCGCCGATCCGGTACCGTTTGTTTTTGGGATCGTTGTAGTCCTGATTGAACAATACCCGCTCCAGCTTACCGCCCGCGTCGTACCGGACGATCTGCTCCGATTTGACCGTAAGTCCGTAAGGATCGAGCAGCGTCCTTACCGTGTACAGCCGGTTTAACTCGTCGACGGCCATATCGTTGAACCGGAACAGCTCTCCGTTTCTGCCCGCCTCGCTGTGGATCGAGTATTGCAGCGTGCCTTCCTTGTCCAGCTTGTGAATCGTCTTCTTCGAGTTGTCAATGACGTACAGATTGCCCGACTGATCGGCAATCGCCCTCGAGAGACTGACGAACGGAAGTTCGCGGCTCAGCGGATTTTGCTTAATTAGGTGCCGCTCCTGGAACACGAACATGGCCGCGGCAGCGGCAAGCAGCAGGGCAAACACCAATACCGCTACGGACTTCTTCATGGGCTTCTCCTCGTTTTCTCGTATTCCATCCACCGGTTTACTCGTGCAGCTCGATCGTGAACGCAGCGGCGTTCCAGACGACCTCAAGTCCGATCGCCTCAGCCAATAGGCGAAGCGGGATGTACGTTCGTTCCGCGATCAGAAGCGGGGCCGTATCCAGCGCAACCGGCACGCCGTTCACATAAGCCGTCCCGCTGCCGATCGTAAGCTCGGCCGTTCCGTATTCCGTACTGACGGTAGCGGTTTGCGTATCGCCGTCCCATTCGACCGCCGCGCCTAACGATTCGGATACGGCGCGAAGCGGAATGAACGCCTGGCCGTCCAGCACAACCGGAGGCACGTCCAGCTTTAAGGGGATCGTGGGCGATATCAGGTTTTGCACCGGCAGCGGCAGCGCACGGCTTCCCGGCTCGCTTGCGATCTGTTCCGCGACGGCTCCGAGAGCCTGCAGCTCCGCTTCCGTGTAAGTTTCGAATTGCAGCGCTTTGATCCGTTCAAGCAGCTCTGCCGTCAGCCCGCCCAATTCCGCGGCGATCGCCGCTTGAATATCCGCGGCGGCGCCGTCCGGCGCCGCCTGTTCCGTGGCCGTCCATTCATCGAGCAGCCCGGACAAGCCATCGATCCTTGCAAAGAGCAGCTCTTTCTCCAATTGCCGCGCCGCAGCTTCGACCGCAGACAGCGTGCGGACGGCCGATTCGAGCCGTTCCGTCTCGCCGGCTGCTTCCGCCGACTTCTTGTCCGCCATGATGGCCGACTTGGCCTTCGCTAGCACCTCGAGACCCTCTGTTATGCCGCCGGACTGATCGGCTGCAGCGCCAAGCAGTTCCACAAGCGTCTTCATCGCTCGCAGCGCTTCGTCCTTGTCCCCGGCCGCGGCGGCTGCAAGCATGGCGGCTTTCGCGTCTTCCGCCTGCGCCTCGAGCAGTTCGGGGCTTTGCGGCTCCGTGCCGCCTCCGCTTCCCGGTTCCGCTTCAGGCGCCGCCAGCTTGGCCATGATCGCCTCGGGATTGTTGACCAGAGACAGATGACGCAGAGCTTCCGCCGTCTCGCCTTTCTTGAGCGCTTCCAGCATCGCGGATCTTGCTTTGGCATCTTCGAGCTGGGTCGACAGTCCCGCAAGCATATCCAACTTGCCTCCGGCAGTGGCCGCTTCCTGCTCCGCCTCCAATTGCTTGATCTGCGCGGCGAGAACGGCGATCTCCTGTTCCAGCTCGTCCGGTGTCAGGAGCGATTTCAGTTCGCCCTTGCCGGGCACCTCCATCGTGACGCGTAGGGCGTCGACCTCATCCGGCGATAAAACCGCTTTCCCTGCCGGATCATTCAGCGATTCCGCGCCGGTCACCCGGTCCATGCCGAACCAGGCTGTCCCGTCGGGGCTGTAAAACAGTCCTTGTCCGGACGGCTTCACCGTAGAAGACGCCGCCTGGTAAATTTCCGGCGTAAGCGCGTCCAGCGCCACCTTAACCGTCCCGATAATAACCGCCGCTGCGGCGGATTCGGATTCGCCGACAGGCGCAGACGGGGCCGGCCGGGCTGCCCCGACCCGAAATGTTCCCTGTGAAGATCCGCCTTCCAGCCTCGCTTCCCCGATCGTCTCCGTACCTGCGAACAAGACGATTTTGACCTGGGCAGGATCGGCGACATGCAGATTCAGAACGCGGACCGGTTTGCCGGCCGGGGTTCTGCCGGCGATCGGCTTTCCTTTGGAATCGAACAACACATAATCGGTAGCTTTCAGCTTTTTGTCCGGGCTCGCCGTAAATTCGCTCAGCAGCTCGCCGACCGCCGGCTTTAAAGTCCATTTGCCGGAGAAGGGCTTGTCCGGAGGCGGCTTAGCCTCTCCTAAACCGTCGTCGATCGTCTCGTAAGGGAGAATACCCGGCCGGTAAGTCCGCACCAGCGCTCCCCCGGCAGAGGCGTTCAGCTTGCCGACTGCGTTCAGGTAGGCGATCTGTGACGTCAGGAGAGCCGCTTCCGTCTGCTCGAATGCTTCTCTCGCATCCGTCCGTTGCTCCGAAGCCGCCAGTCCGAGCCGGATCATCGACTCGGTCTTCTCTTGGGCTTCCAGCGCCGCATCGCGCGCCCGGAGCGCTTCGGCATACGATTCTTCCGCGCCCTTCGCATCCAGATACGACTGCCTGACGGCCGTTATGACGGCGCTCCTGCTCTCTTTCTCCTTCAACTCCGCCGCTTGCTGCTCCATCGTCGCGAGCGGCAAGCCGTTGCGGAGATCGTCCAGATAACGCAAGCCGTCGAATTCGCCCTGAAACAGCTGCTTCGGAATCGGGAGGACGATCCACACATACCCTTCCCAATCGCTGCGCACCTGGTCCAGCAACGACTCGTAGCCGGCCGAAAACAGGTCCATATCGACCGGCTGACCCGCATACATCCGGTCGAACACTTTCATGCGCGCCGCACCGAATTTGGCAGCGTACAGATGACGGGTTACGCTCAGCTTCTCGTCTGCGAGACGACGATTGTGCATATCCTGAATCAAGCCGATATTCGTCTTCAGCGCCTCCGCAATATATCCCGGCAAGGCGTTTTGCGACAGGTCCGCATACAGCGGCTCGAAGGTCATCGCAAAGGGCAGTTCCGTCCGTTCCCCGAGCTTCTCTCCGAACGCCAGCCGGGAGCCCTTGGCTACAAGCTGTGCCTGCTTATATGCCGAAGCCGCCCGGGCAAGTGCATCCTCCGCCGTTTCTTTGTCCGGCTGCTTGGCCAGCCCGTACCTCAGCCGCTGCTGGACCGCTTCGAGCGCCTTCCCGGCCTCGTCCCACCGCTGCCGCGCCTTCTGCTCCGCCTGCATGTCCTGATAGACTTGCAAATACGCGCTCTCCGTCTCGAATCGCACCTCGAGCGCCTGCTGCCTCAGCTTCTCACGCCACACTTCCAGCTGCATGCGGGCTTGCGGCACCTTCATCCGGATTTGAAGCTGCTGGCTTATATTTTTCGGCTTCGCAAACAAGCCGGCAGCTTTCTCCTCTTCGCTTTTTTGCGCGTAATGCGCCTGCTCGAGCTCCGCTTCCTTCAGCCTGACTTCGCTTCGCCCGTCGCGGAGCTGCGGGCTGCGCTTAAGCGCCAGGTCGACCGCCTCGGTCATCGTCAGCGATCTCAGCTCCGCTCCCGCCACTCCAGGAGAAACCGCCATCGGAGCGGCGATCGCGAGCAGTAGAGCCAGTCCGAGCTTCATTCGGCTTGCCATGTTCACAGTGAGGCTCTCCTTTTACTGATTGGATACATCCCGATTCACCGCTATAGTGAAAAAGTCCCTGCCGTGCTGCAACTGCGTTTTTTGGCCCCCATCCGGGCCTGACCCCGATACTTCAAGCCGTTCCCGGAAATTTAGTTCCTCCGGAAGTCGATTCTTGTACCTGGAATATATTGCTGGCCGATGGTTTTTCTAGTACTATGAAACTAATTATATCATCTCTTCATCTATATAGGTGAACAAGATTGGAAGAATGTGATAATGGGAAACGTTGTTTGCGGAGGGGCCATGCTGCAGTGCAGCTTCGGTGCCGCCCCCAGTTCTTTAATGGTGCTGCCAGCGAATCGGGTGATCACTTCGATGCCGATCGCAAACATTATGGACAACAAACCGATGCTGAACATCTTGCCTTTCGGGATGTGCCAGTCCATGGCGAATCCGGCGGTCGCGGCCGCTACGGCGGCCAAGTTCGGAACGTTAACTCCGGTTCCGTGCGTCCCGGTCACCGCTGCGCCGTGGGCGCCCGGTTGTCCGACAGTGCAGATCGGCAATATGCCGGCGCTGAATAATACGTCCAAGTGCATGTGCAATTGGGGAGGCGTCATTCAGATCGTCCAGCCCGGTCAGATGACCATTCAAGTACCATGATATTATGCGTTAGGAAGTGAACTCGTTGGCTTTAAATACCAAGACGCTTGAAAATGTGTTCAGACCGATTTTGAATCCGCTGGTCTACAAAGTGCTGAGGCCGCTCCGGGAGGCCAAAAAGCTTCCGGGCATCCTGATCAAGAAGTTCCAGGCCGCCGTCAAAGGAATAATCGGGACGAGAGAAACGTCTCTGAAAAACTACGTAGCCGTCGGTTCTTATTACGTATCAAAACGTCTTCTCGTCGTCGCAGTCCTCATCGTACTCGTTCTCTCGTACTTCCTGTTTATTAAACCGCCCGCCCTCGTAAACAAATGGTTCAACCGGGTCCCGGTCGTTATCGAGAACAGCCCCAAGGCGATGACGGTGTCCGGCCAAGCGAAAGTTGTCGACCAGGCCAAGCAGCCCCGTTATACGGGCGGCCTCGAAGGCGGTCTCTACATGGGAAGCGGCAAGCTGTACAGCGAGACGGGAAGCCTGCTATACGAAGGCGAGTTCGACAAAGGCCTGAAGCAAGGAGGCGGCTCCTTGTACGACGGGCAAGGAAAGCTGCTCTACAAAGGCCAGTTCGCTGCCGACCAGTACAACGGTCCCGGGACGTTGTTCCAAGCCGACCGCAAGATCCGGTACACCGGCGAATTCCAGAACGGCAAGTTCGGCGGCGCGGGCAAATTGTACGCCGATAACGGCTCTTTGCTCTATGAAGGGCTGTTCCTCGAGAACATGTACCATGGAGCGGGCAAGCTGTTCGGACAGAACGGCCAGATCCGCTACGAAGGCGAATTTGCCGCCGGCGAATTCAACGGAACCGGCAAACAGTACGATGAATTAGGGCGGCTCGTCTACGAAGGAGCGTTTAAAGGCGGACGCTACTCCGGAGAAGGCGCCGAGTATAACCCGGCCACAGGCTTGGTCAAGTACAAGGGCCAGTTCGCCGCCGGAGCTTACGCCGGTTCCGGTGAGCTATCGGACGACAACGGCGTTGTCCGGCTGAAAGGAACGTTCCGGGGCGGCCTGTTGACGGGAACGGGCGAAGCGTATGACGCCGCAGGCAAACCGCTTTACAAAGGCGATTTTGTCGACGGGCTGTACGACGGTGTCGGGACGCTGCTGGATTCGGCTGGAACCCCGGTGCTGAAGTCGTTTTTCGAGCAAGGCCGGATCAGCCTCCAATCGTTTATCGACCTGCCCAGCAAAAAGATCGAAGAGCTTCTCGGCAAGCCGGGAGAAGTCGCGCTGCTGGATCAGGTTCAGCCGCTGGACATGACCGCGGCCGGGAACGCTTCGGCTGACGCCGCTGGTACGGATCGCGCAGGCGCCGCAGCGGCCGACACCGCCAGTCTCAAGTTCCAGCTGCATTATCCGGATTACCAGATGTCTTTTCTTGCCGTTCCCTCCAAGTCCAATCCGAAGGAAGCCGTCGTCTCCGAAGTATCGGTATGGGGCAGCAAACCGCTCTCGGTGCTCCAGCCGGGAATCGAGACGTTTAACGGCTCGGAGAAGACGAATGCCGAGGGCTTCACCGTGCTGGAGCTTCGCGCGTCCGCTCCTGGCGGAATGACGGTCAACCGGTATTACCGCGGCGACTACTTGTATGAGCTCACCTTCAACAAAGGCGAGACCGCTGCGTTCCAGCTCGAAATTTCGGCGATCGAACGGGCGAAGCGATAACAAGCCGCCCGTTTCTGCAAGCAAGAGGCTGTCTCCCGCGAGGGGACAGCCTCTTCACTTGTCTTATCGGACCTGCCGGTCCGCGGACGGGCCGTGGGAGCCGCCTGCTCCTGCGGCTTCTTAGCCGTTCCCCCGCCTTACTCCGGCTTGTTCTCCAGGCTGACGGCCGCCTCGGACAACGTGACGATCTCCGGGTTGCCCTTCGTTTCCGCCTCGGCAGCCCCCTCGCCCTCGCCCGTTGTGCTGCGGTACGCCCACCAGCGCACTCGTACGGTCCGCGCCTCGGCTACTTGGCGAAGCTTGATGCCGATCCGGAACGTTCCCTTCTGCGGGTAAGCGACGATACCAGTCTGGATATCCGGCAGCTCGGCTTCGAATTCGCTCCCCGTAAATACGTCCGCCGCCCCGAAATAAGCGCGCTGGCCGCTGTTCAGCATATCCGATACCGCGTCGTACGTCCGTTCCTCGATATTCGTCACGATATACACATCCCCAGGGCCGTAACCGTGCTCGATTTCTTGGGATACGAAGCTTTTGACCGCCTTGCCGAACGACAGAGCCGACTTGGCAAACGGCGATATCGGGATATCAACGAAGCCGCTGCGCAGCTCCTCCGTGCCGGACAGCGGAGCGGCCTGCTCCGTCTTCTTCGCCGCTTCCGGCGTTTCCTTATCCCGCTCGGCGCTCCGCATCGCTTCGCGAATAAGAGCCGGCGAAAGCTCAGGCATGCTGTCCGGCCCCGCCGGAACGCTCCGGTTACGTCTTGCTTCGGCCAAAGCAAGACGGTACGCCGCCGAAGGATTATAGACGAACTCGCCGAACGGAACCTGCTCCACCCGTTCGATCACATAAGTCGGTCCCATTTGCAGCAAGCCGATTTTGGCCAAATAAATACACGGATCGGACGAGGATTCCAGCGACACTTCCAGCGGCTGCTTCAGGAAATCGTCCATCAGCTGCTCTTCGACCGAGCCGTGCATAATATGGACGACTCCCGTTTCTCTGGACATCCCGTCGATCCGCTTATCACCTACGCGCAGTACGGCCGATCCGGGAATAACGCCGATCTGGGCTTTCCCGGAGCCTACAGCATCCGCACACAGCTCGATTTGAAATGCATATTCGGTCTCCTGGGCGTCCGAAGGCTCGGCAAATCGGACGGTGCTGCCGCCGGGAGCGGCGAGCCTTTCCGTAGCCAGCTCGTATTCCAGCTCAACCTTACCGGCTTGCAGCGTCTTCTCGATCCGGATCATCGCGTGGAACGTCTGCCCAGGGTTCACATATTTCGGCGTAACCTGCAGCACCCGCACCTGGGAGCTCTGATAGAGGACGACCGTCTGTTCGGTCAGGCCGGCCATCGGCAGCGCGGACGGGTCCGGAGCCTCCTCCCGGATAAACAGTCGGTAGCTTTCCAGCATCCGGTTGTACTCGCTCACTTCATCGGAACGAACCGTCGAGTTGGCGATCGAATGGACCGGCTCCTTGCCCTTCTCGTCGTAAGAGATGCACAGGTAGACGTTTTTGGCGTATTCGTTATTCGTAAAACCGTCCATCATCGACAGCTTCAGCGTAACCGGCGCAGGTACGACAATCTCCCGTCCGAGTGCATCGATCGCCGCCCCCATCTCCACCGATACGGATTTGTCGTCCACGGCGATCACCTGCATCCCCGTAATGACACCGCTGCCGAACAACAGCCGGTTCATCATGCGCCGCTTATCGTTGAAATATTTTTGCTCCGATTCGAAGTCCCGTACCGTCAGAAGCTTGCCGTAAAAATACCGGTTCCTTTCGAACGGGTAATATCGCGATTTTTTCATTGGGGTCCCTTCCCTTCGGTTTATTCCAAGCCCGAGTCCAGCTCCAGGCGGGTATGGATGTCGATCCTCTTATCGCGGTCCACATCGATAAGCACCGTGCCGTGCGGCATGGACGATTGCCGATCGAGCGTAAGCAGCGTCGGCTCCGACAGTACCGTGTTGATTCCGATGTACGTATGCATATCCGCATGCATCCACGGCTGCAGGATGACGAGTCTGCCTTCCGCGTATGCCGGCTGCTGATCCTCGATAATGTTCTCGACCATCATCCGCTGCTTGTCGCTGCGCACGCATTCCGGCGGCAGCATCACGCAGAAGCAGTACGGATTGTCGCCGTACAACCGGGTGAACATCTGCCGCAGCTCAGACGACTCCTGCATATGCTTCAGCTGATGCTGCTCCACGATGAAAGGCTCCACTCCCGTATAAATATGCAGCATCTGCGACAAACCTTGCCTTGTTCCGCGTAATTTATACAGCTCGGGCGCCCGCTTCATCAGCGTCCGCAGCTTCGGTTCGTCCCAGCTCTCGGCGATATCAAGCGCCAGCCAGCGGCTGAGCCAGGTCAAGTACGGACCGGCAACTCCGTCCGGATCGAACGTGGAGCTGATCTTGTCGATCTTCTCTTCCATTTCCGCGAAAAACGTGCCGAACAAGGCGAGAAACCGTTCCAAAAACTTGGAACCGCCCGGATCTTCCTGATAGATGGACGGCAGGTGGACGATCGGAGACTGCCTCGGAAAATGAACGCGCAGCCTGCTGACAACCGGGGCCGTCCGTTCGCTGCCGGCGAGCTCGAGACGGTACCACAAGTACCTGCCTTTTGCGTTCATCAGCAAGGCGTCCCGCGGATTGACGATCGGCTCCGACCATAAGTGGCGCGAAGCTTTCCATTTGCGCGCCAGCGGGATGTCCGGATTGCCAAAATACTCGCTGTAATCGACGACTTCGCCTTCCAGTACGCCGTACCGGTCGTCCGTGGCAAAGCAGGTAAAGCGGATTTGCGTTTCTTCCGGAATATCGGCCAGCAGCTCGATTTTGTGCCACTCGGTCTCTTCCTCCACACTGTCCAGCTCTCCCGACACGTACCACGCTTCCGGCAAGCCCGCATCCGCCAGCGTCATCGTCCGCGATTGCAGCTCGAGGAGAGTGATGACGCCCTTCTCCCGGTCGAGCGCGTAGATCCGGTTTTTGCGGTCATGGAGCAGCTTATCGACCCGGGAGCGATAACCGGATACTTTTGCCGTACATTCTCCGGAAGCCGCGTATTGGAAAATAAACCGCTCGTCCTCCGAAGAACCTTCACGACTTCCGTCTCCTACATACACGGCGCCTTCGGCATCAACAGCCACCCCGGCCGGCGTACCGGTCTGAACGGTCCGGGTGACTGCGGGGTCTTCCCCGTACCGGCCGAACCGCGTGACCGTCTTACGGACCGAATCCAGCAGCACCGGCTCGCCTTCGCCTGCACTCACGAGAGAAAACCGGCCGCACAGGTCGCGAACCGACGCGGCGCTGTCCAGCCGCATCGTTTCGTGTTCGAATACGCGGACGACCTCCCCCGAAGAATTCCACTGCAGGACGGCGATACGGCTCCCAGCCGGCACCTCCGCGCTGTCAGGCGAGCCGCCTGCGGGATCGAGCGGAACGACCGTGTACAGATGGCGCCCTTTGTCGGCTGCCGCCGCAAGCGGGTACAGTTCGATTCCGTTCCAGCGCCGGGCCGTCCATAACAGCTGGCCGTTGGACGGCGCTACGGAGCTGATCCGGTTATCTCCGCCGGGGTCGGCCATGTACAGGCAGTCTCCCTCTGCTGCAAGATAGGACCGGTTCGTAAACAGCTGGTGCCCCGGCGAAAACAACGGCTCCGTATGGCGGTTCTCGTAGTCGTGCACCCAAAGTCCCGCCCGGGTGTCGAGCACGTACAGCTTGCTGCCCGGACCTACGGCGAAATCGGCCACTTCGTCCGCACCGTCGATCTCGTACGAATGTACCGATTTGTACACCGAATATTTGTCCGTCCGCTCGATGGAAATTCCCGAGCTGCGAACGCTCATATTGGCCATCCGGCCGTTGTGCCAGTCCGCCGGTTTGTTGAATGAGAAAAACCGTGCCGCCCGCCGCATGCGGTCCCCCCCTGTCTGAAGCTTAAGCAAGCCGCTGCACCCGGCGCGCCGGTTCTACAAGTCCGACACGCCGATCAGCTCAATCTCATGCTTTCCTGAATAAACGAGCCCGTATGGAGGAAGATGGATGTCGCCTCCTCCGTCCTTGCGCACCGCAGTCCCTTCGGCGTCAAGCCACAGATCCTGCACGTAGACGACACCCTTCAGCCTGCTTACCGCCCCGTATATGTCGCCCTTATACACCGTCCGGCCGAACCGCCAGCCTTCGCCGTCTCCATGCCCCATCGGGCGGAGAAGACGTCCCAGCTCGTTTACGATAAACGCGGGGTTGTCTTTGTAGGAAGGCTGGACCACGACGACCGCATGCACGGTGACCTGGATATACTCGGCCGGGATAACATGCAGTTCCGTCGTCAGCAGTCGGTGCCGGTCCAAGTGGCGGCGGACCGTCTCCAGAAACCCCGGTCCGGCCCGCGGCTTCTCGCTCTCGCTGTAAGGGACGACGACGACCGTCATATGCGCGGCCGCTTTCTCCCGCGGATAATCTCTCATGTCCGGCTTATACAGCGGAATCGCCTTAACTCTGGCGACGCGCAGTCCCGGCGTTTCTTTGGCGATCGCCTCATAGTCTTCGACCGTCACGGCTCTTGTCGGCCTGTTCAGCTCATGCATCACCCGAAGCTTGGCGTTCTCCAGCGTCTCCTCCTCGGTGCCGCCGGAGGCTGCGGCCGGATTCGTCACTTCGATGCCGGCCCACTCCGGATGCCGGGCGGCGAACGAATCGATCATGCCCTTCTTGACGTTCCCCCGCTGCCCGCCGCCGGACTGCAAAGCGGCAAACCGGATGTTCGGTACGCCCGACTTGGCCGGGATGGCGCCTTGCTCATTGTTGCCGAAACGGATCAGCCCTTCGGCCCGATCATATATGTAGTGCCGGTCCGTCGACCGGGAATTGTCAAAGTCGTCAACCTGGCTCCAATCCTCCCACGTCAGCTGTCCCGAGACGCTATCGCGGGAGGCGACCTGCAGCTGCATGCCCGGACTTCGGAACGTGCCCGAACGGGAAATGTCGAACTCTTGATCCGGCAATCCGTTGCTCGCTCCGACCCACAGCCGGTCTTCCGCAGCCGGATCGAAGGCGATCAGACGAATCCGATTCTGGCCTTCCGGCGGGACCGCTCCTTGGCGGCCGTCTCCGAAATCGATCCGGAGCGAACCGGCGGAAGAGTCCTTGGACAGGACGCAGCATTCGTCATCCACACGGCAATTCTCCAAAGCTTCCACCGTTCTCCATTCCCGCCAGTCGCCTTGATCATCCCGAACTTGCACGACGACACGCCCGGTCCAAGCCAAATACCGGGCGGTCTCGCAGCTTTGTCCGGCTTCTCCGTCCGAGTCGAAATGGACGGTCTCGCTGAAGGTCCGGACCTGTTCGGCCCGAACCGCATTGATGCACAGGCTCTCCAGCTTCGGGGAAAGCTCGTACCCTTCCCGCTCCAGGACACAGACGAGCCAGTACCGCTTCTTGTCGTCCGCAGGATACATCGCTCTCGGACTCATCCGGGACGTCAGCCGGAACGTCAGTCTGCCGGACTGCGACAGACTCGCCGTCGTGTCGCCGATCGTCTGCACCGGAACCCAGCCGTCTCCGTTCTCCCCGCCCGCGTATTTCCAGGATACAGCGGCGGACGAGATCGGCGGCGGCTCATGGTCCGTATCGCCGCGCCCGACCAACACCGGATACCGGTCCGACAGCCGTACCGACAGCTCGATGTCGGTGTCCGGCGGCAGCTCGCGGTCGAAGCCTACGAACAGCCGGCTGCCTTTGCGCGCTTCCGGGCCGAACGCATAAAAGGCGATGCCCGTCTTCAAGTTCGCCGTAAAATCGCCGGCCGCCGTATCGGTCCTCACCATCACTTTCTCGAGAACGGCGGGGATCAGCCGGAGCGCCTCAAGCGTCTCGTACGACTGATCGAACGCTTGCAGCGGCGTCCCTCCGGGAATCGTGAGCGGCTGACGCGCACCGAAAAAGGCGACCTCGCACGAGGCGGAGGCAGCCAGACGCGGCTTTACTCCAAGCAGCTTCAAAAACTTGAGCTCGCTTCTCGCCGTAATCCGGTTTAAATAATACTGCTGCATTTCCGTCATCCACGCCATCAGCTCGAGCATCGTCAGCCCCGGATCGTGAGCGTTTTCGTCCGTCCACTCGGGAAATAGTTTCGGTATCGCCTCGCGCGCTTCCCGAACCATTTGCTCGAACATGCGATCGTCCAAATTGGGCAACGGCAGCATCGTCTATCTCCTCGCTCTCCGGCCTTCAGGCCTTGATGGTCTCCCGATCCTACAAAGCATGGACCGACACTTTATGGGTTCCGCTGACGATAACGCCGTGAGGAATATGCAGGGGGCGGTTACCGTCGATTTCAACCCGGCGGTCGTCTTCCAGCATATAAACGGACATGTACAGCTTCTCTACAAACGAGATCGAACGGATCGTCTTCAACAACGCGTAAAATACGGACGGATGCACCGTTTGTCCGATTTCCCATCCCTGTCCGTCAAAGTTGCCGCCAAGCGGATCGAGAAACCGGTTCAGCTTCTGAACCGCCTCGAGTTCCGCCGGAAGCACATCGTCGAAGTGCTCCACCGCGACTACCGCCGTAATCGAAATTTCCAGAAATACCGGGGGGACGACCCGGATATTTTCCGGCCAGGCCACCAGCGAGGAAGCGCGCTGCAGCACATACGTCTCAACCCGTTTCTTCAGCTCGGGAAATGCCGGCAATCCCGCCTGGCCTTCCTTGGGCAGCACGACCAGCGTCATCGCCCCGGGCGCTTTCTCCATCTTCGCATTCCGGTTCGCCATACATTTCACTTTGGCTATATTCGGATAAGCGTCCCGGGCCAGCCATTCGAAGTCTTCCGCCGTAACCGCCCTGCCGTGATGCTTCAACAGCTGCGGTCCGCGCCGGACGGCCGAATCCATCGTCTCCGGATCGCAGCCGCCGGCGGCCGGCTCCACGTTAGTAACGCCGCCGACGAAGGCGATCGAGTTCTGCAGAGCGGTAATCGTGCCTGCCGGCGTATTGCCCTTCCTGCCTGCCGTCACCCGGTAGGTGACCCTGACTTTCTCCAGTCCGTCCTTCGGCGGCTCCAGCCCGTGAACCCCATCGCCGAACCGAAGCTGGCCGAACGTGCGGTCAATCGTATAGTGGCGGGATTTGGCAGTCGAGCCGGCGAAGTGGGCGACCTCTTGCCATCGGACCCAGACGCGCTGCAGTTGCCTGTCGCTGTCGCGGATCGCTTCGTACTCGGGCTCTCCCGCTTCGTCGAACGCCGCGACGTCTTCTTCCGTAATCCGTACCGTCTCGTCGACCCATACTTCCTCGGAGACGATATTTTTCCGGCTCAGCTTGTACACGCCCTCGTCGAGCGCCCGGCTTTCCGGATATTCCGCGGCTACCGTTTCCTGCTGAACGACTCTTACCGTATTCAAAAACAACCCTTTGATCCGCGGAAAATCGTCGCTGTCGCTTATATGATCGTAGCGGTCGTCCCGGTTCACGGCCCGAATCCAGCAGCCCCTCTCTCCAAAAACAACGTCTTCGGCGAAATCTGCAGGCCCGACGAATTGAAGCGTCCCGCTTTCGGTTAACCCTTTCGTACCGTCGATCAGCTTCAGCGGAGCCCACTGAGACCGGACTCCGGGAGCGGCCGAGCGCAAATATTCCCATTCGAGATACGGCACCGACTCTGCCTTCATCCGCTGCGGCACGACGGCGGCGTAGATCGAGACCGGTCCGCGGACCGGAGGGCGGTCGAAGCCGAGGACGAGCGTAGGATGTTTGCCTTCCAGCGGTACGAACGGCTCGAAGCCACCCTTCTCGGAACGGCTGTGACGCGTCCGGTTTTCATAAACCGTATTGTTGAGCGTCAGGCACCGCTCCAGCGCGTACACCCGCTCCTCATACCGGTAGGCCAGCTTCACCTCTTCCACCCACGGAGACAGGTACACGGGGAACGGAGCGTACGCGTTCTCCATCTGAAGAATACGTCCGCGAATCCAATAGTTGAAATGCCCGTTCACGTACACGGGAGCCAGATCGCCCGGGCACCGGAAGCCGATCCGCTTGCGGACCGCTTCGCTGCCGGGGTGATAGAACAGCTTCTCCGCTTCTTTGCCTGCGTCCAGACGGACCCAGGACGAGCCGTTCCAATATTCCCAGATGACCCCGGTGATCGATACTTTCGGCGGATCGGGCTTCTCGAACTGCGATTTCTTCATGACCAATTTCCAGTCAATCGCCGGCACGTGCTCCGGTATAAACCGGTTCTCGATCGCTTTTAATGAAAACGACAGGTCGATCATCCCGTCCCTCTTGCAGAACGCTTCCCGGCTTGCCAAGTAAAAAGTACCGTACTGGGCGAACTGGTCGCCGAAAGGATAAAACCCGGCGGGATCCGCTTGTATATCGTTAAAAAACATAATGTCCGGATTCAGTCCGCCCTGACTGGCGCTGTCCTCGTAGTCTGTTTTCACCGCAATCCGGTCGAGCGACAATCCGCTCTCCGCCAGCGACTTCTTGCCGGGCTCATGGGGCTGCAGACGGCACTGAATCCAGCGTCCCTGCGTACCGTTCACTTCAACCTCGGCAATTTCGCCCGGAGTCGACTTGGTCAGCACGATCCGGTTGCCCGCACCCCACACCGCATCGAACGGAAGCCAGCCGTCCTTGGACGAATACAGCCACTGCACCCATTCCGGCCGGGTCAGCTGACTGCACATCTGAACCTCGTCCCTCCGGGCCGAATTGCCGATCTCCACTTCGATTCTAGCCGTCTCGAATACCGTGAACATATCGTCATGGGACAAATACATCGCATGCGCCTGCAAGTTGTCCCTGCCCCCGATCACAAAAAGCGGGGTTGACGCAGCTTGCCCCCTCGCCGGATCGGTTAGCAGCTCTTCCGGGACCCGGACGATCGAATCGTGTTTTTTACTCGACAAAAAGGCGGCGTGCCAGCGGGCCGGCGTCAAGAAGACGGACCTTTCCGTCTCAAACGGAACTTCTCCGTCCGCTCCGGCCGCATGAATCCGCGTCCCGGCTTGGATCAGCACCGGCTCCTTCGTGCCTTCATTCAGCGTGAACGCCGCATAACTGACGGACGGGCGCGCAGGCAGAAGCGATACGTCGAACAAGTTCAAAAAGGCGACTAAGTTTTTGGCAGGCACCCGGTTGAGCCTTTTGACGTTTTCGTGGTACATGTCCGCAAACAGGGCGAACAGGGCGGCACCGGGATCCGGATCTTCCGGCGTAAACCGCCATTCGGGCGTGTAAAACGGCGCCAGTTCTTTCATTCGTGCGAATAAATCCGCCATCGTGCGGGGATCAAGCTGCGGAGGATTCACGATTCCACCCCCTCGCCGTATGTAGGTTGGACATTGCGGCCGGTTCCTTCTTTCCGTTTAGTGCGTGCCTTCGAATAAATAGAACGGATATACCTGATTGAACAAATTGTTAGTCGTGCGGACCGTGTACTGAATCCGGACGTGGACCTTGCCCAGCATCTCCCGGTCGGGCGTCGCCGTTACTTCCACTTCGTCCACCCTCGGCTCCCAGATCCGGATCGCCTCCCGCACATTGCCTTCCAGCAGCGCAAGCGTCGTATCGTCGGTCGGTCCGAAGGCGAATTCCGCAACTTCGCAGCCGAAGTCCGGGCGCATTACCCTCTCTCCCCGCGTAGTGCCGAGTATGATCCGGATCGATTCGTATATATCTTCCTCGTATTCGGACATCCGGATTTTCCCCGTGGCCGGATCGACCTGAATCGGGAATTTCCAGCCGCGTCCCAAAAACTCGTTTGACATCGTAATCGCGCGCTCCTTCCTCTGCGCAGCTTTCCGCCGCCGGCACGCCGGATCAGTTGATTTTGACCATCGTCCCTTTAATATTGATCATTCCGTCCGACTTGATATCGAGCGCGGCCCCCGACTTGATCGTCATCGTAGCGGAAGCTTCGATATTGACCTGCGTCGATTTGATGTTGATCTCTTTGGCGCTTTCGATCTTCACGCTGCCCTTGGCATCGATCTTGATTACCGTGGAACTGCTGGATATCGTAATTTCGTTGGCCGAGCCGCCCTGGATCGATATTTGGTTGTTGCCGCTGCTGTCGGCGATCGTCAGCGAATCGTCCTTGTCTGCGAAAACGGCGGTTTGCCCTTTTTTCGTTTTGATTGTAATCGTTTCTTCGCCGGCTTTATCGGTAAATAAAATCTGGTTGCCGGAGCGGGATACGATTTTCCGCTCGTCGTTTTTGTCCGCAGGAGAAGGCGGCGCCTGCTTGCTGTTCCACAACGTGCCGATAACGATCGGATAGCGGATCTGGCCGAGGTGAAAGGCGACCAGCACTTCGTCTCCGACCTCCGGGATGAACAGGCTGCCCATCTCCTTACCCGCCATCATCGTCGCGATCCGCGCCCAGCCGGTCTCCGCCTTCTCGTCGTGAAGCGGCAGGTGGAGCTTGACCCGGCCCAGCTTGTCCGGATCGTTATTGTTCGTTACGATGCCGATCATGACGCCGTCGATACGCGTATTCAGAACGTTCGGCGACAGTTCTGCGGGAAAATTCATCATACGGCGTTCCCTCCCAACTGGAATCGCGTCACATAGCCGTCATCGTCGAGAACGTGGCTGGCAGAAGTGATGTAATACGTCTGATTGTACGTATCGCCCACGCCGCTCAGCTTCAAGTACCGTCCGGCCCGTATCTCCGGAATGCCGATGCACTCGGCGTGTCCCGTCACCAGCTTCATCGAGCGGTGATTGAGATAAGCGTCCGCATAGTTTTTCGCTTCGTCGTTCGAGCTGGCGTTCATATATAACGTTTCCGTATAGTCCCCGATTTTGGAGAGCACGTCTTTGCCGGTTTTCGAATTGCTGCCCAGCTTCGTGATCGATCCGGCTTCGCTTTGCACGACCTTTTGCTCCTTATCGTCCCAGAACCGGATCTTCACCCCGGTCAGCTGTTCGGCCAAATTGTGCTCGATCGATAACGCGCGCAGTTCTTTGCCCAGCGCCAACGTCGTCACCGGCGTCATCTGGGTGAGCGGCTTGCGAAAATAGAGATGTTTGCCGACCACGAAAAAGTCGTAGTTGAGCAGCCCGGCCAAATGCTGGATATAATGAAAGTCGTCCATCATATTTTGCGAGATCGTCGGCAGCTGGATCGTCGTATCGTCAACATGCGCCGTAGCTTTATGCCTTGAAGCGATTTCTTTGACCACATCGCTGTATTTTTTGTCGTTCCAGGTTTGCATCCGGGTCCCCTTCATCATGAAGAAGCTTAAATCCATCCCTCTGACGTTCACAACGCCGCCGTCGTTCTCCATAAATTCCACGGTGACGGAGGTAATATATCCGCTGAATACGAGCTCGAGCTTGTCCAGGTAACCGAGCGAGATGTCGATGGAAGCGCCGAGTTGGAATACGTTCAGCCACTTCCAACTGCCGGAATCCCATTCATACGCATTCGTGACGCGGATCAGGAACGAATCCGCAGTCGCTTCCGTCGTCGTTTCGACGCGGACCATGGAGAGCGGAATACTGTCGTCGATTTTGCTTCCGTTTACTTTGACGACTGCGGCCGGAGCGAAAAATTGAGCGTACTTCTTTTCCAGACTGTCGAACGGGTACGAGTCGGTTTCCAGCTTTAATTCCGCCATCGCTCAGTCCAGCCTCGGAACGGTAATTCGTCTTCCGGTTTGCAGCCTGGCCGGATTGTCGATCCGGTTCGCTTTGGCGATCTCCCGCCACATCCCGGGGTCTTTGTACTCATGGGCGGCGATCATCCACAGCTCCTCGCCCTGGCTCAGCATCTTTTGTTTCGTCCGGTCGGACGAATGCCGGGGGATATGCTGCAGCTGCTCCTCCTTCGTATACCAGGAACGGAACGTAACTTTCAGCTTCGCGCGCACCGGTATGCCCGAATCGAGAAACATCGTGAACGAATGCGCCACTTTTTCGACAACGCCTTTGAAATCGACGGAGCCCCATACGAACCGGCACACGGGAGGAGCGTGAAGCTCTCTTTCCACATCGAGCAGGCCCGTAATCTTTTTGGTGTAATCCCGCACGTCCGTTCCTTTTTCGTAGGTATCGAAAAATAAATCCATCGTGAGCGTCGTCGTATTGCCGCTGACGAACTGCCCCACCGGCATCGACAGCCCGGGAACCCGTTCCCATTTGTAATGATTGCTCGCATCCATCGCGTATTCGCTCGGGTTAAACAACACCTCGATATTTTCTTTGCTGTTGCCCCGGTCAACGATGATCATCGCTTTTTTGAGCGCCAATCGGTTTCACTGCCTTTCCTGTTAGTCCGGCGAATCCACTATAACCCGCGCGTCTGCCTGTCGAAGCGGATTTTTTTCTCGATCTCGCGGTAGACGCGGTCGGCTATTTTTTTGATATCGAACTGCGGCAGCTTCTTCACCATTTCCTGAAGCTCGCCCAAGTCGAGCGCCGGAGCCGCTTCTTCGCGGGCGGTCTCCGCAGCCGGCGGCGCGGCTGTCTGGGGCGTCCGGCGGTAATCCAGCTCGGCCGGATCTTCGGCCCATGAGCTGGCCGACGGCTCCGCTGCAGCGGTTTCCAGCTTGTGCTCCAGCGGAGCCGCAACCCGCGCAAGCGCCGACTCGCGCCCGGTTGGCGGGAATGCAGCCGCCGGCACCTGCTGCGAAGCCGCTGCAGGGAGCGGGCGATTCAACCGGATCGGCTCCAATAAGGGCGAGGCGGCTCCGGATGATCCGATCCCGCGAAGTCCGACCGTTCCTGTCGGACCACTCGCAGCAGGGCTCTGTCCTGTGCCGGACCGTTGTTCTGCGGCTCCCGGACTTGTCCGTTTCGTTAGTTCCCCCGCCAACGGTCCGCCAAGGCCGTTGGTAACCGGTCTCGTTTGATACGCGCCCGAGGCGGGGCGGAACGTCAGCCGATCGCTGCGGATGATCGTGAGCTTGTCAGGTCCGCGCGGTGCGGGCTGACGACCCGGAACCGCCGCAACGGCCGCATTCGTCCGCCTCCCGGCGACGGCGCTTATTCCCGGAAGACCCGGCAATCGCGCGGGTCGGTATATATTCGTTCGGGAGCTGAATTGGTTGAAGCTGCGATAGACGGTCAAATTTGTGCCGCCTTGCGAAAGGGCGGACCGGAAAGGCCCGTCCAATCTCCCCGGAGCCGCGAGACGGGTCGGAACCGCGGCTGCGAAACCGGCAGTTTCGCTTGCACGCGCTCCGCCTGCAGACGGCTCCGCACCGGAGGCCGCGTATCGGGATAACGGGCTCCCCGCGCTTGTTCTGTTCGGCGGTTCTCCGGGATATCGGCTCGCAGCCGGTTCCGCTTTATCCTTGTGCGCGAATCGGATGCCTGCCGTCTGTCTCTCGGACAACCCGGGTGAATCAGCAACGAGGGAGGACGCATGTGCAGGCTGAATCCCCTTGGGCCGCAGCGGTTGAGCGTTCTCTCCCGCTTCCTGCAGCGTCGTCATTGGTCGGCTGACCGCCATCGCAGCACTTCGTCCGTTCCGTCGATGGGCGGTCAGCGGCTCCTCTGCGGTTCCGCCGCTTGCACCCGGCTTCCTGCGAAGCCATATCGACGGCGTCTCCGCCTGGAGCCGCCATCCGCTGCCGGATGCGGAACCGATCGGCCGCGGCCCTTCGTGACTCGTCCGCCTATCCGCCGCTGTCACCCGGCCAGACCGGTTTGCCTCGCGGCTCGCCTGATCGGCGTTCCCGCCTATTGGCGAGCGGGCCGGGCCGCCGCGAATCGCCGCGAAACCTCGCCGATTGGCCATTAACGTCCTGTCGTCTGCCAGCAGTGACAACGAGCGGGCCGCAGGCCGCATCCCTCCGGCTGCGTGTAATGGCTCTTTTCCGGATACGCCCTCTGACTTGGAGAGCGTCGGAAGCGGCGGCGTGGTAAAACCAGTTCTGAGAATAGTCGGGTCAGCGGAAAGAGACGGTTTGCGTGTGCGCTGCTGCAATCGCCGCTCTTCCGGGATGCTGTTCGTATGTACATCGTTCCAAAGATCATCCGGGCGTAGATGTGGAGCTTCAGATCTTGTCCCGGCATTTTTGATGGACCGGTCCGGCCCGCGCAGGGAACCGATTTTCCGGTTCAGCCCGTGTGACAGGCTGGAGACGGAAAGCGGTCGGCGCCCCGTTCCCGCATCATCATGCGGCTCGTCCATCCGGACAGTCATCTGGAGTGGGCTGCCTGCAGCCGGACTGCCGGATCGGAGCCCCGCTGCCGGGTATTCCGGACGGCTGCCGTCTTTCCGCATCCGGCCTGTCCGCAGCTGATCCCGGTCTGCCGACGGGTTACCCGTCGGCAGCGGACTGATCGTCCGACTGGCTCGCCGGTCATCCGTGCTCATTCGCGGAATCGCGTATGCCGGAGAACGGTCTGCCATATGGCGCATGGCGTAGGTTCGCTGGATCGCGCCCCACTCCGCGATCCTGCCCAACATCGCAGCCAGCCTGCGTTCCGGCGTTCCGGCGATCGACGACATAGATTGCGTGGCCGGCGGCGATAACGCGAGCCCGATATCGGCAGCAGCGGAACGGGTGCCGAATAATTCAGGTTCCCCGGTTTTGTCTTTCTTGCCGGCCAATCTCCGGCTCCGTCCGCGGTCGGTCGAAGTGTCTTTAGACATAGCCATGCGGAGATCTGCTCCGGCCAGCGGGTCGGGCAACATATCCGGCCGCGATCCTTGGTCACGGGCCGTCTCGTCTGCCGAACGGCGCAAGGCGCGGGTCAGCTTATATCCGTTTCGCTCCGCCACGCGGCCGAGCATCGCAGTCATCTCCCGCTCCAGCGACCCGGCAGCCTGCGTAATGAGGCTTGCAGCCGGCGACGCTGCCGCAAGAGGTAGATCAGCAGCACTGGAGCGTGGGCTGCTGCTTACTGCTGCGCCGGCTTTATCGGCGGGTACGGCTGTGTCCCGGTCCGATTCGCGACCGGTTGGTGCTGGTTTGGTTTTAGCCAAGCGGAGGTCCGCTCCTCCGGCCAACAAGCCGGATAAAAGCCGCCGCGCAGAATAATGCGCCTTCGCGTCTGCCGAACGACGCAAAACGTCGGTTGGCTTGAATCCGCTCCGCCCGGCCGGGCGGCCCAACATCTCTGTCGGACTTCGGCCCCGCGTTCCCGCATCGGTCATCGGCGTGCCCCTTGCAGTTACCGTCCATTCCGGAAGCCGGATATCGGCGGAGCCGGCAGGGGATACGCTTCGTTCAACCGCAACCGCACCCTTTGCGCTTTTATTCAAACCTGCTGTGGAGTCGGCCGTTTGTCGTCTACTCTTCGGTTTCTCGCTATAGAGCTCATGTGCCCCCTCGGTTGCAAGAGTCGAATTGCTCTTGTATATACGCTGTGTAAGAAGCGGAACTGGACGCAGCTGTTCCGGGCTGTATGGCTGCCCCGTCAGGATATGCCAGTTTGCCATCCAGGTCTCATTGGCGAAATCCGAAGCGGGTATTGGAACAAATAACCGGTCTGCCGGGCGGTTGTCTCGCGTCCTGTTTCCGGCCGTCGTCCCGCCGTCGTAGTCAGCAACTTGTACATTTATGGCCGTGTACGGCGATCCCGGACGATCGGAGCGAACGGAAACCGTGCGGTTCACGACCGAGGAACGTGCCGTACTCCGGTTATTCCTCATCGCCTTGACCGGATTGGGAAACAGGCTTACTGGATCGGCCGGCGTTTTTCTTAAAATACCGGGAGCAGGTTGTGCAGCCCTTCTGCCCCCGTCCCTCCCCTGCCAACCCGGGAGCTCAGCGGACGCCGGGACGCCTCTCGCCTGGGCCTGCCGTAAATGGCCGGCCATAACGGCTGCTCGCCGGCTTATCCGCAAAGCGAAACGATGCGGATCGGCATGTCGACCGGGCCTGTGCGTGGCGGCGGTGTCGCCATCCGGATCAGGCCATTGCCGGCCGCTGAGCATGAGACCCCTCTCGCCGACAGGCGGGTTCGTTGCGGTTCTGGCAACATTAGGCTTGGCGCCGGTCCGCCGGATAACGGCACCGGAGCGCACATGCCCTTGTACCGGATTAGATACGGGTACAGCGTGTTTATATGGAAGACGGACCGGCTCCGGACCGGGCGACTCTGCAAGCGATACGAACGCGGCTGTCGAAACGCCGCGTCGAATCGTCTGTCGTTGTCCGGTCACGGAGAATCCTCTATTATGGTCGTTGTTTAAGCGAACGGGCGATGAAGCGGGCCCGTCGGAGTAGCCGGTTCGCCCAGTGGCGATTGCCGGATACGTCCCGTTTTCGTTTGGGAAACCGGGTTTGGCCGGCCGTGTGATCGGACCGGCAGTCATATTGCGATTCGGCCATCTCCGAACAAGCAGAGATGCCGGCTCGCCGCTTTGCAAGCCTATAACGTATCTTCCTGCCGGAAAAACGGCGGGTGAAGCGGTAGTGCGGGCCAAGCTGCCGACACTAGGCAGCGGTTGTCCTCCCAAACGGTGATGGAGAGGAGCCGTCCAAGGCTTCAATCGGATTACGCCTTTACCCGTACTTCCGGGAGCAGTCGGACCGGGTCCGTCTGTCTCTTTAATTTGCTTGCCGCCTTTTCGTCTGCGCTTCGCGGCTCCTGCTGCACTTTGGGCAGGTACGGCCGGTTCTGCCGAATCCGCGGATTCCATAGGAGGCTCGGCATCTTGAGCTTTTTTCTTTCGTCCGCCCGGGCTTTTCCTCCGGGTCCCCTTTGCAGCCGGGGCGTCTTCCCCCGTCTGGACGGGTTCGGCTTGCACCGGAGCGCGGGTTGATTCATGTGCAGTGGGAGCTGCACGGGTTGCGGGATAAGCATGCTCAGACGGCTGCCCGGAAACGTCCGGCCGGGGCTTGCCCCGATTCTGCGCATCCTGCCGCTCTGCCTTGGACGTCGTTACGTCGCGGACTCGTTCGTCCCGCAGCACGATCGTCGCCGTCAAGGCGCTCCGTTCCTTCGGCTCCGCCGGCATGGCTGCCTGCAGCAGTTGCAGACGGGTCAGCCATTGCACCGTCATCGGATCGCTGCGTCTGGAACCGCCCATGATATGCTGCACCAGCTCGCGCTGATGCTTGAAGACCAGCGACAGCCGGCCGATATAGTCGTCTTGATTAAATCCGTACTTGCCGGCGATACCGGACGCGAAACGGTTCATTTCGAGAGCGGAACGCGTTATCGAGGTGCGGCCGGGCGATAGGGACGCTCTCCGCGAGCCGGCCGCCAGCCGGGCTCGGGATCGGGCGTTATTCGGTTGTAGCGGAGCCATATCGAATCCCCCTGCCTGCCACTCTATTTGCTGAAGATCGTTTTCAAGCCGGTATGCACAATTTCGATCGATTCTATCGCTACGCTGCCGGTTGATGCGTTCAAGTCCGGCCCGTTCCATTTGACCGGATAAGCGTCAAAAAAATTCCAGCGGCAAATCTCTTTGCCGGCATGGTTGTGCAGGATAATGGAGCCGCTTTTCCGTTTCACCTGGCCTGCGGCTACCCCGTCATACCAATCCCACAGCTCGCTCGACTGGGTCATGCCCCTCTTCAGCACGATCCGGGGATACTTCGTCTGCTTCGGGAATAGGTGCACGTGGGTATTCAGCCCGCCTTCGGCATATTCCATCACCTCGGTTTCGGACTTGATGCCCGTCACCTCGGAGAACCCGCCGACCAGAAGCCCGTCCAGCTCCACCTTGAACCGGAACGCGCCGTTCACATCGTTCACGCGTTGTACGGTCTTCATCTGGCTCACCTCTTGTTAAACACATCGAACGGATTGTCCGGCGCTTCTTTCCCGTCATCGTTCAAATTGCGGTTAATTTTCGAGATTTCCTCGCACCAGCGGCGGCGCTCCCGGTGCTCCATCGACATGATCTGTTCGTGAGGCCAATGAAAGTAATAAGCGATAAAGCTGGCCTCTTCATAAATTTTGTCGACGGGATATCCGGTTATGCCTCCGCCGTCTCGTCCAAAAAAGAAACGTCCACATCGAATTCATGCTCGCACTTCGGACACGTGCAGTGTACTTTCGGCACTTCCGCTTCGTTAATCGTCCGGTACAGATTTTGCAAATAAGCGAGGTCCGCCGTAAACAGCCTTTCGATGACGCGGGTATCGATTGCCCGCAGATCGCCCAGCTTGGTGACGACTCTCGCAAGCAAAATAATGCTCAGGTAGCCCGGGTTTTGCTGGACGCGCTGGTCGCGCATCGGCAAAATTTCGTCAGCCGCCGTTGCCAGCCTCATCACGCCGCGCTTGTGAAGATCTCCGTTCTCGTCGACATAGCCACGGGGAAGCACAAATTCGTACTCGGTTTGAAAAGCCATCGTTAAAGTCCTCCTAGTCGTAACGTTCCGATCGAAGTCCCGGGAACAGCCGGGCTATGCCGCCCGGCTGTTTTACCGCTTCTTCGCTTCCTTACTTCGTGCGTGTCATGCCTTCGTGCGCGAGCTCCAAGTTCTCGATCGCCACTTCATTGCCCGAGCCGTTGAAGCCGGGAGCCGAATATTTGGACGGCCATGCTTCGATAACTTGCCAAGTCGCCACGTCCTGGCCTTCCTCGTCGATCGCGATGATCGTCACCGTCTTGCGCGAGATTTTGCCCTGTATGGATTCGGACATCCAATTGTACATATCCAAAGAGTCGGTGACGCCCCACTTCAACGTAATGTTGCCGTATTTGGCGAGTCCCGGAAGTTTGCGTGGCGTGATCGTCTCGTTGCCCTCCCGGTATTCGATTACGGATAAACTGGCGTCAAAGCCGGATACTTCGCTGAAACCGGCTTGCTGAATGCCTTCCACTTCGATACGGAACCTAAAATTGCGGTATGGATCTTTGCGCTCGCCTGCCATACTATACCCCTTCCCCAGACTTTAAGAATGAACAGCGTCATGCAAGCCGTCAGCGGCTTACTCTTCTCTCGTTTTTTGCGTAATCCGGAAAATGACGAACTCCGCAGGCTTCACCGGAGCGACGCCGATTACGCAGATGAGGCGGCCGTTGTCGATATCGTCCTGCGTCATCGTGCTTCTGCCGATATTGATGTAGAACGCTTCGCTTGGGCTTCCTCCGGTAAGAGCTCCGTCTCTCCATACCCGGGTCAGGAACGCGTCGATCGTCCGCTGTACGCGTGCCCACAGCTGCTCGTCGTTCGGTTCGAAGACGACCCAGTTCGTGCCGTTGCGGATCGATTCTTCCAGGAAAATGAACAAACGTCTGACGTTGATATATTTCCACAGTCCGTTGGAGGAACAAGTGCGGGCGCCCCATACGCGAATCCCTTGTCCGGCAAACTGACGGATCAGGTTGACCCCTTGCGGATTGAGAATATCCTGCTCGCCCTTATTGTATTGGCAGTCGAGTCCGACTACGCCGCGCACGACCTCGTTCGCAGGAGCCTTGTGCACGCCGCGCGTATTGTCCGAACGGGCATAAATACCGGCCATCGAACCTGAAGGAGGTATGTAGATGTTGCGTTTGTCGAGGGGATCGAACACTTGCAGCCACGGGTTGTACATGGCGGCGTACTGGCTGTCGAAAATGTTGCGGTGCGTCATGACGTCCGCCACTTTCGTCTTGTCGCGCGGAATGTCGAGAATCGCAAAACGGCTGCCCAAATTCTCGCAATGCGCAACCAGCGCAAGCTGAACGTTCGGGTCGGTTACACCCGGAACCGCCATAATGCTGGCGAAATCGTTGTCGATAAACGCCTGGATACCGGTACGCTTGCCCGGACCGCGGTCTTGGCCCATGAAGTCGGAAGCGGACAAATTGGCCAGCGAGCCGTCGCTGCCTCCGGACAGGGCGATCTGGAACTTGCCTTGCGACTCGCTGCTTCCGGATACGACCTCGAACGGTGCGACCGCGCCGAAATCGCCGCTGGAGATGTCCTGCACTTTGACGATATTCGAGCGTGCCATCACTTTCTCGATATGGTTCGCCGCCGAGACGTTCAGCGACATTTTCTCGAACGTTTCCGCCTCGTCGCCATAGAAGACGTGGAACGTAAATTCGCAGGTCGTGAGCACTTTCGCCGGAAGCAGATTTTGATCCACGACGGAATCTCCGCCCTCAAGCGCCGACTCGAGCTCGATAATGTTGTCCTGGGAAGAGACGACCTTGTTGTACTGCTTCTCTCCGCCCGCTTCGAAAGCGACGACGTCGCCTACGTTGAATCCGGCATTGTTCTTCACACGGTATTGCTTGGCTTGTCCCGCTTCGCCCAAAATTTCATAGATTTGCGTTTTGGCTTTGCTGGACGGCACGACGGCAATCCTCACCTGGTTGCCCCAAGTTCCCGGATTTTTCGACTGGATGTTCAGAACGGCCGATTCCTTGCTGCCGCCCGCTTGGTTGCTTGCCGGCTTCGCGTCGGATGGCGCTACCCGCATAATGAACGCGCGGGACCCTCCGTTCAGAAAAAAGTGCTCTACGGCGTAAGCCAAAAACCGGTAATCGCCGAAAGCATTTTCGGACAAATATCCTCCGAAGATACGGTTAAAATCGGCAACACTCGTGACGAGCTGCGGAAGCCCCTCGATCTCCCCGCGTTGAGCCAGACCGATAAAGCCGGCTGTACTCGTGCTTGCACCTTCAAGCGGTTGAGCGCCGCTGTCAAACTCTTCCACATACACGCCTGGCGATAAATACTCAGCCATTGTTTCCCGGACCTGTTTGCCTGTCCCTCGGTTTCGCCTGGGACATTGCGGCAAACGAATGCCAGTTCTCTCCTTTCAGCTTTTGCTTTATGTTGCAAAATGGAGGAATGGCGCTTTCGGCCATCGTTCCATTCTACTTCAACACCCATGTCCCCAGATTAACCGTGACGCCCTGCCTGACCGTCACATCCATAACCGCCGGTTCCCCGTCCTGCGCACGCACGCTCAGCGACGCCGGATACGCTTCGACAGCGCTTCCCGGGAAGGCGACCGCGATCTCTCCGCGTTCCGTCGTCCTGGTCCGGTATACCGGCAGCAGCATCGATCCGCGCGAATAGGCAGCCGCCAGCGGACGTTCCAACCGGAATCGTTTCTGATACTCGATCGTATCGTGGATTCGGACCGTTTCCCGGGTTTCCTTCGCCCCCCGGCCGACGAGCACGAACGTATCGCCGCAGCCTGCCGGCACCGACAGACCGGATACCGCGATCTCCGCGGCCCCTTCCGGCGTCTCCTCCTCCGCGAGACGCCCTACGGCGCATTCCTCGGAGGAAAGGGCAGCCGTGACGAGCGCTCCGCGCACCGGATTCCCCGACGCATTCGTAACCATAGCCCGGATCAGGGTGTCGCTCGGCCGGTACGGATAGGAAGGCAGCGGGAGCAGCGGAAGCTGAACGATTACATTTCCGGTACTGACCGAAATCAGCCGCGTTTCCCGAAAATAATAAGTAGAATCGATTTCCAGCTTATACTCGCCCGGTTCCAAATCGTTAAATATGTACGTGCCGTCCGGCTTGCCGACCGGCCTCCTCGGGTAATTCGCCAGCCGGACTTCCAGCTTCCGGTCGGACGGCGGCGCGGCAAGGAAACTATCGCGCAGCAGCACGACCAGGGACACCCGGCTTTTCATACGAACGATCCGCAGTTGTTCCATGCGGATTCCCCCTAACCTTGAATCGAGACGTCTCGTTCGGTAACCCGCTTGGTCGTTTTGACTCGAGTCGAGTCGATCATAACAGGTCCTGCAACGTAACTGACGGACAACCGGTAAGGCGTGTCGGCAAAATTCCACATGTTCAGCAGCGCATCGCCGGGCATGCTTTCCATCACGACGCGCACTTCCTCATTCCGCTCGGCAAGCGTGCCGACTAACGCCGGGCCGCGCAGGACGGAATGATCGTACAGCACTTGCATCGCACGACCGAGAATACGCTGCTCATCCAAGGCTCGGGATTGCAGCTCGGCCGGAGAATGCACCGTCATCAAGTAGTGAAGATCCACCGTCATCGGCGGAAACTGAATTTCGCCCGTTCCCCGCGAGACCATCTGGGTTTTCCGGCTGTCGCCGCTCTCCCGTACGCTGTACAGAAACAGCGACAAGTAGAAATCCCCCTTGTCCACCGGGCTGCAGAGGCCGATCAGCTCGGGCTGCGGGATCGGATCGGGCGTCATGCGCTCCCGAAGCAGCTTGATGAGGGAAGCGCTAACATCGGCTATGACGGAATATTCGCCTATAAGTATCCACTCCCAACCGCAAACGGTAAGTCGTTCGGAAAGGCCGCCGCCAAACCACGCGCAACGATCAAGCGCCGCCTATTCGGCGGCACCCTGATGCATGCGTGTATGCAATGTCCGGCTCTCTTTCGTATCCATCGAATTGCCTATTGCAGGCAAGCCATGCGTGACATTTTCCGACTCTACTCTATTATATAGGTAAAATAGTGTACTTAGCTATAGCGATTTCGGTGAGATTTACCACAATTTAAGCTCTCTCAATAATGTTCGAAGCCGGTTCGCGGGACGATTTTCCCGGATTTCTGCAGTTCGTGGCGCACGGCGTGAACCAGATGCCGCATGCCGATCCCCGTCCCTCTCTCCGCAGCCAGAAACGCCGCCGACAAAACGACGTTTTTGATATTGCCTCCGGCGATTTCGTACGATTTGGCCAGCCATTTGAAATCCACGTCGTCCGAAAGCGGCGTTTCCGAAGGAATCGTGGCCCGCCATATTTTCTCCCGGTACTCTGCGTCCGGGAACGGAAACTTGATGACGTAATTGATTCTTCGCAGAAACGCCTCGTCGATATTGTTCAGCAGGTTGGTGGCGAGTACGGAGATCCCGTCGTACTCCTCCATTTTCTGCAGCAGGTACGCCGTCTCGATATTCGCATATTTGTCGTGCGCGTCCTTGACCTCCGACCGTTTGCCGAACAAGGCGTCCGTCTCGTCAAAAAACAGGATCGCCCCGCTTTTGCGACCCTCCTGAAAAATCTCGTGCAAGTTTTTCTCGGTCTCCCCGATATATTTGCTGATCACTTGCGACAAGTCGATTTTATACAGTTCCATGTGCAAATCTTTGGCCACCACTTGGGCGGACATCGTCTTCCCGGTGCCGGGAGGACCGGCGAACAGCATCGAGAGCCCTTTTCCGTAAGCAAGCTTGCGTTCGAAGCCCCAGTCGCCGTATACGACATATCTGTACTTCACCTGGTTGCAGGCGTTGCGCAGCAGCTCCTTCTGCTCTTCCGGCAGCACGATATCGTCCCAGTCGTAGCGCGGCTGAATCCGGACGGCTTTCCGTTCCAGACTGTGCCGCACCTGCCCGTAGCTCGCCTGATCGATGACGGCCCCCGCGCGCTCGCCGTTCCATGCGGCCGTCCGCACCGCTTCTTGCAGCGCGCTCCGGATCTGCCCGGGAGTAAAGCGGAACTTGGCAGCGAGCCCCGGCCAGTCCACAGCTTCATCAAACCCCTGTACCTCTGCATATGCCTGCCAGACCGACAATCTCTCCTGCTCCGAAGGCACGGTCAGCTCCCGCTCCAGCCAGCTCCGGCGCGGCGTCCCCAGATCCGCCCTCAGCCGGGACTCGGACAGTAAAAAGACGGGAAGCCGGCAATCGTCCAACTCCTCGCGAAACAGGCGAAGCCGCTCTCTGGCGCCGGCGTCCGGCTCGTCCGGGTCCAGTACTTGCGCGTTCTCGAAGGCGAGGCACGCCTGATGCAGGAGCGCCTCTCTCAGCACTTTGCCCAGTCGGCTGCGGAACCCTTCTCCCTCGGCGACAATCGCCCGCATATCGGCGATCAGCAAGTTTTTGCCCCATTTGGCCGCGGCATGACGAAGCTGAAACTTTTTGCCAGAGCCTGCGGGACCCCACAGCCGGACTCCCGTCGCAGCTTCGACGCTTCGCCCGGAGGAGGCAGGGCTCCCGACAGGAGCGCGGACCGACAACTGCGCCTGCACGTCATGATGGACCAGCAGCGGCTCCAGCGGTTCGTCCGGATAATGGATCGTCACGACCGGCTGGAGCTCTTCGTCCAGCGCGCCCGTATCGAGAAGAAACGCCGTCACTCTCCGGTCGAGCGCAAACGGTCTGGACAGCAGCGGCCTGCCGAACGGTTCGTTCTCCTCCTTCGCCAGCACATACTTCGACAGCTTGCCGCGCGGGGAGAAAGCGACCCGGGCCGCACGCATCTCGTCAGCCGTCCGGCATACGAGCTGAAGCGCAAGGCCGACGTTCGGCAAACGAATCGTCAAATCGTCCGCCATAAATCCGAATATCCGCTCATATTTCCGGTCGAGCTCGACGGCCAGAGCCAGCATAACGACCCCTTGCTCCACGGCGTTTAAGGAGAAGACGCTGCTTACATGCACGATCGGCAAAAAGACGCCACCCTCCCTGCTCGCCGCCTTGCGTCCCGCAATCTCGTCCCGGAGGGCGTTGATTTTGCCCGCGCGTTCCTCTGTCTCCGGATCTCCGTCTTCCTCCGCCTCCGTCACCTCCTCCGCATCCGCGACCAAACGCATAAATTCGTCCTCGGACACGTACATCCCCCGGAAGGCGTCCGCTTGCGGGTCCTGCTCCGGAAAACCGCGGCGGCTGTACAGCTGCAGCAGCTTCAAATCCAGTAGACGAAGCTCGTCCGCGTAATGTTCCCATATATGCGAATAGGGCCGTGCGGTCGCCCGTTCTCCCGGCGTTTTCCCTATCGATGTTTTGCTCAACCGTCCGCACCCTCTCTTTATCATTTCCCTGAAATTCGTTTAGCGCCTCGCCCTTTGCCGGGAAGACCCCAATCGCAGCTCCTCCCTGTATTTCATCACCGTCCGGCGAGAAATGCGCAGGCCGTCCGCAGCGAGCAGATCGGCGATCTGCTGGTCGGAGAGCGGCGCCGCCTTGTTCTCTCCGTCGATCAGCCGCCTTATTTTCGCCTTTACGGCTTCTGCGGAGGCCGGGATGCCGCCGCTCGTAGGCAAACCGTTTGTAAAGAAAAACTTCAATGCATAAACGCCGCCCGGCAGCTGCACGAATTTGTGCTGAACCGCCCGGCTTACCGTCGACTCGTGCAGCTGCAGCCGTTCCGCGATCGTGCGCAGGCTCATCGGCTTCAAACCGTCTACGCCCCGCTCCAAAAACGCGCGCTGTTCCTCCACGATCGCCCCGATAACCCGGCTCAACGTCGCCTTTCGCTGCTCCAGACTTCGGATCAGCGAGCGAGCCGCCTGCAGATGATCGCGAAGATACACTTTCGTCCGCATATCCCTGCTATTGTACGCCAGCCGCTTGTAGTACGGACTAAGGCGAAGGGAAGGGGTGCTCCGATCGTTAAGATACAAAACATAGTCCCCTCCGACATTGCGGACTTCCGCATCGGGAACGATAATCGTCCCCGAATCTCTGGAATACCCTGCACCCGGGCGCGGGTTCAGCGTGCGAATATAAGCTACCGCCGCTTCCACCTCGGCGATTCCGATGCCTAGCCCGCCGGATATGCGCCGGTAGCTGCCGGACGCCACCTCCTGAAGGTATCCGTTCACGATCGGGATCGCATGCTCGTTGGCATAACAATCCCGCTCGATCTGAAGGCGCAAGCATTGCTGCAGCGTTGCCGCAGCCACTCCGGCTGGCTCCAGCGACTGCAAAGCCGCGATCGCCTCCTCCACCCGGCGGACCGGTTCGCGCAAGCAAGCGGCCGCTTCCTCCGCCCCGATCCGCAAGTAGCCGCTCTCATCCAGATTGCCCGCCAAATACCGGGCGATCCGATACAAATCGTCCGCCATGCCGCTCATCCGGAGCTGACCGAGCAGCGACAGCTCGAGCGTCTCCTCCGGGGCGCACACTTGCTCCAGTCCCTCATCGCGGTCGGGATTGCGTGCGCGCCCCCCGCTGTCGGACCGGCTCCGACTCCGGCTGCCGCTGCCGCGCGAATATTCCGCCGACTCCACCGTTTCCATCGGCTCCATGCACGGATTTCCCTCCAGCTGATCCCGGACATACAGCTCCAGATCGGCCGCCGCCATCTGCAGCACGTTCATCGCCTGAATCAACTGCGGGGTCATATTCAGTTTCGTATAGAGGCCCTGGACCTGCGACTGCCCGACCCACATGCCGCTCCCCCGCCTTCCATCCGCCGGCCGCGCGAATCGCCGGCTTCCGGTCATAATAATAGTTACGCATGCCGCCTACCATCGTTACTGTCCCCGGCAAGCCTCGACAAACGCTTCGAACAGCTTCCTCGAGATGTCGTCCGTGCCGGCCGTCTCCTCCGGGTGCCACTGCACCCCGAGGACGAACCGGTCGCTGCTCTCGCTTTCGATCGCCTCGACAGTCCCGTCCCCGGCTCTGGCCGTTATCCGCATACCGGGAGCCGGCTGCTTGACGGCCTGATGGTGGAAGCTGTTCACCTTAAACAAATTCGTCCCGGCAATTCGCGCCACCAGACTGCCTTCGTCGGCCGTAACCGCGTGTGACAGGTGGGAGGTTGGCGCCTTCTGGCTGTGCTGAATCGTCTTGCATTGCGAATAAATATCCTGATACAAGCTGCCGCCCATCGCAACGTTCAACACCTGTTCGCCCCGGCATATCGCGAGGATCGGCTTGCCGGCGGACGCATATTCGCGGATCAGCAGCACTTCCAGCCGGTCGCGCTCAGGCGTAATTCGCCCCAGTTCCTTCAGTGGCTCCTCCCCGTAATAACCCGGATCGATATCCGCGCCGCCGGTAAGCATCAGACCGTCCGTCTTGCCGCACAGCCGGCGGACTTCCGCCTCTCCGAGCCCGAACGGGACGATGACCGGTATACCTCCCGCGCGTATAATCCAGTCCGAGTACGCATATTTCAAAACGGCGGTATTCTCGTCACAGCTTGCCGTAACGGCGATAATCGGCTTCAAGTCCATACACCCACTCCTCCATACGTTCCGTTACTCCTAGGTATACATGATGCGGGCGGTTACGTAAACCACTTTTTATCGGTCAACCCTTCTCCATGCCAACCTGTTCCGGCACCAAGAGGCGACGATCACGATTGTTAGTTTGGTTAGTTTACCTTGGTTGCCGCAACTGCCTTGCTTGGCTCTTTTGGCTCTTTTGGCTCTTTTGGCTCTTTTGGCTCTTTTGACTCTTTTGGCTGGGCAAATGTGGCAGACGTAGCTATAAGCGGCTCCCATGTCCGTTACGTATCCACTCCACCCCTTTTTCCACTCTAAGCTGCAGCTGTGTCCGTTATGACATTGTTTCGCAAACGCGCCGCGGTGTCCATTGGCTAGAGGATGGGGTGCGCCAACAAAACAAAGCTTTCTACGCAGCGGATGACCGTACCGCCGGAGCCGCTTAGACGCAATGAGTTAAGATGAGGCGTGGCAAGCCGGGTCGCGAAGAGGACCGCACTCTCGCACTGTCGACCACCTAAAAAAAGCCCCCGATCCTGTCCGGTCAGGACAAAACGGGGACTTCACGAGTTGCCGATTGCAATCTCAGAACGTATTGTATGGGATAAAAAAGCGTTGCCGGTGGCCAACTCCGAATTTCAAACCAATAGGTCATGCCCTGAGCGTGTAGCGATTACACTTGCTCCAACACCGTCTCAAACCCGACCTCGAACATCCGGCTCCACGGCAAATGCACGTCATCGATGCGGATTCGTCCCGGGCAGCCTTCCTGTACATACTGCTCCACGAATTCCTCGAGCTTCCGCTGGATGACGGCATACACTTCCGCCTGCACATGGGTCAGCTCGTAGTAGCTGGCTCCGAGCTTAGGCAGCTCGTTATGGATAACGTCTTTGCGGACAAGCGCCTGGTAGCCCCAGTCCTCGATTAACCGGAAATAATAATAAGCTCTGCTCCGATTCAGCCGTTCCGCCGACTGATCGCCGCGGCCGCGATAATACGACTCGATGATCGCATGGGAGATCACCGTTCCGAACGTATTGCCCGACGTATTCCAAGCCGCATACGCCGCAATATCGTGCAGCAGTCCGCTGCGCGCAACCAGCTTCATAAACGGCAGATCCGAGCCGTTGCTTACTGCTACGTCAGCCAATGCAACCATATGGCCTTCCCGGATATAATGGCGGATCGCCTGTACGAACTCCTTCGGATTCGTTTCCGAAAAATACGCACGGTTGCGCCCGCTGTACGGAGTGGAGCATTCCGCCATATCCTTTTGCCCGACCGGTGGAGAATTCGTCATCAGAACAAAATCGGTTCCGGCCGAATTGTCGTGCGACACGGCTCCGGCCGCCGTCAAATGATATTTGATGCTTTCCCCGAGGGAGCGGTCTTCATACTTCGGCGCGACGAACGGGCCATGCACCGAGGAATACCGGACGAACGCTTTCGGAATATATCCTTTCGCTTCGCAAAACGCCCTGGCGAACAACGTGCAACCGATCTCGTCCGCACCCGGATAAATCATCACGCGGTCGCTGATGTCGAGTTCTTCCGCAAGCAGCGTCAGCTTCCGCTGTTCCAGCGGGCTGAAGCCGTATTGGGAATTGTCGTCGAGCGGGACAATCAGATAGTCGATAATTCCGTCACGGACAAGCTTCATCGTCTCCGCATTCACAAACGAATTCGTTTTCCGGCGCGTCAGGAAATCTTCCAGCACCGCCTCCGGAATGGCAGCCGTAACCGACTCCAGACGAGCCGTCTCTTCCTCATCCAAACTTTCCTGCTCGGCCTTGTCCTTCAGCCAGCCGTACGTAAAAATTTCGTTGCCGTAGTCGGCGTAATAATCCGGTTCTTCCTCCGAGCTGGAGTAAGCCGGAACCCGGGTAATCAGGTTGAATCCATATATGCGAAGCTGCGGATTGTCCCGCTTCAGCTCGGCCAGAACGGCCAAGCGCTCCTTGCAGACCGCTTCGTCCGTATGGTGCAGACGGGACGGCACGATTCCTCCGTGCACGAGCATATCGATCGAAACGATCAGAGCGTCTGCGCCGGAAACCGCCCCGGGCAGCCAGTCGCGGATCGCATCTGTATTTGCAGCCGTTTTTTTGCGTCCAAGCATGCCGATCTCCGGCGCTTTCAAGGTCATATCCGTCATCGACGCCAAAATTTGAGGGTAGCGGTAGTTACAAGGTCTTTCGTCCAACGGAACATACACGATCGTTTGCATGGTTTTCTCTCCTAGCGAATAAGTAAGTTTAAAAGATTTTTTCCTTTAACAAGGGTAGTTATGGAGAATAACTCCATTCTAACACGACCCGGCCGATAGGGAAAGCACGAACAGCCCACAGTTGCCGCCGCCCGAGCCGCACATCGCCGTCTAATCCCAACAACCCGGTATTCCTCCGGAGTGCTCATGATTAATAAAATGCAACTTTTAGCAATTTCCCTCGTCCATTTTATGTATCCGCATGTATCCGCCTATAGATCCATGGAAATAGTGCAGAATAAGACAACCTAAGGAGGTGCCGCCATGAAAAGGCTGCTCGCCGCCATACCGCTGCTGCTCGCCTTAGCCGTCTCCGGTTGCGCAGGCACGGCAAAAGAGCCCGTGGAGCCCGGAACCGGCATGGGAACCGGAACTGAAACAGGTACCGCGTCTCCCGCTCCGCCGCCCGCCGCCCCCGATCCGATTCAGGAGCGGCTGAAGTCGATGTCGCTGGACGAGAAGCTGGGACAACTTGTCATCGCCGGCGTCAACGGCACGAAGCTGGACCCGGAAACCCGGAGCCTGATTGAAAAGGATCGCGTCGGAGGATTTATTTTATACAAGCCGAATATCGAATCGGTCGAACAAACCGTATCGTTTCTGAATGAGCTGAAGCAGGCCAACCGCAACAGCCCCATTCCGCTGCTGCTCAGCGTCGATCAGGAGGGCGGAAAGGTGAGCCGGCTGCCGCCGCCGTTAGCCGCTCTGCCGTCCAGCCGGGATATCGCGCGAGACGGAAAACCGGAGCGTGCTCGCAGCATCGGCGAAGCGATCGGCGAGGAACTGCGGGCGTTCGGCTTCAACGTTAATTATGCCCCGGTGCTGGATGTGGACAGCAATCCGAACAATCCGGTTATCGCCAGCCGGTCGTTCGGCCCGTCGGCCGCAATCGTCAGCTCTTATGGGATCGAACTGATGAAGGGGCTGCAGCACCAAAAGGTGATTCCGGTCGTCAAGCATTTTCCCGGACACGGCGATACTTCCGTCGACTCCCATCTCGATCTCCCGGTTGTGGACAAGACGGCGGACCAACTGCGCAAGCTGGAGCTCGTCCCGTTTGCCGATGCTGTACGCGCCAAAGCCGATTCCGTCATGATCGCCCATATCCTATTGCCCGATCTCGATCCCGGCGTCCCATCCTCCATGTCTTCGAAGATTATTACCGGACTGCTGCGGGAGGAGCTCGGCTTCGACGGCGTCGTCATGACCGACGATATGACGATGGGCGCGATAACGAAGCATTACGATCTCGGGCAAGCGGCCGTGCAGTCGTTTAATGCCGGAAGCGATATTCTGCTGGTCGCCCACAAATACAAAAACGCGCGCCTGGTGCTCGACGCCCTGAAGCAAGCCGCCGTATCCGGAGCCATTGCCGCAGAACGAATCGATCGCAGCGTCACCCGGATTTTAACTTTGAAGCAGCGCTACGAGCTGTCGGACGAAGCCGCAGGCCCCGTCGATACTGACAAAATCAACGCCGCGATCCGGCAGGCCGTCGGCAAATAGCCGCCGCCTCAATTCAAACCTCTGTCGCATGGCTCTTCTTCCTCGTTTCAGTTTCGTCATGCAATGAAGAAAACCGTCCGGCAAAGGTGTCCGGACGGTAACTACTCAGGCAGCAAGAAAGCGAGAGGGAACAAGGCTGTGATTAAAGAGGGAATCATCTTTCACTACACAAATTCCCTACTATTCCAACCATCTTTTCTGATGTATCTAAGTAGTTACTCCGGACGGTCCATGGACGTGCAAACCCATACGCTTGTGTATGGGAGAGAATGGAGAATGGGTATCTTCGCTTTAGTCGCTCGTTGACGAGGTTTCGGGGGTACAACCCGACTCTAGGTGCGGTCCGATAACAGTTGGCTTACGAGCAGGTTGTTGCGTTTGCCTTCGCCAAAACGTATGCGCGCGGGTTCTAAATCATATAACAGTCTTTGCTACCTTCTATTTTCGATCTTTTCGACAAACTAAATCGGATAGAGGCGGTTTGCAGCTTTTATTTGAACCAACTGATGGGGAGTTTACCTTTTTCGCGGATTTTAGCGACTTCAAACCACTCTTATTCCGTGTTCAGTCCGGTTTTTGGACAATATAGCGGGTACAAACGACACTTATTCGGTTCCTTCTCCGCTCGGAAGCAGGGCTGGAGGTCCAAAAAAAACCACCCACGATGAACAACTTGGCTGACTTGATAAGAAAGGGGGCTCCCCGCCCGCATTTAGCACAGTGACCCGCTTAGACATTCCGGCCTAGCAAGTACAAGCCCCCTCACCCACTTCGCCATATTGAAGCATTTAGGCATTCCAACTAACAAGTACAAGCCCCTCGCCCACTTCGCCATAATGAAGCATTTAAACATTCCAGCCTAGCAAGTAAGAACTCCACTTGTCCACTCTGCCACGCCGACTCACCCAAACAATTTAGCAAAACAAAAAAGGGACGTTGGCCCTCACGCCGGCGTCCCTTGCTTTTTATTGAAAGTGAATGCGCCCGTTGCGGACCCATTCCCATAGCTGCTGAGAAGGGATGTTCGTCTTGTCGGCTAACTGTTGAATCGTCATCCGCGAATCATTCCGCACCAATTCCCTCACCACATCGAACATCCGGTCGTAGTGCCGCTCGCAATCCCGGCACACCGTCACTTCTACACGGTCCGGTACGAACAGGACGCCGCAGTCGCGGCAATTGCACAGAGTCATGGCGTCCCGGCCTCAAGCACAGCTTTTTTCCAGCATGTACCGTTTTACCGTGCCGAGCGCATCCATGAAATGGACCAGTTCCTCTCTGGACATCGTCTGGAACCGCTGCAGCAATCCATCCATCCCCGCCCTGCTGATTAACTGTTCCAGCTCCGCTGTCAATTGAGCCATTTCCGGTTGATTCATCGCATTCATCCTCCGTTATCGATTAGGTTTGCGCCACAACATCGCGCATTGGCGCCGTTCGTTTACTCCCCGTAACGAACCCCCTTTCTGACAGGCGGTCCACCGAAAAAAGAAAACTGCCCGAAATGCGGGCAGCCGTCACAATCCTTTACGGACTTCCTCATTTCGGTAGCCCAGCTGCCGTAGGCGGTTCCCTTAGGCCTGAAGCTTTGCGTCCCTACCTTTCGATAGGTTTGCCGTTTATCGATGCCGGTGTTAGGTACAGTATAACACGGGAAGCACTAAAAAAGAACTACTCCGCGACGGAAAGTAGTTCTTTTTACTCATTCCACAGCAGCACAAACCGATTCAAGCCTGCAGTTTGAAAAACGCTTCTCTCCCTTCCACAATCGCGCGCGAGGAAACAAACAGAAACGTTTGCTTGATTCCGGAAAATTCGGCGACATACTCCGAGAGCGCTTCATACGCCTGATAATACGGAAACAGCCGGTGCAGCGCACCTTCCCCTTCCGTTCGGAGCAGCTCCGGCCGCAAAGCCTTCAGCATGAGACCCGCCGGTATTTTGCCGCCCTGCATAACCCGTTCCTGCAGACGAACCGTCACTCCAATGGCGCGGATGAGCCGCTGACGTTCCGGACAATTCAAATCCGCCTTCTGCAGCGCCTTGGACAAATCCCGCACCCGCTCGACCATCGTCTCATATGTCCGGAACAGCTCCCCCGGAGCGATCGGCCCGCTGCTCCGGTTCATCCAGCGGTCTTCGCGGATGAAGGCGGATATTTCCTTGCCCGACTCGATGTATTTCCGCACTTCCTCGATCTGCAGCCGCATTTGCGGCTTATAGGGCGTCATGCGGGCGGACATCAAATCCTGCTGGATATAATACAGCAGCGTACGGAGCATACTTTCCGATTTGACGAGCAGCACCTCTTCCCGTTCCCGGTGAACCGGCTTGCGAATCATATTAACGGCGGTGCCGACCAGCATCCCGATCAGAACGAGCAGCAGTTGGTGATAAGCGGCGGTACCGTGGAGCTCGTCGGACGTTCCGATCGTATTGACGGCGACGATAACGGCCAGCGTCAGCGAAGCGGTCAGCTTCAGCCGGACATGGATCGCCATGACAAGCAGCGACACAGCCGCGATTACGAGCGAATATTCCCCGAACAAAAGCGCGGCTCCGATCCCGAGCAGAGCGGCGAACAAGGCGCTGGCGAGATGGGACAGCGTCGATTGGAGCGAACGGTATACGGACGGCTGAACGGCCAGCATCGAGATGATGCCCGCGAAATGATCCGGCTCCAGATGCAGGAGACGGGCGATCGAGATGCTGATCGCAATCGCGATCACGGTTTTGACTACACGGAGTCCTACTCGCATATTGAATCCATCCCCATCCGCTTCTTTATGTTAATTATTATAACATATAATTTGCGTTTGAATATACTTTGGTTAATTAATGTCATTTTATATAACATATACATGACACAACTATTCATTACCTCGGTATTACCGCTTGCAGATAAAGCCGATCCAGTCCTATGCCGCTAATCACGAATCGATCTTTGTTGTTGCCGGGCAGCTGCTGCGTTCATCCCCCAGGATTTCCGTCCCCGATCCGCTGAAACGTTTCCAAGGATGACCGCAAGGATTGAGATTAAATCCTTTTATAAAACACAAAAAATCGCCCCAAGCCAAGCTGGGACGATGGAGCTGCATACGGTAAACTTTTCAATAGCAAGGACGAAAAATCCGGACAATCGTGGTATACTTCAACCTTCTCAGGAACGTCCCGCCACACGGCCTCCCGCTCCCCGCCTGCTCAAAATCAAAAAACCGATGCCGCCCAGCGCGCACGATACCGCCGCAAACCGGAACATCGTTCCGAACCCGGCATGGTCGATTAGCCAGCCACCCGCGTTGCTCGCGATCAAAATCGCCAAGTTGACGTACACCATACTGAACAGCGTCTGCCCCGTCGACTTCCAGCTATCCGGACAAAGGTCGCTGACGTACTGGACACCCGCCGCATAAAACAAGGCGAACGTTATCCCCTGCAGCATCTGGCTGAACAGCAGGACGGCGAACGGCGGGTCCAGCGACAAGATGATCATCCGGGAAGCCGCCACGAATGCGCCCAACGCCAAAATGGCCCGGTAGCCGAACCGCTCGGTAAATCTCGTCGCAAAAAAGAAAAACGGCAGCTCGGACAAAGCCGACACGGTCGACAGCCAGCCGATTTTCTCCGACACCTCTCCGCCCGTCGTACCCAAATAGACGGAGAAAAAGATGCTGAAGCTTTGGGTGCCGCAGGCGACAAGCAGCACGAGCAGCAGAAAAACGGAAAGCTCCTTTTGGCCCAACAGCTTCACGACGTCGCGCATCGAGGCGTTTTTGCGGACGCTGCCTTTCTCCAGCAATCTCGTGATCGCCACAACGACGATCATAAGCCCCATATATAGAAAAAACATCTTATCGATGCCGATCTGCGTATACAATATCCCTACCGGCGACACGATCAGAGCGAAGCCGATTGAGCCCCATACCCGGGCGCCGCCGTACGTTTGCCGGTGTTTCTGGGCATGGGCAACCGCGACGGCATCCGACAGCGGCACCATCGGGGAGTTGAATATCGCAAGCACGACCGCCGTAGCGGCAAAGACGGCAAATCCCGCTCCCGTCGAATAGCCGAACGCGATCGCCGGCGTCATCAGGCCGCATATCATCAAGGCCGTCTTCTCGATGCCGTACTTGTCGCACAGAAGTCCCCACATCGGCTGAACGAACAACGCTACGAAAGGACCGATCGCATAGATGATGCCGATCTGCTGGCTGGTCAGTCCGGCCTCGCGAAGCCAAAAGGCAAGAAAAGGCGAATAAGAGGCCGCGGCCGCGAAGAAAAAGAAAAAGTAGACGTGAGGCGCATAAGCCTGCAACCGGTTCATGATGTCAGCTCCGTTTCGTTAATCGTTCGCATACCGCCCGTCCCTCTCCGATGTGCTTACGATAACACGCCCTATACGAAGCGTCAATGCAGCTCCAAAAACGTTCAGTTATCGGGTAAAATATGCTATGCTTGTGCTTATATTAACGGGAACGGAGAACTACGAAACGATGAATATACTCACCGCAGAACGATTAAGCAAAAGCTTCGGCATGAAAAAACTGTTCGAGCACCTGTCTTTCAGCATCAATGAAGGCGACCGGATCGGGCTGATCGGCGTCAACGGAACGGGCAAGTCGACGTTTCTGAAAGTGATCGCAGGCGCGGAACCGGCCGATGAAGGATCGATCGCCGTCCGAGGCGGAGTCCGAATCGAATATTTGCCGCAAAACCCGCCCTTCGACGACGACGCTACGGTGCTGGAGCAAATATTCAGTGGCCGCACGCCGCTTATGCAGCTGCTGCGCGACTACGAAGCCGTGGTCAACCGCCTGGAGCACGGAGATACCGACAGCGGCCTTCAGAAGCGGCTGCTGGAGCTGACCGGACGAATGGATGCGGAAGGCGCCTGGCAGCTTGAGAACGAAGCGAAGCGAATCTTGACCAAGCTCGGCATCGACGATTTCGACGCGCGCATGGGCTCGTTATCCGGCGGCCGGCGCAAGCGGGTCGCCCTGGCCGGCGCCTTGATCCGTCCGGCCGACCTGCTCATTTTGGACGAGCCGACCAACCATATCGACACGGAGACGGTCGACTGGCTCGAGTCGTATTTGGCCAAGTCCAAGTCCGCCCTCCTTATGATTACCCATGACCGGTATTTTCTGGATCGGGTAGCAGGACGAATTATCGAGCTGGACCAAGGAAAGCTGTATCCGTACACGGGCAACTACAGCGTTTTTCTGGAGCAAAAAGCGGAGCGGATGGCCCGGGAGCAAGCTTCCGAAGAGAAGCGGCAAAACTTGCTGCGCCGGGAGCTCGCGTGGATTCGCCGCGGGGCGAAGGCCCGGTCGACCAAGCAGAAAGCGCGGATCGAGCGGTTCGAGAAGCTGCAGGACGCAGCACCCGACGCGGCGCCCGACGCTATGGACATCTCGCTTGCCGGAGCCCGTCTCGGCAAAAAAGTGATCGAGCTGAACGAGGTCGGCAAATCGTATGAGGGCCGTACCGTCATCCGTTCCTTCAGCCATATCGTACAGCGCGACGACCGGGTCGGCATCGTCGGGCCGAACGGCGCCGGCAAGTCGACGCTGCTGAAGCTGATTGCCGGGCGGCTGACGCCGGATTCCGGCATGATCGATACCGGACCGACCGTGAAGATCGGCTTGTTCTCCCAAGAAAATGAAGAACTGAACGAAAAACTTAGAGTGATCGAATATATCCGGGAAGCGTCAGAGCAGGTCCGGACGTCCGACGGCGAGATCGTCAGCGCCTCGCAAATGCTCGAGCGTTTCCTGTTCCCTCCCGCGGCGCAATGGACGCCGATCGCTAACTTGTCGGGCGGCGAGAAGCGCCGGCTCTTTTTACTGCGCATCCTGATGGAAGGTCCGAACGTCCTGCTCCTGGACGAGCCGACTAACGATCTGGATATTCAGACGCTGACCGTGCTCGAAGATTATTTGGAGTATTTTCCGGGAGCGGTGCTCGTCGTCTCTCACGACCGTTACTTCCTGGACCGTACGGTCGATACGCTGCTCGTCGTCGAGGGAGACGGCGAGATCGGCCACCATACCGGCAACTATTCGGAATTCCGCGACCGGATGAAGGACGCCGAAGCGAAGGAAAGCTCCGCCAAAGAATCCAAGCCGGCCGCAGATTCCAGAACTTCTCCGGCAGACGGCCGCCCGAAGGAAAAAGCGCTCAAATTCTCCTTCAAGGAACAGAAGGAGTTCGAAGAAATCGACGGGAAAATAGCCGAAGCGGAGCGCGAGCTCCACGAGGTCGGAGAAGCGGTCTCCGCCTGCGGGGCCGATTACGAGGCACTGGCGAAGCTGACCGCGAGGCAGCAGGAGGCGGAAGCCGCACTCGAGCATCTGATCGAGCGGTGGACCTACTTAAACGAATTGGCGGAACGGATCGAGCAGCAGAAGAAAGGCTAGCGCCGGGCTGCGACAATCCGCCGCAAACGGCCGACCGCCGGGAGAGGAGCAGAGATGGAAGACGGGACATTCCATATCCGCAGCTTTATCGGCAAGTTCGACGAAACGTGGCAGGACATCGGATTTCACCAGAATACGACGCTGGAAATCGAAATCGTCCTCGAAGGACGCGGCCTCTTCGAATGGCCGGAGCGCAAGCAGCATATCGAGACGGGGCACGTCGTCGTCATTCCGCCGGGCATCCCGCACCGGTTCGCCGCCATCACGAAAGTGCGGTACGGGGTGTTTCACCTTCAGGGCATGCCCCCCTCCTTGCGCGAAGCGGCCGACAAGCTGGCCGGCAACTACACTCAGCCGAAGCTGTACGCCTTGTCCCGGATCGACCGGGACCGGTTCGAGAAGCTGTTCCGCGAATGGCTGCGGGTGCTCGCCGCCTCGCTGAAGGACCGCCAGCGCAATTATGCGGTATGGGCGGAGATGCTGCTGCTTTATTTGTACGAGCATTCCCAGACGGATCTGCAGGCGATGACCATTACGAAGGCTGCGGACTACTTGCGCGAAAATCTGGGGCAGACGGTCCAGATGGCAGATCTGGCCGAGCTGTCCGGGCTAACCGTCGCCGGCTTCCGCCGCACGTTCGAGAAAATATACAAGCTCAGCCCCAAACAGTACCAGCAGCAGTGCCGCATGCAGGAGGCCAAATGGCTGCTAAGCGCGACTGACAAAGATATGAACGAGATTGCCGGTCAAGTCGGCTTTTACCGCCTCCACTCGTTCTCCCAGTGGTTCAAGTCCGCCGAAGGCGTCTCCCCCACCTTTTGGCGCAAGCGGCAGAAAATGAATCACGGCGGCGGAGAACCCCTTACCTGACCGGCCTTAGACGGGTCCGCGACGCGCGGCCCGTTTTTTTGCGTAAATTCCGGTTCCATTTGAATAAATACTTTTCCGGGCATATCCACTATCCTTGTTCGTGTAACCATCGTCCCTAAGGAGGATTTCCCACATGAGCAAAGTGAAAGTCGGTTTTATCGGAGCCGGAGGAATGGCCGAGCATCATATGAAAACGCTGCAAAAGCTGGAGCAGGCCGAGTTTACCGCCGTATTTGACTTGAATGCCGAGCGGGCAGGCCAGGTCGGGGAGCAATACGGAGCGCAAGTGTTCGACAGCGCCGACCAGTTGCTTCAATCGGGTGCGGTGGACGCGGTATTTATTTGCACGCCGCCTTTCGCCAGAGACGGAATCGAGGAAGCCGCCGCCCGCAAAGGCATTCACCTGCTATCGGAAAAGCCGGTCGGTCTCAACATGGAGGTTGTCCGTTCCAAAAGCAAAATCATTCAGGAATCCGGGATCATTCATTCTTCCGGTTATTGCCTGCGTTACCTGGAATCCGTCCAGAAGGCAAAAGAATATCTCGCAGACAAATCGGTCGACATGGTGTTGTCTTACCGGCTCGGCAGCTTGCCCGGAACTCCATGGTTCCGCAAAATGGACAAATCGGGCGGACAGCTCGTCGAGCAGTCCACTCATCAGGTCGACCTGATCCGTTACCTGGTCGGCGATTTCCACGAGGTACATGCGCGTTATGCGCAGCGCAGCATCCTGAAGGAATTCCCGGACGCTACGATTCCGGACGTCGGCATCATCTCGTTCTCGCTTCAGTCCGGCGCAGTCGGCTCGTTCAGCACTGCGTGCATGTCGAAGAAGTTCGGGCGCGGCGACGTCGAGCTGATCGGCTCCGATTTCTACGTCACGATCAAAGGCGGGGCGCTCCGCATCGTCGACAACGAGCTGAATGTGGATGAGAAATATAACACCGACTTTTACCTGGAGCAGGACCGCGCCTTTATCGAAGCGGTGCGGACCGGCCGCCAGGAGCTCGTGCTGGGCGGCTACGACGAAGCGGTAGCGACGCTCGAAGCGACGCTCGCCGCCAACGAATCGGCCGCCACCGGGCGCGCCGTCACAATCTCCGCCAGCACGGCTCAAGTGTAAGGCGAGAAGGAGGAACCCGTTATGCTAAAAAGTGTCAACCAATGGTGTTTTCCTGAAGGCACCCCGCTGCCGAAATTGTTCCAAGTTAGCCGCGAGGCGGGCTTTGATGCCGTAGAACTGAACATCAACCCGCCGGGAGGAGTCGGACTGACGATGGAAACGACTCCCGGCGAAGCGGACGAGATCGCCAAGCTCGCACGGGAGAACGGCATCCAGCTGCGCAGCATCTCGACTTCCCTGATGGGGAGAAGCCCGCTCTCGTCGGCCGACGCGGACATGCGGGCGACAGGACGGAGCGTCGTGACGAAGCAGCTCGACCTTGCTGAGCGGATCGGAGCGGATACGGTACTGGTCGTTCCCGGCGTCGTAAATCCGGCCACTTCGTACGACGATTGCTACGAACGAAGCTTGAGCGAGCTGCAGAAACTCGTTCCGGAAGCGGAAAAACGCGGCGTCAAGATGGGAATCGAAAACGTCTGGAACAAGTTTCTGCTCTCGCCTCTCGAGATGCGAACCTATATCGATACGCTGAATTCCCCTTACGCAGGCGTCTACTTCGACGTTGGAAACATCCTGCTGTACGGCTTCCCGCAGCATTGGATTCGCATTCTCGGCAGCCGGATCGTAAAAGTCCACGTTAAAGATTTCAAAACGTCGGTCGGCAACGGAGGCGGCTTCGTCCCGCTGCTCGGCGGCGACGTCAACTGGCCGGAAGTGGTCGCGGCGCTGAAGGAGATCGACTACGCGGACACGCTGACGGCGGAGATCGGCATCTACTCGTCCAGTCCGCTGCAGCAAGTGTATGACACGGCGCGCCAGTTGGATGCGATCATCCAGGGCCGTCCCGCTTGAATGATGAAATAAAGGCGATTTGCATCACAAACTCTAACGGACACAGAGGCCGTTATTGTGATGAATTTCGATCCATTTGATTTCTATAGGACATGGATGCAACTATTTAGTGAGAAATGTTACTTTTAGAGGTGGTTCGGAGTAAATAAGTGCTGTGGTGACCGTTACATTTAAAAAAACTGTATTTTAGCGAAATAGCTTCCACCATGTCCGTTAGAGTATCGTTTAGCTTAAATTCCGGGCTCATCTTCGCTTTAATACAGTGAAGAATATTATTGTGATCTATTGACAAAAACCGTCTACCGGCCAAACACCGGTGACGGTTTTCTTTTTCGAATCTAAAAGGTAACGCCTGCCAGCGCTTCAATCGCATCCTTCAGCATCATATAAGCATCACCGTCCGTCAATTTCTCCGGATTTCCGATCAGGTTGACGGTGGATGGCGATAACAGCTTCCGGTTCGCCAGTTCGTCCTGAGCCGTGTCGATCGTCGCATCGAGTCCGATTCCTTTGGCAATCGTGTAGCTGGCCTGCTGCAGCGTCAACGGTTTTTTCGCGGGCTCCTCCACGCCTTTTACAGCCTGGGCCGGATCGCCCTGAAAAGAGTCCGGGTTCATGCGTCGGATGTGATGAACCTGATTCACCATACGCTGCATATTCGACGGATTGTCGAGCAGAAACGCTTCGTTATTGTAAGAACCGACGGCAATCCCGGTATAAACGGCCGCTTTCAGCCCTGCATACGCTTTATGCTTCATATAGGGCTGAGGCTGCAGCGTATACGGCTTCAGGTCCATCCCCTGGTCGTTAAGCCGTTTTTGAAGCTCGGCGATCAGCGGTTTCGACTCGGCCATGCTGCGGAATGCAACTCCGTGCTCGACCGCCAGTTTAACCGCAGCACCCGCCGCTTCGCCTGCGGCCATGCCCGTAGGAATCACGCGCGCGCTTCCGTGCGCCAGCGTGTCATAGCTGGCCGAGCGTCCTACGACCAGCAGACCGTCTACGTTTTGCGGAACGATGCTGCGGAAGGGGACGGCGTATTGGAGCGGATGTACGACGACCGCGCCGTTGTCCGACACCGAGGTTCTTTGAATATCCGCTGGGTAAGAACCGAACGCGATCCGGTCCCATTGATCGCGGTTTTCCAGCAAGTCGATCACGCTCAGCCGGTACAGACCGTTCATATGCCGCGTCTCGCGGACGTACAGCTCGGGAGCGATCGCATCGAGCTCGGCATGCTTGAACTCTTCGAACGTCTGCAGAAATTTTACTACGTTCGGAACTTCCTCACGGGCAATCTCCAGCGCTTCTTTTCTCGATTCCGGGTTTAATCCGTCAATTCCGAATATTTGCAGCGCGTTGATCAGAATCGTGCCGTCAAGTTGTCTGCCGATATTCAAGCCGCGCATTTTCGTCTGTTCTTTATTTAGGGGCACATACTTTTTCATCTCGTCGCCGTAGCCCCATGCCGACATGTCACTGACTCCGGTATTGCTGTCGCCGTCTCCGTTCAGCCGCTTGGCGATTAGTTCCCAAGCTTTGTCGTCGATATGGTTCAGCCGGAATACGGCGGTCACGGCCATCCGCGAATCGGGATCGCCCAGATCCTCGCGTCCGATCGTAAAAGGAACTCCCGCCACAGCGGCGATATCCGCATCTTGCGTAGCGTCGATAACCGCCTTCGAGCGAACCTCCTGCTTCGTTCCATCGGTTCCCGTGATCGTGACGCCCTCGATCCGGACCGTTCCGCCTTCCTTGGCAACGATCGGCTCCACGTCGGCCGCCTTCATATCCAGATCGATGCGGCTCTCGGCCCGGACCATATCATTGAACGCATTGGCAGCCGTCGTCACATCGAAGGAATGGCCCTCCGTTTTTTTATACCATTCGGTAAATATCCCTTTGTTGAAATGATCTCTTCCTTTGCCCGGGATCGAAGCCGCGGTGTTGTCCCAGTTCATATCGATGCTGTTCAGCCAGCCGACCGTCATCAGTCCGCCCAGCACGTCGCGGCCGTAGCTGTCGACAAGCAGCGTATTCAGTCCGCTGCGCGCCGCAGAGACGGCTGCGCTGATCCCTTCCGGGTCTGTACCGACGACAATCAAGTCGTAGCTGTCTTTCCTTTTTTCCACGGAATGCACTTTTACCGGTTCTCTTTTTACATCATTCGCATCGTCCGCCCCTCCTGCCCGTGCCGGATCTTTCCCCTTGCTGTAGTAGATCCCTGCGGCTCCTCCGAGGAATACGACCAGCACTATCGCTGCGATAATCAACCCTTTGCGTGACATGTAGCACCTCACCGTTATCATTAGAATTTCGGTAATTACGTAAAAAGCGATTTACTCCTTTCCTCGATGTATGCTGACCAGTATAGCGGACAAAGTTTAACCGTTTTTGTTCGGCCGCTTATCGGCCGCTTAAGGGATTCTTAATAAAAATTAAGATGTTCGCAGAGCCCGAAGGCGACTTTCCCGCTGCCAAACGACCTTTTTTGGCGCAAAAAAAGAAGACCTCCTGCGGTCTTCCGTCTAATCTGCTTATGATCCGGATCGATCCAGAGGGAAGCCCGTTTCAAACACAGTCTCTCTCCGTCCGCTGCGTGCGGATAAACGTCCGCCGTGCAGCTCGATTATGCTTTTGGTAATCGCCAGCCCGAGCCCCGTCCCTCCGGTCAGCGACGATCTGGAAACGTCCGTGCGATAAAACCGTTCGAAAATATAAGACAAATCCCGCTCGGGAATCGGCTCGCCGTAATTGACAATTTCTACAACCGCTTCGCCGTCCGTTTTGCCGATCCGGATATCGACAAATTTCCCTTTGCTCCCGTAACGAATCGCGTTCGAGATTAAATTTTCATAGGCGCGCATCAACTGATGGCCATCCGCTTGAATGTACACGCGGTCTTCTTCGGTAACGAGCCGGCAGGACATGCCCGCTTTCGTCAGCGCCGGGATGAACTCCTCCGCCAACTGCTTCAGGAAACCGATCAGATTCACCCGTTTCAGCTCCAATTCCATCCCTCCGCCGCTCAGAGACGTATACTCGAACAGGTGATCGATCAGCCGCTTTAAGGTTTTGGTTTTCTCGTAGGCGATACTCGTATAATATCGCAGCTCCACCTCGTCCTTGTAACGGTCGTTCTCGATCGTTTCCAGATAGCCGAGCACAGACGTAAGCGGCGTACGTAAGTCGTGGGATACCCCGGTGATCAGCTCACTTTTCGTCCGTTCCGCATCTCGCTCTTCTTCGATCGATTTCCGCAGCTTTTCCGTCATCTGGTTGAAATGATCCGCGACCGCCCCCATCTCGTCCGACGATTTGGTGACGATTTTATAGTCAAGGTTGCCTTTAGCTATTTCCTGAAGCCCGCGGGTAATCTCATCGAGGTAACCGATGCTTTTGCGGCTGAACAGAAAGAAGAAGACCAGGAACAGGATCGCGCCCACGACAACCATAACCGGAGCGGAGCCGATCTCGCGGACAACCCACCCGATCGGAGCAGCGAACGGCTTCACGTAGACCAGAACCAGGAGCAGCCGGTAAGCGATCAGCACGGTCGAGGCCGAAAGCGCTGCGCTGAGCATGAAGGCAAACATAAATTTCCAGCGAACCGTATAAATAAACTTGGTTTTCATAACCGTCCCGCTCCAGTCTGACCGCAATCCCGTGCGTTCATTCGATCTTGTATCCGATTCCCCATACCGTCTTGATATAGTGGGGGCTGCTCGGATCGCGTTCGATTTTTTCCCTGATTTTGCGGATATGCACCATGACCGTATTGTTCGACTCGTAAAAAGGTTCGTTCCACACCGTCTCGTAAATTTGCTCCATGCTCAGCACATGACCGCGATTCTTGGCGAGAACGTGAAGGATCGCGAATTCGCGCGGCGTTAAGCGAACCTCCTGCTGATCAACCGTCACCTTATGCGTGAGTACCTGAATCTCGAGTCCGTCGATAACGATTTCGTTGTCGTTGCTTCTATAGGCGGCCGTAAGCTGCCGGTACCGGCGCAGCTGCGATTTGACGCGGGCCATCATCTCGAGCGGGCTGAACGGCTTAACGACGTAATCGTCGGCCCCGATGCTGAGCCCCATAATTTTGTCGATCTCCTGGCCTTTGGCCGACAGCATAATAATCGGCATTTGCCGTTTCTCTCTTATTTTCATGCACGCCTCAATGCCGTCCATCCGGGGCATCATTACGTCGAGAATGATCAGATCGACGTCGTTCGCGTTCAGCAGCTCCAGAGCCTCCACCCCGTCACTTGCCGTAAGCAGGTTGAAGCCTTCATTTTTCAAATACAGTTCCAGCAGACCCATAATCTCTTTCTCGTCGTCCACAAGCAAAATCGTTCCGCCCCGCATACGCACCCTCCCGCAACCCATCTCCACAAAGTAAAGCTCCACTTCGTAACCGGCCGCAAAAAAACGAAAAGCTCTCTCCCGGTTCGGAGAAAGCCCCCATCTCTCTTGTAAACCGCTCTCTGCTACCCTGTCAGACTTACCCCACATACCACCAAATAAAGGCGAGCACAGCCGCGATCGTGGCAACTGCGTAAATCAGCGTCAGTCTTAATGTATTTTTACCGATCTTTTTATCGTAATCGGGATTCCCTTCGACGTTTTGCTTGGACAAACCGATCAGCACTGTTGCGACGGCGGCAAACCCAATCAGCGCAATCAGCGCTACAACGATTCCTATATTCACCTTGTACCGCCTCCGTTTTTTCCTGTTCGAACTACCCTTATTGTATCGCGTAAGCCCGGAATGTAAAGCGCGGGGGAAGAAATATTTTGTGAACCGGGGCGGCAGCGCCGGTTTGGCGGCAAGATGCGCTCAGACACCGAAACCTCTTTTTCAGTTATAGTTTCCGGTTGAGTTTCGGTTCATGCTCGGACTATAATAAGAAAAGCTTATAATCGATGTATTACCACGATGAATCACCCTGCGTAAGAGGTAGCTTTTCTTGCGAGACGATGAATGACCCTGTGTAAGACTCCCCTCCCCTACTACTATAATGAAAAAGGTGCACAATGAGTATACTGACCGTCAAAAATTTAAGCCACGGCTTCGGCGACCGCGCTATTTTCCGCGACGTGTCGTTCCGGCTGCTCAAGGGCGAACATATCGGATTGATCGGCGCTAACGGCGAGGGCAAATCGACATTCATGAATATTATTACCGGGAAGCTGCAACCGGATCAAGGCAAGGTCGAATGGGCCAAGCGGGTCCGCGTCGGTTACTTGGACCAGCACTCCGTGCTTCAGAAAGGGCTCACCATCCGGGATGTGCTCAAGACGGCATTCGCCTACTTGTTCGAGATGGAAGCGGAAATGAACGGCATGTACGAGAAGATGGGCGAAGCGACACCCGAGGAGCTCGAGAAGATGCTTGAGGATGTCGGCACGATCCAGGACGCGCTCACCAATCACGATTTTTATATGATCGACGCGAAGGTCGAAGAGATTGCTCGCGGCCTCGGTCTGGAGGATATCGGTCTGGAGAAAGACGTTCACGACCTCAGCGGCGGGCAACGGACCAAAGTGCTGCTCGCGAAGCTGCTGCTCGAAAAGCCGGACATCTTGCTGCTCGACGAGCCTACGAACTATTTGGACGAGCAGCATATCGAGTGGCTCAAGCGGTATTTGCAAGAATACGAGAACGCCTTTATTCTAATCTCTCACGACATTCCGTTCCTGAACAGCGTCATCAACCTGATCTACCATATGGAAAATCAGGAGCTCAGCCGCTACGTCGGCGATTACTACGTCTTCCAGCAGCAGCACGAAGCGAAGCAATTGCAGTTAGAGTCGGCCTACAAAAAGCAGCAGCAGGAGATCGCCGATCTGAAAGACTTCGTAGCCCGCAACAAAGCCCGGGTATCGACCCGCAACATGGCGATGTCGCGCCAGAAGAAGCTGGACAAGATGGACGTCATCGAGCTGGCCAAGGAGAAGCCGAAGCCGGAATTCCGCTTCAAGGACGCCAGAGCGTCCGGCAAACTGGTCGTCGAGACGAAAGGTCTAGTCATCGGCTATGACGAACCGCTGTCGCGGCCGCTGGATCTGCGCGTGGAACGCGGCCAGAAGATCGCCCTCGTCGGCTCGAACGGCATCGGGAAAACGACGCTGCTGCGCAGCATTCTCGGCGAGATCCAGCCGCTTGGCGGATCGGTGGAGCTTGGAGAGCATCTGTATATCGGCTACTTCGAGCAAGAGATGAAGGGATCGGGCAGCACGACCTGCATCGACGAGGTATGGAACGAATTTCCTTCGTTCTCGCAATTCGAAGTCCGCGCGGCGCTCGCCAAATGCGGTCTGACGACGAAACATATCGAGAGCCGGATCGACGTGCTGAGCGGCGGCGAGAAAGCTAAAGTGCGCCTATGCAAGCTGATCAACAAAGAGACGAACCTGCTCGTGCTCGACGAGCCGACGAACCATCTCGATGTCGATGCCAAGGATGAGTTGAAGCGCGCGCTGCAAGCTTACAAAGGAACCATCCTGCTAATCTCTCACGAACCGGAATTTTACCGCGACGTCGCGACCGAGGTTTGGAACTGCGAATCATGGACGACGAAGCTGCTGTAACGGATAAGCGTCCCGGTCCGCCTCGATGGCGGCCCGGAACGCTTTTTTTCGCTTGCTCCGCAGGCAGAACCGCTGAACGATGCAATCCAGAAAGTCAACCCTAATTCGAGCGCCGCAATTATCGGGCCGTTTCCCCGGATTTCGGCGTCCGGACGTAGAGGTAATTGTCAACTCATGTGGAATATATATCCTTATTCGACGCGCGACATCTGGGCTTGTGACGGAGGTATTTCTGTGAAATCTCGGTTTAGGATGAAATTGACGGTCGTGATGATCATTTTCGCGATGGCGCTGTCCGTCGCGATCGCCCTGATGGATCATTATCGTCTGAAAGATCAAGCCCGTCTGGGCAAAGCGGAGCAAGTCCGGAAAAGCGAGCAAACCGTCAAGTACGCGCTGGAATCGATGGAGAAAGCGTATTACGTGCTCGGCGAGAATATAGCCGCCAAGATGCGGGAAAGCACCGTTTATTTGCTAAACCAATATGAGAACGCTCCGTCCGTAAGCAGTTGGGATCTGGAAGCGCTGAAGAAAGAGCTTACCTACGACATCCACATTATCGACGAGAACGATGTAATCGTCTACAGCAGCCTGCGGGACGAAGTCGGACTGGACTTTAATGCTTGCTGCGGCAAGCTGGCCGCCATTTTGAAGGAGCGGCGGAGCACCGGCGAATTTTATCATGACGGAATCGATCTCGAGCAAAACACCGGCATTTTAAAAAAATACAGCTATATGTCGACACCCGACAAAAGGTATATATTTCAGCTCGGCTACACGCTGCAGGACAGTATGATCTACCAGCATTTCAACTTCTTCCAGGCGATCAACGAGCTCGTAGCCCAGGACGATTCTTTTTACGAGATCAACGTGCTGAATATGGGCGGCCACGCTTTGGGCGAGCTGGCCGACGCCAGCAAGCTGTCGGGTTCGCGGAGGGATGCGTTCGAGAAAACGTTCACAACCGGACAAACGAGCGAATTTCGCGGCGACTGGCAAGGGCTGCCGGCGATCTACCGTTATGTGAACTACGACTCCAAGTACGACAGCGGTTCCACGCAGACGAAAGTGCTCGAAATGATATACAACGACAAAGACTTGCAGGCTTTCCTGCAGGAAAACCGGAGGACGTTCATCGTCCAGCTGATCGCCGTCCTGTTCGTAACGGTCGTTCTGGCCCTTATTATCTCCAGATGGGTGGCCAGGCCGATGCATCTCGCTTTTCATGACAGCTTGACCGGCTTGCACAACCGCGCGGCTTTCGAGGAGCTGCTGGAATCGATGCTGGCGGATAACAGAGATACGCTCGCCCTGCTTATGATCGACTTGGATAATTTCAAATCGGTTAACGACGATTACGGTCACGATGCCGGCGATCTGCTGCTGAAGCGGGTCGCCCACAGCATCCGCTCCGTCCTTCGCAAAGGAGATGCCGCCGTGCGGCTTGGCGGCGACGAATTCGTCATCCTTATGCCTTCGGCGAGCAAGGAGGAAGCGGAACATACGGCGGTACAGCTGATTGAAGCGGTCCGGGGACCGCTCAAGCGGCACTCTCCGCTTGAGAAAGCGAGCATCTCGGTCAGTATCGGCATATCGCTGGCCCCCCATGACGGCATCGACGTCGAGACGTTATGCAAGCGGGCCGATACGGCGCTTTACGTATCGAAGGAGCTCGGCAAAAATCGGTACAGCTTCTATTCCTGGCAGGCGGCCGACCGCCGTCAGAACGCGGCAAGGCCGCTATAGAAAGGCTCGCCCCCCATGCAAGGTGGTGCGTTCCATTTTCCATAGCGGCCGTTCGTCTGCAGCGCTCCTATCGGTCGTCGTCCCGGACAGGTTCCGGCTCTGTCTCCGATTCCGGCTCAACCTCTTGCTCCAACTGTTTCGCCAGAGTTTCGATCTGGTCCTTCGTTACCGTCGTAATCAACGCAAGCTCCTTATGCTTCGCATAGCCGATCTGCTCGGCCGCCTCTTCAAGACGTCCCAGCTTCTGAAGCGTCAACGCATAATAGTAGTAAGACTCCGCATGCTTCGGAGACTTGTCCACCGCTTTGGCGTACATCTCGGCCGCTTCCTCGTATCGGCTGAGCAAATAATACGTTTGCGCCAAATTATCGAGGATCGTCACATCGCCGTCGTTGTACTCGTACGCCTCCCGGTTGAAGCGGAGCGCATCGTCCAACTCGCCGCGCAGCAGCTTGAAATAACCCAAATTTCCGTACACGGTCGTGTTTTTAAATGTTTCGTACACGGTCTCAAGCAGGTCGCGCGCTTCGTCTTGCTTGCCCTGCAGCCAGTACACGGTCGCCAGATTCACTTGAGCCTGCAGCCGGATCTCGTTCGAAAGCTGGCCGGACAACACCTCGTTTAACACCCGCTCCGCTTGATCCGTCTCTCCCGCCTTCGCCAGCAGGAAGCCGTAGCCTGCGATATGCTGGGGATGATACGGCTTGGTCTGGTACGCTTTCTCCAGCTTGGCGAGCGCCGTCTTCATATCGCCCTTCATATACGCTACATTCCCCTGCTGCGCATAGATCGCGGAACGGCTCTTGTAGATCCAGAACGCGAGCAGCAGCACAAACACCCCGATCCCCGCACCGATGTGAAACTTAAACGCGGCGAAAATGACGACCGCAACGAGGGCCAGCTTGATCAACCCTTGTACAATTGGCGGCATGGATACTCTCCCTTTCTCCTCTTTGTTTCTTACAAAATCTATCTGCACAGCAGCTTCTGCGTCACAATATCCGAAAATAGCTCCATTCCCGCCGTCCGCGCGATATGGATGACGTCCGACAGCGTCGCACTTTGCGGAGACAGCTCGGACAGGGCATTGTCCAGCCGGAGGACGCGCTGCGGATCGTACGCAACGTCCGGCTGCCCGTCGAATAGTGCCGCATAAAAGATCCCCGACTCGACCAAGTCCTGAAAAAAGTGACTGCCGTACGACAGCTCGGGCATAAATCCGGCTTCGACCGAAGACGTCTCGACGATAACGGACATATGGCACAGCTCGGAAAAATGAACCGGCACCCCGAGCGACGGCGTCGTCGTTCCCCATCGGCCCGGGCCGATCAGCATCGCATACCGATGCTTCAGAATCGCGTTAACGTACCCGATATGCCGGGCGACCTCGTATTTCCCCTGCACGCTGCGGTCCAGATACGCCTGCGGATGGACATAAACGACATAATCGATCGGCAGCCGGACGTTGCCGCCCATAAAGTTTCCTTTGGACGAAAAGAAGCTATCGTCCCCGTCGGTCAGCTCCGGTATATGGACCGATTTGCCCAGTCCTCTCGTCTGCAGCGGACGGCATTGCAGCACATTCACTTTGAACCGGCGGTCTTTCGTAAAGTTGGCTGTAAACTCGATATCGACCGGATAATCGTACACGCCCGACAATAAAGCGAGCAGCTCCTTCATCAGGCCGGGAAACCCGGTCCCTGTAAGCAGGCTGTCGAAATCGAGAATATCCGGCGTCTTGTACCCGGTGTAGCCGAGCTCGCTCAGACGAAGCGCCGTCTCGTAGTCCGGCGAGGCGAACAGCGCTTTGTCCACCTTCAGATCGTACGGAAGAACGTCCTCCAGCCGTTTGGTCGACAGCGTGTTTTGTTTCAAGGCAATGACATCTACGTAGTGCTGGGAATATTTCCGGTAGTCTTCGGCCAGGCTGAGCGGCTTGCGCTGCGGGTTATCGAGCGATACGATTTTCGCGTAGTCCCCGACCGTCCGGTCCACCGCCCTCGTCCCCAGCCCGAACACCAGACGAAGCATGCCCGCGTCCATATCCATGCTTTTATCCCACACGTACAGATTGGTGGAATTGCCGACGCCCGCGAGATGCGGAAAAAACAAATCGTTGTAATGGTCACCGGATACCCGCTGGACCAGGATCGCCATCTGCTCGTCCTGCTCGAACAGTCCCCGGTTCAGCCGGTATTGCAGCGCATCCTCGTTCATCGTGCTGGCGTATACGGTGCGGATCGCTTGCTCGAACGCTTCGTACCGCTCTTCCGGCGTGCCTTGATTGGCGCAAAATACGCTGTCGTACTTGCCGGCGAACGCATTGCCGAAGTTATCTTCGAGCAACGAACTGGACCGTACGATAATCGGCGATTGCCCGAAATATTCCAGCAGTTGGACGAATTTCTCCTGAATGTTCTCCGGAAATTTGCCGCACAGCAGCTTTTCCTTTAACTCGGGAGCGTAGCGGAAGTAACCTTCCTTCGTCTTCTGCTTCGTCCGCAGCTTCCACCAGCCGTTCTGCACGATGTACGTATAGTACACGTCCGCCCCCAGATAGTACGAGTCATGAGGCTCCATGTACGGAGCGAATCGCTCGCCGCCTTCGCGCTCCAAGATTTTTCTGGCGATCAGCATCCCGACGCTTTTGCCTCCGATAAAACCGGTCCCGACTCCCCTAGAGGCGATCGCCAAAATATCCTCCAGTGTAAAATACCGGTCGCACAGCTCGAACATCCGCGATTCGTGGCCGATCAGCATCGCCATCAGCATCCGCTTGGCCGCCTCCTGACGCTCGGGCGGTTGCGACAGCTCCTCTCTCGCCTTGTGGAACAGGACGTCCCAATAGTCCAGCCGTTCCCCGCCGCGCTGGATGCTGGAGAACAGCTCGGCCGACTCCGCGCTCGCCGTAATGCACTCCGCTTCCTGGCCCCGTATGCGGTGCGGGAAAAACATCGTGGGCGAATATCGGTTCCACACTTTCAAAGGATGAATGTAATAGTTGTCGCCCACCCGGTACAAATCGAGCAGCAGCTGCGTCGTCTCCCGGATGCTCGCGATCGTGCTGTACGTATGAACGTTGCGGACGATGGCAAAATAAGCGATCGTATCAAGCTCGTACAGAAATGGGCACGACACCTTAAAAAAGTTGCCGATCATCAGATCGGAATGCCAGTATTGCAGCAGATCGGTCAAGCAGTCGAACACGTAAAACGCTTTGCGGCCTTCCTGCTCGATCAGGCTGTGGACCGCCGTCGCAAAGCTTTCGAACCCTTTCTCCGCATCGACCGGATAGACGGCAATGGCCGGATCGGCTTCAAGCACCGGCTCGTGGCCGCCAAAACGGACGTATACGAGCTTCCGGTTATCGAGCTTCGACTGACGGACGTACGGCTCGACCATCTTCCTGTAGTCGGATACGGAATCGACCTGCCATACGATGTTGTCGCCCAGCCGGAGCTTGTCGATCGCCTGATCGAAGCCCGTCATCCCCGTGCTTGCCTTGTCGCGAATGTCCATACGCGCCCCTCCGTGCCGCCGGTCGGCGTTATTGTTCTAACCGCAATCCGTTAGTAAAATCATACCACATGTGCCTCCGGACAGCGAAAAAGCATACCGGCGACACTCGCGGGAGGCAGCACGCCATCCACGATTAGTCCTTTCGTCGCCTTTCTTTTCCAGCCTCAGCTTAGCACAAACCGGTTCAGTCTGGCGCGCACCCGCTCCTCCCCCATCACGTTCATCACATCGTACAGATCCGGGGCGTTCAGCCTGCCCGACAAGGCGGAGCGCAGGACGGCGGCGACATCTCCGACGCTCCCTTTGTAAGTTTCCGGATGTTTCTTATACGCTTTCGTATCTTTAGCGAAGCCGAACGCTTCGGCGATCTCCTTCACCTTGCCGAACCAGGTGTCCCGGTCGTCCTGCGGATCGTAACGGTCCAGAAACTCCCCTGCGATTCCTCTGGCTGTCAAAGCATCGACTGCCGTTGGCAGCGGATAACCGGCAGCCGTCTCCTCCGCAAACCAGCCGTCGTGGAAAAACGCGACGGAGCTTCTCACGTCTCCCCACTTGGCCATATCTTTGCGCGGCTTTTCCGGCGTTCTTCCGATGCGGAAGATGTTCAGCGTGTAATCTTTATTCTCGCGCAGCCAGCCGCACAGTTCCGGATCGTAAGCCTTCGCCCACCACGACGTCTCGGTGAAGACGGACTCCGCACTTAGCTTCGAGATTACATCCTTGCTAATATCGTTCAGTTTATCCATATCGAACAAAGCGCCGCTGGCGTTCATTTTGTTCGTATCGATCGCAAACCGGGTGTACGGCTCCGCCGGATGGTCCATCCGCCACTGCTCGTAATCCGAATTGATCAGCGTCATGAAATATTCGTTAATCGACAGACTCGGATATCCTTGGCTCCGGTAATAATTTGCCGTGGCGTCCCGGTCTTTGCGCTTGCTGAACTTCCGCTTTGACGTTCCGTCCATCTTCATGATCGGTGCGATATGGCCGTATTCCGGTCGCTGGAATCCCAGCACCTCGAACAGCTGCAGATGAATCGGCACCGAGGACAACCATTCGTCTCCGCGGAAAACGTGGGTCGTCCCCATCAGCCGGTCATCGATCGCATGGGCAAAATGATACGTCGGAATACCGTCCGATTTCAGCAGGACGATGTCGTGATCGTTCTCGGGCATCTCGATCGGGCCTTTAACCAGATCCGTATAACCGATCCGGCTCACGGGCGATCCCAGCGATTTCAACCGGATCACATACGGCTTGCCCGCCGCCAGCTCCTCCTTCGCCTGCTCTGGTGTCAGGAAGCGGTGAACGGCCCACTCGCCGTAATAACCCGGCGTCACTTTCCGCTCCTGCTGCTTGTCGCGGATCGCCTGAAGCTCCTCCTCCGTGCAGAAGCACGGGTAAGCCAAACCTTGCCGGACCAACTGCTTCACCCATACGTGGTACAGCGGCACTCTCATGCTTTGGCGGTACGGACCGTACGCGCCGGTCTCCTCGCCGGAGGCGGCAGGCCCCTCATCGATCGCGATGCCGAACGCGGCCAGCGACTCGATCATATCGGCCATGCTGCCCTCGACCTCGCGCTTTTTGTCCGTATCTTCGATCCGCAAGTAAAAGACGCCGCCGCTGCTTCGCGCCAGCCGCTCCGAGATCATCGTAGCGTACAGCCCCCCGATCGTCAGAAAACCGGTCGGGCTCGGGGCGAACCTCGTCACTTTCGCGCCTTGCGGCAAATTTCTCGGCGGATATAACGCAAGCACATCCTCGGGGGACCGGGCAACGTTTGGAAACAGCAAATCGGCGAGCTCGTTTAAAGTCGTCATCAAGATTCATCCTTTCGCGATCGTTGAAATGAAAAACAAAAAAAGCCCCCATCCTCATAAGGACGAAAGGCTTTGGCTTCCGCGGTACCACCTAATTTGGCCGTAAGACGACCCGCTTATCGTACGGCTGCTCTGCTGCATCAATGCACGGCGCCGCAATCGATTCTGTAACGGGAATTCCCGCCGGACGTACTCCGCTTGCTTTCGGTCCGGTACTCGGAGGCTTCTTTCATCAATTCCGGATGCCTACGTCTCACCCCAGTAGGCTCTCTGCGATCCGGTCGGTTGATTACTGTTCCTCTTCATCGCGTCTGTTCATATAAGGCTGGATTCGAGTTGCAATTTCATTATCGTACAAAATATCATATCCCCGTATATCCCGTCAAGGGAGTGTTACAGCAAGGTTGCTTTTACGGTTTGGAACAATCGGTCGATTGAGGCACGCTTTAGTACAAACGCTCCGGCTTTCCCTTCAAAGCTGTAGCTTTTGGCGCTGCCCGCCACTCCGACATTCGCGCTTTCTGCGATCGGCGTTATACTGCCCGCTCCGTCGGTCAGGAAGGCGGCGGTTTCGTTGTTGCCGGTGCGCAGCACGACGATTCCAGCCACATATTTATCGAACAGCAGCACCGTGTCGCCCGGCGCTTCCGGCGTATCCCGTTCCAAGCCGGACAGTCCGGTAATAAACTTCCCGGCAGACGCCTGGGTGTCAGTCATCTTGAACGGCTCGTCCACCTCCTGATTGTCGTAAAGCCGGCTGTTCGTTACCGCCGGTTGAGCCGAGGTGCTGGAAGCGATCGGGGCATAGGTCAAGCCGCGCATCCGGTTGGAGCTGATATCGGCGTGTCTTAGCTCCATCGGCACCGAACCCGCATCCATAAATACCCCGTACCGGCAAGTTTCGATCAGATTGTCTTTTACCGCAGCGGCTTCCAGCACGTTCGAGAGCGGCCGATTGCCTTCGAGCGAGAGCCGGATTCCGAACTGATACGTCTGGATGATATTGTTAAAGCAGCGGACGAAACCGCTCTTAATGTTGATGCCAGAAGATCCGTTCGTATTCGACACACCGTGAATGACATTGTTCGAAACGACCGAATATTGGGCGGCGATGACGGAGATGCCGCCGACTTCGCCGTTTTTGACCGTATTGCCTTCCACGACGCAATAGGCCAAGGTCCACGGAGCGGGATCTCCGTTTATCGAAGAGCCGTCGATGTAGATGCCTTGCCGAACCGTTCCGTTATGACCTGTCCGGCAGTTGATCGTATTTCCTTTCACGGTGGTGTACTGGTTGTCCCGGACAAGTATGCCGGAATTAAACGAGTGTTTCACCGTATTGTCGCTGATCACCGTGAACCGGCACTTGTACCCGGATTCAATTCCGACGTCGGCGACATCCTCCACCACATTGCCGATAATGACGTTATGATCGCATGTCTTCAGGTCGTGAGCCTGGGTCGTGGCGCTGGAAGTAAGGAAGATTCCGTTCGAGACGCGCACCGTATTCGGGAGATCGCCCTTAATATGGTTGTTCGCGATCAGGTTGTAATGACAGCCTTGCGTATCGGCAACTTCCGGACCGATCTGGATCGCCGACCGGTAAAAGTTTTCGAAGGAATTGCCTTCGAGCCTCCACCGGTGCGAGCCTTGACCGAGATCGATATGCTGGGAGGGGGAGTTCACGAAACGGCAGTTCATGACCGTCCCCCCGGTGCGGCCGAATGAACGAATGGACGCTCCAGTGCCGAGTCCGTCGGCGATCCCGGCCGCTCCCCGGCTGCCGTCAAGCGTCAGTCCGTCCAGCGTGACCCGGTCAGCGGATATGCGGAGCAAATATGCAGCCGTATTCGGCGCACGTTTCAGGATACCGGTACCGAACACGCGGATTCCGGCTTTTTTGATAGCCAGGCATTCATTGCTGTTCCCCGGCGCAATCCCGCACAAATACGTGCCGCCCGGTATAAATACGATCCCCCCGGGCTCGACCGCATCAAAAGCAGCCTGAATCGCGCCCGAATCGTCGGTTGCCCCGTCGCCGGCCGCTCCGAAGTCGGCAACATTTACAATAGCACCAGGCACGGAAACCGGCATAGGTGTCGCCAATCCCGGAGCATGAGATGTGCCGGGCGTCACCGGCACTTCTCCGCTTGCCGCTTCCTCCTGCCCAAGCGGTCCCGCTCCTGCGGCATTCGCCGCCACCGCCGTGACGCCGCTCGTTACGATCGCGGCACCGGTCAGCCCCATCCAAGTGATCATTTCTCTTCTGCTGATCGTCGTGTCCGTTCACTCCCCGTTTCAGTCGATATACGGTTCTTTGTTATAACCGGTCATGCTGCGGCGTTCAAGCTTTATTGACGATCCGCCTCAGAGCCGCGCCGTCCGAAGCGATTTCCCCTCTTCTGACGTCCTCTTCCGTAAACACAGCCATTAAAATTTCTTTATCGTTGTTGCGCTCGCGGTCGTAGATCAGGTAGATTCGTCCGTCTTCAGCCTGTACGCCATCCGGATAACTGACGCGATTCCGTTCGTCGAGCAGCAGGTTGCCGATCCAACTTCGGCCATCGTCGTCGGACAGCATCGCTGTCAGATGGCTGCGTTTTTTCTCCGATTCGTAATGATTGACGAGCAGCAAGCTGCCGGAGCGCAACCGGCGAATAAAAAACCGGGAGTCGGGTCCACCGAGCGCGGAAGGTCCTCCCGGCGTCCAGGTGCGCCCCCCGTCGAGGGATTCCGACTGTCCGATGCCGTACAGCGTACGAACGAGCATCCACAAGCTACCGTCGCCGCGCTCCACGATCATATGCTCGTCGAAGCCGCGGGTCGGAATATCCGCGAAGCCGAGCTTGTGGAACGTTACCCCCTGATCGATCGAACGGTATACGTTGGAGAACCGTTCTTCGGGCAAATAGTTCAGATCAGAGCTCTGGCAAGCCCATACCGCGATCGGCATCAGCCATTCGCCGCTCGCGAGTACGGTCGGCTTGTTCATCATAATGCCGTCCGCGATGCGCCGAGGCTCGCCCCATACCGCCTTTTCGTCGCCGCTATTGTCGCAGGTCGCCGCGAATACGCCGCAGCGTCCGTCGTACCAGCCGTAGCTTTGCGCCCAGAACAGCCACAGGCGCCCCGACGGGTCGTGCCACAAGCAAGGGTCGTATGCCCTCACCTTGCCCGGCGGATCGACCACATAGCGGATATCCGTCCAAGTCCGGCCTCCGTCACCGCTCGTGACAAGCGCGACATAATTGTCAGGCCCTTCTTCGTCCCCTCCGCTGTAAAAGGTCGCCCACAACCTTCCGTTGCCGGCGCATTCGATACCGGGAATGCCCTGCCAGCTGCGGGACTTGTAACGATCGTCCGTAACCGGCACTACTGCTTGCGCCACTAAAGCTAAGTCTTTCTCTTCATTCGGCATTTCCATCCTCCATCCTAAAATAAGCGCTTACTCGCCACGCAGGCGAACGGCTTATTTTCGCTGCTCTTCAGCGATTTTTTTGTTCGTATTTTCTTCCGCGGTTCGAAACGCCGTGTTTACGTCGGTTTTCGCATTGATGACGTTGCGGAACGCAGCTTCCACTTCCTGTGCGGCGATCAAATCGTACTTGGAGACGGATTCCGGGGAAGGCGCGATATCGTTGGCCAGAAACGCCCCTACGTTTTTACCTTTCAAATAGTCGCGGTCCGCTCCGAATTGCTTTTTGATGTCGGCGTTTTTCAGAACCGGAGGTTCTCCTCCACGAGCACGCTGCAGCTGTACTTCGTCCGACAGGAAATGGCTCAGAATCGCAAACGCTTCTTGTTTATGCTTGCTTGTCGACGATACGTACAAGACCGGTCCGAAAACTTGCAATCCTTTTTTGGGAGCTTGCGGGAACGTTGGCATCGTCACCATGTCCCAGTTCAGGTTGGAGGTGCCGAGCGTGCTCATCATGTTGGTGGCCGAGTACATCGCCAGCGTTTTTTCCTTGAGGAAAGCGTCCGTCGCGTTCGACTTCAGCCCCTGCATCCCTTCGAGCTGATAGAAACGGGCCATGCTGTTGAACCACGACTTCCAGCCGTCCGTATTAAAGGCGGCCGCATCGTTTTTCACAAGCGGAAGCGAAAGCTGGTTGTACTGGATTTGGATGTTTGCGGCGAATTCGAAGCCTCGGTACTGAACGCCGTTATCGAGCCGAGTCATCCGTTTGGCGAGCTCATAGGTTTCATCGATCGACATGCCGTCTTTCGGATATGGCACCGCAAATTTGTCGAAGATGTCTTTGTTGTAGTAGATCGACGTATTATTCATCGTGATCGGCAAGCCGTATATTTTTTCTTTCTCGAAATAAACCTTTAATCCTTCCATCGCCATCGGATCGATCCGGCTTACGTCGAATTTCTGGCTTTTGATCAGAGGCGAAATATCGTACAGCAGCCCGAGTTTCTCCAGATCGAAGGTGAATTTGGCGCCCGGCCCCTGTATCAGGTCCGGTGTATTGCCGCTTGCCACTAGCTCGGGGAGCGAAGATCCTTTTTCGTTTTTGATGTAGACGAGATTCATATTCGGGAACTTTTTCTTCATCGGAGCTACCCACAGGTCGTTCCACAAATTGTCGGCGTAGTTGTAAGGATTAAATACTTTGATAGTGATCGGCTCGTCGGTTTTGACCGGCTTCTCCGGATTGGCTCCGCTTTCATTTTGAGGCGTTTGCTTGCCGCACGCCCCGGCCGTTACCGCAATCGCGAGACAACCCGAAAGCAGGGCGATTTTATTAAACTTTCCGCTTAATTGATTCATGGTCCATCCTCCTGAGTCTTAGTCGTAGTATGTATTCGTTCGGAAACCCATACAAACTTATCTTTCGTTCGATCCCTCTCCTCTTTCCTTGCTTGCTTCCACCTCCGATCGTTCGTTTGGGATTGTTTGGCCCCTTTTAACTTCATGCCATTTGAACCACACATTTCGTTAGGTAAATGTTAGGTTAATGTTATGGTTCATGCCTTAATCATATAAGCGCTATTCGCCACAAGTCAACAACAAATTTACGAAACAAATAACCAATTTGACAACCAAGAGAAAATAATCGATAATGATTTTTGTTAGCTTGTTGTTATGTTAATATCATTTATTATGTTAGGCGGTGTATGATTTTGACTAAAAAAGTATCGATGCAGCAAATCGCCGACCGGTTAGGTCTTTCCAAATATTCGGTGTCCCAGGCTTTATCGGGCAAACAGGGCGTCAGCGAGGAAACCCGGGAGAAAGTGATCGAGATGGCAAAGGCTATGGGCTACAGCTTCAGTCCCGCTTCCGCGCCTGCGGACAACCGGCAATCTGCCGAAGCGGGCCAGCCGGCCGGGGAACGATCGTTCGTCCTGATCTGGACGAAACCCGATCAGCGGAGGGATATCAGCTTCTGGAACCGGGTCATCTCCGGAATTATCGACGGCTGCGAGCTTTACGGGCGCGACCATCTGATCATCTCCAACAATACCGGCGAGCAGGAGTTCGAATTTCCCCCGTATGCCGACCGTTCCTCCTGTGTTGGCGTCATACTGCTCGGCAGTCTGACCGATTCCACCTTGCTTGCGGTCAAGAAGCTCGGTCTGCCGGTCGTATTGGCCGATCATTACGCTCCTTTCCTGGGTATCGATTGCGTCGTGAACGCCAACCTCGAAGCGGCCAAAACCGTCTGCCTCAACGTTATCGCTTCCAAAGCCGGCTCCATTGTGTTCGTCGGAGACGACGGGTTTTCCGTCAGCTTTAGCGAACGTCGGTGGGGCTGCCAAATCGCGGTGATGGAGGAAAACGAAAAAAACGGATCGAACGTCGCATTCGCCAGATGGACCGTCCCGTACAGAGGCCCTTGGAGACACGCGCTGGAAACGGAAATCAAACATATGACTGAGGACAATCGGCCGGACTGCTTCATCTGCGCCAACGATGACATCGCGGTCGGGCTGCTGACACTGCTGAGAAATTACGAATATTCGGTCCCCGGCCAGTTCAAAGTGGTCGGCTTCGACGATATCGAGATGGCCGCCCATTCGAACCCCCCGCTCACGACCGTTGATTTCGGCAAGGAGGATCTCGGCTTCCGGACAATCGAGGTGCTGGAGCGCCGAATCGCCAAACCCGACTCCGCGCCGGAGAAAGTCGTACTGTCGTTCCGGCTCGTCGTTCGCCAATCAGGGTAACCGCAAGTGCCTGCCGGATCAAGTTCGCAGCCTAACAAAGGAGAATCAAATCTATCTCATGAACAAGATGATCGTTTTTTACGAACCGGGATTTCCATCAAGCGGAGCGGTTCCGGACGATACCGCGCTCAAGACTCTTTCCGGCTTTGCGACCGTTGTAGACACCGGACAGTTGGGCGTAACGCTGGCCCAAACCGACGGAGGCTGCTTCGTTAATCTTCACGCCCCCTATTTTCCAAAAGAAGCGTGGAGTTTCATCCTGCGGTTTTTGGAGCAAGGCGGCGGACTAGTAAGCATCGGCGGGGCGCCTTTTAAAATTCCCGTGGAGCTTGACGACGGAAAGTGGAGAGAAGTAACGGAACAAACCGCCTATCACCAAAAACTGCGCATTCACGAGACGATGGCCGTCGATCCGGCCTCGATTCATCGGCTTGAAGCTTCGACAAGCATGCCGGTATGCGCTCCACACGTCGATTTGCTGACTGTCGAGCCGACCTGCAGCTTCATTATGCACGTAACCCGTCAAAGCGACATGCCGGGTGAACACGGTTCTGCCGGACCGATGGACGCTTTCCTCTATCCGCTTGTGACCGGAATATCCCGGGACGGACGCGAAGTGGCCGCTCCTGTGCTCTTGATCGAAAATACGCGAGGCTTATTCGCCGGCGGACGCTGGATATTCGTCAATCAGTGTCTGACCCCCCGGTTCTGGGATGGTGCCGGTGCCGAAGCGGTTGCGGATTGGGCGAGTTACTGCGGGCGGGGCGCGACGGACATGTGGCTAAAGCCATCCTATGCTTCATACGATCCCGGAGATACGCCCAAGCTGTCGTTCCAACTCCAGCATCTGAGCAGATCCGGCGGAGACCGGTCCAACCGAAGCTGGACCGGTACGCTGCGCTTCGGAACACAGTCGGATATAGGCGCCGGCGTCGATGAATGGACGCACACGTTCCGGGTGGATAACCCCCTGGAACTAACCGTACACCCGATCCGAGTGCCGGTCCCGATCGGGCCGGGCTTCTACCTGGCGGAGCTGACCGTCCGGTCGGACCAGGGGGAGACCCGCGTGCTGCGGCAAGGACTATGGGGATACGACGAAGTTCTTCTCTCAAGCGGCGAACCGCTGACTTGCGACCGAGATTATTTCCGGAAGGACGGTCGTCCGCTGCCGATCGTCGGCATGACGTACATGTCATCTGATGTGGCCCGCAAATTTTTGTTCCTGCCGAATGCCGCTGTATGGGACCGCGATATGGCCACGATGAAACGGGCCGGCATCAACCTGATCCGGACGGGAGTTTGGACCGGCTACCGGCATATGATGCATGACGACGGTCACCCTTCCGAATCGGTGCTCCGGGCGATCGACGCGTTCCTTTTAACCGCGAAGAAACACGATCTTGAAGTTACGTTTACATTCTTCGCTTTTACTCCGGCGGCGTGGGAAGGGGCGAATCCGTACCTCGATCCGCGGAGCATCGAAGCGCAGAAACGATTCATTGGCTCGGTCGTTTCCCGGCACAGCAGGTCCTCGCACGTTCATTGGGATCTGATTAACGAGCCATCGATGTTCGATCCGAAGCGGGTATTCGCAGGTCCGCGCAGCTGCGGCGATCCGTTCGAGAAAGCCGCATTTGCCAAATGGCTCGAAGAGAAGCACGGCACGATCGGCTTGCTGCAGCAGCGCTGGGGCGTTACGCCTGAGGAGCAGCCTTCGTTTGCCAGCGTCCCGCTTCCCGATCCAGGAGACATCAACTTTGACGTCCACGACATGGCTGCCGGCAAAAAAGGGGTACGCTGGCTCGACTACAGCCGGTTCTCGATCGAGATGTTGAACGGCTGGGCAACGCAAATGAATGAGACGATCCGCTCCTTCAGTTCCCGGCAGATGATTACGATCGGACAAGACGAAGCGCTCGGCAGCCAGCGGCCGTCGCCGTTACTGTACGAACGTTCGGTCGATTACACGACGAACCATTCGTGGTGGCTGATGGACCAGCTCGTCTGGGACGGCATCTTCGCGAAGACGCCGTACAAGCCAAATCTGATTCAGGAAACCGGCATGATGTACGTGGAGACGCCCGACGGCCGGGCCAAAAGGACGGAAGCCGAGCTGCGGAACATTTTGGAGCGCAAATACGCCTACTCGTTCTCCACAGGGGGAGCCGGAGCGGTTCAGTGGCTGTGGAATACGAACTTTTATATGAACAACATCAACGAATCCAACATCGGCGCCTTGAGGGCGGATGGTACGGAGAAGCCGGAAGCGGACGTCTCTTACGGCTTCGGCCGGTTTATGGGACAAATCCGCGACTTGTTCGTCGGACGCGAGTTGGAGGACGTCGTCGTCGTATTCCCTTATTCGAACGATTTGTCCAACCGCAGACTGGCCGTCGAAGCAACCTCCCGGCTGACGCGGGTACTCGCTTACGGACTGAACGTTCATTTTCGCGCGATTGGCGAGTACAGTCTGGATTCGCTGGCGGACCAGCCGGCGAAGCTGATCGTCGTTCCGAGCGCCCACAATCTGAGCGACGAGGGGTTCGGCAAGCTGATTGCTCACGTAAGCGAGCACGGCGGCACACTGCTCGTAACCGGGCCGATCGGGATGAACGAATATTGGCAGCCGGTTCAGCGGTTAGTGGCAGAGCTGGGCCCACGGGCGATTCAGAATGTGCTGCGGGAAGAAGCCGTCGAGTCGGACGACCGACTGCTCCCCTTCTCTTTCGGCGACCGGAAAATCGCTCAGTTGAGCAAAGAGGTGCCCGCGGATGACCAGTCGTCTGCAGCGAAACTCACGGAGATACCATTCGGCCGCGGCCGCCTGATCTGGTGCGGCTTGCCCGTCGAGCTAAGCGACCGGCCCGAGTCGCTTCGTCAGCTGTACGCAGACGTACTGGCCCGGAGCGGCGTCGGGACCGAGCTCGAGTGGGAGCAGGGCGGCGAGCTCGCCGGCATATACGGGCGCAAGCTCACCTTCCGTGACGGCAGTTTGTTCATTTTCGTGTCGGAGTACGGGTGCAATGCCCGCATCCGAATCAAGGACCTGTCGACAGGTGCGGCATACGAATTCACGGTTGAAAGCGAACGCACCGTCATGTTCGCCGCCGACCGCCTCGGCCGGATTACGGCGACGTACCGGCCTGACGAGGTGAGCGTGGCGGCTAGTGTCGCCGAAGGCTCCTAGATGTTTAGAATAAAGACCGGCCGGAGCTCCCGCCGGCCGGTCTGTGGGATAAGCAACGGAGGCCGAAATGCTCGTGTAACCGGGGAGGCCCGTTTTTCCTCGCCCTCTCCTTTCTTTATATAAGTTGAACTAAATATACATCATGGTTAAGCAGAATGTAGTGGAGAAAAGAAATTAGCTTGAAAGCGAGTTTTGGCTAAGAGCTTTTGTCAGAAAGCTGCTTCGGAAGGATAAGCTCCCGGTGTCAACAATCCGAAGACCAATCCAATCCGAGACACTCAAAACAAGATGTCTGAAGCTTCAAGCCATTTTTTTCGGAACGGAATGGACTTTATTTTTCATATGTTCAACTTTATAGCTAAGCTTTTCACAATAAGAGTGATTTGCATCCATATCGCTCATAACCGGCTCCCGCATCCACTCAGGGTCGAACGCTTCATGTGACCCCGCGACTGGACTCCCAATATCGTCACAGGCCTTCCGCAAACTTGAACAGGGAGTTATCGGCTCCTTTTCTGCGAAGAAAACGCGGTCCGGGAGTCCACCGCTCTTTTCCCAACCGGCGAGATATCGCCCGTTCCATTGTGCACTACACAAGTCGGTCTGTCCCGGTATCGCAAATAAACCTCCCCCCCTGCTTCTTCGCATCGGAAGTGGAGATGGAGGTTATTCTTTTTCCCTTATCACTCATAATGTATTCGTAATCCTGTTGACAGTCCAGGAATTAGAGTTGTAGAATGATATGGGAATTACATTTACATTAGATTTATAACAAAAAAGGAGGTATTACGGAATCCACCACAGCATATGTGGATTGATGGATCGGGTGTTTTTAGTTCGGGTTTGGTCGGGTTTGGTCGGGTTTGGTCGGGTTTGGTCGGGTTTGGTCGGGTTGGATTTGATTCACTTTGGTTTGACTTGGCGGTTAGATTTGGATTGGAACCCGGGGGTCGGCAGCCTGTCACTCCGAATAGAAACGATGAGGATGAGGGAGGTTTTTGTATGAACGGCAAAAAAATGGCATGCGTATCCCTATTAGCCGGACTAACCGCTCTAACGGCCGCCGGCTGCGGAAGTAAACCGGCGGAACCGGCGCAGGACGTCTCCGGCAAGGCGGAGCCTGTGGCGCTGAAATTGTTTCTGGCGTCCAAATCGAGCATGCCGCTTGAAGAATTAAAGGCCAACTATGTAGAACCGATCAAACGGAAATACCCGCACTTTTCTTTAGACATCATTAATAACGACAAAGGCATCGACCAGTTTTTGGCTACCAATACGAAGGTGGATCTGATTCTCGGCTCGTATAACGTACTCAACAGCATGAAGCAATACGAGCTGTTCGGCGATATGTCCGACCTGGTCGCTTCGGCCAAGTACGACCTGAACCGGTTCGAGAAATCGTATCTGGACGCCATTACCGGGATGAGCGACGGAAAATTGTCAGCGCTTCCATTTTACGATTTGCGCCTCGCCCTGTATTACAACAAAGACATATTCGACCGGTTCGGGGTCCCCTATCCGAAGGACGGCATGACCTGGGAGGAACTACTTGATACGGCCAGACGGCTTACGCGCGAAGACGGAGGCGTGATGTACCGGGGCTTGGCCGGCGCTCCCTCCAATCTCGTTGCGGTCAACCAGTTCTCGCTCGGCTTCGTCGATCCGAAAACAAACGCGGCAGCGCTGCAAAAGGATCAGTGGAAAACGTTTCTCGACGTGCTCGTTCCCTTCTACACGATGCCCGGCTACAATCCGACCAAGAAGCAACTCGCAGTGAACGATCAATCGAATTTGTTTTACAACGAGAAAACGGCGGCCATGTATATCGCGTTTAACAACGGAGCTTCTCTGGCAAACAAAAGCGCTCTGAACTGGGATCTGGTCAGCTTACCCGAGATGAAAGGGCTAAAAAATATCGGCTCCCAGCCTTATCCCGTATACGTGGGCTTGTCCGTAACAAGCGAGCACCGCAAAGAGGCGTTTCAGGCGATTACCCAGCTCGTGTCCGACGAGGTTTTGAAAGAACGGAGTGCCGACCAAGCTTTCCTCGCGCCCGTGACAAGCGCCGAGATCAAAGGAGCCTACGGACAAAACGTAAGCGACTGGAAAGGCAAAAACTTCAAAGGTGTCGTCAACCAGCAAACGGCCGCTCCAATGCCGTACAGCCCATATAATATAACGGGTCAGGCGGAAATGACGAATGCGATGCTGTCGGTTATTGTCGGCGAGAAAGACGCAAATTCGGCGCTGCGCGATGCCGAGGAGCAAACGAACAAAAAAATTCAGGCGGCGGCCGGCAAGTAATCGAACCTACCCTTTACCTCTAAAAAGGCGGTGCTGGAAAAATGAACAGAGAAGCGATTAGCCGGAGACAAATGCTTGCCAGACTCGGGATCGGAGCGGTCGGCGCGACCTTTGCCACAGCCGGAATCGTATCCGGGGCGCCATTCGGCGAAGGTTCCGTCCAGAACCATGTGTACGGCGGCAGCAGCGACGGGAATGGCAAGGGGAACGGCAGAGGGAATGGACACGGGAATGGTAGTGCGAATGGACACGAAAATCGCAACTCGGCGTGCGATACGCCAATATGCTCCCTGTCGAGCATGCTCGATCTGATCGGACTGGAAGGCGGCACGGACCGCGAGTGCGTGCACCTGATCGGTTACAGACCCGGCCACACGATAGGCGGCGGCCCTTTTTACTGGGATGCCGCGCGTCCGCGAGCCGATCATAACGGTGGGGCCGTCATTAGCCCAACCGTCCCCCTGCTGCCGGATTTCTCGAATCTGTCCGGGTTTCTGAACGGCATCGGCGAAACCGCTCCGTCCGGAACAGGATGCTGGGTACGGCCGGTGAAAGCGGAAATCCCCCTGGAGGAGTTCGGAATCGATCCGACCGGCCAGACCGATTCGTATGATGTCATTATGAAGGCGGCCGCCTACGCTTTCTCGTTCAACCAAAACCCGCCCGGCCAATCGTACCAGACGAACGTCGGCGCCACACTCCTGTTTCCCCGGGGCAGCATCCGGCTCGACCGGGAGGTCGTGCTGACCGGCTGGGGCATCCACCTCCGGGGCCACCGACTGATGACGCGGATCTGCAACGGCGGCGCTTTTACCGGCGAAGCGTACTTCCGCTTCTACAATCCGGCTACTTACCTAAGCGACGTATCGTGCTGCGATATGGCCTTTGACGGGCGCGGACTTGCGGTCAAAGGAGTCGTCTTTCAGCGGTGCCGGAATCCGGTTATCGCGAGCGGCCTGAGCGGCCAGTACATGGGCGCGGCGCTGGTCAAGACGCTCCAGTGCGACATGTGGCTGATCGACGACGTCTTCTTCATCCCGCTTGCGCCGGGATCGTCCGCCAACGGCATCGAGATCATCAGCGGCAACGAAGGCGTCCTGTCGCGGGCGAAGCTGTTCGGCTGGAACGATACGGCGGGCACCGAGAAAACGAACGGCTCCGCCGTATACATCGAGAATAACGAGGAAGTGAAGCTGTTTGCTGTGGAGATCGCTTTTTTCGGCCGGTACGGACTGGAGGCCCGGGGATGCTTTGCACTCAAAAGCTACGACTTGCAAGCAGAAAGCTGCGGCCTGGGCGGTGCGATCCTGACCGCTTCCGGGACAAAGCGTTCGATCTACTGCACCTTCTCGGGAACGAACCTAGACGGGGTCGGCGACCAGAAAAAGCTGTGGATCGACGATGCGCTCGGCTGCCGGGTTCTCGATCATACCGCAGGACCGATCGAACTTACGACGAAATCGGAAAAGTGCGTGGTCGACATATCGGCGGGAGGACGAGGCGGCGGCGTAACGAATACCGGGACGAATAACGTCGTCATCTCCGACTTTTTCGGGCAGTTTAAAGTTAGCGGCGGCGTCCGAATCGCGGGAACGACAGGAAAAGTGACTGCGGAAGGAACGTTGGCGCTGGAAGCGGCTACCTCGATCGTTCCGAAAAAGTTTATGGCATTCCAATCCGACTGGTCGACGCTCGATACAGGCGGACTGCGGCTTGGCACCTATCGATTGTGGGTGGACAGCTCGGGACGGCTGCGTATGAAAAACGGCGACCCGACCGGCGATACGGACGGCGAGTTGGTGGGCGCCCAGAGCTGATCCGGGCAGTTCAACCAAAAACCGTTCAACCTGGATGACGGCAGTTGCTCGACTGCCGCTCCAAGTTGAACGGTTTATTTTGCATGCAGGTTCTTACAGTGGGCAAACTGGATGGAGCAGCAGCGGCAGGCGCACCATTCCTCCGAGTCCGCCGCGCCCCTACACCCCCTGCCTATTCCTTCCGGATATGAGCGCTTAATTGCTCGCCTACCAGCCTGCATAACGTCTCTTCGTTTATGAACCGAGACCAGTACTGCTTCAGTAGCCCCCATAACACGACGAATCCTTCGCTCGTCAAGTTCAGTTCGCCATGCGTTCGCATAGACGGCAATATGTCGCGGAATAAGTCGAACCGGGACGGCCTGTTCAGCTCGTCCGCCACCTTCGTTTCCGCAGCGGACTTCAGGGACGGGATACTGAGCGTTTCGTTGCGGATAATGAGCTGCCCCTCCAGGGAACCCAGAAAATCGACGAGCAACCTAGCTGCCTGCTTTTTGTCCGAGCCTCTCCGGATACAGGCGCCCATCGATACCGCCAGCGTCCTGGGTTCCTGCAAGTACGGCAGCGACGAAATATCGTAGCCGAGCCCGGAATGCTTCAATTCGTTCAAGCTCGTGTAGCTGGTCAAAATCATCGAAACTTTTCCTGTCATAAACAGCCGCTCAATATCGTCGTTGCTTTCCGACATTACCTTCGGAAAGAGCTCCGCGTCATGAATAATCCGGTCGTACAAACGGATGCTGTCCAGCATCGGCGTGCCGCTTATGTCACATCGACCGTCGCGGTTAAGCCCGAGCTTCATGCCGCTTTGCAGCAAAAAGGCTGGCCACCGGTTAGCCGACAGCTCATAAAACACGAACCCGTACCGCTCTCCCGGTCTGGTGAGCTGCCGCGCATACTCCAGACAATCGTCCCATGTCCAGCTGCTGTCCGGTTCGGAAAGTCCCGCTTCGCGGAAATGTTCCTTGTTGTAACATAACACGATCGGCCCGAACAACAGCGGCTGCGCATATTGGACCCCGCCCGCCGAAAACGTCTCGTTTAGGAAACGGTAATGCCCCGGCTCGGCCGCCAGCGGTTCCAGCAGTTGCACTTTGCCGCTATCCGTTATGTCCTGAAAATATTGATTGTTGATTATACATGCGTCAACCAGCCCATGGTCGACATACTCTTCGATAAACAGACGGGACTTTCCCGGAATCGTAATCGGCTGCACCCGAATCGAACGATATTTGCGCTGAAACGCCTCCAGCAGTCGGGATAAAGCCATATCCCGCTCCAGGCTGCTGTTGACGCCAAGCGTAACGGTTACGACCGACTGATGAACCGTTTCGGTAACCTGGTTGCCGACCCGGGGGATTTTACGGATCAGCTCTTCCTCCACCAGAATCGATAATCCTTGACGCACCGATTTGTTGCTCATCCCGAACGTCTCCGCCAAATCCGACTCGGAAGGCAGGAAATCGCCCGGCGCATACTGTCCGCTTACTATCTCGTGTCTCAACTGATCGACCATCCGGTCCAAACGGACCCGGAACAAACGCTGACTTGTCTTCCCGCTCATTGTGCTTACATCCTTCACCGGATCATTTTAACTCGAAGCCTCTAAGATGATCATAGCGAAAACGGCACAAAAAGTACAGCGTTATGCTGTACTTGTCATTTTAATATGAAGAATGTATGTTTAAAATATGATTATATATAAATTACATTTACATGAATGACTTGGACTTGACCTTGGTTTTCATCAAATCGATGCTTAATTGCAGTGTGCCTAGCGATCGGAAGCAAGGTCCGATGTAAATAAGACTTTTGATCCATTATGACCATAGGCTTAAAGTAACAATATTCCCGAGAACAGCTGTGAAATTAGTTCTATCTCCCCTCTTAAACAGGTCCTGCGTACTTTGATTGTACATTTTTCCATTTGATATAATAGATTTTGAAATATAGAAAAATTCTAGGAGGAACTGATGAGAAAGAAACTACTGCCTGTAATGGTCGGAACGTTGCTTTTGGTCGGCGGAATGAGTATTGGGGCATTCGCCAGCTCTCAATTGGAGGAAATTAAAGCTTATTTGAATAAAGATCTGAAGGTCAGAGTACACGGTAAGGTTGCCCAGTTAAACGATGAACAGGGAAATGCCGTTTTGCCGATTACATATGAAGGCAATACCTACTTGCCTGTAAGAGGTATCGCAAGTTTGCTGGACGTAGCGGTTCACTTTGATCCGGAAGCTTATGAAGTAATTTTGGGCGAACGTCTGGAAGGAATTGCGATTAACCAGGAACAATTTGACGACACCTTGTACTCCAAAGACCCGAGCCAGACTACATTCGGCGGCAAAGATTACGGCGAGGTGCTGTTCAGCCCTGCGGGTAAAAATATTCAATACGCGGCCTTGACGCCGGACGGCAAATATCAGAAGCTCTACTTGCAATTTGCAGCGATCGGAAAAGACATTGAATCGATTGAAATAAAGAATGACGAAAAAAATGCATTGTTGAAAAAAGTAGGCACCATTACGACGGAAGATGGAATGCAAACGATCGAAGTGGATATCGCCGGGGTTCAAACGCTTTCGATTAACGTGAGCAAAAAACATGACGGGGCCTTTATGATCCCGCTGACAACCTCTTATTACAAATAATCCTCTAACAGAGCGCTAATGTTGCCGACTTCCGAGTCGGCCATTTTTTTTACGCCAGAAACGCGTTCACTATTTTAATCTATAAATGAGCAAATTCGCTTCCAGTAAACTGTAAAATCAAAAGAATAGAGACAAAGCGCGCTCCTTGTGGTAAAAAGTAGTCACCACA
>NZ_JACXJA010000037.1 GCF_014705615.1 Paenibacillus oceani
GGGGAGGGGGAAGAACTGTCCGTTTTCCAGAAGAAGAGTTCTAACCCGCTGGGAAATGCCCTTCTTTTTACAGTTCAGAAACACCCCCTCCCGTTCTTCAACATTGATTCCATGCGCTTTCGAAATTCAGGGTTGGTAAAGCTTAAGCTCGAACCGGGGTCAAACAAAATGGCAGGTCCGCTGGAAACTGTTCCTAGGAAAAATTGCACGGAGATGGGAGCTGTACCGTCAGCACAGGTAATCGTTCAACTTGCGAAAAAATTACGCGCATCCACTCCAACAGCGGTATAGATAGTCAGTGGTGTTGCTACGGCGATCAAGAAATTAGAACAGACTTTATCTTGAGCCATGTGTTCTTCTTTGCAACATGTAAACAGCATTCTTCTTTTGAACCCTTATCACAGTTACAACCGCCCAGTGCTCCCTCCTTTGTAAGTTTACATATATATCCACCTACTTTGCGGGTAGTGTCAGCTTCGCTGGTTAAACCCTAAATGGACTGTCGTTCGCCAGCAATTTAAGAAGATGTGAGTAGACATGAGATTACAAGTACATGTACAAGACGTTTTTTTGAATCCGGAACTTGGACTATTTGACCGATCAGGCGTATGTTGTTGAGACGACAAGAACAGCCCGATTCAAATCCGCATAACTTGCGTTTTTTTGATTGTTGCGCGCCTGGCCAAGCTAAGCACAACTAGCCGGTGAGGGTCCGGCCGAGGTAAGAGCCGAGTCTCCTCGTAGCTGACAGGCAACTGGTGGGGAGATCCTATGGTTGAAGCCCTGTGACAAAGTAACTCCATTAAGGAGTTCGAGCAAAACAGCAGACCGTAACAGAAAGTGAATCCTGCTACATCGTCAGAATTGACTCGTAAGGGGCAAGAGGGAGCCAAGCCCCGTGCTTTGGGCGAAGGCACATGGAACGTGTGAAGCCTTGGAAGCGCAGCACCGAAGAACCCTCTGCTTTAAGGGGAACGGTATGTTGTGAACGTTGTGTCTAGACCCTACGCCGCACGAGATTTAACTCATAGTGAGCGGACCTATAAGCCCAAAAGGTGAAAAGGCTAGCTGTGGGAAGGGAGTCGGAGGGGGCGTACTACCGAGGAAACGAGGACAACAAAGCCTCGTGGAGGAAACCCCTGATTTTCCACGTACCGAAGTCGATCGGATAAATGTTTGAAGAACTTGCAAAAAGAGACCCCCGTTACACGATTCTGCAGGAACATGGTCGTAATAAAATTTAACTTGTGACAAGTCCATTGACATTATGACTTTTAAGTCATAATATATGACTATAAAGTCACAAATAACTGCGGAGGAATTACATTGCCTAAAAGAACTTTTAACCGACTGGATGAAGAGAAGAAAGAAAGAGTCATACGAGCAGCCATAGAAGAATTTCAGGCTCACGGTTTCGAAAAGGCGAAAATAGAAATAATCGCCCAAAATGCGGAAGTCGCCAAGGGTAGCATCTATCAATATTTTGATGATAAAAAAGAATTGTTTTTGTATTCCGTCACATGGGCGCTGAACTATTTTATGATGGTGATCGACAGACAAACTCCATTGAAAGAGATGGATGTCTATGATTACTTTCTCTCTGGAAACCGCGAACGTTTTGAGCTGTTAAAGAAAGAGCCTCTGCTTGTTGCGTTCTCGACGGATATCGCATCAGGCAAATACGGCAACCTGACGAAGGAAGCCAATGACGAATTGAACAGGATCGGTGAGGAATATGAGCTAAAGCTGATTGCTAACGGCAAAAAAAGAGGAACGATTCGCAACGACCTGGACGACAGCATTCTTTTGCTGTTTTTTCAGGGGGTAACGGAAAAGTTTACGGCAGTCATTATGGCAAAGGCCAAGGAGTTTGAGGGCGAGCTTACGGAAGAACAGCTTAACGAAGTGGAGAGCCTTTTGAAAAGCATGGTTACCTTATTAAAACAAGGAATGGAGAGATAAGTCTGAAATCCTTAGCCAACGCACGCAGTAACGGAAATGAGCATGCCAAACAAGCCGTTCTCTAAACGACTTTTGGTAATTTATGGTTTAATCAAAGTCAAGTCTTAGCGGCCATAATACGGTAACCCTGGGCTTGAGCCAATTTAATCGCCTGTTCTACCGTGATTTCACGGTCTACTGGGCGAATGTCGGATTTCTTGTACAAATCAGGGTTATAAGGTTCTTTGTTCTTCATAATGTGATAGATGGCCGTTAACAGCATTCGCGCAATCGCAATAATCGCGCGATTTGTGGCCTCTGCGCCTCTTGAGTTGCAAGTAGCGGTTTCGAATTTCGGGATGCTTTTCGCTTTTGACGACAGCGGTGGCACACTGAACCAAAAGCGGCTTGATGTAGATGCCAGCTCTCGAAATCCTGACTGACTTTCTCTTGCCGGCGCTCTGATCATTAGAAGGTGTAAGTCCTGCCCAAGAACACAAATGCTTGGCTGTCAGGAACACGTCCATATTTACACCGATTTCCGAAACCACGGCAATGGCGGAAAAGATGTTTTTGAAGGACGGAACAGTCAAGATCAAGTGGAGTTCTTCTGAGTAGGCGTCGGCAAGGGAAAGGATAATCGCTTCCAATTCAGCTTTGCGGGATTCAAGGTCTTCGTAATGTTGTCTAATGACCTTGATTTTCCCGGCCTGCTCGGGTGTAATAAAGCCGTCAATCGCAAGCGCAAGTTCAGGAAGTTTGCCTTTCAAGGAGCCGTGAATCAGCGGTTCAAGATCAAAAGAGGTATCCGCCGGATCGTCCAGCAGCTTGTCGATGATATTCATGGCGCTTTTGCCGAATGTATCCGAAACGACACTGCCAAGCTGGATATTCGAAACCGTCAGGCTGTTTTGAAGCCGATTCTTCTCACTTGACGTAAAGTTCGTTAGCTTGAAGCGGTAACGCATCAAGTCGCGCAACTGTCGGATCGGCAAGGGTGGCATAAAGCTTCCAGCGACAAGATCGTGTTTGAACAAGTCGGCAATCCACTTTACATCCTTCTTGTCTGTTTTCTTGCCGCGAATGGCTTTGACGTACTTCGGATGCGCGAGTGTGATGTTGCAGGAATGCTCCAGCATGTTGAACACGGGAATCCAGTATTTCCCGGTCGATTCCATGCAGACATCTTTGCAGTCATGCTCACAAAGCCACTGTGACAGCTCATTCAACCCTTTGGTGAAGGTAGAAAAGCGATGGCTTTTGAAAGTCGTGACGCCTTTGCTATTGGTGGAAGCGATGCACGCGACCACGAAGGTTTTGTGCACGTCGATTCCGCAGCAAATGGGATAAACAATTTTTAAGGCCATAGAGAAGCTCCTTTCTGTGAGGTACAGAGATAGCCAGCAGGGACTGATTGCCCAGCTATAAACGAGTTGTTTATCAAAGATAAGTCTGCGTGCTCGAGGCGACACTTATTTGTGCTTGGAAAGGCAATCTACACATATAACTATGCGGTCACCCGATAAAAGCAGTGGCCCACTCACCTCCGCGTGATTTGTAGTGTACTGAATATCTCTGCAACTCTAGAATACAAAAAAATCGCCCGAGGCGAACGGATTTCATTCCGTTTTGTGCCTTGAGCGAAGCGAAAGGAATGGGCATAACTATGTTTATTGCGGTTGAGGATTTGAAAAAGAACTATTATACAGGCAAAAGCAAAACTGAGGTATTGAAAGGGGTAAGTCTTGGGCTTGAAAAAGGACAAACAGGTGTCATACTCGGCCCTTCCGGCTCGGGAAAATCAACGCTGATGAACATTATCGGCGGCGTGGACCTTGCGGACAGCGGCAGTATCTGTGTAGACGGACTGGAGCTCGCTGCGCTTAACGACGATCAACTGACGGATTACCGCAGGGATTCGGTTGGCTTTATATTTCAGTTTTACAATCTCGTACCGAATCTTACCGTCATGGAAAATATCGAGGTGGTATCCAATATATCCAAAGCTCCGCTCGATATGAACGAGGTGCTGAAAGCGGTTGGCCTGGAAACGAAAAAAAAGAAATTCCCTAGAGAGCTATCCGGAGGTGAGCAGCAGCGTGTCGCGATAGCCCGCGCCATTGTCAAGAATCCGAAGCTGCTTTTGTGCGACGAGCCGACCGGTGCGTTGGATTATGAGACATCCCGCAGTGTGCTTTCTCTTTTACAGAAAATAAATCGCGATTTGGGAACGACCATCCTGATGATCACCCACAACGCCGCTATCGGCGAAATGGCGAATGTGGTCTACAAGGTACGCAGCGGGGAGATCGTGGAGACAATCCGGAATGAAGAAACAACCGCAGCGGAAAGGATTGAGTGGTAATGACACTGCTAAAAAAAGTAACAAGGACCATGCTGGAGCATAAATCCAGGTACATTGGCTCTATACTTCTATTGATGATCAGCAGTATGATGCTTGTCATGTTAAATATGACATCGGCCAATTTGATTCATACGTTCAATACGTTTTCCGAACGGAACGTTTTGTCCGACGCGGAGTTTTCTACCGATACCGCGATTGACGCGACCGCTCTCAGCCGACAATTTGCCGCGAAGCTTGAACTTGGCGGCACGGCGGACAGCGAGGTGAAGCCCGGTCAAACGCTGCGGGTGTTTCCGATGATGAACGCCGTCAATATTCCCGCCGTTCAGGAGGGGAACGTACCGGGCCGTTCGGAAATTATGCTCGACCGCCTGTTTGCCGAAACAAACGGCTACCAAATCGGCGACACTATCCATGTTGAAAACAAAAATTATACCGTTTCGGGTTATATGCTACTGCCTCATTTTATTTATATTATCCAGTCGAAAGATACAATGATGAACGACCCTAAAACCTTCGGCGTCGGTGTTGTCGGCAAAGCGGATTTTGATTCCATGCCGGATCGGAATAAGGTGTACGCCATTCGATTCGACGAGAGAGGAAATATTAAATCTCAGGAAGCGGCAGTAAAAAACGCGCTGCGGTCGCAGGGCGTCCACATAACGAACTGGCAAAGCACAGAAAAGAAAGTTAATGTATCCTACGTTCCTATGAAGGCAAGCGTACAATCCACGATGAGCGCAGTTGTGCCGCTTGCCATGCTTGCGCTCACCTGTGTTTTGCTTGGAATGCTGATGTGGCGGATGATCAGAAGCGAATCCGTCATCATCGGGACATTGTACGCGCAAGGTTATAGAAAACGGGAATTGCGCCGCCACTATTTAATGTTCCCGTTAATAGTGTCGGTCATCGGCTCGGCGGTCGGTTCCATATTGGGGTTATTGATGGTGGGCCCCGTATTTAACTTTATGCTGGTGGCCTTTCCTATGCCGGTTTATGAAACGATATTGAATCCATGGCTGGTGATTATCGCCGTGCTGCTTCCGGTTATTATTCTTTGCAGCGTCACATGGAGCGTTATCGGCAAAGTTTTAAAAACGCCTCCGGCCATACTTATGAAAGGCGGAGAAACCAAAAGAAAAACGAATTTTATAGAACGGAACCTGCGGCTTGACCGTATGAATTTCAATACAAAGTTCCAGATCAGAGAGCAGGTTCGCAGCTTATCGAGAAGCTTATTGCTGTTGTTCGGGGTCGTTGTCGCCACAATGCTTATCTTGTACGGTTTTGCGATGAAAAGCTCAGTTGACTATATGCTCAATAAAGGCGTGAAGGAGATGTACAACCTTAAATATGAGTATGTTTTCAAATCGGAGAAAACCGGAACTGCGCCCGCAGGAACCGACCCGTTCGGCGCAGCGTATGTAAGCCTTGTAAATAATGATGAAATCAGCTTTTATATTACCGGCGTTCTGCCCGGTACCGAGAAGATCATACTGAAAGACGGCTCCGGGCAAACGCTTAAGCAGGATTTCAACATTATAACGGCGCCGCTGGCGCAAAAGCTGAGTGTGAGCGCAGGCGACAGCGTAACCGTGTTCGATATGGAAAACGGGAAGGAGCATACGTTTGTAATTGAAAAAGTGGCGGAGACGTATGCCGGCGAATTTCTGTTTATGCCGCTCGACCGATTTAATAAAGAGTTTGGCTTGCCTACGGATGCTTACATCGGTATTTGGAGCGACGAGCCGATGAACTTTTCTCAGGGCGAGCTTCAGAATACCAAATCCATCGATGCTATCATCGCAGGCTTCGGCAGCTTGATCAATCAGATGGCGCCAATGATTTACGGCTTAATCTTTGCTGCATTTATTGTCGGTCTGATTATCATCTATATTGTAACCGGCATGATGGTTGACGAAAGCCGGGGTAGCATATCGCTAATGAAGGTGTTCGGATACAAAAAGAAGGAAATCCATATATTGGTATTGGGCAGCAATACCCTCATTGTTGCGGCAGGATTTCTGCTTGGTATTCCCGCTTTGCTGGGAAGCATAGGCGCGCTGTATCAATCGCTCACAGAGTCGTTGCAGCTCGTAATGCCGGTCAAACTTAATTTCCTCTATATGGTGCTCGGTTTTGTTATTGTAATGATTACGTTTGAGTTTGCAAAGCGGATGTGCAGAAAAAAAGTAGCCCGTATCCCGATGAGCGAGGCATTGAAGGCGGGGGCGGAATAAGATAATCGCATTTTTAAAGGAGGAAACCTAATGGAACATGAAATGAAGAACATCGCGGATAGCGCGGCACCGGTGAATGGTCGGCAAAAGCGATGGGGGATGAAGCGGCCGACAGAGGCTCGCATCCCGCTGATGGATGTATCCGCACTATCGGAAGAACAGCGCAAGATAGCTGGAATTGGAGCGTCGAACGTTCTTAGAATGCTTGCTCACCGCGGGGATTTGATGGAGACTTGGTTGGTTTTCGGAGCGCATCTCGTAACCGGAGGGGGGGCCCTTCCGGACACGCGAGATGGCGATTCTGCGGGTCGGACTTCGTTCCTCCTGCGAGTATGAGTGGGCCAACCATGTTCCCGGAGCCCTCATTGCCGGCGTAACCGCATCCGAGATTGAATCCCTTGCGAAAGGCACGGGTACGTGGTCCGACGCTGACGCGGCAGTACTGGACTTGGTCGATGACCTCTGTGCGGACAACTGCGCTTCAGAAAAGACCTGGAAGGCGCTGACAGCGACTCGCGACGAGGGAGAGATCATCGAATTGCTGATGCTGATCGGCTTCTACCGGATGAACGCCGGATTGCTGAATTCACTGGGGGTACAGCCCGAGCCTGGGCGCCCCCGCCTCGGCCAAAGTATGTCCTACGAGGTGCCTATGCCTTCGAAACGGCCGATCAGTACCTCTGCGGCTGGAACACCATCAGAGGCGAAACCGGACGGGACATGGCAGTTGAAATTTCACCACCCCGCCGCGACGCAGGAACTCCAGCTCGTGATAGAGACGAGGGAGGGTGTCTTGTCCGGAACGCTTGCCAATGAGGCAGCAGGTATCATCGTACCGATCTCAGATGTTTCGGTAAACGGGTGCCATGTAACGTTCACGTCTGAGATGACGAAACCGTTTCCGGTAACCATCACCTGGAATGGAACGATCGACGGCGACTTCTTCGCGGGTACAACCACGTTCCGTGATGCAGGCTCGTTCCCGTTTGATGGTACGAGGGTCGGTTAGATCAACTTAAGCCAATGCTTTAGTTCGACAAGCGGATCAGCCTGAAGATTATACCGGGTTTTTCGTCCGACCTTCAGAATTGCGCGATACATGGAAAGATTTGATAAATAGCATATTCTATTCTTCGACATATCAAAACACCAGAACCCCGTCGTAAACGGATTTCTGGTGTTTTTGAATATCTTCAAGAAGAAGATTTGTTGCCTGTAGTGGAGCTAAGAATATGAATCTGCTCTCCTAGGACAGTACTTGCTTTGCCTAAAAACTGTGTAATGAGCTCAAGTTCTTCAACCGTATAGGAGGAAGCCAGTTTAACCAACGCGCTGTGAAGCGGAAGGTAAGCATTGCTCACCTCTTGTTTATTTTCGTACAAAGGGACAATAATCACTTTGCGCCGGTCACTCGGATCATTTTGCCTACGTACATAACCCAGCTTTTCAAGCCGGTCAATTAATGCCGTCACGCTGCCCGTTGCAAGTCCTGTTAGTTTTGACAATTCACCGGCCGTGATCGGACCTTTTTCACGTAGGATATCCACGGAGATAAAATCATTATTGTTTAGCCCGAGTGAGGCAGCTATACGATCCTGGTATAAAATCATTCGGTCTCCCAGTCCACGCATGCTTAAGGTGAAATTTTCCTGTAATTCAGTTGGTTGATCTTTTTGATGGCTTGACAAAAAACAAACCTCCCTTAGCTTCTGTGGCCGGTCCGTTGCTCGGTGGATTGCTTGTGGAGGCAAACCTTTTTGATTTAGGCTGGCGAACTAGTTTTTTGGGTAAACGTTCCAATTGGTATCCTATGCCTTATTCTTGGCATTCGATTTTACCCGAATCACATGAACACAGCTCTACGAGACTCGACCTGATTGGTGCATTTCTCGCTGCACATGCATCCGTATTCGTGCTATTACCTCTCGTACAGGGCCGTGAATGGGGGTGGCCTTGGTGGAGCTTTGCGCTGCTTGCCTTGTCCATTCCGACAACAGCGCTCTTGATTGCGAGGGAGAACGGTTTGGCGGCACGGGGCGTTCAACCGATACTCGACCCAGCCCTTTTTCGCGGCAGGGCATTTACCACCGGCCTGTGTGCTTCGTTGTTATTCTATGGTTGCATCGGCTCCTTTTTTCTCTTGCTTGCGCTCTACCTTCAACTCGGCACTGAACGGGATGCGCTTGAAACCGGCCTGATCATTCTTCCTTACGCGCTTGGATCTCTCATTACATCGGGAATTGGCGTCCAATTTGCTTATCGTGCCGGTCGTGCCTTACTAGTGTCCGGCAGTTTACTTCTCGCGCTCTCCCAGTTGTATAAAAGGTGCTAATAGTTGAAAGGGATGCTCTTCCTGATAAACCCGTAAATCGAACCGGCACTCCCCAAGCCTTTCAACCCCATCGATTAACCCTCGCGGCAGTTTGATTCTAGGGCGGTTCTTCCCAGACTTTATAGAGGAGTTACTGGAAAACGGAGCCCCATCGAGTCAAGGAAAGCCTTTTCACTTGATCTTTCCTCACGGAAACATGAAAATAGTAACCCCGGGGAAGGATGCGATGTTCTGTCCGATGCGCTGTAATTATTGGAATCGTTATTCGCGCAGCTTGTAGAATTCAAAGTACTGTTCGCTGTGCTAACATTATCATTTGTCGAAGAGTTATCGGCGTTGATCGTATTGTCCGTTTCGTTATCGCCCGTCCTCGCCGATGAACTATTGGTCGAAGTATTGTCGCCCGTTGTCGAAGTGCTTGGCCCCGCACTTGATGTAGCATCCGTATCCGACGTATTGTTCGACCCGGCTTTGCGTGTATTTGTTTTACTTACGGAGGCTGTGAAGGTTGTGCCTGTCGAATTGTTTATACGCTTTTTCAAAGTTTTCGTTCGTGGTTTTCTTTTACATCGCCGTTTTTTACTTTTCTTTTCCGCTTACCGACGGTCACAAGTTATCTTTAGCTTTTTTAGTCCGACCATTTCTTTTTTTTGTTTTTTCGACGGCTTGCCTTGTCTCTATGCCCGGTCTGATTTCTCATCATTAACCTCCTCGTTCGAAATATGAAGACATAGTATGCTATTGGTGCTTGATAAATCAGAAACGGCATTTATTCCTCGGACAAACGTTCAATTATGACCGCAGTTTATTCTACGTACATTCCGCAGCAATTTAAATCCGCAAAGCTAATGAAAGAAGATAACATTCAGGAAGATAAGTCCGAAATGAAAAAAATAACTTGCGCGGCGTGGAAGTGCGAAGAGTCTGTTTACGGAATGGGTGTCTGTAAAGCTCATTACGACGAATGGAATATGGAATCAGTCGGCGGGTCGGCTGAAACTAGAACGAAAGGACGTAAAACTAAACAACGCTAGCACGATCTTATTTACGAAAAGAAGTACCCGAGGATTATTCAACTATATCAGGGATCGTACATATAGGATGGAGGTCAGGTGAATTCATTTGCCTGCTCCGGCGAATCAATCAGGTCGAGTTCAGAAAAGGAAGCGGAAATCCGGGTGCAGTATGTCTACACCGGAGAAGTGATGCGGACGGAACTGACAACATCTGAGGAGGGGCAGCCGAAGTGGCAGAACATTAGCGAAGTGCCGCCACTCCTGACCTCTGTATTTCTGCAAGCGGTCTGGCAGCATCTGATGACGGAGGGCTGCCTGCACAAGGAACGGATGTATACGGGTACGATGGCCGTAGACCATACGGGCCGACCGTTGGTGCACTGGAATGAGCTGATAGACCCTCTCGTATTCTGAAAAGCCAACCGTTCATCCATTCAGATAACCTGATCCAGACTCCTCCACAGTAACGTCATGGGTACAATTCGGTCCCCGATCAGTCCCGGCCCGCCTCATAAAGCTTCTGCGCCACCATGGCCGGCCTTGTGCGCGTATCCGTAAAGTGGTCCCCATCGCCGACGATCAGGCGGAACAAACCTAGCCGTGCGGACATATGCGGATTCCAGCCGAAGCCTTCTCCTTGCGGCAGTACGTTGTCTTGGTAGAAATAGACATAGCTTTTGGGCGTAGGCAGCGTATAGAACACTTGTAGATCCAGTTTCTCGAATAGCGGCTTCGCCGGCTCCGGACGGACACTTGTGTAAAACTGTTTGGCTTGCTCCAAGGTTGCCGTATTGACGAACAACTCCCGAAACAGCGGAAACGGAAGCGGGATGGTATCGTCCTCCGATCCGGCTCTGAGCTGCTCGAAGCTTTGCCTTGTCTGAGGCGGCAGCTCGTCGGCAACCGACTCGCCGTCTTTCAGGACGAACGCGTCCCAGAACACGAGACGTTTGATGCGGTCCGGTATCTGCTCGGCCGCCTTCTGGATGACCGATCCGCCGAAGCTGTGCCCGACGAGAACGATATCGCGCAGGTTGAGCCTCATGATAAAGGCGACGACGGACTTCGTGATCATCGCATGCGAGACATGTTTGTTCGGATCTGTGCCGTGACCTGCGTACTCTGGCGTATGAACGTCATGCCCTTGACTGCGCAGCGCCGCAGCTACGCCGTCCCAAAAGTGAGCGTCGGCCCAAGAGCCATGCACAAGCACGAAAGTAAGCCGCTGCTGGTCGGACATCCGCCAGCTTTCGTCCGATTCTAAAGCGCGACGCCTCCAGTGCAATCCGCCTTCGGAATAGGGGGAACTATAATGTCCGCGGGGACGAAACCAATAATCGGAATAGGGAAATTGATGAATTTCCGGGCGATAAGGAAACAAGGTAAACATCCTCTCCACAATGACATAGCTCAGTTTATGTCCAATGTGTTGGAGAGGTACCCGAGCACGATCCTTCGCTAACGAACAGGACACGATTGTAAAGCGATCCTATCTTCATTGGACGTGGTCCTTCCACCGGCCGAGTGAGCAAATTGAAACAAGCATAGCATCCCAGCCCATGCTGTGGTATAATCGCCAGAGTGAAATGAGCTTGACTCTAGTGAAAGAACTGTATCAGCCAGTAGGTGCCCAGTGTTCGGTGCAAGACGACCGGATGCCGGGTTAAAAGGGAAGCCGGTGCGAATCCGGCGCGGTCCCGCCACTGTGTATCGGGGAGAACTCCACAAGCCACTGTTCCTTACGAGGGATGGGAAGGCGGGGAACTCGCAATGCCCGAGAGCCAGGAAACCTGCCTATCTGCGCTTCAGCCAACGACATCCTTCGCGGAAAAGGATTGGGCTATCCAGCGATTTGATTTTTACCAGCATGGTTGCAGCCATGCGCGTGAGCGGACCGGTGACGGGCGCGACGCGCTGCAGCGCCGTTTTTTTGGCGTCATGGCGGCGTTCCGCCGTTGCGCCGTGCCTGGCAAATCCTTGATGTGCTGCCCCTTCCTCCGGAACGGGGTTTTTGATGTTGCGCCGTACGGCGGATACGGGCTTTCAGCACCCTCAAGCCGTTCTCTACAATTTCAAACCGGAGAGGAACGAAACGCTTCATGAACAAGATTACCGCACTATTACTCGTTATCCTTCTTAGCTTCTCGATCGCTGCTTGCGGGGCGAAGAGCGGGGAAGAATCTGCTGTGAAAAACGGGGCGTCCCCGGCGGGAGAGACGGCGGCCCCCAAACAAACAGATGCCGCTGCCACCGCCACCAAATACCCGCTTACCTTGAAAGATACGACCGGAACCGAAATAACGCTGCAAAAAGCGCCTCAGCGCATCGCTTCCACTTCCACGGCCGAAACGGAAATTTTGTTCGCGCTCGGACTGGGCGACCGGATCGTCGGCGTAACGGATTTCGATAACTATCCGGAAGCGGCGAAGTCGAAGCCGAAGCTGGGCGGCGTTTCCGCTCCGAACGTGGAAGCCGTGCTGGCGGCGAATGCCGACCTGGTCATTACCGGCATATCCATCAAGGACGACGCGCTGGGCAAGCTGCGCTCACTGAACCTGCCGCTGTACAAATTCGAACCGAAATCGATCGACGATATTATCGCCAACGTTTTGATCATCGGACAATTGACCGATAAGAATAAGGAAGCCAAAGAACTGGCCGACAAGATGAAGAAGGACATCGACAGCATCAAAACCGCCGTCGGCACCGTCAAGCCGGACCAGAAGAAAAAAGTATACATCGAGTTTTCGCCGGGCTGGACGGTTGGCAAGGGCGAGTTTATGGACGAGGTGCTGACGCTGGCCGGCGGCATTAACATCGCTGCGGATACGAAAGGTTACAACAAGATCAACGAAGAGAAAATTATCCAGGACAACCCGGCTGTCATTTTCTATACGACCGGCACGAAAGATAAAGCGGGTCTTACGCTTGACCAGATCATCAAAGGACGCAACGGATGGGATAAAATCGATGCCGTCAAAAACAACCAGCTCGTCGGCGTCGATCAGGATACGCTGAACCGCCCGGGTCCCCGTATTGTGGATGGCTTGCGGACGATTGCAAAAGGCATCTATCCCGATCTGATCCAATAAGAGACAGCCACTCGCGTTAAGGAAGCCGAAGGGAGTGTCATGCCATGAGAATCATATCGATCAGTCCTAGCAATTCGGAATTGCTAGGTTTTATGGGGCTCGACCGGCATATCGTCGGGGTCGATAAGTATACAGACTGGCCGTCCAGCACGAACGGGCTGCCGAAGCTCGGCTCGGATTTGAACATTGATATGGATGCGGTGGAGGCGCTGCGTCCGGATCTGGTGCTCGCATCGCTGACGGTACCCGGCATGGAGAAGAACATCGCCGCCCTGGAGGAACGGGGCCTGCCGTATATTACGCTTAATCCCAAAACGCTGACGGATATCGCCGAATGCCTGACCGCCCTAGGCGAGGCACTGGACGATCCGGATCGGGCCAGAGCGGCCCGGAACAAATACGAGGACCGCCTCGCTTATTATGCGGAATTGAGCCGGCGCTGTATCGACAAGCCCTCCCTTTATTGGGAATGGTGGCCCAAGCCGGTGTTCACGCCTGCCGGCGGCAACTGGCTGACCGGCATCAGCGAGCTGGCCGGCGCCGTCAACGTATTCGCGGGTGAGCCCGCGGCCAAGGTCAAGACCGATTGGGACGACGTTTTGCGCCGCGACCCGGACTATATTTTACTCGCCTGGGTCGGCGTCAGAGAACAGCAGGTCAAGCCGGACGTCGTCCGCAACCGTCCCGGTTCCGAAGGAATGCGGGCCGTCACCGAGGGACGGATTCACGTCATGGAGGAATCGCTGTATTGCCGGCCGTCGCCGCTGCTTGTAGCGGGCTTGAGCAAACTCGGCCATATGCTGCATCCGGATATCTATCCTCCTTTTGATGCCGAGGAGATAGCGCGCTGGCTGGGCGATAAGGCGATCTGATTGTAGAGATCATCATAAGGAAAGCAGGCTGTCGGCGGTGTCCGGCGGCCTGCTTCTTTGTGGTGCGCGCAATAACCCGGTACTGAGCCACAGATCGAAACTATATGATAAAATATGACATGCTGTTGTCGTATTTACTAGTATATAGTAGTGTCAAACGTGTAAGAGGAGTGATCGCCATGAGCAAAAAAATAGAATATAAAAAAGACTACAAATCCATCTACGTTCCGGGAAGCAGCCCGGTTATTATGGATATCGAAGAGATGCCGTTTATTAGGATTAGCGGTGAAGGCGATCCGAACGGCGAGGAGTTTGCCCGGGCGACAGAAGCCTTGTACAGCTTGAGCTACGCGGTTAAGATGTCATACAAACAGAAAGACGTGCCCGCCGGTTACTATGAATATACCGTTTTTCCGCTTGAGGGAATTTGGGACTTGATCGACAAGTCAAAACCGCCCACGGATAAGAGTAATTTGAAATACACGCTTATGATACGCCAACCCGACTTTCTGACAAGCGCGTTATTCCTTGCATTTGTAGAACAAACGAAAAGGAAAAAACCAAATCCTTACCTCGATCAGCTTACTTTCGGTACGATGACGGATGGATTATGCTGCCAAATGATGCACATCGGAAGCTTTGACAGCGAACCGGAAAGCTTTTTGAGGATGGAATCCTATTACAGGGAACAAGGATATGTGCGTTCCGATAAAACTCACAGGGAAATCTATTTATCCGACCCGCGCAGGACGGATCAGTCAAAAATGAAGACGGTTTTGAGATTTCCAGTAAAACGAAAGTAAGGATAGAGGAGCAATAGGGGAATAAACGGAATGTATAAAATAACGAATGGACCGAAGGTGACCGATCGGCATCGTCTGACGAGCTTCGCCCGCAGTGCTTAGCGGGTGAGGCTATTCGTCGTTTGGATGCGCGCTTGGTTCATGCAAAGTTTAAAATGTTGTTTACAAGACACCAAATGGTGTCATATAATCAAAATAGTCACCGAATGGTGTCTGATTGGGAAGTCGCCACAATGTTTACGCAAAGGGGTATACATGGATGATAAAAGGTACGAGAAATCATAAGATTGATCCATTTTTTAGCAAGGCTAAAAACTGGAAGGAAGAGTTCGAGATGCTGAGAGAAATCGTACTTGACTGCGAGCTGACCGAAGAGTTTAAGTGGATGCATCCTTGTTATACGTATCAGAACAAAAACATCGTATTAATCCATGGGTTTAAAGAGTACTGCGCGCTGTTGTTTCACAAAGGCGCCTTGTTAAAAGATCCTCACGGAATTCTTGTCCAACAAACAAAAAATGTACAAGCAGCGCGCCAGATCCGGTTCACCAGCCTGCAACAAATAGAAGAAATGCAGCTTATTCTGAAATCCTATGTCGACGAAGCGATCGCAGTCGAAAAAGCCGGTTTGCAAGTGAACTATAACAAAAGTACGGACTACATCATTCCGGAAGAATTGCAAAATAAATTCGTCGAAATCCCTGACCTGAAAACTTGTTTCGAAGCATTGACGCCAGGAAGGCAGCGAGCATACATTCTATATTTTTCCGCACCCAAGCAATCCAAAACTCGTGAGTCCAGGGTTGAAAAATATTTGCCGCATATTCTCAGCGGTAAAGGATTAGATGATTAATATCGGAACTTCAGGCAGTTGATCCCAGGGTCGGCTGCTTTTTGATTTTTGTTTCAAAAAAATGGAAAAATGCTAACCGGAAAGCATCGGTGACCGCATCAGGATTGCCGGGCTTGAGCAAAAAGGAAATATTGTGCAAAATGAGAGTATGGGACAAGCAGAAAAAAATCTGCGGGCAAAACAAATAAAGGATTGAAATTTGTGCACACGTTTGTTATTCTGTATTCAGATCTGGAGGGTAGGCTTACAATCATGATTACAATCAAAGATATTGCTAAAGCAGCAGGTGTTAATCATTCAACAGTTTCACGGGCGCTCAGGGACGACTTGCGTGTCAGCACAGCCATGCGGGAGAAAATACACACGATTGCAAAACAGATGAATTATGTTCCGAATTTGGCGGCCAAAAAGCTGGTAAGGCAAAAAACCAACTTCGTCGGATTAATCTGGCCGCCGCGGGAAGGGCTGTTTTTCTACAACATGAACTTGCAGCTCCAGCTGGAAGGGATTAAACGGGGCTACCGGGTGATGCAGATTATGGACGGCCTGACGGACTCGCTGCAAGCGTTCCGGCAGTTTGGCGTCGATCATGTGATGTTTTGGGATGCGTATTCGGCGCTGCCTGCGTCATTTGCAGTGGAGCGTCAGCGGTTCCCGGGGCGAGTGCTGGCGCTGGGTGGGTACAACAAATCGGAGGGGGTGGATTGGCTGGCGGTCGACCGCAGCGGAGCGCTGCTGCAAGCGGTGCGTCACTTGTCGGCATTGGGCCACCGGCAGTTGGCCTACGCGGGAGGGCAGAAAAACAAGCAAAAAATGTACGGTTTCTTGCAAGGGATTGCCGAATGCAAGGCGGACTATACGCCGGAACACTTTTTCGACTATTTCGGAACTACGTTTGAAGATGATGTGCACGCGGTTTTCCAGAAGCCTGATCGACCAAGCGCGATCGTCGTCGATTCGCAGCATTGTCTGTTTCGGTTGATGCGTGCGCTGCGGCCCATCCGTGTGCGCGTCCCGGATGATGTCTCAGTCGTTGTCTACGACGATACACCGGAGATGAGCGCATTTGAGATCGCTTTCACGACAGTTGGCCCGTCCATCCCGGAGCTGGCCGTCAAGGCGTGGGACATTATGACCGCTGAGCCGGAGCCTGGCGGGGAGCGTGAACTGGTGGAGGCGATGATCGGAGCGGTACTGGTGCCTCGAGAGTCGGCAATTCCGTTCAGACCGGAGACGGGATGCTCGTTCCATGCGTCAGCGACAGGGAACAAGCCCGAGTAGAAGCTGGGCGGGCGGACAGGTAGCGGGAGTACGGAGGGGGTGCCGCGTATGACGGTGGAGCGAGGTTTGGTCAGCCGCAGGAAGCTGCATGCTCCCAGCCTGGCCGCGGCGCTGCCGTATGCGGACAGACGCCGGCCGGTGATCGGCAGCTTGGCGGTACTGTCGCTTCCGCCGTATACGAAAGAGACAGTTGGGGAGAGCGGTTCTACCTTTCGGCTGCCTTCTGGCGCATTTTTGAGAGCGCTTCCATATCGATCGGATACGTACTGGGTCATCCAGAACGCGAGTCAGACCGGCTTTGCGATGCAGGGAAAGAACGATCAACGGCTAACGAAATAAACATGCGGAAACCATTGGTGAATGGGGAATGGGGACCTCGATCCGCAGAAGCGCGGAGCGTAACCGCTTTGATGAACATGGGATCGACCTTAATAAACAAGGGGGATTGACAGGATGATCAGAGCGATGCGAAGTACGGCGGCAGCAGTTTGTCTCACGACTGCGATGCTCGTCAGTGCATGCGGGGGAAGCGCGGGCGGAAACACAGCCGGACAACCGAAAACGCCGGAAGGCGTAACGAACGTACCGGAAAAACCGAAAGAAAACATTACGCTGAGAATGCTGCAGGATGGAGCAACCATCTCCGACGAGGAGTTCGCCAATCTGATCGCCGCGCCGGTAAAGGCGAAATTCCCCCACATTACGGTGGAAATGGTCCGGCTCGGCAAAGGAGAGGCGAGTATCGAGAGCATGCTGGCCCGAGGTGACTTCCCGGACTTTATGTTTACCACCTATCCGCGTATCAAGGCGCACCGGGATCTCGGGACTGCGCTCGATCTGAGCGCTTTGATCCAAACCCACAAGCTCGATATGAACCGGTTTGACGCGGCGGCTCTGGAGACTTCGCGCGTGTACGGCGACGGCAAATATTACGGGATTCCGTTTTCGCTCAACTTTCTGGCCTTTTTCTACAACAAGGACTTGTTCGACCAGTTCGGCGTCAGCTACCCGAAGGAAGGCATGACTTGGGAGGAAACGATCGCGATGGCGCGTTCCTTCTCCCGCACCGTCGGAGGCGTCACCTTTAAAGGCATCATGCTGCCGGGAATTACGGACTTGAGCACGCAGCTAACGCTGCCCCGGGTCGATCTGAAGACGAATAAGGCGATGATTGCTTCCGACGGCTGGAGACAGGTGTTTGACGTGATCAAGGCCGCCAACGACATTCCGGGTAACCAGAACCAAGTGCTGGACGATTTCCTGGTGAATCAGACGCTGGCGATGCTGCCCAGCTACGACGCCCGGTTCGCAGCGCTGGAGAAGCTGCACGGCACGCCGAACAATTTCAACTGGGACATTACGCAATTCCCCAGCTTTAAGGGATATCCGAACCGGAGCCTGGCTTCGTCAGGGCACTTCCTCCTCGTGTCCGCGTCGACGAAGAAGAAGGATGAGGCGTTCGAGGTCATCAAGCTGCTGACCAGCAATGAGATCCAGAACCTGATTACCGAGCACGGCAGATTTACGTCTCTGCGGGACGAAGCGATTCGCAACCGGTACGGCGTGAATATGAAATCGATGCAGGGCAAAAACATCAGCGTCGTGTTCAAAAGCGCGTTTGCGCCTCCGTTCACGCCTACCCCTTACGACGCGATTGCCTCGAGGCATTTAAACGAAGCGGTGAAAAAGCTGAATGCCGGACAGTCGGACATCAACACGATTATGCGGGAAGCGGAGGAATTAACCAATCGGGATATTGAAGCGGAATTGAAAAAATAGCTGCACCATACAAAGGGAGGAATCGTATGAAGACGCACGATCAAGCGCCGGAGATGCTGCCTGTAAGCAGAAGAAAAATGTTGTTGTCGATGGGAGTCGCCGGAATCTCGATGTTTGCCGGATCGTTGGCAGTGCGGGGGCAAGGCATCGGCGGGACGGTACGGCATAGCGTGTACGGCGGCGGTCCGGAGGAAGAATGCCTGCTGCGCGCAGCGGGAGCGGTCAGCGTAGCGGATTTTGGAGCGGCGGGCGACGGAGTGACGGACGATACGGCGGCGTTCCGCAACGCCGCATTAACCGGCCAAACGCTGATCGTGCCGAAAACGGACGTCTTTTATAAAGTCAGCGGGACGATTGTGATCCGCAATTCGATCTACGGCATCGGCATGCCGGAAATCCGCATGGTGGGTACGGACGGCACAGCGGAGAAGCGTATGCTGGCGATCGTCTCTTACAAGGGCAGCGGGCTGCATGTCTCCGGCCTTCATCTGAACGGCCAATATACAGGCGGTACGGCGGGGGAGCAGTCGCACTTGCTGCGCGTCACCGATTCCCGGCATGTTTACATCCATCACAACCGGTTCAATTCGGCCTACGGGGACTGCGTTTATTTCGGGTCGGACTATTTGGGCCCGTGCGAAGACGTGCATGTATACAGCAATATGCTGATCGATCCGAGGCGATGCGCGATAGCGATCGTATCCGCACGGCGGGTCTGGGTGCGGGACAATGTGATGCTGGACGGGTTTGACTACGTGGCGACGATCGATATCGAGCCGAATCATACTTCTTCGGGTTCGGATATAGTGGAGGACGTCTGGATCGAAAATAACGTATACGATACCGTTGGGGTGTTTATTAATTCGTATAATCCGAACGCTGCATTCAAGAACAAACGGATGACGATTCGCGGCAATCAGGGACAGGCCCGCTATTTTTTTCGCTGCAATGCTGGGGAGATCGGCAATACCGAAGATGTCAGCATTACCGACAACATCTTCTACGGCTCGGTGGGGGATGCGAGGATGTTCACGACCGGACGGGTCCAAAAGGGGCTGGAGATCCGCGGCAACCGCGATGCGGGGACAGGCGCGGCCGGATGGAACATCGCCAATGCCGAGGCGCCGGTCATCTGCCACAATACCATTGAAGTCAATCGTGCTATAGCTATGTCCGTACGAAATTGCAACCGTGTCCTGCTGTGCGGCAACACGATCAAGCATGTGTATTCCAGCTACGGCGCCATCCGGTTTGCAGGTCCCGAGCCGTCCGCGGGCAATGTGATCTCGCATAATGTCCTCGTCGGCACCGATTACGGCATCCGGTTCGACACGGCAGTCACCGACACGATCGTGAGCGGCAATTCGATCGAAGCAGCCAGGCAGTGCATTTTCCTGGCTGTGGAGGCGAGCGGATCGGACGTGCGTATTACTCCGGACAACGTGTTCACCGGTGCCGGCGAACCGGTGGGCAATGCCAGGTATGCGCGGCGGTTGATGACTCCGGAAGGGCTGGCCAAGGGCGCGACGATCAGCTGGGCCGAAAGCGTGCCTACGGCCGGGGATTGGGTACGGGGATCATTGGTGTATAGGACGGACACGAGTTCTTCGGATTACGTCGGCTGGGTATGTGTAACCGGCGGAACGCCCGGCGTGTGGGAGCCGTTTGGCCGGATCGGAGAAGAGCGGCTGGTGCTCCGTTCGCCTTTGGGCAGCCGGTATGCCGTGACCGTAACCGATACCGGTACGCTGCAAACCGCGCCGTTGTGAGCGATCGGGATGAAACGATTTTTGTCTTTACGTGACCCGTACCGTTCAGTAGACTGCAGGAAATAAAAGAAGTGCGGGGGAAGTGAGCAGGGTGTCACATCAGAATCATAGGGAAGACGGGCACGGGGCACGGCGCATTGGCGGATTCGTTCTCGATTGACGGCAGCGTAACAGACAGCTATCGCGATCGCCAGACTACGACTAGATGAGACACGGGAAATGGCGAAACCCAATTGACGGCCGATATGGAAAAACAAAGTACCTTTGCCAATTGGGACTTTACGGACATATGGAGTATCGAAGAAGGCAACGGTTATCCTACTTTGCGATGGCCGGATTAAATACCGGCAAGAAGGAACGCATACGAATGGTTTGTATCCTTTATATTGTGCTAAAACCGGCCTGGACACCGAATAAGAGCGGTTTGAGGCTGTAAAAATCGGCGAAAAGGATGCACATCCCGTCCGTCGGTTGAAATAAGGGGTACAAACCGCCTCTATTCGTCTCTGTCATCCTCTATTGCTGAGAATAAAGGATGGCAGAGACTTTTATTTGGTTAATCAGCGTGATCAGCGTCGCTCGCAAGCGAAGGCAACCGACTACGAACCGAACCGTTTTACCACGATTGCCGCAGCATGAACAGGTCGCGAAGCTCGTCGTTCGACAGCTCGGTAATCCAGCCTTCGGAGGAGGAGATGACGTTTTCGCTCAAGCTCATCTTGCTCTCCAGCATCTCGTCGATTTTCTCCTCCAATGTACCGAGGGAAATGAACTTGTGCACCTGCACGTTGCGCTTCTGTCCCATCCGATAAGCGCGGTCGGTCGCTTGGTTCTCGACAGCCGGGTTCCACCAGCGATCGAAGTGGAAGACGTGGTTGGCCGCCGTCAGGTTGAGGCCGACTCCGCCAGCTTTCAGCGACAGGACGAAAATGCCGGGCCCCGAACCGTCTCCCGCCTGGAACGTGTCAATCATCTGATCGCGTTCCGCTTTGGGTGTGCTGCCATTCAGGTACAGCACGGGCTCGCCCCGGTGCACCCGCAGCACGTCAGCCAACATGCGGCCCATGCCTACATACTGGGTAAAGATCAGACAGGAATCGCCCTCGTCCCGCAGCTCGTCGACCATGGCAACGAGTCGTTCCAGCTTCGCAGACCGGGTGATGAACGCATCCCGGTGTTCTTCGAGCTGTAAGATTTCCTCAGGCGGAACAGCTTCCTTCGTCAACAGCACAGGATGGTCGCACAACTGCTTGAGTTGGGTCAAGGCGGCGAGAATGGCTCCCTTGCGTTCGATCCCCTCCAGATTGTTCATCCGCTCCAGCAACTGCTTAACCGACTGCTCGTAAAGCGCTCCCTGCTCGGCGGTCAGGTTGATATACACTTTCATCTCCTGCTTGTCCGGCAGATCGAGCTGGATGGCAGGATCGGTCTTCTTGCGCCGCAGCATGAACGGCTTGACGAGCTTCTGGAGCTGTGCCGTCCGCTCCGCATCCTGATGCCTCTCGATCGGAGTGGCGAACCGATGCTGGAACCCGCGCTGATTTCCCAGGTATCCCGGGTTGAGGAAGTCGTAGATCGACCACAGCTCCGACAACCGGTTCTCAATCGGCGTTCCGGTCATGGCAATGCGATGTGTTGCCTGAAGGGAACGGATGGCGACCGATTGCTTGTTCTGCGCGTTTTTGATGTTCTGGGCTTCGTCGAGACAAAGGGAGCTCCATACGATCTCCTGCAGCACTTCCTGATCCAGCAGCGCTGTCGTATAAGAGGTGATGACGATATCCGTATCCTTCACAGCCTCAGCAATCTCCCCGCGGGCGAGCCGTCCCTTCCCGTAGTGAAGCGTAACCTTCAGTTCAGGGGCGAATCGGGCAAGCTCCTTCTGCCAATTGCCGAGCACGGAAGTGGGACAGATGAGCAGGGCGGGGAAGGCGGATTCACTCCGGTGCCGGAGCAAATAGGTGATGAACTGAATCGTTTTACCGAGTCCCATATCATCGGCGAGACAGGCGCCCAGCCCGAACGTTCTCAGATGGCTAAGCCAGGTGAACCCTTCGCGCTGGTAGCCGCGCAGCTCAGCGCGAAGTCCGTCAGGTACTGGCAGCGGTGCTAATTCCGACGGCTGCCCGAGCTGGCGGATCAGCGCCAATAGGTGAGTATTCAACTCCACCTCAAGTTGCAACTGATCTTCCTCGTCTGCGGGATCGTCCTCATCTTCTCGGGATGAGCGTCCGTTCTTGCCAGTCCCTTCCTGCTCCGATTCACTTAACAAGTGGAGTTGGAGAACGTCTTGCAGGGACAAGCCTTCTTCCGGATTCACGCTTGCCATGAGCCTCCTGATTTTCTCCAGCAGGGCAGGGTCCAGAACGACCCATTCGCCGCGGAAGCGGATTAACCGCTCTTTACGGCTCAGCAGCTCTGCGAATTCGGCTTCGTTCAGGTCCGCATCGCCGATCGCAATGCGCCAGTCGAAGTCGACCAAGGCGTTCAGCCCGAATAATGACTGGCCTCGGCCGCCTGCATCCGGCGCCACCTGTGCGCGCAGGCGAGGCTTCCGCTTCGAGGCGGCTTCCCACCAGCCGGGCAGCATGACATTCCAGCCGTCACTGAGCAATTGGCGGCTGTCCGTGGTCAGGAAGTGCCAGGCGGCTTCGTCGCTTAACGGGGCAGCGAACAGTTCACCGCGGCTGACCGTGTTCGGAAGCGCCGCCAGGAGTCTCGTTGCCCAACCGGGAGAACGCTCCCGGATGAAAGGGCTCCAGTCGGGCGACCATACGCCGGAAGTATGCCCGTCTGCTGCGAGCCGGACCGGTACAAGCGCCGATCCGTCGCTCTTGTCCTGCAGCACCAGACGCAGGCGCCATTCGTCTTGCTCTTCGTCCGGCTCAAGCAATTGCAGGATAGGGCGGAAGGGGGCCAGATCGGGTTTCCAGCCGAGCGATATGAGCCACTCCTCCTCTGTCAGCGCCAGAGCTGAGTCTGCCGGCTGCGGCCGCTGGAACAAGGCGGGATATTCCCGCCGCAGATCGGATACAGCGGCTTCGTCCGCGTAATGCTTCATCGATACGGCGGCCGAGAAGGCGGAGCGCAATCCGCTCAGGTTGCCGCCGGAGGCGTCCAGACTGGTTAGCGCCTCCCAATTGAGCTGTTCCAGCTCTGCGGAATCCGCATCCCACGTCCATTGCAGATCCCCATTCCGGTAAGCGCTGAAGCTGGGCATGTAACGTCCCGCTTGGGCTTCTTGGTATAGGAGCGGCGCAGCCTCGAATAATCCTTTCGTTCCTTCGTCCCCGCCTTCCCAGCGGAGAACGTCCATATGATTCGGCTCGGCGAAGAAGGGGAGCACCATCTCCGAAGGGAGGACCGTCACGATAAGATCCCCGGCCCGCTGCAGCTCCAGTGTTGTTCCGTAGCAGGAGGGCTCGTGCCAGGCGAACAATAATTTGCGGAATGTCTCTCCGCCAACCGGGCGTCCGTCCTCCAGCCCCCATAACAAGGCGTCTCCGGCATCCGTAATTAAGCCATATATAGTCATATCATGTAGTTTCGCACTCATTCCAGCAGCTTTCCTTTCTTTAATTCCTCATGCAGTGCCCGCAGCCGGCTGTGACGTTCCATGAACCGAGAGAGAAAGCTGTCCCAACGCTCGATCTGCTTCATCTTCTTGTACACTTTTGCCAGCCGTTTCATCAGCTTGACCGCCGCCTTGTAATCTTTGCGGTTTTTGAGGGCGACGTAATGCTCGATAGCTTGATGGTAATAAGGGAGAAGCAGCTCAGGCGCCTCCTTCTCGATAGGCTGCAGGACACTTACCTTATGGTGAAAGGGATCGTGTTCCAGAAGGATCTGCGTCTCGATCCATGCCTTCCAGTTATGCCGCTCGTACAGCATATTCTCGATCACTTTGGCGGAATGGGGAAGCATCTCTTCCAGAACGTTCCATAGCAGCTCCTCGGCTTCAGGAACATGCCGGGCCGCTTCTTTCCAAAACCCGAAATAGGTTAAACGTTCCTTGGTTACAGGACCATAGAAATGCGAGGCTGATCGATTCAGCCAATCCGCCAGCGCGCCCCACTGACCGGAACTGGACAGGAGATCCATAAAGGAGAGCAGCAGACTCGCCGGAGCTTTATCTAACATACCGCCAGCTTCTAACGCCGTCCACGCTTCGCTGCTTTTGGATTGATGCAGAAGCAGGAACGCTTTTGCCGCTGCAAGGGATGAGGAGTCACGCCCTGCGATTTGCCGCTCGACGGCGTCTAACTCTTGAGACACCCAGTAACCGGCTTCGGGCTGGGGGGCAATCCAGTATTTCCACACTGCCGCATACAGGCCGTAACCCAAGTACTTGTGGCCGCTCTCTTCCGCCAACTGCCGCCGCAGGATGCTTAACGTCTGCTCCAGACGATCCGCAGCCATCGTGCAATTGAACTGGGGCGCTGTCTGTTGCAGGAAGGCATGCGCTTCATCGTACAGACGGTATGTGGCATACGAAAAATTAATGACGGGACTCCCCCCGGCGACCAAATCGAAAATCTTCTGCAGAATAAACAAGAACTGATGCAGTTCGAAGTAAATCAAGTCCGCCGTCGCAGACAGAGCGGAACCCTTCAAGAGAGTAGCCAACGGAACCCGCAGCGCCTGTAAGTACATCCCCTGATCATAACTGGGTTTCACCAGAGAAGTAGCCTGGTTCATATATTCATGCCAGTCGGATACACTCATGCGGGCCAATTCCTGGAGCAGGGACTCGGCAGACGGAGTCGCTGCGGTCCGCACCAGATGCTGCTTGGCATTCACAATCTGGGCAGCCGGGTAGCCGAGCCGGTCGGCCAGCTCCATCATAACCGCAGCCTGATGCTTGCAGCAGGTGTGGACGGGGCAAGTGCAAAAGCTGAAAGCGAGCTGTTCCAATTGGAGTGTGACTGTATAGTCTTCATGGCCGGTTACCTTCGCCTGAACCGTACGGTTCTCGGTAATGTTCAGGGCGACGACGTATTGTTGTTTGAAATATTGAAATCCCCGACTCAAGGTGACGTCGTTGAAAGATTTCGCGGCATATTTCAGAACCTGTAACCATTTCTCATCGTTTAACGGCGGATTAGCACTTTTTGTCATAGCAGAACTCCTTGCAGCAAATAAAGATCGTATTCCCCTATTATAAAGCGACAGGCGATGAAATGAGAAGAGTCTCTATTGCAAAGTCCTGGTAAGTTCCCCGTACATTTCCCCATGTCATACCTCCACATGAATCTTTTGTCCTATGCCGTACTTGCCTTGGCGATTTCCTTGCATACACTCCAAATCGATTGCTTCATATTCCGTCATGTTTCTTGAAATTCCGACCTACCTTACCCGCCCGGTTTCCAGTTTAATTAGAGGTGTTGGTTCGCTCGCAGTTGTATGCGATCGGATCGAACGGCGGGGGGAAACGTTCCCGGCCGGTGAGCACTTCGAATCGCCGGCTAAGGAGCGGCCGCCGTCGAACGGTTCGCTGCCCGGCCCGAGGTGGGGCTGACGGGGCGCTTGCATCGCGAACCAGACGGGTTGTGTTTCACGGAAATTCCGACTACCGCGCATGAAAGGAGGTGAACAAGATGGAACAACTGACGAACGTCATCGACGTACTGTCCGACGAAGAACTGGCGGAAATCGCTGGCGGACAACGGTGCCAGGACTGCAGCGCGCTGAGAGAATTTTGCGGCAACGACTACACGGTCAATATTCTTTGTGATCCGTAAACCGCATTTCTTCTTAATCACCTGAAGACAGGGGGCAACCCCTGTCTGTATTCTTTTTACAAGGAGAGCATCTCCATGATCGATAGCATGAAACTGAGAAAGGCAACATACGCGCACGAACGAAAAGCCACGGTTCATACGACAGATTCCTCCGTCCCTTCCTCCCCTGTGCAGCAGTGGCGCGAGCGGACGGGACTGACGTCGGACGCGATCTTCTCCACGCGCCTGAAGGAAGACGGTTTAAGCGAAGCAGAATTTGCCGCCATTCTAGAGCAAGGCGACCAGTTCGAGGACGAGGGCGCTCCTGAATGGCAGCGGACGTTAAGCGGTATTTTGAGCCAAACGAGCATGAACCCGGCCGAGATCGACAGCTTGTCACCCGGTCCGTTCACGCCGTTCATCTCGCCTTTTCTTTACTGGTTGCGCCGGCGTCTGCTGGTGCGTTTTCGGGGATGGGAATGCGAATACGGGTATATGCCCGTCGACCGGGAACCGTTTCTGCGGGACGTCGTCGCATCGCTTGGCCGGCGTCTGATGCGTTTGGCCGACCGGGTGCTGATCGCCGAGCTTCATGTGGCTAAGCAGGCCGGCGCATTGACCGGCGATACGGGGGAACAGCGATTCCGTTCCTTTGTTGCGGGCCGGCTGACAACGATGCCGGATATCGCTGGTATGCTTCATCGTTATCCGGTTCTGGCACGATTGATGACCGAGCAGACGATGAATCACGAGAAGAACTGCGAAGAAATGACGGAGCGGTTTCTTCGCGACCGCGAAGAGCTGGAGCGCGTATTGGGGCAGGATTTTTCTCAACTCGTCGGCTGCAGCCGTTCCGGAGACGCTCATCGGGGGGGCAGAAGCGTGCACGTTCTCCGCTTTGCCTCCGGCGAAAGGCTGATGTACAAGGCTCGATCCCTGGCGGTCGACTCGGCGTTTCAGCGGCTGTTGGAGTGGGCGAACCGCTACGGGGCGGAGCCTCCTCTGCCGGTGTTGAAGATCGTCGACAGGCAATCCTACGGTTGGACGGAATACGTCCGTCACGAGCCGTGCGTCTCTCCGGAGCAAATCAACCGGTTCTACAGGCGGCACGGCCAATATTTGGCGTTGCTGCATATCGTTCATGCCGTCGATTTCCATTATGAAAACGTGATCGCCCAAGGCGAATATCCGTATCTGGTTGATCTGGAAACGATCTTCCATCGTTACAGCATGGAGGCGGAGGAACCGAACGAACACCCGACCGCCGCCCGCAAAGCAAGCGAACTGCTCAGACAGTCCGTGCTCCGCTCCGGCTTGCTCCCGTCCTATCGGCTCCGCTCCGGTTCCCTCGAGGGGATGGAGGTGAGCGGAATCGGCGCTTACGCCGGACAGACCTACGTGCGGCCGCTAACGAAGTACAAGGATATCGGAACCGACGAGATGCGTCTGGTCCGGGAGACGGCCCAATCGTTCAGCCCCGGCGGCAACCGCCCGTATTACGGCCGGGAGGAGGTCGGAGCCGAAGCTTACGCGGACGATGTCGCCGGCGGATTCAACCGGATGTACCGCATCTTGCTGGCGCAGCGGGAGCCTCTTGCCGCCGAGGACGGACCGATTCATGGATTCGCGAAGTGTCCGGTCCGGGTGCTCGTGCGCAATACGGATGTCTATGGCCAAATGCTGGAAGCTTCGCTGAACCCGGCATGCCTGGGAAATGGGCTTGCCCGCGTCCAGCTGTTCGATTTCATGTGGCGGATCGCGGAGGGCGCTCCGGCTCTCCTTCGGGTCATTCATTCCGAATGCGCCGATTTGCTGGACCACGACATTCCGTATTTCTCCTCGTTCGTAAGCTCCACGGATGTATGGGACAGCCGGGGTAAACGGATCGGCGGCTATTTCCCGCAGGACAGCTTGTCGATGTCGCTCGGACGGATCGGGCGGTTATCTGAAGACGACCGCGCGATGCAGGAGAGCGTCATTCGCGCTTCGATGCTGACACTGAAGCGATGCTGGGAACGTCCCTCCTTTGCCGCAGAAGCAGCGGATTCGGCGGCAAAGGAAACGCCACATGCGCCAAAGGCATTCGAAGCGGCGGCGGTGGCGATCGCGGAACGGCTCGCCTCTTCGGCTGTCCGGGGAGACGACGAACGGACCGTCACCTGGATCGGAACCGCGAAGGATACCGGGGGATTGCTGAGCTATGCGCCGATGGACGCGGGCCTATATAATGGAACGCTTGGTTTGGCGCTGTTCTTCGCTTATGCGGCCAAGGAAACGGGCGTTCGGCAATATCAGGAACTGGCGAGCGGCGCGGCGGAGACGAGCCGGGATTTTTTGCGTCTTCCAGGCGCCGTTCAGAAAGGCTCCGTGTTTTACGGCCTTGCTTCCTATCTGTATGCATCCAGTCATTTGTCCAGGCTGCTGGGGGACGATTCGCTGCTGGAGGATGCTATCGGAGCGCTGGACCGGTTCGACCGGATCGTCGCTCAGGACCGGAAGCTGGATCTCATGGCGGGCAGCGCCGGCATCTCCATCGGCGCCTTGCGATTGTACGAAGCGACCGGCGAGCGCCAAGCGCTCGGTCTCGCCGTGCGATGCGGCGAACATCTGTTAAGCCGCAAGGTCGTCTCGCCAGGCGGTGCAGGCTGGCCGAGCGAGCTGACCGAAGGCCGCATGCTGGCCGGATTTTCGCACGGCGCCTCCGGCTACGCCTACGCCTTCTCCGAGCTGTTCCGCGTTACCGGCGACGAACGCTTCCTGCAGACGGGACGGGAAGCGATCCGCTACGAGCGAAGCTTGTTTGTGCCAGAGGAAGGCAACTGGCTCGACCTTCGCTCCGACGCGCAGACCGGCCGCAATCCCGTCTACTGGTGCCATGGCGCGCCGGGCATCGTCTTGAGCCGCATCCTGACCGGCCGCGTATGCGGCGACGACCGGTTCGAAGAAGAAATCGGCGTCGGCTTGCGGACGACGCTTGCGCGTTGGCGCGGTTCCTCCAGCGTGTTGTGCCATGGGGACATGGGCAATCTCGATGTACTGCTTACTGCTGCTCTGGAGCGGAAGGACGATGGGCTTCGCCAAGCCGTGTATGAGCGGGCTTCGCTGGCGCTGGGCGATGCGGAGAAAAACGACTGGCTCTGCGACGTCCCTCCTGGTGCGTTCTCTCCCGGATTGATGACAGGCCTGGCCGGGATCGGCAATACGCTGCTCCGGCTCTCCAACCCGGCGCTGCCTTCCCTGACGGCGCTTCAGCCGCCTCCGGCCGTCATGGCGAAGCAGGCTGCCGGGATCGGGAGCGGTGCGTCATGAAGCTGCGAAGCCCAAGATGCATCCCGTTCATCGAGCAAATGGAACAGTCGGAATGCGGCGTCTGCTGCCTGGCGATGCTGCTCGGCTACTATGGCTGCCATGTGCCGCTGCACGAGCTGCGGGAGCGGGGAGGCGCCGGCCGGGACGGAACCAGCCTGCTTCTCCTGCGCGACATGGCTAGAGGATACGCGATGGAAGCGGCCGGCCGGCGGATCGGCATCGACGGGATCAGCAAGACGGATGTCCCGTGTATTCTTCATTGGGAGCATAATCATTTCGTTATACTGAAGCGGCTCGGGAAGCGCCGGGCGACGATCATAGATCCGGGCGTCGGCCGGATGAACATCCCGATCGGACAGTTTGCGGAGCGGTACAGCGGCGTCCTGATGACGATGAAGCCGGCAGCGGGCTTCGTCCCCCGCAAAAGACAGCCGATCTGGACCTCCTATTTCAAGCTGCTGGGGCGCCATTCCGGCCTCGTTTCACAGGTCGTCGTTATGTCGCTGTGGATTCAAATGCTGGCTCTGGCCGCTCCGATCTCGATCCGTGTCCTGATCGACGAGGTGATCCTGCCCAAGGAGACCGGATTCCTGCCCGCGATCGGCATCGGCTTCGCCGCTCTGGCATTCGTGCAGACGCTGTTTCTGCTGCTTCGGAGCCAAACGCTCGTCCTGCTGCAAAACCGGCTGGACTGGAGCCTGATGAGCGCATTCCTCGGCCGCCTGCTCCGTCTGCCGTATTCGTTTTTCCTGCTGCGGTCGAACGGCGATCTGATCGTCAGAGCCAACAGCAACCTGATGATCAGGGACATTTTGTCTAACCGGACGGTAACCGCCTTGCTCGACGGCGGCATGGTCGTTTTCTTCCTGCTGTTCATGCTGGAGAGGTCTCCCGCGCTAACGGGCTGGGTCGTGGTGGCGGGCGCGCTGCAGGCCGGCATATCGCTTCTGGCTCGGGTGCCGATCCGGCAGCTGTCGCAGGAGCAGATTCTGAAGCAGACGGCGGCGACTAATTCGTTTGTGGAGACGCTGCGCGGCATAACGGACGTCAAAGCCGGAGGCATGGAGTCGCTCGCCTACGAGCGCTGGGAGCGGTTGTATAAGCAGCAGCTCGACACACAGCGCAGAAGAGGGGTGTTGGAGGCAGGGGTGGACAGCGTGGTCGGCGGACTTAAGTTCGCGGCGCCGCTGCTGCTGCTCTGGCTGGGCACGAATGAGGTGCTGACCTATCGGATGACGCTCGGCGAGCTGTTCGCCTTTTTTACGCTTGCCGCCGCCTTTTTGACACCGCTGTCGACGCTTGTGACGACGCTGAACCATATGATAATGCTGGGGGTTTATTTGAACCGGGTGCTCGACATTCACCGGTCCAGGGAGGAGCAGGAGGACGGCGCGGCTGCGGCGCCGCCGCATCTGACGGGCAAGGTCGAGCTGCGGGGCGTAAGCTTCCGCTACTATCCCGGCGGTCCCGAGGTAATCCGCGATGTATCCGTCACGATCGAGCCCGGCCGGAAGGTGGCGATCGTAGGCGCATCGGGCAGCGGCAAAAGCACGCTGGCCGGCCTGCTGCTCGGTCTGTATGCACCTGCCTCCGGCGAGGTGCGGTTCGACGGCATCGACCTCGAACGCCTCGACAAACGGTCGCTGCGAAGCCGGCTCGGCGTTGTTACGCAAAGTTCGTTTATTTTCAATCGGACGATCGCTGAAAATATCGCCATTCACGATCCCGGCCTGCCCATGGAGTCCATCGTGCAGGCGGCGGTAATGGCGGGCATTCATGAAGACATCATGAAAATGCCGCAGCAATACCGGACGCTGGTGTCCGAAGGCGGAACGAACCTGTCCGGCGGGCAGCGGCAGCGGATCGCCCTGGCCCGGGCGCTCGTCCGCAATCCGGCTATCGTGCTGCTGGACGAAGCGACGAGCGCCTTGGACATGCGGACGGAGGCCGCCGTCGAGCGCAATTTGTCCCGGCTATCCTGCACGCGAATCGTCATTGCCCATCGCCATAGCACGGTCGCAGACGCGGACTTGATCCTCGTGCTGCAGGGCGGTAGGGTCGCGGAGGCGGGGAAGCACGACGAGCTGTTGGCTGCAGAGGGGCTTTATGCGGCGCTGTATCGGCAATTACAGCCTTGTTGAAGGAGGTTGGCCCAGATGCGGGTGTTGAAAATCGTGCTGCTGCTGGCGGCAGCTCTAGTACCGCTGGCCGGCGTCTATGTGTTGAACAATGCGACGCTCGTTGCGGAATGGCTTACCGATACGGGCGGGTTTCACACCGGTGAGACGCTTCCGTCCGTCACCGGTGAAGAAGTAGACGGCGGGACGATCGATACGGCCCGCTACCGGGGGATGAAGTTCGTCGCGATGATCGCCAAGATCGACTGCGAGTCGTGCAAAAGCTCGTATCCCGTGCTCCAGAAGTGGAGCGAGCTTTACCCGGAAACGCCTCTCGTCATGATCGGCGTAGGGGGGAAGGAGGCGTACGGCGAGGTCAAGCGCGATCTGCAATTTTCGTTTCCCCTGCTGGCCGCCGACAGGACCGCCCAGGACCGGCTGCGAATCAAGATTACGCCCGTCTTTTATGCGATGGATGAGCAGGGGACCATCATAGAGCGGATGAACGGCTACCGGGTAAAAGATTTTCAGAAATTCATGAAACGGGTCGGAGAAGCATGACCGGGCGGCATCGTTTGCATGTGCTGCGGGTCAGTCTTGCCGTGGCGGGAGCGCTGGTGTCCGTCTATATATTCGCGGCGAATCTGACCGGCGGGTTGTATTGTCCCATCGGCAGCTGCAGCGTCGTGAACGGCAGCAAGTACGCCTATATCGGACCGTTTCCGGTGTCGTTGCTCGGCATCTCCTATTATTTGCTCCTGATCGCCTGGCTGTTGCGCAGCCGCAAGGAGGAGGCCGCAACTCCGCTGTCCTTGCGGCTCTACCTGTGGGCGGGCTTCACTTTTTCTACGTATTTGACCGTCGTCGAGCTGTTCGTCCTCCATGCGGTTTGTTTTTGGTGCGTCGTCTCGTACAGCATTGTCACTGCGATGGCTTTGCTTTCCTTCCGTATGCCGCTGAGAGCCGGTTGATCAGGGCGATGTCGCCCTTGCGGCTTCGCCCCGGCGGAGGATACAGACGCATGCGCGTAGAATGAATTAAGCATCCCGATATGGCAGCGGAGGACGTTATGAAGCTTATTACCAAGGTCATCTGTCTGATCGTCATTCTGATGTCGCCGGTGATCGCCCTCTACGCTTACTCCAATGCGCAGAGCACGCGGCTTGTCGAGGAACAGCTTACGATCGCCAACCGACAGCGGCTTGCGATCTTCATGCACCAGATCGAAGCGGCGATGGAGCAGGTATCCCAATACTCGAATCTCATTTCACAGGACCCGGACTTCGCCCAATTCGCAGGCAACGTTATTCCGGCGAACGGGTACGACTACGCCATACTGTCCGACACGCTGCAGCGCAAGCTGTCGCTATTCAGCACCTCCAACGCCTGGATGAACCGGATCAACGCCTACTTCCCCGGCTCGGGACATGCCGTATCGTCGTATTCCTTGCTTCCTTACGACGAAGCTTACTTGCTCGACCAAGCGACGACGCGATGGACGTACCGGAACATTCGAGTCGACGGCGCTGACAAGATGGCGTTCACCCGTTTTTTTATCGTGCCTGCTTCCGCCGCCTCCGACATACGCAAGGCCGATGTAATCGTGGAGATCGACCTGATGGCGGACAACATCGAACGGCTGCTCGACAGCTTCAAGACGAAAGGCAATAACGATCCGTTCCTGTACAGAAGCGCCGGGGAGCTTGTGCTTAACGGCAGCGCCGAAGAATCGACCATTCGCAGGCTTATCGCGCAGGAAGGAAGCGCGATCGCAGCCGATCCGGCAGAGGGATACCGCTCCGTCTCGCTAGACGGACGGCGCTACCTGGTATACGGGCTCGTCTCTGCGAAGATCGGCTGGACTCTCGTCGATTACGTACCGCTGGAGACGATACTGGCTCCCGTTACGTACAGCCGGAATTTGTTCTATGTAACGGCCGGCCTGCTCATTCTGACGGGCGCGGGCGCAGCCTATATGATCTACTCGCAGGTCCAGCGTCCGATCCGCCAGCTCGGCGAAGGGACCGTACGGCTGGAGCGGGGCGATCTGAGTGCCCGGTTGCCGCCCGGCAATAACCGGGATTTTGCCGGGTTGTTCCGGCAGTTCAACCGGATGGCCGAAAAGCAGCAGCATCTGATCGAGAAGGTGTACCGGGAACAGTTGCGCGCGAAGGAAGCCGTGATGAAGCAGCTGCAATCGCAGATCAATCCGCACTTTCTGTACAACAGCTTCGCCTATATCGTCAGCATGGCCCAGATGAACCGGCTGGAACCGGTCGTCTCGATGGCGTACAGCCTGTCGGACTACTATCGCTACTCCACGCGCAACGAACGGCTGGATACGACGGTAAAGGAGGAAGTCGCTTTTGTACGGTCGTATATGGAAATTATGAACATGCAGCTGCGTAAAATCGGCTACAAAATCGACATTCCTCCCGGGCTGGAGGCGGTCGATATTCCGCGGCTGCTGCTGCAGCCTATCGTGGAAAACGCGATTATTCACGGCCTGGAACCGAAAAAGGGCGGCGGGTCGATTTCGATTTCCGGCCGGGCGGCGGACGGTATCGTCCGCTTCATGGTCGAGGACGACGGCGTAGGACTTGCGGACGAAACGCTCGAACGGTTGAACGCATCGCTTAAGGAGACGGAGCCGCCCGGGGACGACTGCGGATTGTGGAACGTCCATCAGCGGCTGACGCACCGGTACGGCTCTGCCGCAGGGCTGCTCCTGACGCGGTCAGAATCCGGGGGCGTACGGGTAACGCTCAGTTGGCCCGATGTGTCGAACCCATAACCGGAGGTGAAGCCATGTTATCGGCTCTTCTCGTAGACGATCACCCTCATCTGGTCGAGCATCTGTCGACGGTTATTCCGTGGGCGGAGCTCGGCGTCGCACAAGTGCACACCGGCTGCTCCGGAGACGAAGCGCTGGAGACGATCCGGAACAACCGGATCGATATTCTCGTTACGGATATCCGCATGCCCGGCATGGACGGCTTGCAGTTGATCGGTCAGGCGCGGGAGCTGCGGCCGGAGATCGGCTGCATCCTGCTGTCCGGCTACGGCGAATTCCAGTACGCGCAGAAAGCGATCGAGCTGCAGGCGTTTCGTTACTTGCTCAAGCCGGTGCGGCCGGACGAGTTCATATCCGTCATCCTGGAGCTGACCGGGGGAAGAGGCCGCACTTCGGATGCGGGCAAGGGACAGGCCGCAGAGCTGCGGCCGGCCGACAAGCACGAGGTGCAGCGCCGTCTGGTCGATTCGGTTCACGATTATGTGCGGCTGCATATCGGAGGCGATCTGACGCTGGCCGTTATCGCTGAGCACGTTTATCTTCATCCGGTCTATTTGTCGAAAGTGTACAAGGAGATCACGGGAACGAACATGAGCGAATTCATACTGGATGCGCGAATGGCCAAGGCGAGGGAGCTGCTCAAGCAATCGGGCTTGCGCATTTACGAAATTGGCGAGGCGGTCGGATACCGGAGCACGCAGCATTTTATCGCCGAGTTCAAAAAGTATGCCGGCTTGACGCCGAAGCAGTTCCGGGAAACGGCTGATTAACATCCCGACAAGAAAGGAATCCGGTGGTTCGAATGGCGCACAATCGCACGATCGTTATCGGCAGCCTGCTAGCCGTGGTCCTTGTGATCGGTGCTTATACCTATATGGCGAAACAGACGGCCGTACCGGCGCCGGCGACTTCGGCTGCGAATTCGGATGCGGAGCATCCGCCGCAGTCACCGATCGTCGTCACGACAGCCCGCGTACTTAGCGACAGCGATCTCGACAAGATGAAGGAGCCGGACACGATTGACGACAATCCGATTTCCCGCTGGTCGATCGCCAAATTGGGCATCGCCACCTCCAACATGTGGGTGCTGGCGGACGAGGCGGCGCTTGAGAAGAAGGTTCGGCTCGCGCTGACGGGAGAAGAGGAGCTTCCGGACGTGCTGCTGCTCAACAATCGCATTTTGCCCCGGCTGCTGGAAGAACTTGTCGCTTCCGGACGTTTCGCGGATATCGGCGAGTCGTTCGAACGGTATGCTTCTCCGCGGCTGAAGGAAGCGTATGCGCTAAATCCGGACGTGTGGAAAACGGTGCGGGTCGGCGGCAAGCTGTGGGGGCTGCCGCAAATTTCCGACGGGAAGGTAGGCGATCCGATCCTATGGGTCCGGCAGGATTGGCTCGACCGGCTCGGACTTGCCGTACCGACGACCCTGAACGAGTTAACCGCCGTGCTGGACGCCTTTACGAACCGGGACCCGGACGGCAACGGCAAGGACGACACGATCGGACTCGCGCTGGCAGGCAAAAACTCGCTGAACGGCTGGATCGGAGACGCCAGCTTCGTATTTGGAGCTTTCGGCGATCAACCCTATCAGTGGAACCGGATGCCGGACGGCTCGCTCGCTTACGGCTCCGTTCAGCCAGGCATGCGGGACGCATTGGCTGTGCTTGCCGAATGGTACGGGCGCGGCTATCTTCACCCGAATTTCGGAACCTATGACGAACAGAGTGCGTCTTCCCTGTTCGCGGAAGGGCAAGCCGGCATCATCTCCGGTCCGGGGTGGATGGGCGGCTGGCCGCTGTCGGAAGTGCCGCAAGGGCCGGACATGCCGGTGTTCAAGCCGATCCCGTTCCCGTCAGGACCGGACGGCAAAATCGGCCGGAGAGGGTCGAACATCTCGTACGGCAGCTATGTGTTCCGCCAAGGCTTCGAGCATATGGACGCCGTGTTCCGGTACTACGACGAGGTGTACGGCGCGTTGATTGAAGATCCGGCGTCGGATTTTTTACACGGATTCGCCGAGAATTACGACTACAAGCGGGTAGGGGGCGAGGTTCTTTACGATTTTCCCGGGAAAACGAGCACAATCTCCCGGCAGCTTCTCGTCGCGCTCGGCAGCACGCCTCCAGGCGTCATCCGCAGCGAAAGTATCGAACAGCGCGTCTACCGGGGGAAGATCGATACGCCGTACGAGAAGAGACTGGCCGCCACCAGCTCGAAATTATTTCTGGAAGGCAGCATCGTCAGCGACCAACAGCTCGCCTATGCCCGGAAGGACGAATTCGTGGGCGCTCCCGGACCAAAGATGAGGGCCAAATGGCCGGCGCTGCAGGATATGGAGAAGAAAGCGTTTCTGAAAATCGTCTACGGCAACGAGCAGCCGGATTCGTTCGTCCAATTCGTGAGGGATTGGCACGTTTACGGCGGAGAAGAAATAACGCGCGAGGTGAACGAGTGGGATCGGGCTAACCGGTGACGGCGGGGAGGGCGAATGTGCAACCGGCAGGCGTTGCAAAATCGGTCCGCCCCGCCGGCCCGTCCGGACGTCCTGCGCGAAGGTAGGGCGCGATTGACGGCGATTGGACTATGTCGGATCTATATATTTACAAGCAGCCGAGCTCCGCCAACATCCGGTTCCATTGCTGAAATGGAAACGAATCGTTCGCCGGGTTGCGCAAGGAATACGCATCTTCTCCCACAAAAACCCATCCGCAAGGCTCTTGATCGCTCCATTTTCCGGAACGGTCGTTCCAATAGGCTTCATCCAATTGCTTGCTTGATTCCAGCCATTCCTGTAATTCGTCCTCGGTAAACAGACCCGATGCTTGTCGCATACCGAACTCCCAAGCCGAAACCGTTTGAAACTCTGCCAAGCTTTCAATCCCTACAAATCTTCTTAGAAGCAATGCGGGAATCCAAGTTTCGATTTGATGCACGGCTACGATCCGATCCACAATCGCTAGTAATTCGTTAAATCTCATAACAGACGGATGGAAATGGGCTTCGTCATCCCAGGCGATTTCTATGTCTTCTTCCTTTTTATATTGATAACCGAGCGAAATATAAGATAAATCTTCTCCCGGGTCGAGAAGCAATGTATCCTGTGCGGTCAACCGAAAGCGGAGAGGGTTATCTTCAAGAAATTCGTAGGCGAATTCATCCTGAAGCTCCCAAAAGTATCGCTCCCAGAATGCTTTGGTGTACAACGCCTTATTCATTTTCAAAACGTTCACTACCTTCATTCGCTATTTTTGGGATTTAGAGCGGAGGTGTCATTCTAAGTATATATGTTCTTATCGTCCGAGCACAATTTATTCCAGGAGTGTGCTGTTACTAGTGGGGAAGGAGACGAATAGGAGTGGTTTGCATCCTTTATTTGGTCCGAGAACCGGTTTGGGCCTGGAATAAGAGTGTACGGGGTTGCACGGAAAAGGGACCGTCCGGAACGCTTTACCGGACGGCCCTTTTCCGATAGCCTATTAAACGCAGTTAATCCCAATACTTCACGGAAGCCGATCCGCTGAAGCTTTCGTATACGTAAAACTCTGCCTTTTTGTTGCCGCCGTCAACATAGCCGCCGATCCCCCGAAAGATCAGCGTATCACCAGGATAGAGCAAAAATTCGTGGCCGGTCACGACTTCGTCGTCCGCATTGCTCCCCGGATCGTATTCCCGGAGCTGATACCAGCCATGGAGTCGAGACAAAGCAGCTACCATTTTATTACACGGTTTTGTTCTCTTCGAAACAGAAGACGATTACAATACATGGAAGATTGGGTGAATCGCCGGAGCAGAAACCTCTGTGATCTGCCCAACAAGCGACCTGTCTTGAAAAAATCGTTTGATGGCATTATCATAATAGTTATGTATTCGGGAGGTGGTAGACCATGGCAAATCATGTTGCCGGGACTAGCTTAACTCATGCAAAGCCTGCTTATCGGGGCGATTCTTTGCATGGGGCGTAACAATCGAGATCACATCGCCCAGGCCGAGCTTATATCGTTTCTAATCGTGGGCTTTGCACCTTATTGCAGTTTTATCAAAAGATAAGGGGCTGAGTACGTCATGAACGGACCATTCATTAGAAATCATCAGTATAATTTTATTAAAAAGCAAATCGGCCATCTGCAGCGCACGAACCAAACCGTTTCCGATCGCAAAGTCGTAGAATCCGTCCGGACTGACACGGAAATGAAGATTATGGAGCTGTTTCCGGATGCGGAAGGGAGCCGTAGAGAGCTGTTCGGCAGCATTCCCGCGCTTCAAACCGCGGAGGATTGCGAGCAATATCTCCGGTCATTGGAACCCTTTATGACGAATTTTCCGGAGGTTACGGAAAATCAGATCAGGAAACTATTTCCTAAAAATAAAAAGCTGCCGATTCCTGATTTGACCATAGATTACCGGTATTTGACCTACCTCGGATGGATTAGCATTTCTACGGGGAAAATGTTCCTGGTGTACCCGCTAAACGGACAAATCGTAGGGGTTGAAGGGAAGTTTACGCCGACGAACAAAAAAGGTGTCTGCTTTTTATGCAACAAGCATGATGAGCTTGCGTTATTTACCGCGGTATCCAAAGCGAGGCCGGCTCATTCTTCACCGGATTATTACAAGGCGGTTGGCAATTACTTGTGTCTGAACAGTCAGGAATGCAACAAGAACATCACGGATGTCGCAGCGCTTGAAAGATTTTTACAAGACGTTTTGAAATGACGAAGAGAGCTGCTGCGGCAGCTCTTTCTTCTTTTTCGCGCGCCTAGCCAAGCTAGGCACAACTAGGTCAGATCTTCCTGGCAGCAATAAAATATTCCTGAGAACTCTTCTTCAGGCATTCCGTTTCGACAATTGAAAAATTGCCTTTCACAAAGGTAGCGACTAAATTGCGGATTTGAAATGGTTTTATTTCCGGCACTAAACCGACTCTACCAACAACGGATAACAAGTGTTTTAGAAAACCTTTTTCTCCCACGCATGGTGTTGCCGAAATTAGCAATCCTCCCGGTTTCAACAGTTCATTCATTCTTTGCATTGCGAGATGTTCATCTTCTAGCACGTGCAGAACATGGAAAACCAGGATGACATCAAAGAAGCCGTTCTTAAGCCGTTCATCAAAAAGGGTCGAGCGAGCGTAGGTTATATTCGTAAAGTTGCACGCTTTTGCCTTTTCTTCGGCAATTGCTATCATCTTAGAAGAGATATCGATCGCACGAATCTCTTTCATGTATGCCGCAAGTTCATTGGTAATCCGCCCAGTACCGCAGCCAAAATCCAAAACAACGTCGCTTATCCGAAGATGCGTCTTCGTTCGTTGCAGGATATCGATGGAAGTCTGTTTATCCTTCATCTCGATTTGGTCATATTTACTTGCTGTTCTGTCCCAAAAACGTTTTGATTTGTTCATTGAGCAACACCTTCTATTCCGGAGCGTTCATCTTCATATGGATGCCGCGTCCGGCTTCCCCCGGTTGAACCCTTTCAGGATTAGCCATATCGCCAAAACGAATTGTTGCAAGGCGATCGGCAGGTTCAACGTCATGTAGGTTGCATCCAGACCAATGAAGCGAATCATGAATAATAAGCTGGCCAGTATGGACAGAGCAGATCCGACAAGTCCGGAGGCCGACAACCAGCGTGGAACCCATTTTGTTTGGTACAACAGGCAGTTTAACATGAACAAAGCTGCAACAAATGACAGCGTCGTTGCCACATGATTCACCAAATCGCGTCCTGTCCTTAATAATTCGCCTACGGTTGGGATCGAGGAACCGCTCAGAGCTCCAACTATTGCAAATTCGTGGCTTACTGTCAATAACAACAGAAGAAGAAGTACACCCAGTATCAGGAACATACCCGAGATGATGCCGAAAGCCACAGAACCAAGCGCCAACCCTTTATTTTGCTTACAAAATATCGGATACATCACAATAGGAATACCCACATAGGCAACAACCATTCCCAATTGGAAAACTGCTCCCAGCAGCACTTGGTTTTCATTGGCAGAAGTCCGGGTAAGGTAGTCGGCTGCATCTATTACAGGGACCACGCTGAATATCCCCGTAACCAACCCGGCTATGAGTAACACCCCGGCAAGTCCTGCTGCCGATCTTCCGCCTGAATGTGAATGCTTGCTCGGCATATAAAACCTCCTTTGCCTACTGATCTCTGGCGGATGTTCGCGGGACGTGCGAATGAAGAGGTTTTATGTTAGCCCGCGGTTTACTGCTTATCCTCATATTGAAAGACCTCTTCGATGGACTTTCCGAAAACACGTGCGATACGAAAAGCCAGCTCCAGGGAAGGGGAATAATTTCCTTTCTCGATCGCAACAATCGTTTGTCTAGTGACCCCGGCCTTATCTGCTAATTGCTGCTGGGTCATCTCGTTATGATGAAAGCGAAGATTTCGCAACTGGTTACTGATCGCATCCTTTCCCATGTCAAACTCCTTTTCTGTAAAAGTGTAATTGAGCGATGCGTCCCATCAGATCGGATAAGAAGCCGAAGAAAATCAGCACAAGAAACGTTACGTAAGTCGGAAGTTCAGTAACGAGAGGAATCATGGCTAATATAAACCCGAAGAAAAACACATAAAGCGAAATCCGGTCTGCCTTCAACTCGATGATCTTATCGAACTCGTCTTCGAAAGAAGGCTCGTCTTCGTTCGTGGCGATCTTATTAAAGATAACAAACCCGATATGAATGATAATCTTAGCTGCAATCGAAACAGGGAGCAACACCAGAATAAAGGAGCCCCAAAAATGGAAGTCGCTGTCCGAAGTGATGCTGCCTGCCTCGGCATTTTGAATCGCGTATAACGTGTAGAGGGTGAAGATGACAATACTGCTGATCATGGACACCATAATTTTCTTTTCCTGATAGGACATAGAGACCTCCTGATATAGAATTAATTAACAAAATGTATACCAATCTATACATAATGTAATTAAAATTAGATTACATGTCAAGTTTAATTTACATAAAATAGCCATCATCAGGCAGGTTCACGCGGGACTTGGCAAATCGACTCCATCAATCCATCCGAATCAGGGAGAAGAGGTATATAACATGAGTGGAATAAAATAAGGGGGGATGACTTGTAACGACCGAGCGAGGAACAATCAATCCTTTGCATATAACGCTGCAGCGGGCGATCGGTAGGGCCTGGATTTTAACGGATGGCGGCAAGCTGGCTGTTGAAATATTTATGTAACGAACAAAAAAGAACCTGGGCACGCTCTCCAGGTTCTTTACTATTGCACATAAACAAACACAATGATATAATCAGCTTACAACTTTTTGTTGTTTTTCAGACATAATTATCTTATCTTACACTCTAATCGTACCACGCCGGTGAACTCTTGTCAAATGTTTTTTTCTCAATTTATTGGGTCAGGAGAGATGCTGAATGAGTTCGTTAGTACTCGGAATCCAGGAAATCGGAAACACGCAGCTTTCGCTAGTCGGGGGAAAAGGATTGCATCTAGGCGAATTATCCAAAATGGAAGGAGTGCATGTACCGGAAGGATTTTGCGTTACAACGGAAGGCTATCGAAAAGCTATCGAACATAACGAAACGTACCAGGCGTTGCTGGATCGACTCACCCGGCTAAAAGTAGAGGATCGGGATCAGATTGGTGAAATCAGCGGAAAAATCCGACAAATCATTAGGGAAGCCGAAATTCCCTCCGATGTTGCGGAAGCGGTGACTGCCTGTCTCTCCCGATATGGCGAGGAACATGCTTATGCGGTGCGTTCCAGTGCGACGGCTGAAGATTTACCGAATGCCTCTTTTGCCGGACAACAAGACACCTATTTAAATATCATCGGCCTAGAAGCGATCTTGCACCATATCAGCAAATGTTGGGCTTCCCTGTATACGGACCGCGCGGTAATCTACCGTATGCAGAACGGGTTCGACCACAGGCAAGTATATTTAGCCGTTATCGTTCAAAGGATGGTTTTTCCGCAAGCTTCGGGAATTTTATTTACCGCTGATCCGGTTACCTCCAACCGGAAACGGCTATCCATCGATGCCGGTTTCGGACTTGGAGAAGCATTGGTCTCCGGCTTGGTATCTGCCGATTGTTATCAAGTACAGGAAGGGGAAATTGTCGATATAAGGATAGCAGCCAAGAAATTGGCTATCTATGGACGCAAAGAAGGCGGAACAGAGACCCGGCAGATCGATCCGGAACAGCAGAATGAACAAACACTTACTGATCCGCAAATTTTACAATTGGCACGCATCGGAAGACAGATCGAAGTTTGTTTGGACCGCCCGCAAGACATCGAATGGTGTCTGGCGGATGATACATTTTATATTGTCCAAAGCCGGCCCATCACGACATTATACCCGATCCCTGAAGCGGATGATGAAGAAAATCACGTTTATTTATCGGTAGGTCACCAACAAATGATGACAGATGCCATGAAACCGCTGGGATTGTCCTTTTACCTGCTAACAACTCTTGCGCCTATGCGTACAGCCGGTGCAAGGTTGTTTGTGGACGTTACACCGATGCTGGCTTCCCCGGCCTCCAGGGATGCCCTGGTAAATACACTGGGACAATCCGATCCGCTCATAAAAGACGCACTTACGACTATAATCGAGCGAGAAGGTTTTATAAAATCGTCACTGTACCACACCAGACAGCAAGGCCCCGCTAAAAGTAATCAAGCTGTTCAGGCTTGGGCTTCTCAACCACAAATCGAAAACGATCCGACGATCGTTTCTGATCTGATTCGGCGCAGTTTGTCATCGATCGAAGAGCTGAAACAAAACATCCAAACGAAATCAGGACCCGATTTATTTGAATTTATTTTGGATGACCTCCAGCAGTTAAAGAAGATATTATTCGATCCGCAAAGCACGGCTGTCATTATGGCTGCTATGAATGCTTCCTCATGGATCAATGAAAACCTGAACGAGTGGTTAGGTGAAAAAAACGCGGCCGATCCGCTTTCTCAATCTGTGCCGGGCAATATTACTTCGGAAATGGGACTGGCGCTTTTGGATGTCGCAGATGTGATTCGTCTCTATCCGGAAGTCATCCATTATTTACAGCATGTAAGAGAGGATGACTTTCTGGATGAACTGGTTAAGCTCGATGGTGGACCGGAAACCCGGGAAGCTATCTGCGATTATTTAAGCAAATACGGAATGCGATGCAGCGGAGAAATCGATATTTCAAAAACACGTTGGAGCGAAAAACCCATTACGCTGGTCCCCCTGATTCTCGGTAACATCAAAAACTTCGAGCCTCATGCGAGCGAACGGAAATTCGAGCAAGGACGACAGGAGGCTTTGAAAAAAGAACAAGAGATATTGGAACGGTTGAAGCAACTGACGGATGGCGAACAAAAAGCAACAGAAACCAAAAAAAGGATCGACCTGATCCGGAATTTCATCGGGTATCGGGAATATCCCAAATACGGGATGGTTAATCGCTACTTCATATATAAACAGGCGTTGCTGAGAGAAGCCGCACGTCTCGTACAAACCGGCGTTATCGAGGAAAAAGAAGATATATACGATCTTACGTTCGAAGAACTTCACGAAGCCGTACGTACAAGTAAACTGGATTACCGGATCATCCGCAAACGAAAAGACGAGTACAACTTATATGAAAAGCTAACTCCGCCGCGTGTGATCACTTCTGATGGCGAGATCATAACAGGGAAGTATAACCTGGAAAATCTTCCATCCGGAGCTATTGCGGGTCTGCCTGTTTCTTCCGGAGTTATAGAGGGGCGGGCGCGTGTGATCTTAAACATGGAAAATGCCGATCTGGGAGATGAAGATATATTGGTTACCTCCTTCACCGACCCCAGCTGGACAACTTTGTTTGTATCGATAAAGGGCCTCGTCACCGAAGTGGGCGGGCTGATGACCCACGGGGCCGTTATCGCACGTGAATATGGCATACCGGCCGTCGTCGGCGTGGACAATGCAACCCAGCTAATCAAAGACGGACAGCGAATACGCGTGCATGGGACAGACGGGTATATCGAAATTTTGTAGCTGCGCCCCTTCCTAGTCGAGCCGGCAAGTGTCGAGCCAAAGTACCCATTTCCTTGCACGCACCAACGTACCGGTTTGCACGTCAAAGGACCGTCAGGTGATTTTCCTGACGGTTTTTCGTATTCAAAGGCAGTTTCCTTTGCCGTAAATGTTCATGAACGAAAGCGCCAACAAGCAGTTATGTTGAGCTAACTAATATATCCGTCCGTAAGAAATGTCAAAAAGACAGAATCTTTTGCAATGGGAGCCGTCCGCTGCCCCATGATAAGATAAAGAAGAACGAAGGAGCGCGAGATGACCCATTGTAAGCGCTCTTATCGTGACCGCTGTTGCCCGGGGGCAGCGTCAAACTAAAGTCTGGGGGGATTCGAGAAGATGATTTCAATACCAAAACAACGAATAGCTGGTATCGGCGCAGCCGTTTTGCTAGCATCGGTTGCCGCAGCTTGTGGTGCAAACGGCGGGGGGGCCGGCAGCGCTTCTTCAAAGCCGTCATCGGAGGAGCGGGCTGCAAGCAAAGAACCGGTAGAAATCGTCTTTTACTCGCCTCAGGCGGGACGTACGCCGGAGCAGTTCATGCGGGAGAACGGGAACGATATTAAAGAGAAGTTCCCTCACGTAACGGTCAAGTTCATCCAGTATGCGAAAGGAACCGAAACGGCCGATTTGCTCGCGTCCGGTCAGCCGATTGACATCATTATATCGTCGACATCGACGATCAATGAGCTGGTCGACTACAATTTGCAGTACGACATCACGGAGTTGATCAAGAAGCATAAGTACGATCTGAACCGCCTGGAGCCGTCGGCGGTGCAATTTATGAAAGAGTACGCGGGGGGCGGCATGTACGGATTGCCGACTCGGTCGAACACCTTCCTGCTGTTCTACAACAAAAACTTGTTAGATAAGTTCGGCGTTCCGTATCCGAAAGAAGGCTCGACATGGGACGATATTTACGAATTGGCGAAAAAGATGACTCGCGTCGATAGCGGCACGCAATATTTCGGACTCACGACCTCGTATTCGCATATGATTACGAACAATCAGCTGTCTGTACCGTCCTACGATACGAAAACGGACAAGGTGATGCTCGAGGACGACAAATTCAAGGCGGTTGTGAACAATTTCGCCCGCTTTTATCAGATCGCAGGCACGCAGTTCGTCAACGACCTGCTTACCAAACACGCAGACTTGTTCAAAAAAGACCAGACTGCGGCGATGTATGCGTATTACGGCAGCGACATGATTGGATACCCCGCCACGTTCGACTGGGATGTGATCCCGATGCCTTACTTTAAGGAAGCGGCAGGAGTGGCGCCCCAGCAATCGCCCGCCTTTTTCAGCATTACGGGGATGAGCAAGCATAAGGATCAAGCGTTCGAAATTATCGCGTACTTGACGTCCGACGAATTCCAGATGAAGCAGTCGATGGAAGGCACCCTGCCAACCGTTACGATCCAAACGGTGCAAAGCGCCTACGCGCAAAACCAACAGATGTATAAAGGGAAAAACATCAAGGCGTATTTTTCGGAGAAAACGGCGCCGATTTCGAACAAGGACAAATTGAACAGTATTGCAGCAGGAAAAGCGAACACAGCATTCAAGGAAATCGTAACCGGCAGCAAAGATTTGAACACTGCGCTGAGGGACGCCGCGGAAGCCGCAAGGGCAGACATCAACGCGGAAAAAAGCAAAAAGTAAGGGCACGCTCTCCGATCCGAAAAAACGCCGCGACATCGGTATCGTCACAACGATATCGCAGAGGTCGCGGCGTTCCGGAATTGCAGAGGGCTCATTCCTTCTACTTGGCTGAAATAGCGGCTGAGCTGGCTTTGCTCGCCGTAGCCTATTTTTTCGGCAATTTCTTTAATCGTGCAGGATGAATGCACGAGCAATTCTTTGACCAGCTGAATTTTGGCTTGGCGAACGTATTCGAGCGGGGATACGCCGAGTGTTTTGACGAATAAATGGCTAAGATGACTCGGGCTCAAATGCACATGTCCGGCCAGATCGCGCAGACGCAAAGGCTTGTCGAGATGAAGGCGGACGTAGTCGCACACTTTCATGACCCGATGATCGAAGCGGAGCGGTTCGCGGGGCAGGTGCTTTCTCATAATCGACAGAAACTGCTTCAGCCATCCGTAAAGAGCGCCTTGCAGTCCCAAAAAAGACAGGGAGATGTCGGTATGAATCATGTGCGTGTGATCGCCTGCGGGCGGCGCTTCCCGCTTCCGGGCTGTTATAAACTCGCCGAGCGAGTCAAACGATCTAACCACATTTCGCCATACGTCCGTAAACGGCTGTACTTCGGGAGAACCGGTCCAGTTTGTGTACGGAGGCAGCCCATACAGCGTGACCAGATCGAGGCTGCCGATTTTCAAGTCGACGCACAGCGATAAGTAGCGTATGCTTTCGTTTTCGCCTTGTTGTAACCCGATCGTCGTATTGGGCGGGAACAGGAGCAGATCGCCGGGCTTCGCCGTTAGTTCGCGTCCGTGCACGGTCATACTCCACGTGCCTTCGTACACAAGCCAAAAGATCGTGTGCGGAAACCGCATGTCGGACGTGTACGTCGAGGGCTTGTACATATCCCGGGCCCACCACACTTTGAACTGCAAATAATCGGTGTAGAACGAGTCGCTGAGGATGAACATTAGGCGAAGTCCCCCTTTCTACGTAATACTTTATCACAGATTATCGCCGTCGTGTGAATACGGCGTTCACCATGCGGACAGGAGAAAATGGAGAATGAACAAACCGAATGTACTGCTCATCATGACGGACCAGCAGCGCTGGGACACGCTCGGCGCAAGCGGCAATCCGGCAATCGAGACCCCGGTTCTCGATGCGCTCGCCGGCGAAGGCACGGTTTTCGCTAACGCATACTCGTGCACGCCGTCGTGCATCCCCGCGCGCGCCTCGCTGCTGACGGGAATGGACCCGTGGCATACAGGCATCATTTACTCGGCGGGCGGCGGCATTGCGAAAGGGATGGGCGGCGGATTCGAACATACGCTGCCGGGAGAACTGGCGAAAGCGGGCTACCATACGCAGGGTGTAGGCAAAATGCACTTCGAGCCGCAACGGGCGCTTAACGGTTTCCATCACACCGTACTGGACGAATCCGGAAGAAGAGGCGATCCTTCATTCGTCTCCGATTATCGGAAATGGTTCGAGGAACGGAAGACGGGAGACTACGGGTATATCGATCACGGGATTTCGTGGAATTCATGGATGGCCCGCCCTTACCATGCGCCGGAGTTTTTGCACCCGACGAACTGGACCGTGAACGAATCGATCCGATTTTTGCGAGCGCGCGATCCGGAGAAGCCTTTTTTTCTGAAAACGTCGTTCGCCCGACCGCATTCACCGTACGACGCCGTTCCGTATTATTTCGACCTTTATCTGGGGAAAAGCTTGCCTGAGCCGTTCATAGGCGACTGGTCCGCAGAGCACGACGTGCCGGGCCTTCAAACGGAAGCATGGAGGGGGAACCGGTCCGCCGAGGAAATACGTCGGGCGCGCGCCGGCTACTATGGCAATATCAATCATATCGACCATCAAATCGGCCGGCTGTTTTATGAAATGAGAGAACTTGGCGTATATGACAATACGGTCATTATTTTTACGTCGGACCATGGAGATATGCTGGGCGACCATCATTTATGGCGAAAAACGTATGGCTACGAAGGCTCCGCGCATATTCCGATGATCGTCCGTCTGCCAGCGGCGCTGGCTCGATTGCAAATGCGCAAGGTGGATCGGGTCGTCGGTTTGCAGGACATTATGCCGACGATATTGGAAGCGGCCGGTTGCAGCGTCCCCGGGACGGTGGACGGCGCAAGCATGCTGCCGCTCATCCGCGGCGAGAAGACCGGATGGCGGCCTTATATACACGGCGAGCACGGCGTCTGCTACTCGGAGCTGCAGGAGATGCATTATTTGACCGATGGCCATTGGAAATATATTTGGCTTGCCAGACGGGGGAGGGAGCAACTGTTCGATCTTGCCGCCGATCCGGGCGAATGCGCCGATTTGGCAAACAATTCGGAACATCGCGAAGAGTTGGGCCGCTGGCGCTCCCGGCTCGTCACCTTGCTGGAGCCTAGAAACGCCGGCTTGACGGAAGACGGGCAGCTCGTAGGCCAGGCAGGGAAGTCACGCATCGTACCGCCGAAATTCAACGAACGAATGGAGCGGTGGGACCGACTTCGAGCCGGACATGGGAGCTCGCATCCATAAAACAGAAGGATTCGGAAGGAAGCGAAGCAAATGAAACGTATCGAATGGTCAACCTTGTTAACATCGTTCTCGGCTTGAAACAAAACCCTCACTAGTACAAGCAGCGAAAGACTAAGAGGAATTTGCTGTCTGGATGTCGATACGGCGTATAAAAAAAGCTTGGCGAAACTGCCAAGCTTTTTTAACGTATAGTGAAACAAGGGCCGCTGAAAAAGGAAAATGAGGGAAAATGTCGAATGTTCTCCATAAGTTCTATCCTTTTGGCGGCACTCCGGCTTTGCCCTGTGTCAGGTTCAGGCGCGGACGTTTCTTGAAGGGGTAAAGGGGGTGTAACGATTGACTGGGAGCAAATACATAAAACTAATCGGACTGATTGCGGGCGTCGCTGTTCTCAATATTGTTGTATTTTCCCCCGGATTCGCGGGCCTTGCGATCGGCGGAAGCGCTCTCGCCACCGCTTCCGGGGTCACCTTGCTGGTGGCCAGCGCTCTGGCGCTGCTGTACGGGAGCTACGTTCTGCTGGCCCGTCAGCCCGAAGCGATACCGGTCAAGCAGATCCGTTCGCACGAGGACTACGCGGAAGCATTAACCCGCTACGCGCGCATCAAACCGCTTGAGGGCGATATCCGGTTCTCTCTGGAGCAGCTGGAGCGGATCCGGAAAAAGAAAGAAACGCTTCTGGACGTCCTGAACCAGCGGTTCGAATCGGGCGAGCTTAGCTACAAAAAGTTCGCTTCCGTCATCCGCGAGGTCGAAAAACTGTTTTACCTGAATGTGAGAAGCGTATTGAACCGGCTCCATGTGTTCGACGAAGCGGATTTTGCAACCGTGATGGCGCAGAAAACGACGCGTTATTCCAAGCAGCTGCTCCAGGAAAAAACGAATTTATACAACGAATTTCTGTCGTTCCTGAAGTATTCGCTGGACAACAACGAGGAAATTTTGTTAAAGCTGGATAAGCTGCTGCTGGAAATATCCCGCCTGGACAGCTTCGAGCCGGGCGACATCGAGAATATGCCTTGCATGCAGGAGATCGACTCGTTAATCAAGCAGACCAAATATTATAAACAGTGAGAAGGTGCTGGATTGGCAAAGAAAAAAAACAAGTTTTACTTGAGCGCGCTCCTGATCCTGGCCTTCGTGTTCGCCCTTGTCTATGTAGGAGTCAATCTGACTTCCAATCTTGGCAAGTCCAAAGCCCAGGTTACACTCGAAGACGCGGCCAAGCAGCTGAGCAAGCTATACGCCAATATCGAGGTAAAGAATGAGCCTACGGTTAAAGGCCAAATCGACCTGAACCCGATCGATGTTGCCGGATCGCTGCCGGACATCTCGAAGTTCCCGGTCACGGTAAACAATTCGACGAACCAGTTCGTGGAAATCTTCTCCTCGACCGAAAAATCGGGCACCGGGGTGGACGGGTGGCTGACCGACGTGGCGGCGGAGTTCAACAAAGAGAATATCATGGTGGGCGGCAAGCCCGTATCGGTTAAAGTGCGCAATATCGCCTCCGGGACGGCAACGGACTATATCAAATCGGGCAAGTACGTGCCGGACGCCTTCACGCCATCCAATGAGCTGTGGGGCGAGATGGTGAAAGCGAGCGGAGTCAAAGTCCAAAAGGTAACGGACCGCCTCGTCGGCAATGTGCCGGGGATCGTGATTGCCAAGTCCAAATACGACGCCCTTATGGGCACGTACGGGGCGATCAACGTCAAAACCGTAACGGAGGCGATTGCGGACAACGAATTTTCGATGGGTTACACCGATCCGTTCGCCAGCTCGACCGGCCTGAACTTTCTCGTAACGGCGCTGAACACGTTCGACAGTTCCAATCTGCTCGGCGACAAGGCTGTGCAAGGGTTTGAGAAGTTCCAGGCGAACGTGCCCTTCATCGCGTCGACGACGATACAGATGCGCGATGCGGCCAAATCCGGCGCGTTGGACGGGTTCGTGCTGGAATACCAAACGTACGTCAACGCGGCTGATCTAAAGGGCGGCTACGTATTCACGCCTTTCGGCGTCCGGCATGACAGTCCGCTGTACGCGCTAGGCGATCTGCCGCAAGAGAAGCTGGACATTATTCAGAAATTTGCCGAGTTCGTTACGCAGGAAAAGTACCAGAAATCCGCGAAGGATAAAGGCTTTAATAGTCTCGACGACTACAAGCCAGAGATGGCCGCGGTGGACGGCAGCCTGCTGTCGGCGGCCCAGAAGCTGTGGAAAGAAAAGAAAAACGTCGGCAAGCCGATCGCCGCGGTGTTCGTCGCCGACGTTTCCGGCAGCATGGCGGGCGAGCCGCTGAACCGCTTGAAGGAATCGTTATTGAAGGGTCAGAAATATTTGGGCAGAGAAAATAGCATCGGGCTTATCTCCTACTCCAGTGACGTTTCCGTCCGGCTTCCGATCGGCAAGTACGATACAAATCAGCAATCGATGTTCGTCGGGGCGGTAAACAGTCTCCAGGCGAGCGGGGGGACGGCTACGTTCGATGCGATTGTCGTGGCGATGAAGATGCTGCAGGACAAGATGGCCGAAGATCCGAATGTGAAGCCGATCATTTTCGTGCTGAGCGACGGCGAGACGAATGAAGGCTATTCGTTGAAAGACATCAAAGGACTGATCGAAGGATACGGAGTGCCGATCTACACCGTCGGCTACAATGCCAATATCAAGGCGCTGCAAAGCATTTCGAGCATCAACGAGGCGGCCAGCATCAATGCGGACACCGACGACGTTATATACAAGATCGGAAACCTGTTTAATGTGCAAATGTAACTTGGGCGATCCGTCTACTATACCGGGGGAGGAATACGATGTCATTTTCAATGGAAGTCGCTAGTCCGGAAGAAATTAAGGCCGTGATCGAGCAAGAGGTACAGCCGGTACCCGAAGAAGTAGCGAAGCTGAAAGAACTGGCGGTTGCCAACGTTGCGGCGATCATGGCGCTTGATGTCGAGTCGCTGGAGAAGCGCAGGGAGATTCTCGTCTCGATCGAATCGTTCGGCATGAACTCGATGAGGGCGTCTTCGGAGAAAAATGCGCTGCTTCAAATATCCGTCGGGAATTTGTCCAAAATAGGAGATGAGGGCGGCCAAGTCGCCCAAGGCTTGACGGAGCTGCATATCCAGCTGAAGGATCTCGACCCGAGCCTGATCGATTTTGCCAAGACCGGATTTCTGGGCAAGCTGTTTAATCCGCTGCGTGCGTATTTCCTGAAGTACCAGAAAGCTGATTCGGTCATAGCCGATATTGTGATATCGCTCGATAAGGGCAAGACTATCCTCAAAAATGATAACACTACGCTGGAGATCGAGCAGCAGACGCTTCGGGATCTAACCAAAAAGCTGCAGAAGGAAATTCAGCTGGGGGCTTTGATGGATGAATCGATCAAAGCGCAAATCGAAACAGCCAAGCGGCAAAACGAAGACCCGGACAAAATCCGCTTCATCACCGAAGAAGTGCTGTTCCCGCTGCGCCAGCGGGTGATGGACCTGCAACAGATGCTGGTCGTCAACCAGCAGGGCATTATGGCCATCGAGGTGGTCATCCGCAATAACAAGGAACTGATTCGAGGGGTCGACCGGGCCAAAAATGTCACGATTTCGGCGCTGAAAATTTCCGTAACGGTCGCGAGCGCGCTTTACAATCAGAAAATCGTACTAAAGAAAATAGAACTGTTGAATCAGACGACAAACGAACTGATCGCCGGCACATCCCGCATGCTGAAAAATCAGGGGGCTGCGATCCAGAAGCAATCGATGGAGGCGAACATATCCGTCGATACGCTGAAGCAGGCGTTTGCCGACGTGTTATCGGCGCTGGATTCCATCAGCGTATACAAGCAGGAGGCGCTGCCCAGAATGCGTCAAACGATCGACCAATTCCGGACGCTGGCCGACGAGGGCGAGAAGCAGATCGTGCGTTTGGAAAAGGGCCACAAGCTGGGGTTATAGAGCGGGGCGGCTATATCTACCTGCGCATTTTCGAGTGAGGAACGCACTTCAGAGCAAAACCAGCACTTTTGTCGAACGGAATAATGAAATGCCGGCTGAACGTATGGCCGGCATTTTTTATTTTCAACAGCGGCCAAGTCGCAATTCGTAATGGAGCGATATTATGAAGTAACTCGTCGACACTGCCCCGGCGCTGGTTGTGATAAGGTTGGGATATCCGTTACGACGGAAAGCATCGGACAATACAAAGGAAGAGGGGATCCCGCTTTGCGGAACATGGCTAAACCGGCAATGGAGGTTGGAAGAACCGGTAAGGAAGGGCCGATCGCGGTCGTGGTCGGCCAGACCGACCGATGGTCGATCATTCCGCGGATCGGCGAGGCTCCTATCATCGACGGGAGTCTGGACGAGGCGGTGTGGAGCCAAGCAGCCCGAATTAGCGGTTTTCGGGGGATTTACGTCAATGAGCCTGTGAGCCCGGACGAGGACACGGAGGTGCGGCTCGCCTGCGACGACAGCTGTCTGTACTTCGGCATCACCGGAAGGGGAGACGACGGAGCACGCGCGGCGGCGGAGAGGATCGATATCCTCTTGTCCGCTCCGCAGCGGCCCGACCGCTTTTTCCATATTCCGCTGGACATCGCGACGGGACCGCGTGAGATGAATATGGTGTACGGGCACGGCGTCAAGTTTTTGGAGCAGCCTGAAAGCATCCGTTCCGCCTTGCGAAGCGGTGGCGAAGGCTGGACTCTGGAGGTTGCGGTTCCCATTGCTTCCGTCATGGACCGGGAGCCGCTGCCGGGTGACGAATGGCGAATCAATGTCATCCGCTGCTGCGGCATTGCGGCTCCGCGACCGCTCAGCTCGATCATTCCCGTACGGCAGTCCGCGATTATCGATCTGGGCCTGCCTACGTCCGGCTACAGCGTGAGAGTCGATGTGCTGCCGGAAGGCCGGATGAGCCGTCTTTACTGGCATCGGCTTCCCGGGAACGACGAGGCGTCCCGACCGGAGCCGTGGCTGCCGGTTCAGGCGGCACTGATCTATGGCGGATTTACCGATAAAAGATTGCTTTTGGATGCAGAGGAGCTTGGCGGCTGCGACTTTGCTTCCGTCAAATTGACATGGAGAATGCCTTCCGGCGAGCGGACTACTATCCAGGAATTCGAGGTGGATGCCGCAGCCGGCACCATATCATTCCGTCACCCGAAGCCGCTCGAGACCGGCTGGTATGAGCTTGAGATGAACGTAACGGACCGGATGAACCGGCAACGCCTCCTGCTGCTCTCTTTCGACAGCCAATCGCTTATCGAGGCCGGGGAAAATTTGTACGTCCCGCCTCCGGCGGCTGACTTGCGGATCGTAGTGGAGGAGGCGCCTTCAGAGGAGGTCGTCCGATTGCTGGAGCTGATTCCGCCGCAACCCGGTTTTATCTTCGGGGGAGACCCGGAGTGTCCGGAGTTGTATGCCGGTGACAAGCTGTTCCGTTGGGAACCTAGCGATCCATTTGCGCTTGTTTCGCCCCGTACGGGAACAAGATATCCGAACGACCGGTTCCCGGAGGACAAGGCATTCGTCGTTCATAACCGCAAAGGTGAAGAGGTGCGTGTACCGTACTACGAAGACGCAGACGGCAGGCGTTATTCAATGACCGGGCTGCTCTGGTACGAGCAGAAAATATATGCTTTGAATCAGACAAGCAAGCTGGCCAAGTATGACCCGCTGGGAGCCGCGAGGTTGTTGGACCGGTGGGCCGATGCATACGCGGGCTGGGTCCCGACCAACGATTATCCTTGGGGTTGTTATCCGACGGAAGGGAATGCCGGTCCGCCTTATCATTATTGGGGGGGCGTATGGTCCCGCTGGTCGACCTCCGATCTCGGGGAGCTGCGGCATTTGGCGGAGGCGTACGCCGAAGTGAAAAAGACGAATGCATTCGAAATATTGAGCGAGGAGACCGGCGTCGATGCCGACCGCAAAATTGTGGAAGGCATGTTCCGGCCGTCGTATGCGTTTTTCGACAGCTTTTCGAACGGGAATCATAATAACGATTACCACAACTGGATCGGACTGATCGCGCTAAGCCGCGCTACCGGACACCCTCGATACATTCATCAGGCTTTGGAGCGAATACGGTTGTTCGTGGCCGGCCGCTTTTTGTTCGACGGCTTCTTCGGCGAAGTATGCGTATCGTATCATCTCCAGTCGATTGGAGGGCTTCAAGCCGCTATCGAGGCGGCAAAAGGGTGGACCGATCCGGGAGGCTACGTCTCGCCGCGTTCCGGTCAAAGAGCGGACGATCTCGACTTAGAGCGCGATTATCCGGCTCTGCATGCTTTCAAACGCGTTATCAGCGGTATAACATATCCGAACGGACATTATTACCCGATCCAGGATACATGGGCGTTCAGCAAATCGCGATCACTGGATCCGGCCGGAGCATCGTTATTTCTGCCTGCGTCTGGCATCGCCAGATTGACGCTGGGCTCGGGAGAGCGTCAAATACAGCTGTATATGAGCTGCGTGCCGAAATACGGCCACGACCATCTCGATCCGCTCAATCTGGCGCTGTTCGCCTGCGGGCAGGAGCTTTTGCCGGATATCGGCTATACACATACGCTGTACCGGCAATGGACGAGATCGACGATGTGCCACAATACAGTTATCGTAGACGGCAAAGATATGGACCGGAACAGCGGCGTCGACGGCGGCAGCTTGCGCTTGTTCGCGTCGGTTGGTGCAGACGTGCAAATGATGCGGATGAATCAGGAGAACGCGTATCCGGATCTGCGGGAATACGGCAGAGAAGCGTGGCTGATCGGCTTCGGCGGCGGAACCTGCGCAACAGGCGGAACGGTCGAGCGGCCTGGTTATGTGGTCGACTTATTCCGGATACGGGGAGGCACCCGCCACGAATACACGCTGAACGGGGATGCCAACCGCGACAGCGTCATGGAACTAAGTGTGCCGATGAGGCCGTACGGTCTTCGTCTGCTTCCTCCGGGAACGAAAGTAACGCCGCCGACTGGCGAATTGGAGCAAGGAGATGCCGAAGGTCAATATTACGGTTATATGTACATACAGGATGTACAAAAAGCGGAAACCGGGAGAGACGGATATGAAGTCACGCTCCGAACATCGGGAGAGGGCCGGCTGAAGGTGATCGGACTGAACGGATCAAGCGGCTCCGGGGAAAGAAGCGAGTTGTTTCTCGGCAAAGCTCCATCGCTGAGGGCTACCCGACTACACGATAAGTCGATGGATAACAACGTCGAGGCGGTCCGCTATTCGATGCCCAAGATGGTAGTCCGCAAGGAAGGTGCAGATCTGAGTAGCCGGTTCGTCCATGTGATGGAACCGTATTCCGAAGGCAGCGATCCGCGCATTCGGCGCGCGGAACTGCTTCAGCCGGAACAGGGCGGGGGAGGAGATGTCGCGCTGGCTGTAGCTTACGGCGGTACAACGGATATTATACTCAGTTCGGGCCCCGCCGGTCTGCGGCAGCCTCTGATAGTAGGCGATATAAGCTTGTCGGGCGGCATCGGCTTCATCCGGATCGAGAACGGGGAGGTCGCTCAGATGGTGCTGATCGGCGGCACGTTGCTGAGCAAGGGTGAGCTCGCAATCCATGGAGACGGACCGGCGGAAGGGGTTATCGATAGTGTGCTGCGCAAAGCGGACGGCGATCCGGTTGACGCTCTAGTCACTGGCGCGGCCGTTCCCGACGATGCGGCGGGGAACTGCGTCATCGTGACTCACCCGGACGGAAGCGCGAACGGGTATCCGATTCGGGACATCGTACGTGAGGAAGGACGGACGCTTCTGCTGATCGAAGGCACGGACCCGGGTTTTACGATCCGCGAGGACGGTAGCTCGGACATGAAGTTTTATCCTTTCAAAAAATGGAACGGGCCACACCTTTTCCGGATCGACAATGTTGTCCGGCTCCGATGACATCACGTACGCAGCGGCGGCTGCGAGCGGAATTGGCCGGGCGTCATCCCCATATGTTTCTTGAACGCCTGGCAAAAATACGAGAAGTTCGTGTAGCCCGACCGTTCTCCGATTTCTTGAACAGACAAGGAGGTTGTCTGCAGCAGAAGTGAAGCTTGTTTCATTCGGCGGATCGTCAAAAAATCGGTAATCGTCTTGCCGGTCGTTTTCTGAAACAAGTAAGAAACATGGTTCGGCGACATATGGGCGATTTGCGCGAGCGCCTCCAACTGGAATTCCTCCTGGTAATGCTCGTCGATCCATTTCAGGATGCGCACGACGAATGGATCGACCGACGGCCGCTGGACATCTGCCTCGCTATAGGACTGCCAGATGGGCTGGATATACTGGAAAAACGACAGCAGAAACAATGCGTTCCGCTCCAGATCGTCGATGACGGGACGCGACCGGAAGCGTTGATCGAAGTCCCGGACCCAGTAATCCAGCTTTTCGGGAGCAAGCAACTGCTGAATTTGCAGAACGGAATCGGAGTGAAGTAAGTAATCGTGAAATTTATAAAGCGCGGGAAACGGTTTCAAAAATTCCGAGAAATAGCTCGGACTGTACTTGAGCAGCGAACGGACATAAGGCTGCCCCGGGCCGACCTCCATCTGCTGGTAGTGCGGCTGAAACGGCCGGAAGAAAAGCAGGGAGCCGGACTTCACTTCGTACAGATGCTGCTCGACGATCACTTGCCCCGCGCCTTCGTGTATATAAAAAATTTCGGCGCCGGGATGGAAATGGAACACTTCCTTGTAGGGCGCGGCCCGGTCTACGACGAGCTGAAGCTCGATTGGACGTTTCAGCGTATCCGCAAATAGCATCAATTTTCGCCTGCCTTCGATCAATTCGTAATTGAGCAACATTATAGCAGATATACGGAAGGCCGACACTCCAAATTAACGCAACAGGGATGGGCCGTCCTAAAACAATCAAGGGGCAGCCGTTCACGGATCGGCTTAGCGGCGAAGTTGTGTCAAATTATGATTCAGGAGTCGCAGGAAGCGGTGGAAACAAACGTTGGGCAAGGGGAAGGCTGCCGACTGATGTCGGTGGTCTTCTCTTTTCTGTCGTTCCATCTGCGCGATGAAGACGGCATGGCGACCGGAAGACGAGGCGTACCAGGCGGGAAATGATCCGGTCGAACCGTAACGAGAAAGGAATGCGGCGGGTGTGGACAAGGGGGAGACACTCAGGTACGTCACAGTTCGAGGAGCGTCCAGATTCGTAATTGAACAACATAGATTCGTGGCTGAGCCAAACCGTGCTGTCATTAATCGTGGTACGCTTGAAGCGTCGAAAGTGCGGTCGCTTTAGCCGGCGTAGTGCCCGGGCGGGCATCTGAAATGTGGAGACAGCCGCCGGTCGTCTAGGCATCGCGTTACATTCGAATAGGAACCATAGGGGGATCGGATATGGTCAAAAAAACGTTGCATTGGAGCTTGGCCGTCATCGTGCTGGGGACCGTCCTGACGGCTTGCTCGGGAGGACAACCGGGGAGCGGCAAAAGCGAAGGGTCGTCGTCGGGCGGGAAGGAGGTGGAGAAAAAGGAACCGGTCGAGCTCGTCTTTTACATCACCTCGAGCGGGTGGTCGGAAGAGCGGTTTATGGAGGAGTACGGAAACGCCGTCGTCGCGAAGTATCCCCCTATGAAGCTGAAGTTTATACCCTCTGGCAAAGGAACGCTAATTCCGGAGCTGCTCGCCGGCGGTACGACGATCGATGTGGTGATTTCGTCGATCGGACTCACCCAGGCGCAAATACTGGACAACAATCTGCAGTACGACCTGACGGGTCTGATCCAGTCCCGCAATCTGGACCTGAACCGGTTCGAACCGACGACGATTGAGCTGATCAAGCTGTTTTCGAACGGGGGGATCTACGGATTGCCACTGAACAATACGGTCGGCCTGCTGACCTACAACAAAGACTTGTTCGACAAGTTCGGCGTACCGTATCCGAAGGACGGCATGACTTGGGATGAAACGTACGAACTGGCCAAGCGGCTGACCCGGGTCGAGAATGGCGTGCAATACCGGGGCTTCATCTCCTCCGTCGCCCATATGTCTCAAATCAACCAGCTCTCGGTTCCATACGTCGATCCGAAGACGGACAAAGCTCTATTCGATCTTGACGACAGATGTCAGCGCTTTACTTCCGATCTGGCCCGGTTTTATCAAATCCCCGGCAATGGGGTGGATGCGAAGACGGTCAGCTTGACCGAGCAGTACAAGGCGTTTACGGAAACGAAAACGGTGGCGATGATGGCCCATATCGGCACGCCGGGAGCGGAATTCCAGGCGAACTGGGATATGGTGACCATGCCGGAATACAAGGAACGCCCCGGCTACGGACCGCAGCCGTATCCGACGTATACGTTCGTGACCTCGTCGAGCAAAAACAAGGAGGCCGCCTTCGATGCCGCCGCCTTCCTGGCATCGGAGCCGTTCCAGAAGACGATGTCGAAGAGAGGGCTTATGCCGGTGATGACCGACAAGACGGTCAAGGATGTATACGGGCAGGAGACCGACTATTTGAAAGGTAAAAATCTGATGGCACGCTTTCCGAAGCAGCTTGCCGCTCCAATGCCGGTGACGCCTTACGATGCGATAGCCAAATCGAAATGGACGGCGCAAATGGACAAGTTGATACAAGGGCTGATCGATGTGAACACCGCGCTGCGGGTAGCGGCGGAAGAGACGAATAAAGCGATAGAGGCCGAGAAGGCGAAGAAAAAGTAAAGCTTTAGGCAGGCGCCTTTGCGGTCGCGAGATCCGCTTCCGGTAAAAGCAAACAGGATAAAGATAGTTATTTGTGGAGGGAACCAACTGATGAACCAAGCGCAGCAAAAGCACGAAATGTTCATATGGACTCCATTGATCGGCTTCGACAAGGAGCGGACGGATAAGGGAGTCGCCGACTATTACTCGACGATCGGCTTCAAGCCGGACGGGATCTCCCTGTTTCTGTTCAGTCCCGATATCGTTCATCATCATGAGGACGGCATGGAGCGGGAACGGGTGCTTCCTCCGGACAACTGCAACTACTATGGCAATGTCCGCAACGAGATTCGGGATATCCAGGAATGGACCAATTTTGAACTGAGGGAACTTGTGGCGGGGCTGGAGAGCCGCGGGGCCGAGACGTACATGGGCCTTATGGGCGTGTATGTCGATAAAGATCCCCGGCATCCGAGCCATTATAATACGGGACATCGCGAGTGGCTTGCCGATCATAAGGAACTGATGGGGGTGTGGACGATCGGCACCGCGAGTTTGCACGTGCTGAAGCGTTTCAAAGACGGCACGTATTACGAGGATTTTTTTCTCGCCAAAGTTCGCCGGGCGCTTCATGATTACGGCTTCTCGGGCTTGCACGTAGCCGACAACTTCTGTCCGCCGGGCTCAGGCGGCTCGGCGAAAAACGGCGACTATTCCGACGATATGATCGACCAGTTTACAGCACATACCGGCATTAAGCTTCCAGCCGAAATAAGCGCCTCCGTCGATGACAGGGACCGGGAGGGCATCCAAAAACGCGGAGCGTACATCTGGAACCGGTACAAACGGGAATGGCTCTCGTTTTTGACGTGGCGCTGGGCGGCCTTCTGGGAGAAAGTGTGCCGGGGGCTGCACGAGGACGGCAAGAAGGTGATCGTCAACAATGCCTGGTGCAGCGAGCCGTTCGAGGCGATTTACCGCTACGGGATCGATTACAAGAAGCTGTATGAGGCCGGGGTCGATTATATCGCCGCCGAATCAGTGGCTACCAGCGTGCATATGGCCAGGGAGCTGGGCCCATATCGCCTGTACAACTATATGACGATGCCGACGTTGATGAAGGCTTACGCTCCCGAAGGCAAGCTCATTTGCCTGAACGGAGTGAAGGATTCGACCGAGGAATGGAGCACCGTGGGCCATTTTGCTTCCAATGTGGAGCGGGAAATCTATTCGCTGACCCACTATTTCATCCATACGCGGGACGGCTTGAAGCGTTCGATGGACGGCTTCCTCGTCTGTCTGGGAGACGGGCTGACACGGGAGGAGTGGGCATGGCTGAGAGAACGATGGGATATCGGCTTTGCCGAGCTTCCCCGGACCGTATTGACTCCGACGTTCATCTGGTCAGATCACGCGATGCACGAGCTTTTACTTGACTATATCGAGACAAAGCGCTGGTCGATGCACAAGACGATTTACGAATTCGCCAAAGCCGGCGGCCAGATCGGGGCCGTTGCCCGCATCGAAGATTTGGACATCGTGTCCGGTCCGATTTTCATCCCGAACATCGATCTGATGTCCGAAGCGGAAATCGGGCGCATCTCGGCTTATGACCGCGGACCGGTTATTTGCACGAGTCCGTCTGATCGCCCGTTCCGATTGCCCGGTTCACCTGAGCCCGACATTACTTTCCAGGATCCGATCGCCGGCTTCAAGATGCGCATTTCCGGCTACCGGATGGGCTATCTCGATTATGCCGATATTACGGCGAGTCTGGGCGAAGACGACGGCAGTCCCGATGTGGAAGGAGATCCGCGTTATGCGGAGGATCCGGGGATATGGCGGCTGGACCTCATCTACCGCAAAGCGTCGAGCGGATTCGTACAAGCGTGCGGCAAGCTGCTGCGGGCAGCTTATGTTAGTGGGGGGGAACTTTCTGCTGACATCGAGCACCCGCTGCTGCCGATGCAGATGAGCGACGGGACGATCCGGCTCCTGATCGGAAACGACAACCGGCTGCAATACCGGCTGCCCGTCGTAAGGACGAAGCACGCCGTCAAGCAGGTCGCGAGCAAAAGCAAATTTCCGGCGCTGCCCGTCAAGCTGGTCGACCGGGAGGGCCGCACGATCCTGCCGCGTTCAGACCGCTCGCACGAATCGATTGTGAACGGCGGCTTTATCGCCAAAATCCCTCCCGGCGGAATGACGATCTTCGACGTCGCGCTGGCGGACGAGGAATAAGGCTGGCAGCGCCGGTAACGAACATTCAGCGATCGAAGCGGCCAAAGCGTCGCAAAAGCAGCTTACGGCACGTTCAAGGAAGGAAAGAAAACAGGAGGCCATCCAGATGTCCGTCATGACTGTAACCGGCAAGGTGAATGCCGATAGCTTGGGTTGGGTTCTGCCGCACGAACATGCTTTTATCGACCTGAGACCGCTAGTGTCTGCGCCGCAGAGCATCTCGGCCAAAGTTCTGGCGAGACAGAACGTATCCCTCGCCAACTCGGGTGCGCTGCGCCGCAATCCTTATGCCGTACTGGACAATGCGGTGATCGACGACGAAGCGGTGATCCTGGAGGAACTGCTTGCGTTCAAACAAGCCGGAGGCACGACGCTGGTCGACCTGACCTTACGGGAGATCGGCCGCGACCCGGTTTTGCTTGCCCGTCTGTCGCGGACGCTCGATATCCGCATTGTCGCCGGCTGCGGCTACTATATCAAAGCGACGCATCCTCCCGATATGGACGAGAGATCAGTCGAGTCGATCGCGGAGGAAATGCTGACCGACATTCGGCACGGTATCGACGGAACCTCGATCAAAGCCGGCGTCATCGGCGAAATCGGCACAAGCGAGATCATCTACCCGAACGAACGCAAAACGCTGGTCGCCGCAGCCGCCGTGCAGCGGGAAACCGGACTCGGCCTGCACGTGCATACGGACTTGTGGGCAAGGAACGGATCCGAGGCAATTCGCATTCTTGCCGGGCACGGAGCCGATCCCGGTAAGATATGCATCAATCATATCGATGTCGATATCCGGCTCGATTATTTGAAGGAACTGCTGGACCAAGGCGTCTACATCGAGTTCGACAACTTCGGCAAAGAATTTTATGCCGACCGCAGACACCGCAGCGTATTAAGAGGGTTGTTCGCCCGGGACATAGACCGGGTGCGTGCGATTAAAGCTTTGATCGACGACGGCTACGGCCCCCGCCTGCTCGTATCGAACGATGTATGTCTGAAAACCTGCCTGCACCGCTACGGCGGATGGGGATACGATCACGTCATCACCAATATCGTCCCGATGATGGAGGACGAGGGCATAACGCCGGAGCAGATCCGGATGTTGTATTGCGACAACCCGGCGGCATTTCTGGACGACGGGAAATAGGAAGAGGTGTCTCATGAAATGGATTGATTGCAGCTGCGGGATTGGCTATAGAACCGTCAATTCCGACATCGTCAATCACGAGTTTTTCCTGATCCGGGAACAAGTCGAGCAAGCCCGTCATGCGGAGGAACTGCTGGAGACATTGGACTTCTGCGGCATTGCGGGCGCAGTCGTCTACCATGCGACGATGATCGATGTCGACCCCGGCTATGGAAACGCTAAGCTGATGGAGGAAACGGCCAAAGCACCGGGGCGGCTTTTCCCGACCTGGACCATGTTGCCTGCCATCACGGACGAGGCGTTTGCTCCGGAACCGCTGTTTCAGCGGATGAAGCAAAACGGCGTACGACTGCTGCGGGCTTATCCGGAGCGCAATCGCTATTTGTTGAACGCGATAACGATGGGAGAGCAGCTCGATGCGATTGCTGCGGCGCGTATCCCGCTGTATTTGTCACCGAGTACGGGATGGGAGCACATCTACAGCGTGCTGGAGCAGTTTCCCGAGTTGACGGTGATCGTCCACAATTACGGCCTATGGAGCCACGCCCGCTTTTTGTACCCGCTGCTTCGCACATACAGCAATGTATACATCGAGTGCGGCGATATGCAGACAGCCGGCGAATTGAAGCATATATGCGGCAAATTCAGCTCGGAGCGGATTTTGTTCGGTTCCGATTTTCCAAGCAACAACATAGGAGGCCCGCTGGCAACCGTAATCGGATCAGGGATCGGTCAAGCGGACATCGCGAATATCGCCTTCGGCAATATCGAGCGTTTACTGAGCGAGGTGCGGCTATGAATCATGCAGGCATCAAAATGACGAATCCGTCGAAGCTGGCTGAGGAGTTTGTGGAGACCGGCAAGCTGAGTAGTCTGTCGATCATCGATATGCACACGCATATGGGTCCGTTTTACGGCACTTTTTTGCCGGAGGCCGGATTGGATCGGATGATCCGCATGATGGACGCGGAAAACATAGAATGGATCATTTCCGCTCCCCACAGCGCCCTGTTCGATCCGATTGCCGGCAACGGCGAGATCGTACAGGCGATGGCCAAGCATCCGAAGCGCATATTCGGCTACTATACGTTTAATCCGAATTACGCCGACGGGCTGGAGCGCGATCTCGCCGATTTCGACCGGCATCCGGGGTACGTCGGGTTCAAGCTTTTGCCGGATTACCACAAGTACCCGTTAACCGGGGCAAAGTTGACGCCGCTATATGAATTCGCGAGCGACAGAGGATTGCTGCTGCTCTCGCATACATGGGGACATAGCCCGTATAACCCGCCGCGGATGATCGAAGAGCTGGCGCGCCGGTACCCGAGAATCAAGTTTCTGATGGGACATTCGGCTCCCGGCGAATGCGACCGGGCGATCGAGCTTGCGGCGGAGCTGCCGAACGTGTATCTGGAGCTGTGCGATACGTTTCGGCTGAACGGGGTCGTGCGCAAGATGGTGCGGGCCGCGACCTCCGAGAAGGTGCTGTTCGGCACCGACATGCCGTGGTACGATCCGCACTACGGCTTGGGCTGCGTCTTGTTCTCGGGCATCGACGACCGGGAGATTGCCAATATTATTCATCACAATGCCATGCGTTTATTGGGGGAAATCGGCAAATAACAGAGGCAACTAAAGCTGCATTTGGAGAGGGAGGAACGGTATGAGTGAGACAATCCACGCAAGACCGGAAGCGTCAAAACCGGGAGGGCTGGAGGTGATCGAATCGTTTGAGGTCGCCAAAGGAAACGTGTTCGGCGATTTGCTGAGCAAGAGGTCCGAACCGCGCACATTGAAGGTCGGTCTGGTGACAGTCGGATTTTTTGAATATTGGCGAATGTTTCCCGCTTCTTTTCATGAAGAGGTCCGCCAGGATATGACGCTTGTGTACGAAAACCTGAAACGGCATGTGAAGCATGTCGTCTGGCCGGGATTGGTTCATACAATCGATACGGCGGATGCGGCAGGGCGGCGGCTGAAGGATGAACAGGTCGATCTGGTCGTATATGTGGCCGGCACATACTGCCCGGACTATATGGCCATCCAGGTGTTGTCCCATATCCGGGAAGTCCCGGTCCTCCTGTTCAATACCCAGGGGTCGGATCGCATCGATTTGTCCGGAAGTTATGCGCACATGATGCGCAACAGCGGTCTGATCGCGAATACGCAGCTTGCCGCTACCTTTCGCAAAATGGGCTGGTACCCGGACTTGAAGGTGGTTGTAGGCGCGCATCAGGAAGAGGCGGCTTATGCCGAAATCGGCGCTTATGTGCGTGCATACGAGACGTATGTCAGTTTGCAGAGTTTGAATATCGGCGTTATCGGCCATGTATTTCGGGGGATGTACGATTTCGAGTACGACAAGACGATGATCAAGGGGACGCTCGGACCGAATGTCATCTCGATCCAGGTGGACCACCTGCTGCGGCAGTTCCGGGATGCCGAGGAAGACGATATTCGCGATACTGTCTCGGCGACGAAAAACCGTTTCAACATTGTCGGTTTAGGCGACGACGATATCGAGCGCTCGGCGAAGTTTTACTATGCGCTGCGCAGTACGATCGAGAGGTTCCGGCTCGATGCCGTCACGCTGCTCGGCCAGCACTATACCGAGGAGAAGACGGGCACGACGCCGTATTTGGCCAACACGATGCTGCACGAGGAAGGCCGGTATGTGGTTAATACCGAAGGCGATGTGCACGGCCTGATCATGATGTGCATCATGAATCGGCTGACCGGACAGACGCCGGCGTTTGCCGAGTGGGGGGAATACGACGAGACGCTGAACGCGATCCTCATGATCCATCACGGCTATGCCCATACGGACTACGCGACCGATCGCGGCACGATTAAAGTGAATCGTTCACCGGAGCAGTGGGGCTTGGCGGGGAAAGGATTCGGCTTCGAATATACGCTGAAGCCGGGCGTCGTTACTCTCGGGCACCTGATCAACGATGCGGAAGGCTACAAAATGCTGATCGTCCGCGGCAAGACGCTGCACGTCCCGGACAATATCCCTTGCGAAGAAATTACGGCGCTGATCCAACTGGAGAGTCCGGTCAAATCGTTTCTCGCCGCGTTGATCAAAGAAGGGTTTGCGCATCATTGCATCATCGCCTACGGCGATCTGAGCGAGGAACTGAGCCAGATTGCACGTTTTATGAACATCCGGGCATGCATGTACTGAAGGTCCGACAAATCTCTAATTTAACCGATGAAGGAGCGAACACGATGAGTGCCATTCCGGCCGAAGAATTCGCGGCAAGAGCGGAAAAGCTGAAGCAGTTGATGCGAGAAAACGATATCCAGGCATGCTTGATCTACGGGGACGAGTATCGCAAAGAAAACTTGCGCTATATGAGCAATTATTGGCCGTTGTTCGAGCGGGGGGCGGCGATCGTACCGCAGGACGGCGAGCCGATCGTGATCGCGGCGCCCGAGGGCGATATGCTTTGCCGCGAAATGTGCACATGGACGGATATCCGGCTGCTTCCCGAATTTACGTGCGTAACCGTCCCGGAGCAGATCGATTATCCGTTGGCGCAGTATACGAGCTTGCGGGACATTTTTCGGGAGCTGGGCGAAAGGCATCCGTTGCGGCGCGTAGGCATAGTCGGCATGGACGCGATGCCGGACTCCCTGCTTCATACGATCGAAAACAGTCTGGGCGGCGTCGAAACCGTCGATGCGGGACATCTGCTCTTCAAGCTGCGCATGACGAAAAGCGAGCATGAAATAACCTGTCTCCGGCAAGCGGCGGCGATTGCCGACGCCGGCTACCGGCTGATGATCGAGCGGGTGAAGCCGGGGATGACGGAGCTGGAGCTCGCTTCACTCGCCTACGGCGAATGCACCCGGTTGGGGGCGGAATGCTTGCCGTTCTGCGTGTTGACGAGCGGCGAGCGGGTGAAGACGATTATCGGCAGGCCGACGAACAAGGTCATCGCGGACGGGGATATGATTATGGCTGCGATTGCCGTGCAGGTCGAAGGCTACGTAGCCACGATCGGCTTCCCTTTCGTCGCCGGCGGGATGAGCGGGGAACAGCGGGCGTTTATCGATACGCTGGTGGAAGCCGAGGAGTTGGCTTTGTCAAAGCTTAAAGCGGGCGCTAAGCAAAGCGAACTGGTACGCGCAGTCAAAACTTATTTTGCCGACAAAGGCGTTACCAAGTACGACCTGTATCCGCCGCTTCATGGCTGCGGACTGTCCGAAGCGGAATCGCCGTACCCGGATGAGCATGCCGTCGCTGTCTTCGTAGCGGGCATGACCGTGAATACGGATGTCAGCCTGTTCGGCCACCCGCACGGTTCGAATCGCATCGAGGAAAGCTTGCTTGTCACCGAAGACGGCTATGAATCGATGTCGAAATTGGTGCGGGAATTAAGCGCCGAGTGGCGGAACAAAACGGATTCATCCGGCGTAGTCGTCAATTAAACAAGGAGGTATCGTCGATGACGGATGTGACAAGGGCAGGGACGGAGTCGGAACAAAGCACGGCGGAGGAGCGGATGAACACGATTCTCACCCGAAGAAAGCTACTGGCTTCGTTCGGGATAACGGGGGCGGCGTTCGCGACGGCGGGGCTGCTGCCCGGAGGGGTCCGGGAGGCGGCCGGTCAAAGTGTCGGGAAGTCCGTCTACGGCAACGGGAACCCGCACTGCGACGACTGCGTTCGGGACATTACGCTGGCTGAATTGAGAGCGACTCCGGATACGACTGAAGGATATGTGTACTATGTGACCGATGCGGGACAGGACGGACATTATTACTACGATCCGGGCGACTCCACTTCATCCGACGATACGGGGGGCGTCGTCGTCTCCAGTACGGGCCAGCGGTTCAAGCGGATCATGCCGGACGGGACGGTCAACGTGAAATGGTTCGGCGCGAAGGGCGACGGCACGACGAACGATGCTGCTTCGCTAACGCTTGCAATTTCGTACGCGTTGTCGACCGCCTCTTCGACCAGCAAGCCTACGCTTTATTTTCCGACTGCTGTGGGATATGCCGTAGACTCGACGGTGACCATTCCCGCTAACATTCATGTGACCATGGAAGCGCCGCTCATCTATATGGGAACCGCAAATGTCGCGTGCATGGAGATCGGCGGCACCGCTTCGATCAACGCGCTGCTGACGTTAAAGCTGAATGTGCAGCGTGCTGCCCAAGCAGATTGGCAAAGCGAGGACAGCGTCGGTATCCGGCTGATCAATTGCTACTCCTCCGACATTCATATTGTCGAAGCGAGAGGCTTTACGATCGGCGTCCAATGCCTCGGCGCTTCGGCCGGCTTCGTCTACAACGAAGTGCATCTCGGCGCGTTGACGAACAATAAAATCGCAATCGACCTGACGAATCGCAATGCGGGAGGGGGCGTCGGCTGGTGCAACGAGAATGTGTTCCTGAACGGCAGGATCTGGTGTGCGACTACGGCTAACCCCGGCAAAGGCCGTATCGGCGTGCGTATTACGTCACAGGACGGAACTTATACGAACAATAACAACAATGTGTTTTACAAGCCGAGCTTCGAGCTGCGCGCGGTCCGGGCAAATCCGCAGGAGTCGCTGCCGATTCTGATCGAGCATGGGACGGTCAATTTCTTCACGGACATTCGCAACGAAGGAAATAGTCCAGTTACGATCCGCACGTTGAACCAGTCGAGCGCCAACGAGCTTCAAGCCGGGTACGGCACCGCGAAAGCGGACGATTTGTCCCAGTACCCGTCTACTGCCGTGAAATCCCGGCTCGGCCGGTTGATCGAATTCAACGCGATGATCTTCAACTCCGGACCGCTCCATCGGAAAGCATGTTATTACGACGGGGACACGGCCGTCCATATTCCGGGCATCGGCTTTGGTTCGTTTCAGACGGCGGACGTCTACCCCGCTTACCGACTGGGACTGCATGCGGATTATGTGGCTGTCCAAGGCTCAACATACGGTGCTCCGGGCGTGTTCGTCGATACGTCGAAGTGCAAAAGGTTCGTCGTCAAACAAGACAGCGAACCGGGATACGGGGGACGCATCCATATCGTCTGCTATGATGCTTCCGGGCAAATTTTGTCGCATCCGGGAGGTACCAATCCGGAGGCTTACGTCAAAACGTATATAAACCGGACCGTTTTCTGGCGAGGTTATTTCGGCGGCAGCTACTCGACCGGCAGCGACAGCGTAGAAGATTTGTACTTCGCCGTGACCGATGCGGTGAAAAAAGTGAGAGTGTTGTTCTGGCGAGGAAGCGCCGACTTGCGGATCCGCTCGTTCTCCCTGTATGCCGTGGACAGATATTCGCCGGCTGTCTGGTCCGGCTACGATGAGCCCGCGGGCGAGCTGAATATCGGGATAACCGCGCCAGGTGCCGGAGAGTGGGTAAAAGGCAAAGTTGTGGTTAACGCCGATCCGGTGACGGTAACCGGAACGGGAGGGCCTTATATCGTAGCGGAGTGGCGGAAGATGACGACAGGCAGCGCAAATGTACTGGGCACGGATTGGCTCGAACTGCGTACGCCGGTCGGCCTGTGATGGGCTATTCGGAGTAGCGGAGCAAACCATGCAACGAAACGAACATCGAAAGTAGTTAAAAGGGTCTGTATTCTTTCCGGAGTTGAGCGGCTCTTCGTCTACGTGCAGGACCATGTGGAGCCGTGCCCTCGCAGCGATTGCCAACAATATGGAATGGAGCTAAGAAAACCGGCTGGCTGTGTGCCTCCGGTTTTTTTAGCGTTGCAGGGGCGTTGAACAATAAAGAACAGGAGCGAATAGCGGAAGTAAAAAAAAGTTTTTGCGCTCACGTATCGAATGACCATTATTTTTCGTTATTACAGGTAAGGATGTTGATTTAAGGAACGATTTCAACGGCACGTTTCATATGGGGATATTCTAAAAGATCCGTTTCTGTTTCGGATTCGGGACCCCATTGGTAATGTGATCATCATACATAAAGGGAAATATTGATCTGAAAAATAGCTATTTTAGTAGGGAGATTGTAGAGAATGCTGATCAATAAAACGAATGATGCGGATGTGAGCGGTTACTGCTGCATGAGATTTCCGGTCACGGATTTGAAGACGTCGGTAGATTTTTATTGCAATGTGCTGGGCTATGAATTAAAATCGGCTGATTATCAGTTTGGAGAGGCGCATGTTGCATTGAAGAAAGGGAACGGGCCGGGTATTTTTTTAATGGAAACCAAACCGGAGGATGTCACTCCATTGAAGTTTGTATTTCCCCGTTCGTTCTTTATCACAAACAACACGGGACACGTGACGATGGTGGAGTTGCTAACGAACAATTTGCTCGCTTTGCATGAACGGATCATACAAGCCGGGGCTCAAGTAGATAGAGAACCCGTATTTACAAGTGCTTTCGGTTATTTCACCTTTTACGATCCGGACGGCCACTATTTTCGGGCGGTTGAAGAAAAGGCTTGTATGACGACTTGAAAACAAAGAATGTGATTTCAACAATTAAGCGAAGAACAAACTTATCGAGGGACAAGCTTTATAAATCTGTTTTATCGCATTTTTGATTTAAAGGATATAAGTTCTTGTCTTTGACTGAGGACAAGAACTTATATCCTTTTGCTGCATCTGGACATGAACGTGTATTCGCACCCGGAGGTCAATGCTTGAAATCTACATGCGCTGAAGAGCCGTTTGATGAACCCGATTAGTTGAATGAAACGGGAGGATAGTGTTATTACAATGTTGAATACTGAAGAATAGTTACCAGCACGATACGAGATGGAGACGAGGCTACGGCGAGGAGGAGCTCATATGGAAGATGCAATGTTAACCGGTACATATATGGTAGATAATTGCGGTAAAAAGGAATTTTCCGGTACGTACTTTTCATCCGAAGTATTGAATGAAGGCAAGGACGGTAAAGCTCCGAAGTTGGTTCAAAATCACGGGGCATCTGACGAAGAAATCCGGAATATGGAACAATGGTTGAAAACCTTAAGCTGCATCGTTCACGGCGGCGATAATTCCCCTAGCTGCACGGAAGAACAAATCGAAAACGCGGAACAACGGTTAGGACTTGCATTTCCGGCCGAATTACGCAACTATTATCGTACTGTTGGCAACGATCCACTACTGAGGACCGACGGAAATACGAAAAAGAAAGACCGGTATTTGCCAATTGACGAAATTCATGTTTCGGACGGAAATATCGTCTATCGGATGAGAAAAAAAGATCCCTTTGCATTATCGGCGGTCAAAAGACAAATAATGTTCAGGGACAATGAAGCATGGTACTGGGAACCCCATATGGAATCATTTTGTGAAAATGTCATGATTACAGCGGCGATCTTCGCCATCAGTCACATGAAGCATTCCGCCAAAGGCCGATTAAAAGGCGAGCTGGTTTCATCGTTGCAGGCGAGAAAGCTTGCGGAACAACAATTTAGCCGTACATTCCAGGCATTGGACACGTATTACCATCCGTTTTGCGCACTTTTCTATAACGAGCGAGAACGCAGACTAGCCTGGTTCCGTTCCAACGGAATGATGGCTGATATACTGATCGGGACGCAAACAGCGAAAGAAATCGAAGATTTTGGGGAAAAACACGGAAATATCAAATTCAAGTATAATACGGTTTCGCATCTCTAGCAGGTTGCCGATGATGAACTCGTCAAACTCTATGAAGTAAGTGAAGTCTGATTCTAAATATATAGCGGCAGCCATGGGCGGGAAAATAAAGTCCTAGACTGCCGCTGTTTGATTATCATAGGGTCAGAAATAACGGCAGCCCCTGTGTTATGCCGGGAACGGTAAGTTTAAAATTGTTGTTGACACGACACCAAATGGTGTCCTATAATCAATACGACACCAAATAGTGTCCGAACGTCGCGAAGAGCCGAAGATTCAAGAAGGGGGAGGTAAGACTGGCCGTTCATCCCGTCAAAAGATTTCCGCTCCGGAAATATAAAGGTTTGGAGGGGGTGCTATGAGCGAGAATAACCAGTTGCGTGACGTTTTTGACGCGATTGCAGACCCGACAAGGCGCCGACTGATTCACCTATTGTCAGAGGCGGAGGAGCTGCCGCTTCATGAGTTAACGGTACATTTTCCGATGGGCCGTACAGCGGTATCCAAGCATTTGACCATTCTTAAAGAAGCCGGACTGGTTCTCGACCGGAAGGTCGGCAGAGAAACGCGATTTCGGCTAAACGCTTCTCCACTCCGAGAAATTCAGGATTGGGTCACTTTTTACAGCAAATTCTGGAGTACCAATATGTTGCGATTAAGCCAACTACTAGAGGAGGAAGAATAATGAGTTTAACGTTAACCCTCGATTTCCAATACACAACAACGCTTGAGAAGCTTTGGTCCGCCTTAACCGATTCAAGCAAGCTTGCCAAGTGGGTGGCTAATATCCATACCGGCGAGGGGATGGAAAATAATTTCAAACCCGTCGTAGGACACCGTTTTCAGTTTCGCACGCAGCCTAACGAATATTGGAATGGGATTATCGAAGGTGAAGTGCTAATCGTGGAGGAGCCAAACCGATTGTCCTATACGTGGGCCAGCGGAGAGAAGCATACCGTCACCTGGACGCTGCATGATTTAGGGGACGGGAAGGTGAACCTTCATCTCGAACAAACCGGAATCTCCAACGCTCAAGCACTGGGCGGCGCCAAGTACGGATGGGGGAAATGGTGCGGCGAGCTTGAAAAGATGTTAGAGCGGTAATCATATTCGGTGCAAACATAGCCAGGATCCGAGGAGAGATGAAAATGTCCTATATCGTCGATTTCAAACAAGTATCTACGGTCGGTTTAGAGTCTTCACCTGTTGCAGAAGCGCTTGCCGGGTTGCGTGCTAATGAAGCCCGATACTTTATGAACAAATACAAGCACCCTTTTACCGTTGTACCGGCTAGCGAAAGCCAGGATACTCTTGATTATGTGAACCGAATTTTGAAAGAAGAGCGTGGTATCGAGTTTTCCAGCAAACCGTTAGAAACTTCGCGTTTTCAAGTGGAAAATATCCAAATGGCCTACGTTTTTTATGAGGACGGTCTTGGGGTTAACGTCATGTATACGGTTGATGATCCCAAGAAGCGGGCTGTTGGTTTTAAGCTTTCTGTAGGGATGGAGGTACCCCAGGAGCTGGAAGGGAAGTTCAAGTTTGCAAGGCAAAATTCGAAACTGGCTGGAACAATCCGTGGCTCGTTTTTTGTAATTAAAGGCGAATATTAAGCGCTGATACGGTTACCTCTGCCCGTTCTCACTACAACCAAATCGCATCCCTGGCTTCGATCCTATTGATCGAGGCTTTTTCGTTTGAAGTCGAAGTCTTAGACAAGGCTCAGATTGGGAACATATTTACTCAAACTCAAGCCCTAGGAAGTCGGATGTCAAACCTTAGTATAAAGAAGAAACAGAGAGCTCACTTGGAGGTGAATATAAAAAGTTTCGAAATAATGAACAAGTATCGAATAAGATGACGAGTCCATATCATTACATTATAATGGAACTGGAGTTCCAATCACGCAGGACTACAAGTTTATAGAGAGAGGTAGAGAAATGGATGACTGGAAATCGAATCGTAGGAAGAAAATTTCGCTTTCTGTACTGACCTGGGGGGTTGTGGCGTTACTTTCGAGCGCTTGCTCGATTCAAGCAGGGAATGAGGATGCGGAAATCATTGCCGCGAACATACAGACGGTTGAGGTGATTACGGTGCAGCCGGAGCCTGTTCTGGATCGGTATGCGCTGGCAGGCACCCTGCAATCGGTGAAGGAGGCTGTCGTCTCTTTCGAAGTGGATGGCCGGGTTACCGAGACTTTCGTACAAGCGGGGGACGTCATTAAGGCGGGAGACGTTCTGGCGTCGCTCGATGCATCGAATTACAAGTTTCAATTGAATCGGGCGGAAGCCGCGATCGGGCAAGCCGAAGCGGCAGTCCGTCAGGCGGAGGCTTCCGTCGCAGCCGCGACGGTGGGTGTAGAGAATGCGCGGCAATCGAGGGACGTCTTGAGTAAAAACGGAGAGGCGCTTACCCAGGAAGCTTTTCGCAAAGCGACGTACGAATTGAACAAGGTAGAGTCTAGCTATAAAGACGGAAGCGCTTCGGAGACGGATATGAACAACGCGCGTTTGGCCTACAAACAAGCGGAGACCAACTATCTCAACGCGAAGGCGCAAAGCGAACAGTCGTCGTCAGGCGTCACGTCCGCTGAAGCGACGCTGGCGCAGGCACGCGCGGGACTCGAGCAGGCCAGAGCGGCTGGGCGGGAAGCGCTTGTAGGACGGGATCAAGCACAGATGGCCGTCGACAAGTCTTCGCTTCTCTCCCCGATCGAGGGCGTCGTGCTGGAGAAGTTCGTCTCGGCGTGGCAACTGACGGGCGGAGGTCAGCCTGCTTTCCGGATCGGCGACATGACGCAGTTGAAGGTCGTGCTTCCCGTACCGGATCAAGAAATCCGCAAATGGACCGTCGGACAAGAGGTGGCGCTTACGTTATACGGAGAGTCCCGGAATGGGACGGTCAAAAACGTGTATCCTACAACGAACTCAAGCACCGGGTCAGTGAACGTCGAGGTGCTCGTGCCGAATGCGAAGGCGGACTGGCTGCCGGGACAAGTCGTGAAGGCTGCACGAACGTCGACCGGAGAAACGGGGATTCTCGTCCCTGTCGAGGCGGTCGTCAGTACAGGCAGCGAACCCTACGTCTTCAAAATGGTCAGCGGCAAAGCGGTGAAGACGAACGTCACGCTCGGAGAGCTTACAAACAATCGGCTTCAAGTGACTTCAGGCGTTTCGTCAGGCGATCAAATCGTCACCAAGGGGGCGTACAAATTGTTTGATGGCGATTCGATCGCGACAGCCGGGGAGCGTGCCAAGTGATCGAATACGTCATCAAAAAACGGAAAATTACGCTGCTCTTTCTCCTGATGGCGCTGATCGTAGGCTTTTTTGGATTTTCCCAGCTGCCGCGCCAAGAAATGCCGGACGTCGTCATTAAACAGGCGCTCGTGACGACGATCTATCCCGGAGCGGCTCCGGAGAAGGTCGAGCAGACAGTTACGAAGGTCATCGAACAGAAGATCAAGGAAATTCAAGGCATCAAAACGATCACCTCCACTTCGCATAACGGGTACTCGTCCATTCTGGTGCAGGCGGACGACGATGCGGATGCGGCTAAGAAGTGGGACGAGCTGCGCAAAAAGGTGCAGGATGCCCAGGCGGGCTTGCCCAAAGACGCGGAAGCGCCAGTCGTCAATGACGATCTCGCCAAGTCGTTCATCGAGCAATTCGCGATTACAGCCGATCGCCCGGAGGAGCTTCATAGTTTGGTCGATCTGATGGTGACGTGGAAGGATCAGCTTCGCACCGTGCCCGGTGTCGCGGGCGTCGACATCCGGGGGCTGCCGGAGCGGGAAGTCCGCGTCGAGGTGGATGCGCAGAAGCTTGGGCAGCTCGGCATCCCTTGGGAGCAAGTGCTGAACTCGCTGCAAGGCTATAACGATCGTGTCCCGACAGGCAGTCTCGATTTCGGAAGTCGCGAGTATTTGCTGACAGTGCCGGAGGCGCAAGAGGCTCAAATCTTGAACCGGGTCATCGTCACGCAAACGCAAAGCGGTTCGCCGGTTTATTTGCGAGATATCGGGAGCGCGACGTTCACGTATAAGAAAACGGACTATTATGCGTATTACAATGGAAAACCGGCAATCACGATCAGTTTGAACAGTGAAACGGGCAGTGACGTTCCTACGATGAACCGGCTTGTAAACGAAGAAATGAACAAGCTGGCTCCCAGCTTGCCCGGACATCTGAAGCTGGAGTCGCTGTTCGCTCAAAACGATCGGGTCAATGAACTATTTGCCGAGCTTAGCAAGGAGCTGTTAATCGCCATAGCGGCGGTTATCCTGATCTGTACACTCGGACTGAATCTGCTTACTTCGGCAACTGTGGCGCTTGCGATTCCGTTTTCCATCGGACTCGGGTTCATCTTTTTGCCGGCGCTTGGCATCACCTTGAATCAAATTTCCATCGTCGGCCTCATCATTGTACTCGGACTTCTGGTCGACGACGCCGTCGTCGTTAATGACAACATCGAGAGGCGAATGTCGGCGCTCGGGGAAAGTCCGGCCGTCGCCGCAGTTAACGGGACGAAAGAGGTGTCGATCTCGATTCTGACCGCGACTCTTGCGACGATCGCCGCGTTCGCGCCGCTGTTGTTTTTGCAGGGCGACATCGGCGCCTTCATCAAGCCGATTCCGACCGTCGTTTCGCTGACGATGCTGGCGTCCATGGTCATGTCGCTCACGATCATTCCGATCTTCCGAGGCTGGTACGATGGAAAGCGCCAGAAGGCGGGGCAGTTTAAGCAAAAACCTTCCGGGTTCCTCGGGAAGCAGTTCCAAACGGTAACGGGCATCTATGCGGGACGGTGGATGGCCAAGGTGCTGGAACGGCCGCTCATTACGGGGCTGGCCGGTCTGCTGATCGGCACAGCGGCGTACTCGCTTGCCTTGTTTACGCCAATCGAGCTGTTCCCGGATTCGGAACGGCCGGAAGCGACGATCAACATCCGGATGCCGGCGGGAACCTCCCTTGTTGAGACTGACCGGGTCGTCCGTGAAATCGCCGATTGGGTCGTGTCGCAGCCGGAAACGGAGCGAATCACGTATGCGGCCGGCGGAGGCGCCCCGACGTTGTTCAGCGACATCGCATCCGGATCTCCACCGTCCAGTCCGACGACCGGGCAGCTCCAGATTATTGGGGTCAAAGACAAATTCGACCGCGAAACGACGGTAGGGGCCTGGCAGTCGCATCTGAACGCCGCATACCCGGGTGCGAATCTCAGTATCCATGTCCCGCAGCTCGGTATACCGGTCGGTTCGCCGGTATCGATCCGTCTGAGCGGCGAGAACTTGAGTGAGCTTCAGGCGATGGCCGACGAAGTGAAAGTTGCGGTCGCCGGCGTCCAGGGCACAGTGAACGTGATGGACGATATGGGGATCGAGCGGTACAACCTGACTTTTCAGCCGAATCAGGAAGCCATGGATCGCTATATGGTCAGCTACAACGACTTGACCCGGACCTTGCTGCTGGTCGGCCAAGGCTTAACCGTCAGCCAATTCGACACCGGACGGGAGCTTGTGGACATCAATCTGTATGTGGCTAAGAACGAGGCCGAGCCGAATGTATTGTATCAACAAGTGCAGGTGACGAACGCCCAAGGCCGTCAAATCCCTTTGTCGCAACTGACGACAATGGTTCCCGGGTTCTCGATCCCGCAGATCAATCGGTATAACCTCGAGCGGACTGTAACGATTACCGCCGACGTATCCGGCCGGACTGCGACCGAAGTAATGGCCGAGGTGCAGAAAAAGCTAACGGACCTCAAGTTCCCGGACGGCTACGAATGGAGTATCGGCGGTGAAACGTCGGAACAAGCGGATATATTCGCGAGTCTCGGCAAGCTTTCGATCATCGTCGCCTTCCTGATCGTGCTTCTGATGACGATGCAGTTTTACTCGCTTTCATTGCCGCTGCTGATCATGACGACCGTGTACCTGGCTGCGGCCGGAGGGATTCTTGGCATTTTCTTGACAGGTATGCCGATCGGTTTCATGAGCATTATGGGCATTATATCCCTTGCGGGTGTCGTCGTGCGGAACGGGATCGTTCTTATCGAGTTTATCGAGGAAGCGCGTCACCATGGAATGGAGCTGAAGGAAGCTGTTATGCAGGCCGCGTCTGCCCGCTTCCGTCCGATTGTGCTGACATCGCTCACGGCGATCGTCGGTATGATTCCGATCGCGACGATCGGGGATATTTTGTTCCGTCCGCTTGCCATGACGATTATTTTCGGGATGATTTTCTCGACGATCTTGACGCTGTTCGTCGTGCCGTCTCTGTATATGGTGCTCGCGAACTTGAAATTGAAACGTAAAGAAAAGCTGAATGAGCCTAAACCTGCTGCGAATTCCTTCACGCAGAGCTCCGGCAGCTGAGAATGAAACGGTCCTGGGCGAAGGGGTTAAACCGTTGAGGCGGAAGCGATCATAAATCACAATCGTTTTCCCAGGAAGGGAGGGCCCCATAAGCAGGGGCGCTCCCTTTTTATTTTCAAGTCGCAGCACGAAGGAGGTTAACAATCAAGCTATATGGAACGGCTACCTATGGGAAGTTCACGGGAGGTCGTTTGGACAAGTTGGATACGCGCTAACCACCGTTCGTCTTCTTATAGTCGCGAGGCGACATGCCGGCGTACTTTTTGAACAAGCGGGAGAAATAAAACACGTCGCGGTATCCGAGCGCCGTAGCGATCACCTTAAATGTACGCTCGGTGCTGATCAGCAGCTTTTTCGCTTCCGCCACCTTAAGCCGGTGAACGTATTCGTGCAGCGGGTAGCCGGTCACCTTTTTCACCGTCCGTTTCAAGGTGGAGATTGTGCGAACAGCAGAGCAAGAACAAGGCATGGAGAAAGACTGGTGCTTCGAAATGGGTAGGGGATGAACCGGTGCATGATGGACTACAATGTGCTGCCCATGCAGGGCGGTGCCGCATCGCTAGGGGAGGCGGCACAGCGGTGGAAGCAGCTACATGTTACGGAAGGGATCGTCTTGACGACACCGGATGGGAGCAAAACGTACAGGCTGTCGATCAACAAGAGGATCGGCGATCGGAGTTAAGAGGTAGCAAACACACGTTACAGAACGTTTGTTCATCGGTAGCGTGTGTTTCTTTTATGATTATTTTTTTTCCTCGTCCAGGAACTTGTTATGCTTTTCCTCCGCTTCGTGCAGCACCGTATTCAAATCTTTTCCGCCTAACAACAGGTCGAGCGCCTCGTTAATGACAGTGGAGCTTTTGCCGTCATATAAAGCGGGCGGCAAGTAAGGAGCAGGCACGCTTTTAAAGATGGACTCGATTCGTTTGCCCTTCACATGGGGCATATCTTGTCCGATCGCTTTCTTGATCGCCGGGTTTTTCAACGGCGATTGTCTTCCAAGCTGTCTAGCTCCGATCAACTGGGCCTCTTCCGATGTTACCGCATCCATAACTTTAATAACATCGTCCATATGCTTGCTCGTTTTTAGCGGCATCACGTAGTTCCCGTCTACCTGGCCGTAAACATTCGGCAATTCCTTATAGCTCGGGTATTGAGCCAAATCCCAGTCCAGCCCTTGCTCGGTCGGTTCCTTCAGAAACGGGATAATGTTGATTGTCGCCAGCATGGCAATATTTTGTTCGGTCCAGAACGGCGAGCGCAATGATCCTTTTTTGAATTCGTTTCCAGGTATGGTGTAGATTGCTCGCGCCAATTCGAATGTTTTTCTCCATTTGTCGGATTGAAGCAGCGACTTGTTTGTCGCCGGATCGACGGTTAGCGCGGACAGCGGTCTTGCAAGCCGCTCTATTTTCTCGGGATCGAGACCTTTGTAACTCACGCCCGCATCCGTGCGGGTTAGTTTTTTGGCCAACTCGATAACATCTTCCCAGAGCATGCCGTCTTTCGGAAAATCGACGCCAAATTTGTTGAATATCGTTTTGTTATAGTACAAAGCGTTGAAGTTGACCGTATACGGGAGGGCGTAAATCTCCCCTTTATCGGAGGTGACTTTGATGGCGTCGATGTAGGCTTGATCAAACCGGGTCAAATCGACTTGGTGTTTCTTCAAATGCCCTGTGAGATCCTCAAGAAGATCCATGCTGCGCAGCGACGGAATGCCTCCCTGGGTAATCAGATTCATATCGGGCGGACTTCCCGCCATAATAAGCTCCGTAAGCGTATTGCCTTTCCCTCTTTTGATCAATTCCAACGTAATATGAGGATGCTTTTTCTTGACCGGGTCTACAAACAGCTTCTGAAAATCTTCATCCGCAATCGTAACCATCGGATAAATCGTGAGCGTTACCGGTTTTTTCGTTTCCTGAACGATTCCCTTTGCCGGCAATTCGGTCTCTCCAGCATTGTCCCCACATCCCGATGCGACGGACAGCGCACCGATCGCTACGGCAAAAAACAACACTTTTTTCATACGATCCCCCCTGGAAAAATAACGTGGCAGAACTTACTGTTCTCGTGTATAACCTTATCGCATCCCGACCTGATTATCGCTTTCTTCTTTGCCTTTTTGAACCGAAAATGCCGCAAATTTTGATGTAAATTTCACCGCGGTTTGTTATTGTATGGACTAGGAGGCGATCAAATGAATGCGCTTAAGGGTACTAATGGGGTAAGAGCCAGCTCGCATTATTTCTCCATCAAGAGTGACAAGCGTTCCGAGCATTTCGATATGAGCACGCTTCACTTCCATGCCAATTTCGAAATCTATTACTTGTTGTCGGGCGAAAGGAACTACTTCATTCAAAATCGGCTATATCGCATATCCAAGGGCGATCTTGTCTTCATTAACCCTTACGATGTGCATAAGACGATGGTGGCGAGAGTGCCCGAACACGAACGGATTGTAATGTATTTTCAAAAAGAGCTGATCGGGCCGCATCATCGTTTGCTGAAGGATGGTTGCTCCCCATTTTGCACGGGAAACCCGATACTGTCTCTCGATGTTCATGAGCAGCGCATCGCGGAGGAATTGTTTTACAAAATAATGGCGGAACATAAAAATCGGGGAAAGGAGTACGAAGTCTGCATCGGAGCGCTTGTGCTGGAATTTCTCATATTCGCTTTGAGATGCAACGAGAAACGATTGAACCGTCCGGCAGAGGATGTCAGTCCGAATCATAAGAAAGTGTTGGACATCGTCCGCCATATTCATGACCGCTTTCATGAACGGCTCTCACTTGACGTTCTTTCCAAACGGTTTTATATGAGTCCCACTTATTTGAGCCGAGTATTTAAGGCGACGATCGGGTTTTCTCTCGTGGAATTCATTACGATCGTCCGGATAAAAGAAGCCCAAAGACTGCTGCGGGAAACCGATTGCAAGGTGATCGAAATATCGGAGGATGTCGGATTTGATAACTTTTCACATTTCGGGAAGTCGTTCAAGAAAATTACGAATTGCTCTCCGCTGCAATACCGAAAACGAACAAGAATGTGATAGTCCCGCATCACGCATAGCCTTCGTCATACGCAGTAATGGCAAAATTGGCGGGTTTTTCTCGACATGCGGCAAATAAGCAGAGGACAGAACTTGCACTTTTCATTATGGTTAAGTGGAACCGAATAAAAGGGAGATGAGTTCATGTCCAAGGAACAAGGATCGGCTGGCTGCAGTTCTGTACACAACACGAACAGAAGGAGGCTACTCGGATATATGGGAGCGGCCGGAGCAGTTGCCGTGACCAGCGTTATCGTGGGAGGCGGCATAAAAATGGCCGATGCACAGGCCGTCGAACGAAACGGCGGGGTAATCCGCGACATTGCCGAAGAAGTGGTGACGGAACATCTTGCGGAATGGAGTACGGACATCCATAACCGAGCTATAAATGTAATGCATCCTCCGACACCTCTTGTCGGGGCCATTGGGGACGGCGTTGCCGACGACACGGCAGCGATTCAGGCCTCCCTTGATCAGCAAGGGATTGTTTATTTGCCCAAGGGCGTATATGCCGTCGATCTGGTCGATGGTTTAAAAAGCCTCAGCGTACGCAGCCATACAAAGGTTGTGATGCACCCGGAAGCCGTTATCCGCTTGAAGCCCCAGTCGGTGGAACGATACTACATCGTTGATATCCAAAATGTGCAGCATGTCGAGATCGTAGGCGGTACAATTGAAGGTGAACGAAATTCTCATGTTGGATCTACCGGTGAATGGGGGTACGGCATCCGGATCAATGAGAGCAGCAACGTCAATGTTTCGGACGTCAGCATGGTCGACTGTTGGGGAGATGGCGCGGTCGCGACAGGTTCTACGCCTTCCAGCCATATTACGTTCGAAAATTGCATCTTTCACAATAACAGACGGCAAGGGCTCACACTAGCCAACACCAATCATGTACGAATACTGAACTGCGTGTTTACCAATACGAATGGAACGGCTCCGCAAGCTGGAATCGATATTGAGCCGGACAATCATAGCATTGCCGAGAACATCGTCATTTCCAATTGTTATTTTGAAAATAACAGCGGCAATGGATTGTTGCTTGCGAGAAGGGATAACTTAGAGGGGAATACATTCGTGCGGAAGACGATCGTATCGAATTGCACATTCAAGGGTAACGGGATCTCGGGCGTTTATTTGAAAAACGTGACGGATATTACCGTTGCCAACAACGTGATTGAACAGAACGTTAAAAATGGTATTTATTTAGGAAATACAAAGGAATGCGCGATAATCGGAAACCGGGTATTGCAAAACGGAAATCACGGCATTCATGTATCGCATTCCTCGGACAATATCATCTCAGACAACAGCGTCATTGAAAACGCTTCCGGGATACAGGTGGAGAACTCCTCGGCAAATCTAATTAAATCCAACCAAGCCAGAAGAAACAACATTCATGGCATAGGGATTTCGCGAAGCCATCATAATCTGGTCGATGCCAATTATGCCAAAGAAAATAGTCAAGGAAATGATAACGCATACAATAATATTAGCGTGTATTCGAACAGCGATTACAATGTCATCTCCAACAATATTTGCCGAAAGGGAGATCTCGCATTCAAGCCGTATGCAGGGATAAAAATTGCCGAAACGACAAGTTCGAGTAATATGGTCAGCCAAAATGATTGCTTTGACGGCGGTACGCTGATCGGCATCGAAAATACCGCTAGCGATACACAGTTTGGTGCCGGAAACCGGGTGTTCGACGGCACTTTCAGTACAACGCCGAATTAATAGGAAGCCTCTTTCATGGATATATGCCGTTGTGGGACCGACTGGCCCGGCAAGGCTATGCCTCACACCGGATCTGCTTTGCCGGGAATGCCTGGCCGAGAGCCGGGATTAACGAATGTCGCCGGCCAGAACCTGTTCATGAAGGAACTTTAGAAAGCTGTTGTGGAAGAGAAGGATGTGAACTCGGTGCTGAGAAGCGTCGAAGAAGTGATCAATAAAGTAATTGCTTCGGAGAAGGCAAAATAACGGGTTTGCACCGATAGAGTTCTAATCTATCCCTTTTTCCAACAAAAAGCTCTGAATTGTGGTATCTAGAGGCAGCGGAAATCCAAGACTTGCTTTGGACTTCCGCTGTATGTATTTTTAGAGGATCAACTTACACAAAAGCTAGCTTTTACTTGCCGATTTCAATCCGCTGCTTCTCTTCGTTCCAGCGCACGGTCCTTCCAAAAGCTTCCGTCACAAACCGTAGAGGAACGATCGTTATATGGTTTACGATTCGGGGTGCTTCCTCGAGCTCTACTTTGGCACCATTAACTGACGCGATCTTGGAGTCGATCGAAAGTTTGATTTCGGTCTGGCCGTTGGTGGCTACAATCGATCGCGTTTCCTCGTCCCATCGAACCACGGCACCCAGAGCAGCGAAAATTTTCCTTAAAGGTACGAAAGCGATATCCTGAATGATTTGAGGTGATTCTTCCTGCGAGAAGTTTTGCAAATTCCCGTTAATCGACACTTGGATTCGCTCGCCGTAGGAAACGGTGGAGCCGTTTGCCTTCTTTTGCTCTAATATTTCGATAGATTCGCCAGATAACGGATTACTCGTCAGATAGATTTCCCATAGAGCGGGCATGGAGGCCAGCGGCGAAACATCGGTAATCCGGTTGTTGTTGGCGGATAGCACAGCGAGCTTGGATAAGGACTGGATCGGCTGAAGATCGGCAATCTGATTATAGTCGACCCAGACTTTTTGCAAATTCCGTAGAGATGCAACAGGCGTCAGATCTTGAATCCGGTTATCCGTTATATGTAAATCCATTAGGCCCTTCAGTTCCTGGATCGGGCTTAAATCCTCGATTTGATTGCCGCTGAGCCAAAGTGAGTTCAGTCGGGTAAGTCCAGATACAAAACCGATATCTTTCAAACCCGCATTCGGCACAGACAACGAAGTCAACTGACGCAAACCGCGAAGTGTCGTATAGTCCGATACAGGATTTCCGCCGATATCTAACCAATAAAGATTTTTTAGCCCAGATATGGGCACTACATTCGAAATCCGATTGTCGGTCAAATTTAACGATCGCAGTACGGACAAGTCTTTAAGACTATTCACGTTTTCAATGCGATTGCCGGCCAATTTTAACGTTTCCAACCGGGAGAGCTTGGAAAAGACCGAGATGTCGTCGATCCAATTTTGACTCAAATCGATTTGAGTGAGGCCAACATGCCGGCCAAGCGGGGAAATGTCACGAATCTCATTGTTTGCCGCTTTGAACTCAGTGAGCAAATCGTACCCCCTCAGAAATGAAATGTCCTTAATTCCTAAGCTCGAGACGTTAAGGCTCTGGATAGATTTAAGCGAATAGATCGGACTCGGATCATCGACAGCATTATCGCTCAGATCGAGACTCTCCAACAAGCGAAGCGTTTGGATCGGCTGAATATTTGTGATCCGATTCGAACCAAGCGTTAAATAGCGTAGACTCGGTAAAGATAAAAGCCCGCTTATGTCGTTGATCGAGTTTCGAAGCAACCCTAGGTAGATCAGCCGATTCAAATTGCCGAGATGGGGAATCGACTCGATCTGATTGAATGGAGCGCTGAACCACTCCAGTTCGGTCAAACTGTCAATGGGCGTAATATCTGTAATTCGATTGGAACTTAATTCGATTCGAGTCAATTTTTTCAGAGAAGCCACTGCGCTTATATCCTCGATTTCATTGAAATACAAGGTAAGCGATTTCAGGTTAACCAACTCTCGCAATGGACCGATATCTGCAATGATATTGTTATTCAGGTCGAGACGTTGTAACGAGAACAACCCTTGCAACGGTTGCAAATCCTTTACTTTATTATGGGCTAGAGTCAAGGATCTCAGATTAACTGCATGCTCCAAGCCGACCAGACTCTCAATTCCATACCAACTGCCTTTCCCCATATTTCCCAATGTTGTGAGACTCGCCATATCTCCTCGCGTAATGGATCTATCGGAGGGGACATTCAACGTTTCTCTGACCAACAGTTCCAGTGCTTGATCTTCGAACCAGACCGGATTTTGGACTTGCGCTAAGCTGGTTGAAGGGGCAGAAGAGAACAGGACCAGGACAACCATCGAGAAAACTAAAGCTTTTTTCCACATCAATATGTCTCCTTAACTTCCGAAACCGTCATTCACGGCTGGCTCAGGGATGCCTAGATTCGGACTTCTTTTAGTATAATTTACCTAATGATAGCATCTCTTTCGATATCAGGAAATGTTTAATGTGTGAAGATCTCACTGCTTTTACTTTGTCAGGATGCCGTTGAACTATCAGAAAGGAAAATTTCGTTTAAGTTATAAATGACCTACCTAACATGAGCCCAACTGGTAAAATAAGCTTAAACGCAAGTTGTGCATGAGAAGGAGCGGAAAGTATGAGTAATTCAATTGAAATTCGCCATATGACGGAAGCAGACGTGGAACTTGTGTATCGGGTATTCACCGAACATCATATTGGAAAACCCAGGGATTACATCTTAAGGTGTTGGGAACAAAACGAAACAGGTGAACAAATAACGTTGCTAGGCTTTTACCAGAGGCAGTTTGTTGGAAGCCTGCATCTTCTTACTACATCTCACTATCCTCACTTTGTTGAAAATGGCATACCGGAGATTAACGATTTTAATGTTATCCCTCCATTTCGAAAGCTTGGAATTGGAAATGCATTAATGGAAGCTGTCGAGGCAATTGCATTCGAGAAGTACAGTATTGTGGGAATTGGTGTTGGACTTTATCAAAGTTATGGCAGTGCACAGCGTTTATACTCAAAAAGAGGATATGTGCCAGACGGCCGAGGACTCATGTATCAGCAACAACCAGTTATCCCTGGCAGTATGGTTTGTGCGGATGACGATCTGAACCTGTATTTCACTAAAGTTAAATCATGAACGTTGACGGATACGATCGCGAGTTCTTGTCATATCCTGTATTTAGCTGGGGAAGCAGTTGAATAGGAGTGGTTTGCAGCCTTTAATCTGTCCGAAAACCGGCATGGGCGCGGAATAAGAGCGGCTTGAAGCTGTTAATATCGACGAATGAGATGCAGACCCCTTCAGGTGGCGGAAATAAAGGGTCAAACCGCCTCTATTTGTCTCGGTCACCCCCATATGCCGAAAATGGAGGGTGCCAGAGACTCTTATCTGGTTAGGCAGCCTGTAGGCAGGCCGTTTCAGCTAAGAAACCTAACGCGATCGGTTCGCAACATACGGGTTTACGGTTACTTTCGGGGTCGAATTGTTCCCGGAGCCAACCAACGTGCACATAAATCATCGAGGGGAATTGCAGCTTCCTTGACGTTCGTTCCGTCCTCCTTTACTTTGGAGGTAGGGAGGACGAGGGATGAACTGGAATGAACACGCGTTATTGTGGAGTCACGCATCGATTCGCATAATCGATATCCGATATTTCACCCTTCAAGGCGAGGAAGCGCCCCCGGACTATTTGCTGCCTGCCAGCGGGTTTCTGTACGTAGCCAGCGGCTATGCTTCCGTGCATTGGGGTCCGGCTCTTTATAAAGTTAATCGGAACCAGCTGCTGCACGGAGGCAAGGGGACGCGGCTGGCGCTCACGCCGGAAGGGGATTTGTTCGCCTATTACCTGGTCCTGTACAAGGCTTCGCTGAACCCGCCTCACAGCCGCAGTCTGCAGCATCTGTATGCGGAGACTAAGCCGTTCGAGACATCGTACAACTGCTCGCTGTCCCAGGCTTCGCTGCTGCAGGTACATTTGGCTGATATGTTTCGGCATTGGCAGCAGTCTCAACCGATGGACAGACTGCGAGTGAATGCGACGTTCCATCAATTCATATATGAGCTGGTGAGAATGCTGGAGGAGCGGACGAGGTCCGGAGACGAACCGGATTTGGTGCAGCAGACGATCCGCTATTTGCAGGAGCATTACCGGGAGCCTGTCACGATGGAGGAGCTCGCGGCGATGTTCAGTTGCAGCATTACGCATCTGTCCCGCTTGTTCAAACGCGAGACCGGAGTGAGCCCGATCCATTATCTGATTCAAATTCGGATGAAGCATGCGGAACAATGGCTGCTGGGCGGACAAACGGGTTTGAGGGATATCGCCGCCAAAATCGGGTACCCGGACGCCTTTTACTTCAGCCGCATGTTCAAGAAGCATACCGGTTATTCGCCTTTGCAATTTCGCAGACAGTTTGCCGAGACGAGGCAAATGCCGATTGTACCGGATTCTCCATTAAACCGTGCCGGATCTGATATGGATGAACCGGTGCGCCCCTTATATAATGATAATGATAACCATTATCATTTAGAAAAGGGAGAGAACACATTCATGCAGTTTGCAAAGTCGCCACTCATGGCCACGACCCTGCTGCTCGGCGTCACCTTGTTGCTGGGCGCCTGTCAGTCGGCTGCCAATTCCTCACCGTCGGGAGGCACGCCGGAAACGCCTTCATCCGCTACAAGAGTGTACAAGCATATCGACGGCGAGAGCGAAATCCCGGTTCATCCGAAGCGAGTGTTTACCGATCTGAAAGTGGGGCAGTTGATGGCATTGGGCGTCAAACCGGTCGGCAGCGCAAGCTACCCGCTCCAAACCGGTTTTTTCGATATTACGGGAATCGAGGATTTGGGTAAATTCCCGCTTAATCTGGAGAAGCTCGCCTCTTTGGAGCCGGACTTGATCATTTTGACAGAAGCGTGGCGTGACGGCGGCGGGTACGAGGCGTTCAGCAAAATCGCGCCGACTGTAGTTATTCCGAATCATGGTGAAGATTTGGGCGAAGAGCTCCGGATGTTTGGCGATATCGTGGGCAAGAAGGAGCAGGCCGAGCGCTGGCTGGCGGAATTTGAAACCAAGGTGTCGCAAGCGAAGCAGCAAGTGAATGCTGTCATTGGCCAAGGTCAGACCTTCTCGATCTTGAACGTGCGGGCGAAGCAGTTTTTTGTGTACGACGATGTGAATATGGGCGGCAACGTCATCTACAAGTTTCTCGGTCTCAAGCCGCAGGCCAAGGTGCTCTCCGATGTGATTCAGGGAGACGTGTGGGAAATATCCGCGGAGGTTATCCCGGAATATATCGGCGACCACTTGTTGATCGCGACCAATAAAGGGGCCGAGGAGGCGCTGGAGAAGAACAGGTACATATGGGCCAACACGGCGGCGGTGCGCAATGGCAAGGTGTACGATATCAACTTTGATTTGTTCCTGCTCACCGATCCGATCAGCGTGTCCCACCAGTTGGACATGGTGACGAAGATGCTGGTGGAGAAAAATCGGTAAGACAAGTACGCTTAAGAACGCGCGTTAATTCCAGTCGTTTATTTTCTGAATAAAGGTTCTTGTCCACAGCCCGGGACAAGGACCTTTATTCATCATCCAAACCTGCAGCCTCCTTCTATAGTATATTGGCGTAGCTGCTCACCGAAGGCATTCTGTTCCAGATGCGGGTAGCGGAGCTGTTGCGAGAAAAGGATAGTTGGTGCTAGACTATAGGTTGGAAAAGAACGGCCAAATCCTCTTGACCAGACACGACAGGGGAGTCCAGGCTAACGGGTGGGCGAGGTTGTGCAATGCAAAAAAAAGTGATTCGAAAACATTCGCAGGCGCGGATCGATGAAATGGTGAATACGATTCGGGGCGAAATCCTGGCGAACCTACAAGCCGTCGGGACGTATTTGCCTTCCGAGAGCGATCTGGAGAAGCGGTTTCGGCTCGGCAACAATTCGGTGCGCAAAGGGCTGGAGCAACTTGTCCAAGAAGGAATTATCCGAAAAATTCCGCGGGTCGGCAACATCGTAGTCGGGCAACCGTCTGGGGAACAGCCGACCGTCCGGCTCGGCGTCTATAACACGACCGACCGGGAGATGGAATTGACCGGCTTGCTGGAGCAATTTCAGAAGCGGCATCCGAACATTCGCGTTCAGACTGTAATGATCCCGACTAACGAGTATGCGGGATATATCAAGCAGCATATGGCGGACGGCACGCTGGATGCGGCGATTATTAACCATCATACGTTCCGGCAATTTTCGAGCAGGCAGAAGGCGGACTTGCTGGAGCCGCTTCAACCGCTGGAACAGACGTCCGGCTATTACCCGTTTACGACAGGGCCGTTTGCGGACCAGGGAAAGCTGCTCGTGCAGCCATTAATTTTTTCACCGCTCGTCGTCGGTTACAACCGCAGCCATCTGAAGGATCGCGGCTTGTCCGAGCCGGAAGGGGACTGGACGTGGAACGAGCTGATGGAGCTTGCCGGAAAAGCGGCGATCGAGAATGAGAGATTCGGCTTTTGCTTCCATCTGCTGTCGCGCAACCGCTGGCCGGTTTTTTTGCTGCAAAGTGGGATCGACTTCACCCCGGATCGGGAAGGCTTTTACCGTTTGCCGGACGAGGTTTTGACAGAATGTCTGGGCGTATGCCGGGAGCTGGTTGAGCAGCCGAACGTGTTTCCCACCATGCTGTCCGGACTCGACAGTGCGGCTGTGGAATGGTTCAAGGACGGCAAAGTATCCATGATCATGACGACTTACTTTTCGCTTAACCAGTTGAAGCATTCGGAGATGGATTACGATGTCGCCCCGCTTCCCTACGTCAGGGAGAAAGGCAATCTGCTATCCGTCATCGGCGCGATCGTAAGCCGTAAATCAAAGAGCAAGGAAGCTGCAAAACGGCTTGTCGAATTTCTCGGTTCGTACGAGGCGCAGGTAGTGATCCGCAGCAAAACGCTCAGCATTCCGGCGCACCGGGAAGCCGCCGAGTGGGACGGAGAGACGGACGTTCGGCATCCGGTGCATTTTCGTATTTTTGACCACATGATGCCTACTTACCGGCTGCTCGAGCATATGTCGCTTACCTCCAAGCAGCTGTCGGCGATCCAGAAAGAGTTCGAGCTGTTTTTAACCGGGCTGCAGGACGGCGTCACGATGAGCAGGCGAATGGAGCAAGTGCTGCAAGATATGAACAGCAACCAGGCAATCGAATAAATTCGCAGGAATGCGGCGTTTGGGAAAAAGTCCCAAATGCTTTTTTTTATGCGCAAATAGGAGTTTTCTCCTCATCTTGCGAGGTGTGAAGGAGGAGCGCCTCCGCTCGATTAAAAGACAATTTATAGACGGGGCCGAACGTTTTCGAAACGATTGACTGCGCTTTCAAAACGCTTTATGCTGTTTATAGGGTCAGTTTGGGGTCAATAAAGAGCTGGCCTATTATGGGGGAAGTAAGGAGAGACGGACGACATGAAAACGACGAGGCTGGGGCTCGCCTCCGTGCTGGTCGTGCTGCTGACGACGACTGCGTGTGGTGCGAATCATCAAGGTTCAGCAAGCGGAGAAGGCGGTAAGGCGGAGGCGGAAAAACCGAAAGAACCGTACACGATGAAAATTCTCGCGAACGGGGTTAAAACCGAGGAGTTTGACGAACGGTTCCGGGAAGTATTGAAGCTGAAATTCCCGCACGTGACGGTCGAGTACTCGCCGGGAGGCAAAGGAGCGACGATCAATGATAGGATCGCCTCGGGCAGCATCCCGGACATCATCCGGACCGATGTGCCGACGCTTGTAAGCGGTTATCTCGATTTGGGGTTAGGCTACGATTTGAACGAGCTCGTCAAGAAGCACAAGTACGATCTGAAGCGGTTTAACAAAGTGTTTATCGACGAAATCGTCGACGTCGGACGGGATGGAGCGTTGTACGGGTTGCCGGTGCCTCCGTATTTTCCCCAAGCGCTCTATTACAACAAGGACTTATTCGACAAATTCGGGGTGGCTTATCCGAAAAATGGCATGACCTGGGATGAAGTATACGAGTTGGCCAAAAAAATGACGCGTGTCGACGGAGGCGTCGTTTATCGCGGATTCAGCTCGCCTCCGACGAATCTGCTTCGGGACAATCCGTATTCCTTGCCGATTCTCGATCCGAGCTCAGATAAGCTCTCGAATCCGGACCGATGGTTGACGCTGTTCAACAATTTGAAACGGTTTTACGAAATTCCGAACAACAAAATCGAAAGCACGGCTACTTTGGACGGGCAAGCGTTCTCCAAAGGAAACGTGGCGCTCATGACCAACCAGCACAGCGTCTATTTGGTACTTCCTCCGGAGCTGAATTGGGATCTCGTTTCTTATCCGATTATGGAGGGAGCACCCCAGCTGATGCCGCAAAGGGGCCCGGCATACTGGTCGATATCCGCAACGAGCAAGCACAAGGAAGAAGCGTTTGAGATGATCCTGGCCATGCTGGCCGACGAAGTCCAGATGGAGGACTCGAAACGGGGCATTACGACGACTCTGGCGAATCCGGACATCCAGAATGCGCTTGGCAAAAGCCATTCGGTGTACAGCAAGAAAAACATGGAAGCGGTGAACGTTTATCCGCCGATCCCTTATACGCAGAAGAGAAAATCCGGTTTGACGGATGTGCCCGGAGTCACACAGCAAAATTTGCTGGGTCAAACGTTCGTGGATGTCGCTATGGGCAAGATGGACGTTAATACCGCTTTGAGGGATTTGGATGAAAAGCTAAAAGCGGAAGTCGCCAAACAGAAGAGCAAATAAACAAATCCGGATCAACCGGCGGATCAGGATGGAGCATACAATCGGAAAGCGAACCTGGACGAAGGATAAAGGCAGCAAACCGGGGAGCGGAGCCCGCGCCCCCTACCATTCGATCGGAGGGATGAATGATGAGGTGCAAGTTGCACACGAACGTCGCAAGTTTTGCAGTCGTACTCTGCCTGTTGGTTTCAACTTTGATGATGGGCTCCATTCGCGCACATGCCGATACACAAACGCCTAACCTGTTGACCAACCCGGGCTTCGAGGTACCCGGAGACGAGAACCAGCCCGTACCGGGATGGCATTTGCGCGGCAACAATCCGGCCGGAATATCGATGGAAGTGACCGATGGCGTCAGTTACGAAGGATCGAGCGCCTTGAAGGTAACGGACGATTCGACCTCGGTTGCCGCAGTCGTATTCAGTGACCCGATCGAAATATCGGCCGGCGACAGTTTACGGCTTCGATTTCAAGCGACCGGCACGACCGGCACGGTATACGTCGGCGTCCGCACGTATAAGCAAACAGGGGACGACGTAGTGAGCGGCAACCTTAGCAACAAATTCGTGACGCTGACGCCGTCGAGTGTTTGGACCGAATTTTCCGTCGAAGCGGACGCCCCGACCGGCGCTGCCTACGCGAGAGTACTCATTTATACCCAAAATGCAGTGAGGGGTTCCACCACCGTGGACGATCTTCAACTCCATCTCGTCGATGAAGGGACGGTTCCGTACGAACTTACGAATCTAGGACCGTTTGTACATAATGTCGATATTTCACGCGCCGTATTCCATCAGGACTCTACGGGCAAAACGATCGCTTATGCCACGTTGTCGGGATTGCCGGCCAAGCTGCTCGTGATCGATGTGGAAGCGGAAACCGTATTAAACCAAATCCCGATCGAAGATACGATCTCCGGCACCTACTACAAGGGCGAATACGTAAGAGGTTTGACCGTTACGCCGGATGGAACCGTCTACATGGTGGGTACGCCGACGAATTTGTTCAAATACGTGCCGGGCGAGAATCAGGTGCATTTCGTGAAAAAAATGCCGGGCTCCGCCGTGTACGATTTGAAAAACGGGCCGGACGGCATCCTCATCGGGGGATCGTACAACCGGAACGAGGCGTTCGAATACAATACCGCCACCGGCGAAATGATCAATCTGGGCCGGGCGACGGCAGACGAATACTACTTATACTCGGTTGCCTACGACGAAGCGAGGAACGACTATTACTTCGGAATCGGATCTCATGCCCATCTGATTCGTTATGACCGGGATACGGGCGCGAAGACGGAAATTGCACTACCCGCCCAGTATAGCTCGGCTCAATTCGTATGGGATATGAGCGTCGTCCAAAATAAACTGTTCATGAGACTATCTCCAGGGGCGACTCTCGCCATGGATCTGACGACAGGCGAGTTTGAAACGACGAGCGCGCCCGTGACGTCCAGACTCGTCTCTCCTTTGTCTCCGGACGGCGGCAAAGTGTACTTTACCGTTTCGTCGGAGCTCGGCTATTACGATTTCGCTACGAAACAGTACAACATGCTGGACATCCGGACGCCTGCAGATGCCAACGGTCTAACGTTCGCGCAGTTCTCCGGCGCGGAATTTCCCGGCGATACGCTGGTCGGCATTACGGAAGGGAACATCTTCAAATACAACTTGACCACCGGAGCAAAGCGCAGCGTGCTTATTCCGGTCAGCGGGGAACCGAGCACCCTTCAGACCGTATTCAAGGGCAATGACGGACGCATCCATACGAGCGGTTACGTGGTGGGCGGCAACGCGATTTACGATCCCGTGGACGGAACCCGGCTCGAGTATTCGAAGCAATCCGTCGGCGCCGCACAGACGGTTCCCGGCAATCAGACGGACCGGGTATTCGCTTACAAAGATAAAATTTACTTCGTCACATATACCGGCATGAGGGTATACGAATACGACCAATCGCTGCCGTGGAATCGGCAGGACCCGATTCATCCGAATCCGTCCTTCCTGTTCACCGCATCCGATGTCGCCCATCAAGACCGCGGACTTACGGGGACGGTGATGCCGGACGAAGGGAAGCTCGTGATCGGCACCGTGCCGAAGTACGGGTTCCTGGGCGGAGCGCTCGTCATCTTCGATCTGGAGACGAAGGAACGCGAAGTGTACGCCAATGTAGTCCATCAGCAAAGCGTGACGGCCGTCACGTACAAGGACGGTCTCGTGTACGGCGGATCGAACGTATGGGGCGGACTCGGCATCGATCCGACCGAATCGGAAGCGAAGCTGTTCATCTGGGATGTGGCGAATAAGCAGAAGGTGTTCGAAACGGTACCCGTTCCCGGCAAAAAAGGGATCACCGAGCTGATGGTCGGCCCGGACGGCATGATCTGGGGCTCGGTGGAGGGCGACTTGTTCATCTTTGATCCGGCAACCAGACAGGTCGTTCATCGGCAAAATCTGGTGACCCGCTCCTATAGCAGCGCTGTGTGGCGCGACGCACGGTTCCTCACCGGACAGGACGGCAACGTGTACGTCACCCAGGCGGGGCAGTTTATGAGAATCGATGCGGCGACCAAGCAAAAGCAGATCATCCGCAAGTCGGGCAAAACGAATTGGCTGGCTCAGGACGATTTCGGGAATTTCTATATAACCGAGGATACGAATCTAATCAAAATTACGATCCCCGACTTGCGGGTCTCGCCGATTGGAGCCCGGCTGGATATAGCCAAGACGGCGCTAGCACCGGGCGAATCGACGGAAGTGTCGATTACCGGACTGCTGGAGCAGGGGGGAATTGTGCAAAAGCTGGAGAGAAGGAATCCGGTATGGTTCAGCAGCAACCCTTCGGTTGCCTCCGTGGAAAACGGCAAGCTGACGGCCCATCAAGCGGGGACAGCCCAAATCCGGGCGCAGATCGTCGTGGACGGAGTGCCGCTGGAAACCGGGCACGTTGACGTGACGGTAAGTTCCTCAACCAGCTCCGGCCGGCCCGGCATGCCGGTATTATCCGATAACTCCGGTCAAGCGAACGGTCTTCGGGACGGCAACTACACGGTTTCGATGAATATGTGGTGGGGAAACAACGGTACCGCATTTAGACTGTATGAGAACGGCTCCCTGATCGGAGAGAAGACGCTGATCGAAGCTTCGCCCCAGGCGCAGAACGCTGCCATAGACATTCGCGGCAAACCGAATGGGGCGTATACCTATACTTGCGAGCTCCTTAATGCCTACGGCACGACGACGTGTCAACCGCATGTCGTTCACATTACCGATGCCGCTCCCGGCAAGCCCGCCATGTCACATGACAATTGGGACGGAGACGGAGCTTATACCGTCGCGATGAACCTGTGGTGGGGGACGAACGCCGCCGAATACCGTTTGTATGAAAACGGACAGCTGATCGAGTCGCAGACGTTGACCGCCTCTTCTCCCAATGCGCAAAAAACGACAGTCGCATTGAACGGCAAGCCGGTCGGCCGCTACGAGTACCGCGGCGAGCTCGTGAATGCGGCAGGAGCCACATCGAGCGACGTTATGATCGTTGAGGTAATCAAATAAGTAGAACCATCGAGGAACAGGTCGCCTATGTGCGATCTGTTTTAGTTTATGGATCGTCAGGATGTCTATGTCATTCCCCGCGCTAAAGGAAACAAAGGGGCCCTTTCCTTGTCGAGCCAGCAAGTGCCGCAAGCGTTTATGGTGGGGTGTGGGCGGGTGGCCGTGCGGGCTTTCAGCCCAGCTTCAAAGGGGGGAAGAGGAGGAAATGCGAATAAGAGCGGATTGTACGCTTTATATTGTCCGAAAACCGGTATGAACATAGAACAAGAGCGGTTTGAAGCTGCTAATATCCGCGATAAGGGTGCAGAGGCAATGAGTTGGTTGAAATAAGGGGTACAAACCGCCTCTAACTGTCGCCGTTTGGCGAAAAGACCATAAATAGAAGATGGAAAAGACTTCTATTTTGTTGGGACGCGGCGGTTTCACCGTTTTGGTGCCGTCGGGCTCAGCCTGCAACGGACTCCACGTATAGTTGATGAAACTGATGAAAGCATAAGGGGATTGACTTATAAAAATGGCAAGTATACTATTTTTAATAGTATGGTAAGACCATATCACTTGTTGAGAGAGGAGGTTTTGGGACTGTCCGATATTTCCGAAAGGTTGTCGAAGTGCAATCCGGGAAATGAAAGCGTCATCATTCGTGGGGTTAAAGGTGCGCGGCAACAGAGAGACGAGCGATCTACACATACGATCAAACGTCTAATTATCACACCTGATTAACACACCTGATTAACACATCGTCCGCTGAAGCCGGTCGTCGTCAACGATGTTAAGCTGTACGAGTTCCGATCCTGGAAAATGATCAGTGGCGGTAACACCGGCTGCGAACACAGGATGGCTAAGAGGCGGAAGGTCGCCGCGAATATATTGTGTGGCAGTATCTAAGTTGCCGGTACAACGGATTAGCTGATGGAGGGAAAGACATGGGGAGCGTTTGGAGAGAACGGGGCTTTGAGGATTTTGCGGACGGAACCTTCGGCAATGGCGGGCAAAATTTGTATGTGTCCCGCAAAGGCGTACTGCAGCGCATTTTTCGTTTCGATATCGACCGGGACGGGTATGCGGACGTTTTGTTCGTGAACAGTCAGGATATGGGTGAGCGGCCCCCGGTTTATGTATATCCTCATCCGTTCCGTCAGGAGGAGCGGCTCGAATTGCCTTCGGCCGGTTCCTATTATGGAGCGCTCGGCGATTTGAACGGCGACGGCTATGAGGATCTTGTCATCGCCAACCAGCACAACGGCACACATGCCGATGTGACGGCGTACGTCTATTACGGCTCGCCGGAAGGTCTAACCGAACGTTACAAAACGGAGCTGCCCGTTCCGAATTGCCGCGCGGTTGCAATCGGTGACTTTAACGGGGACGGCTTGCCGGATATCGCTTTTGCAAGCAACGGAAAGGTCGTCGTCTACCATCAGACGGCTGACGGCTTCCGCCATACGGACTGCGTGACGCTGGACATGGAAGTGACGCATATGACCGCTGGCGATATAGACCGCGACGGCTTCGCCGATCTATATGTGCGGACGAAGGGGCAGCCGCCGCTTGTGCTGTGGGGAGGCCCCGCAGGGCTGCAACTGCCGGCCAGCACATTGATTGGCGGGGACGACCCTGGCTCCCGGCAGTTGGCAAGCACGACTGCAGGCTGGATGACTTTCGTAGAAGGCTGGACGCCGAAAATCGTCGAGCTTGGCGGGAACCCGTTCATGTTCCGACAGGAGAACGATGCGGCGGCGTTTTATCCTTGCGGCAGCGACCGGACGATCGCCGAGCCGCTTGTGATCGGATGCCGCAATGTTGTTTCCGCAGGAGCGGCGGATTTGAACGGCGACGGCTATGAAGAAATCGTACTCGCCGTCTGTGCCGATCGGGATGCGAGTGAGTTGTCCTGGATTTATTGGGGTGGCGCGGCAGGCTTCGGGGATGACAGACGGACGGCCTTGCCGACGATCAGCGCGCGCGATGTCAGCATCGGCGATCTGGACGGCGACGGCATGCCGGAGATTGTCCTCTGTCAAGGCCGGACGAATGTGATGAATACGACGGAGTCGCTGATTTATCAAGTTCATCAGCCCCTTGAGTGCAATGAAGCGGCCCGACTCGCCGACCCGATTCGGCTGGTTACGCATGACGCCGCGACGGCACTGATCGGACGGACTTCGGACGCCGAGCTTCCGCAGATCATTTTTATCAACCATGTGTCGGGACGGGTGAGAGGGGATGTGTCGGCTTACGCCTATCTCGGCGGCCCTAACGGCTTCGATGAAAGCCGCCGCATCGAATTTCCGGGCTGGGCGGCCGTCGATTCGATCTGCTGCGACTTCAACGATAACGGCTGGGGCGATGTGTTTATCGCCAACTGTGCGGAGAACGCCCCGCATCTCGATCCGGGATCGTTCCTTTATTGGGGCGGGCCGGACGGCTTCGATCCGGACCATAAACAGAGTCTTCCTACGCTGCGCGCGCACGGCAGCGCGGTCGGCGACTTCCGACACAGCGGTTATTTGGACCTGGCGATCGTCGGCGTCAGCAACCCGGAGTTGCTCATCTTCAAAGGCGGACCGGACGGCTTTGATACGGCGAATCCGCAGCGCATTTTGATGGACCCGAATATGAAGGAGTACATTCCGGTTAAAGCGCTGCATTCGTACGGGGACCCTGTCGGCCTCGCTTATCGGGAGCCCAGATGGATGCTGTCAGCGGATTTCAATAACGACGGCTGGCTGGATTTGTTCGTGTCGCAAATATTCGGCTGCAGCTATATTCTTTGGGGCGGGCCTGATGGTTATTCGATGGAGCGTTCGACCCGTCTCAACTGCGATGGCGGCATTTGTGCACAGGCGGCCGATCTGACCGGCAACGGCTGGCTCGATCTGATCGTCGGCGGTCATCTGGTCATGGGCAAAAACGCGAAGTACGAATCGTATATTTACATTTATTGGGGCGGACCCGAAGGGTATCGCGAGGAACGCCGCGCCCAACTTCCGGCCCATACCGCGAATGCGCTGACTATTGCGGATTTCAACCGGGACGGTATTCTCGATATTTTTGCCACCTCCTACAACAGCGGCCGGGAACGCGATATCGACGCATACTTGTATTGGGGGCAGCCAGGAGGCCGCTACTCGGCCGAAAATCGGCTGCAGCTGCCCGCTCATTCGTCGTGCGGCGCGATGGCGATCGATTTTGACGAGGACGGCTGGACCGATCTCGCGATCGCGAATCATAAAACGTACGGCGATCATGTCGGATACTCCTATGTCATGTGGAACGGTCCGGAAGGTTTCTCGCCGAAGCGGACGACGAAGCTGCCGACTATGGGGCCGCACGGCATGATGTCCGTAGATCCGGGCAATATCGTCGACCGCGGACCGGAGGAGTTTTATATATCGAGCGTGCACGAGCTTCCCGAGGGAGAGCGGGCCGCCCGCATCGGCTGGGAAGCGGAGCTTCAGCCGAAAACGTGGGTGAAGGCGCAGCTCCGATTCGCGGCCAGCCGCGAGGAACTGGAGCAAGCCGCGTGGCAAGGTCCGGGAGTCGCCGCGGAGGCATGGTTCGAGAATGGCCAGTCTGCAGCCGGTGTGCGGCAAGCCGGCCGCTGGGTGCAGTACCGTTTGGCGCTTGGCGCCGTCAACGGCGGCAACAGCCCGCGGGTGACGGAGGTTTGGGTGGTGTCGGAGCGGGGATGATCCTGAGAGATCTTGCCGCCATGTAAGCTTGTCGGTTATAGCAAGCGGCCGGCCCTTCGCATAGCGCGATAGGTCGGCCCATAATTACAGGGAGGTAACCGATGAAATGTTTGATGATGGGTTTGAGGGTTTTGTTTTGCGCGGTCGTCGTTTTTGTTTGGAAGCGCTTACCTTCGTGACAGTTGCCAGTGCGATGCCCTTGCCTGAACGGACGGTCTCCGTTTCGGGACAACTGGCCGGGGGTGCCGGAGTCGTTAACGGCGATGTGAACCCGCAAACCGGGGCGTTAACGTCGTTCGGCGCGAGCAGCGCTTTTGCGCTCGACAGCGGCTTAAACAGCATCGGGACGGATTTGGGGAGCGTCACGGCGTTCAATACGATTGAGCTTCGCGCGTCGAACGGGCCAGCCGATTGGAGAAGAGCGATTTGTCTCTGTACATCAGCCAGGATAACAGCAGCTATTCCAAAGTGACGGATTGGGATTTCCTGAAGCTTGGCCCGGTAATCGTTCTGTACAATTTCTCAGAGACGGCCCGGTACGTCAAAATACATAATCATTTCGACGACTCTGATCCGGAGTTTGGCGTTTCGAATGTGCAGGACATGATGAGCGTATTCGATGTGCCTCCGGGGTGCTGGACCGCAAGCGGGGGAGGAGACTGGCTGTATCGCAGCCTCTTTCGTCGGCGGGGAAGGAGGGCTATACAATCGCAGAAAACACCCTGAATCCAAACTTTCAAAACACACGTAATTTTGAAGACTACAAACCTACGAAAGCCTTAAAAGTAATTCGAGGTAATATTAATCAGGAGCTTAGAAAGGATGGATTACATTTGGAAGACTCAACACCAACCAATAATGAGCGAGCGTTTGGAATGCGTATTATCAAATTGTCATTTGAATATTATGTTGATCGGTTGGGATTTTCGAAGACAGGTTCGAGGGAAGTACGCATAACTAATAGCACCAAAATTTGGATGCACCCATTAGGAAATGCTGAAGATAAGCCGAATGACGTATCGATGCATTGGTTTGAAATTGGTACGATAGACATTGAAGGATTTAATCAGAAACTAAAAGAAGAAAATGTCCCTGTGAGCGATAGATACGATAATCCAGGATGTGGACGGTATTTTGATGTATACGATCCAGATGGTCGTAAAATCACTGTTAGTCAGGATTGGTACGATCGGATTGAAGAGTAATCAAGTGGTAAACGGACACACATAGCCGGAGGTGCAGTTGAATGATTGACATGCAGTATATATACGAACTAGAGGCAGAGCTGGATGTAATGAAGCTTTCAGAAAATTATATCGAAATCAAATCACTTCTGCAGCAGAGCCCCCAGGAACAATGGTCCTATGAAATGATTTTGGTATATGCACGGGCACTGAATTATCTGCAAGATTATTCTGACCAGACCGACCCATTCGAACAAGCATATGTGCTGCTGCAAACGGTCGCGGATAAGGGAACTTCGGACGCTGATTGGCATTTAATAATGGCTTCCGTTAGTTTCAATCTGCAACTTTACGCTGAGGCCGTACAACATGCTGAACAAGCAAATACGATTATAGCCGGCTGTGCTGATGATATGCTTGAGCTATACTCCCAGTATAATGACTAGTAATAGCTTCCGAAATAACCTAGTAGAGTCGAGAACGTTGAGAGCCATAGATATTATTGATGCACCGCAATCGAAGGGGGATATGAGATGGGCTGGCTCCGATGGTGGTGCAGATCACGTAAAACAGAAACCAATGCAGATGTTGAAACGGTGGATCAGGAGTCGTCGATCGTCAAACGGACTGCGCTAATCACTTTAAGCGCACAACTTTCGGCGGACAGCGAAATTGTCGTGAGCGAAGTCGTTCTGGCCCTGGAGCATCCGGAGTTGTACGTGGAGCAGTGGGCAGACCGGTTGGCGAACCGGGGAATCGAGGAACCGATACCGGAACTGGCCTGGATCGCACTTGTTGAAGCATTGGACGAGCAAGGATTAGTATGGGAAATCGATTGGAAAGCGGACGCAGAGGACATCCTGTTCGCCGTCCATTCGCTGCTGGATCGCAGAGGATGGCATCTGCCGTCGGCAGATCGGCAATTGGAACAGGCAGTCCGATCGGGTGGTCATACCTATGACTATTTGTGTAAATTGCATGAATCGCTTCGATCTCACGGCATCGTATTAGGCAGCTTGGACATCAATAGCGACAGTTATGTGCTTATCGTCTTTCGGGAGGAAGAAGTCGAAGAAGTCCAGCAGTTGGCCAAGGCGAGCGGCTACACGTTCCATAGCAGCTTCGGATAGATCATGATGCTTGTTTGAACGTGTACAAAGAGCCCAGTTTTTTGGTAATTCCAGTTCGAATTCGGGTACGGAGTATCCACCGTTTCCCGACTTTAAGTTGATGGTATTCTGATGAAGCGCCTTGTGGTGGATGTCGCCAAGGGCGCTTTTTTCATCTGCCGCCGCAGCCGCAATCCAACAGTCCAATACCGGGGGTGATTGTGTAGTTTCGGTAAAGAAGACGAATCTCCATGTTTTCGATTGCTTTCTTCATTTTCAATTCCGGGCGCCTTCCGTATAGTTAGGGCAAACGATTCGTCGTTTGGAAAGGGGGCCGTTACCATTGAAACACATCCCGCTGCTTATTGTCGGCGCGACGTTTGCCGGACTGGGATACTCGAGCGAGTCGGGACCAGAGGCACTGGTCGTCGAGCCGTTCTCACAGCCCGGCCATGAATTTATTAGCAGTTATCGCCCGGGTGAGCAGTGGCCGCGTACAGCCCGGACAGAGGCCGGCGGGCGCTTGCTGGAGGAACTGGAACGCAGGGGAGTGCTGACCGCAGATCGCCGGCTGCATGTTCCTGCTGTGCTGCCGATCGTCTGCCGCTGGATTCGGGAACAACGGCTTCAACTGCTGCTGATGACGCAAATTGTGCGAATCGCTCCGCATCCGGACGGCTATGAAGTGACATTGGCTCATGCATCCGGAATGGAGACGCTTGTAGCCGGGCGTATCGTCGATACGTCGTCAGGCGGCTTGCCGTTGACGGCTGAGAAGGAGACCGCAATCGTCCACAAACGGATCAATGCGCTGCTGCACCGTACGAATCTGGAAGCGGACGCGTCGGTTCCGCTGCCGGAATCGTACGACGAACGTTTGTCGGTTTGCCGCGGACCCTTCGCGTCCGAGGCGATCGCAAGCCTGGAGCTTGCGTCGCATGATGACTGGCCGACAGCCAGACGGAAGCTGTATGCGGCGTGGCTCGGTCGTCCCGCAGCCTGGCAGCCATGGACGATCGCCACCATCGCAGATACGTTCGAACAGCGCGTTGGCAAAGGGCCGGCGGTCATCCGTCCGAATTGGACCCGGCTGCCGTCATGCGTGTATGAGAATTTGCTGGAAGCGCTGGAGGAAGGCGTACTGGCGGCGAGGAAGGAAGGAGGAGACCTATGAAACTGCTGCAATGGATCAACAAGCAAAGCGTGGCGACCGCGGTCGACCAACCGCGATTCGATCGGACGTTTGACGCGATCGTAGTAGGTCTGGGTACGGCCGGATCAGTAGCCGCCATCGAAGCCGCGCGTTCGGGACTGTCCACGCTCGGCATCGAGCGGCAGACGAGCATGGGTGGCACAGGCACCAACGGTCATGTCGCGTATTACTATTTCGGCGACAAAGGCGGCTTGTACGAGCAGTTGGATGAGCGGGCGGCACAGCTCGAGAAGGAAGGCTGCTTCACCGACGGGGCCGGCGTCGAAGCGAAGAAGCTGGCGCTGGAGGAAGCGGCGCTTCAAGCCGGCGTCACGATCGGCTACGAATGTACGCCGATCGGCCTCTACATGGAAGGTGGGACGATTGCCGGCGTCCGGTGGATCGGCCCCGACGGCGTACAGGAAGCAGGCTGCCGCATCATGATCGACTGCTCCGGAGACGCAGAGATTGCCGTTATGGCCGGGTGCACGGCCCGCTTCGGCCGCGGCAGCGACGGGACGACGCACGCTTATTCCAATGTCGTCTCTCTGCTACGCAACGGGAGGGTCAAATCGTTTTATACGGACTCGGGATATGTCGATCATACCGACGCCGCCGAATTGACGGAGGCGCTGCTCGCTTCCGCGACGCTGCCGACGCATTTGAAGCACACCTACAGCGAAAGCGACAGGCTGCTCAAAGTCGCGCCGCAGCTGGGCATTCGTGAAGGACGGCTCATTAACGGTGATCCAACGCTTTCCTTCGAACGGTTTGTCCGGGGCGAATGGACCGAAGAACCGCTGTTTTACGCCTATGCCAATCTCGACAACCATGCCAAGGATATGGCGCTGGAAAGCGACCTGCAGCAGGAATGGTCGGTCGTCAGCGGATTGTGGAGCCTGCGGATCGCCGTACCGGTTCCGTTGGCGGCGCTGATCCCGCGAGGAACGACTAATTTGCTGGTGGCGGGACGCAGTCTGGCGGTCGATCACGATCTCGCCTCCTGCGTCCGGATGAAGCGGGATATGCAGAAGTGCGGCGAGATCGCCGCCAAGGCCGCTTATCTGGCTGTGCGCGACCACACGTCCGTCCGTGAAGTGCCCTATGCCGAGCTGCGCCGGTTGCTGGAGGAGACCGGCTGTGCGTCAGAAGCGCCGGATACGGTTGAATGGATGACCGGACAAGACGCGATCCGCAGCGGGCTTGGCTCCGAGAATCCGGGCATCGCGATCTGGTCGGCAAGGCGACTTGGCGGCTCGATGATCGGACCGCTGCGCGAATGGTGTGTGCAAAAGCAGGACGGCCATCTGCGCAAGCACAGCGCGTTGGCGCTGGCACTGCTCGGCGATGCGGGAGCGATCCCGGTGCTGCGCGAAATGGTGCTGGAGCGCGACGCGTTTCTGTCCGGCACGAGCCATATGTACAGCCAGTTCCGGGCGCATGCGGCCATTTATTTGCTGGGCAAGCTCGGGGACGCGGAGATCGTGCCCGAGCTGGAACGGATCGTTGCGGAGCCTGGCAGCCGGGAGCCGGAGGAGAGCTGGATTCGCAACAAGTTTATCGTGAGCGCCGACGATTACCGGTTTCAGTATGTATCGTACGCGCTGCTGGCGCTGCTGCGTATCGGCGGCCGGCACGCTTCCGTCCGAGAGCGCATTGCCGCCTTCGTTCGGCGCGAGGTGCTGGACGAGTCGTTTCAGGCGCGGTTTTACTTGAACAGCGTACCAGAGTACAAGCTGCCTCACCACGCAACCGCGCAGTTGCAGCGGCTCACATGCGACCAGCTCGCCTCGTGGTAAAATGTACGCAAGGCGGCCGGAAGCGCGGGAATACCCGAGCGCGTAAGTCAACGGCAAGCGGCAGACAGCCGCAGCAGCCTAATTGCGGAGGCGGGACACGATGCAGCATCAGTACGACTTTTGGAACCAGCTTCATTCTCAGGTGTGGTTAATTACGAAACGGGAAACCCCGTTTTGGGAAGAAATGAATTACGCGTTCGGGGAATTTTGCAAAATCCATAAATTGTCGATCGTTTGCGGCGGTTCCGGCCGTCTGGTGTACAACAGCGAGGAAACGGCGTTGCAGCCGGGCATGGCCGTTTATTCGTCTCCCGGCAACGACATTCATTTTATAAGCTCCAGGCAAGACCCGCTTCAATTTTACTCGGTTATGTTTCACTATGCGCTCGTCCGCTGGGAAGGGTGGAACCGCCCATCGCTGCAAGCGGGGAATAGCGGGCATAAGCTGCCGCTCCAGCCGTTCTCGAAGCTTCGTCACGCCAATGCAGCCACCGTCATTTTGCAGCACATGCATACCAGCTGGAACAGCAAAAAGGTCGGTTACGAATGGAAGGTGAATCTGGCTTTCAAAAACCTCCTGTCCGAACTGCTCAACCAGCAAATCCGTTCCAAAGGCGACGAGGAAGCGGCGCTTGCGCTGGTCAATAAAGTGATCGGCTACATTAACGAGAGGTATCCCGAGAAGCTGGACCGCAAAGCGATGGCCGATTACGTCTCGTTATCGCAAAGCTATTTGTCGCTGCTGTTCAAAAAGTATACCGGCTGGTCGCCGGTGCAATATTTGATCAAAATCCGTATGGACAAGGCAAAGGAGCTGCTTCGCGACAGCCGCAAAAGCATCGGCGAGATTGCCGCCGAGGTCGGCTATACGGACCCGTTGTATTTTTCCAGAGTGTTTGCGCAGTACACGGGGCTTGCCCCGAAGGCATACCGCAAAGGATGAAGGCGATTGTGGATTTGCTGGCACGCTCTAGCTCTAGGTAAGATGCAGCTTAACAGGAAGCTGATACCCTAGCCGAAAGCCGGACAAGGCGAACCGGGAATGAGCAGTTATACAGGAATGGACAGATTGAACCGATGGGGGAGTTCCGAGCCATGATGCGAAAAATGAATTGGAAGCTTGTGGGACCTGCTGTTGCAGTCGTAGCAATGGTATCCGGTTGCAGCGGGGGAGAGAGCGGCGGCAGCAAGCCGAAGGCCGCGCCCTCCGACCAAGCGGCTTCAGCGGCAGTCGATTATAATGAAACGGCGGAGCTGACGATCTACGCGAGCAGTTCCTCATTTACCGAGGACATCTTCAAGTCGAGAGTCGAGCGTTATGTCCGCAGCAAGTTCCCGAACTACAAGCTGAACTATGTCAAGCCCGGCAGTATGACTGTGCCGGATATGATCGCTACCCAAAACGTTCCGGACATTTTTCTGTTCGCCCTGCCTGAAATGCAAAAGAATTTGCTGCCTAACGGCTTGCAATATGACTTGACCGAGCTGATCGCCAAGCACAAGGTCGATCTGAACCGATTCGAACCGGGACTGCTTCAGACGTTCCGCGACGTATCGGGCGACGGAAAGCTATTCGGCCTGCCCGAAAGCACCAACCCGCACGTTATGTTTTACAACAAAGACATTTACGACAAGTTCGGCGTTCCGTACCCCAAAAACGGCATGACGTGGGATGAAGCATACGAGATGAGCCGCAAGATGACCAATTTTCAGGACGGGATTCAGTACCGGGGCGTCACGATGTTTTTTCGCACCATGCTGACCAACAACGCGGCGTCGCTGCCGATCATCGACGCCAAAACCGGACGGGCGGCTGTCAATACGGCGCCTTGGAAAACTATATTCGATAATGCCAAGCGCTTCTACGAAGTGAACGGCATGCTGACCGGTTACAAGCCGGGCGACGGCGCAGCGGAGCTGACGGCCTTTTATACGGACAAAAACATAGCGGCTGTTATTTCACCGCTTTCCGCATATACCCGAGCGGGTATGAATGATATCGAGTGGGACATGGTGTCCGTTCCGGTCTCATCCGCGCAGCAAAAGACGGGGCTGCAGGTGGAGCCGAGAGCCTGGTTCATATCCAACACGAGCAAGTCGAAGGAACAGGCATTCCAGGTGCTGCTGCACGTGCTGTCCGACGAGGTTGAGCTGGCCAACAGCAAGTCCGGCAAGACGACAAGCTTGCAAAATGAAACGATCGCCAAAGCGTTCGGCGCCGAGCTGGAGCTGCTAAAGGGTAAAAACACGAGCGCCGCCTTCCACAACAAGGTCGCCCCGAGTCCGCAGGCGCCCGAGCTGGCTACCAATGGCGCGAACTTGCTCAGCAAGGAGTTCGATGCCGTCATTCAAGGCCATAAGGACGTCAATACGGCGCTGCGTTATGCGGAAGAAACGATCAACAAAGCAATCGAAGAGGAAATAGCCAAAACAGGCAAATAAGCATAAACCGAAAAACTTCTCAGAGAACCGCATCTCCCCTGTATTCGCAGCGGATGCGGTTTTTGCATTTATTACATTTTGGATACCTTCAAGGATAAGGAACTGCTTGGCATGGGCAGTTATGCGCAATAGCAGACGATAGTCATCTATGATAATATTTGGTTAATGGGGCAGGACCGGATGAACCCGGTACTCGTCCGGCACGAATAATCGTACATAACGGAGGGGACGCGAGTTGGAGTTCACGATACGAACGATTTATGGCGGTGCCGATAGGGTCACGCCCGCCGTCGTCCAATCGGTGCGCGACATACGACAACGCATAAAAGTTTCTATGCAGGATACCGTGTTTTCCTGCTTGCAGGAAATGGATGTATGCTTATGTTTCAACGGAGATGTTTCGACGTATTATGATAAATCGGGTATATACCAGCCGCTCTTTTATAAAGCAAAAAAAAAATTCATAACTACAATATGCTTCGATGCATCAGAATGGAGCGGAGACCACGAGGAGGACACGAGCACATTTCGCACCTTATTACGGGACTATCTGCTAGAAGCGGGTGCGATCGTAGAAACAAAAGCTTCCAAAAACAAACTGGAATTTGAAAGACTGTTGTTCGATCGGTGTATTCGTAACGCTTTTGGAGACGGCAGCTCTTTAGATTGAATAAAGCAGTAAACCTGGAATGATCGGACGTTTCTTTCATTTCGAAGGATATATGTTCTTGTCCTTGACTACGGGCAAAACATATATCCTTTGCTGGATCAAGCCGTTAATGATGACGGTATTGTTTCGGCGTCATGCCCAACCGTTTTTTGAATATGCTGCAAAAATAGTTAAAGTTCACCCAGCCCGATTTTTCACCGATTTCCTGCACCGATGCGGCCGTTGTTTTCAGCAGAATGCACGCTTGTTTGATACGCCGGTCCGTCAAAAACTCCATAATCGTCTTGCCCGTCGTCTGGCGGAATATATAGGACGCATAATTTGGAGAGATATGCACCGCCTGGGCTAACGCTTCAAGCTGAAATTCCTGCTCATAATTTTCGTTAATCCACCGGATCATTTTCGCTACAGTCGGTTCGGCGGCCTGTTTTTTCTGCTTCGATACCATTCCTGTTTTCCATAACGGATACAAGTAGTGAAATACGTTAACGAGAAACAGCGCATTGCCCTCCATCTGGTTATAGAAAGGATACCGCTGCAGCCGTTCGTAATTTTCCCGGAGAAACTGCTCGAAGTTTTTCCAATCCGGCACATATTGCACTTGGGAGGTCGATGTATCGCTGCAAATGTAGTCATGAAATTCGCGCAGCTGCGGAAACGCTTTCAAATTCTCCGAGAGATAGTTATGCTCATACTTCATCAGCGATCGGATATAAGGTTTTCCGGGGCCGATCTGCATTTGCAAATAATGCGGCTGGTACGGTTTGAGGAAAATCAATGTACCGGGCTTCACTTCAAATATGCTCTGCTCCAGAATGAGCTGACCGGAACCTTCATGTACAAATATCATTTCAATACCGGGATGGAAATGAAATAGCTGCTTGAAATACCGGGAGTTGTCAAAAAACATATCGAGCTTAACCGGGGCGTCAATCAGAAACGGGCAATGTTCAAAAATCAACATAATTCCTCCGATAACATTCGACGTATTTTATTAGCATTTTACCATAAGAAATTGCAACTTTGATATACCGCATTTATGATATTCTCAGGTTGTAGGGTTATAATCGATTTATGGATAGAGCGCTTACAACTCCAACATATGCGCTCAAACAAAAAGGGAGGCGTCGAGAATGGGTAACAAGAGAACTACAATCGAACTTGCGGAGAGTCGCGCAACAAAAAACGACAATAGGCGCACAGGTGTTAAATTAGCAAAGTTCGCCAAAAACGCTGCAATATTCGGACTGCTCGCCGCAGTAGCGTCAGCTTGCTCGGGCGCCAACACCGGAGGGAGTACGACTGCAGGGACGGCTGTTGGGACGACTGATAGCGGCAAAGTCCCGGAAGTGAAAAAGAAAGAGCCGGTCGATCTAGTCTTCTTCCAAACCTCAAGCGGTTGGACGGAAGCCATGTTTATGGAACAGTATGGGGACGCGATAAAAACAAAATTCCCCCACATGAATATTAAATTTATTCCAAGCGCGAAGACGACCGATTTGATTGCAAGCGGAACGACTATTGACGTATTGTTTTCATCAGTCGGACATATTCATGCGCATCTGATTGCCAATAACATGCAGTACGATATGACCGAGCTGATCAAAAAGAACAATTATGATTTAAACCAATTAGAGCCTTCAACGGTTGAGCTTATGAAAAAAATCGCAAATGGCGGAATGTACGGACTGCCGGTTACGAATACAGTTAGTGTACTTTCCTATAATAAAGATTTGTTCGACAAATTCGGTGTCAGCTATCCGAAAGACGGAATGACATGGGACGACACCTACGAATTAGCCAAGAGGATGACAAGGACCGAAGGTGGCGTAAATTATCGCGGATTGGTAGCCTCGGTGGAACACATCGCTCAGACGAACCAGTTCTCCGCAGGTTATGTGGATCCTAAAACGGATAAGTCTTTGTTTGCGACGAATGAAAACTGGAAAAAAATCGCGGATAATCTCTCTCGTTTCTATAAAATACCAGGAAATGAGGTCGATTCCAAGACTGGCGTCCTACTAGCGCAGGTGGATGCATTCCGAAAAGACTTGACAGTAGCTATGATGGCTCACCTTGCTATCCCCGATAAAAAGGATGCCATAAAAAATTGGGACATGGTCAAGCTCCCGGAATTTAAAGAGCTTCCCGGTGTTGGCTCGCAACCTTATCCGACCTATTTCGACATTACTTCGATGAGCAAGCATAAAGATGAAGCGTTTGAAGCGATCGCCTTCTTAACGTCGGAAGAGTTCCAGTTGAAGCTGGCGAAGCGCGGAGACGTGCCTGTTCATAAGAGTCAAGCCGTACGCAACGCTTTCGGGCAAGAAGTGGAGCACTTGAAGGGTAAAAATATTAAAGCGCGGCTTCCGGAGAAGCTGGCCGAACCTATGGCGATGACAACTTATGATGCTCAAGCAAAAACAAAATGGGTGACCCACATGAACCAATTGATCACAGGAACCGGAAATGATGATATCAATACACTGCTGAGGAAAGCGGCAGAAGAAGCGGATAAAGACATAGAGACGATCAAGGCATCGAAAAAGTAAGCGTTTACTCATGAAAGCAACGCGCAAGTAATGATTCCATCCGCCCGCCCAGAGTTGGTCTAAAATCGTTATAACGAAACGGTCCATAGCGGGAAACGACATCGTCCAGTATACTAAAAGTATCCTGCAAGAAGGGAGCGTGATGGAATTGAACATGCAGACAAAGGTGATTTCGGTTTAACGACCGACCTGCGTCGGTTCTGTTGAACCGATTGAGCCCAAAAACAACCGCCGCGGCATTGATGCTGCGGCGGTTGTTTTGCTAGACAACCCGATTGAGGGCGGGCGGCTGTAGCTAAGGCACTCCTTCCCTCTCACGCACCAACGCCTGGGTTTGCACGTCAAATGACCGTCCGGACGCCTTTGCCGGACGCTTTTTCATTGTAACTCACATTCCGCACCCCTACGACTCTGAAAATGGCGAATTTTGGTGTATGCTAGAGTCATAGAATCGAGAGTCGGGTCGGGAGCGGA
>NZ_JACXJA010000038.1 GCF_014705615.1 Paenibacillus oceani
GCTGTGTAATCCTTACACGAACTGTCGGAACGACAGGGTTAGCTTGGTGAACTTCTCTTCGTTAGAAGGGACTACCCAAGAATCTCGTGATTTTAGTCATGAGAGGTTCAAAAAATTCCGTTTACGGACTATCTATGACCGATATCAGGAGGTTGGGCTGACCGGCAGGTCGCTGGCCGTGAAGCTGCTCGCCGCGATGAGGGAAAGGGGCTGAAGCCCATGAGCTCACTGAAAGACAAGCTTTCCCGGCTAACGAAAAGCAATGAGGCTTCCAAGAAGCCGGCCGTTCCGGAGGCGGATAAGCTTGCCGGTGATTCGTCAGTCCGAGTGGGCGCAGGCGTTTTGGCCGAAGCGGGTGTATCCGGTGCCGGAAGCATGGTCAGCACCGATACTGCAGGCGAAGCCGGCCAGCTTGGTAGGTCTTGGGACCGGTTGGGAGCGAAGGCTCATCATAATGAGCGGGGACATTTCGTCATCCGCAGAATCGTATATCCTTTCGATTACCGTCACGGTACCTATTGTCTCGGCGATCTAATCGGCGAGGCGGAGCCGCTCGCTGCGCTGGGAGCTTCCGCGTCCAAAACCAAAGGAGGCCGAAGCGGAACCTCGCGGCGAAGCTCCTCTGTTTCTGCTGATCCGGCACCGGCCGTATGCGCGAGGCATGACAGACTGTTGTTCCTGGATACGGAAACGACGGGCCTCGGCGTCGGGGCGGGCAACGTCCCGTTTATGGTCGGGATCGGCTTTTATGAGCCGGATGGCTTTGTCGTGGAGCAGATGTTCATCCGCAACCCCGCCGAGGAAGCGGCGATGCTGCATCATCTGCGGGAAAAGCTGGCGGAGCGCGACCTGCTCGTCTCGTACAACGGCAAATGCTTCGACTGGCCGATTATTAAAAACCGGTACATCCTGAACCGGCAAAAGGACGGAGCGGTTGACCCGGTTCATTACGACTTTCTGTATCCGTCGAGGAGCCTGTGGCGTAATACGCTGCCCTCGTGCCGTCTCAGTTCGGTGGAGCGCGAACGGCTCGGTCTCAGCCGCATCGATGACGTACCCGGTTCGCTGGCTCCGGCGCTTTACTTTCAATATTTGGCCGAAGGGGACGCGGCGCTGGTCGAAGGCGTATTTGAGCACAACGAGAAGGACGTGCTGACGTTAGCCTGCTTGGCCGTTCATTTTACCCGGCTGCTCGGCGGACAGATTCCCCTGTCGCGGATGGAGCCGGAGGAACTCTACCGGCTGGCGCTGTGGCTCGATAAGCTGGGGCGTCCCGGCGAAGCGGAGGAGACGATGCGGGAGCTGCTCGATCGGGAGACGGACAACGCCGCCGACTACTGGCTTTCTGCGGCAAGTTTTTATAAGCGGCAAGGAAGATTTGGAGCGGCGGTCTCGCTCTGGGAGCGTTATATCGAACGCAAGCGCCGCGCGCGGGTTGTGACTCCGGAGCCTTATATCGAGCTGGCGATGTATTACGAGCATCGGGAAAAAGATTTGGATAAGGCGCTGCAGTATGCCGAGCTGGCGCTGGAGCGGTCCATTGGACGGATGGCGGCCGTCCGCAAGGAAGGGGCTTCGGCGGAGGAAGCGGCAGCGATCCGCAAGCGCATCGACCGGCTGAGATTGAAGCGGGAAACCGCCGCGCAGCCGGCAAGAACGGCAAAGGCTCCGGCCACCCGAAAAAGCCGTCGTACCGCGGTTCGGACGGTTGAGGTGTGGCAGCAGACTTTGCTGTAGGATGAAAAAGAGGAAGCAATGGAAGGAAACCGATAGGACCGGAATACAATAAGGAATTGGCAGGAAGGAGCTGCTTCTGCGATGAGCCGTCGCGAGAATAGCCACGCTTTTTTAATCGATTTGGACGGGACGATGTATGCAGGGAACTCGAAGATCGAGCATGCGGAACCTTTTATCGGGAGACTCCGGGAGCTGAAGCTCCCGTTTCTGTTTGTGACGAACAACTCTTCGAGGACGCCGGAGCAGGTGGCCGAGCATTTAATCCGGATGGGGATAGCGGCAAAGCCGGAGGAGGTCGTCACTTCCTCGCAGGCGACTGCGCATTATATTGCTGGGCGTAAACCGGGAGCAAAGGTGTTCGTGATCGGTGAAGCCGGTCTTAAAAGCGCGCTTGAGGGAGCGGGTCTGGAGCTTGTGGAAGATCAGCCCGATTATGTCGTACAGGGGATCGATAGGCAGTTCAATTACGACAAGCTGGCGAGAGCCGTACAGTATATAACGGATGGCGCCGAATACGTGCTCACGAATCCGGACCGGCTGCTTCCTTCGGATGGCCGGCTCGTTCCCGGAGCAGGCTCGATCGCGGCTTCGATCCAAGGCGCGCTGCAGATCGAACCTGTCGTCATCGGCAAGCCGTATGAGCCGATCATGCGGTTCGCTTTGGAGCGGCTGACGTTTGCAGAGCAAGTATGGGCGGTAGGCGATAACCCGGCGACCGATATTTTGGCCGGTCAAGCGGCGGGTCTGCGGACTGCGCTCGTACAGACGGGCATTGCGACGGCAGACAACGTCGAAGAGCTGCTGGAGCGTTCGGGAGCGTCGCCGGACCTGATCTGCTGCAACCTGGAAACGCTGCTGGAACGGTTGAACTTGCACCCGGAAGGGCAGGCTAGCAAGTAAAACAACCAAAAGAAGGAAATCCAATGCCAGAACTTCCCGAAATGGAAACGTACCGCATGTTGTTAAGCCAGCGAATGCTGCATCAGCCGATCGTAACGGTCGAGGTCGAACGCGAGAAATCGATCAACGTCCCGGTCGCGGCGTTCCGTCAACGGGTCGAAGCCCGTTTCGTCACCGGCATATCCCGGAGAGCCAAACATCTGTTGTTTCACCTCGACAGCGGCGAGATATTGCTGCTCCATCTTATGCTTGGCGGCTGGATGTTTTACGGCACCGAAGAGGAGAAGCCGGACCGGACGACGCAGGTCGTGCTTTCGTTCGGACAGCGCAATTTGTATTTTATCGGATTGAGACTCGGTTTTTTACATCTGCTCAGCCGGGAGGAAGCGGACAGCCGTCTGGCGGAGCTGGGGCCGGAGCCGCTCGAGCCCGGATTTTCCGAAGCCGATCTGCAGCGCAGGCTGATGAGGAAACGGACGATGCTGAAGCCTGCGCTTGCCGACCAGAAGACGATTGCAGGGATCGGAAACTGCTACTCCGACGAAATCTGCTTTGATGCGGGCTTGCTGCCTACACGAAAAACCTACTCCTTGTCTCCGTCCGACTTCGGAGCTCTTTACCGTTCGATGAACCGGGTGCTGCGCGAAGCCATTCGGTTCGGCGGCTATATGGAGGACCCGCTATTTCCCGGGGATGCGCTTACGGGCGGGGTGAACAGCCGCTGCACCGTGTATGACAGAGGCGGGGAGCCGTGTATCCGCTGCGGAAGTCCGATTGTGCAGGAAGAGCTTGCTTCTCGCAAGGTGTTCTACTGCACGAGCTGCCAGCATTAACGAACGAGGAGGAACCGATCCGTGTATTTCGGCGCTCACGTAAGCATTCGCCACGGTTTTCTGGAAGCCGCGAAGCAGACTCATCGCATGGGGGGACGCGCGTTTCAGTTTTTTCCGAAAAATCCGCGGAGCCTGTCGCTTAAAACGATGGACCGCCGCGACGCGGAAGCGTGTGCCGCTTTTTGCCGGGAACATGACATCCGTTCGATCGCCCATACGCCATATCCGACGAATCTGGCCGCAGATGCCGGAGAGCGCAGACAGATCGTCGTCCGCTCGCTGCTGAACGATCTGGAGATTGCCGACGCTTGCGGAGCGGTAGGCGTTGTCGTCCATTTCGGCATATACAAAGGGGCGGAACGGCTCGACGGGTACAAAAATATTGTAGCCACGTTAAATGAAGTGGTTGAACAGTGGGAAGGAACGTCGCAACTGCTGATCGAAAACCAGTCGGGCGAGCACGCCCGGATGGGGATGACGTTCGAGGAGCTGACCGGAATCCGCAATTTGTGTGCCCATCCGCACAAGGTCGGATTTTGCCTGGATACGTGCCACGCGTTCGCCAGCGGATTATGGGACGGCTCGAACTGGGGCGAGGTCGAGGCCAAGGGCGTTTCGCTCGGCTATTTCGACGAGCTGAAGGCCGTTCATCTGAACGACTCCGTTTACCCTCACCAATCGTACAAAGACCGACACGCCAACATCGGCAAAGGGGAAATCGGGGAGACGTCTTTGCGCAAGCTGCTGGAGTCCCCCTACCTCCGGCATATTCCGATCGTGCTGGAGACGCCGACGCCGGAGGCCGGCACGCATAGGGAAGAAATTGCGAAGCTAAAATTTGTAAGCGGAGAGGGAAACGGATGATCGATTTGTATTTGGACGACATGCGCAAGTGTCCGAAAGGGTTCGTGCTGGCCAAAAACGCGGAGGAATGCGTCGAGCTGCTGCGGGAATGCGAAGTGCGGGTGCTGTCTTTGGATTTCGATCTGGGCTGGGGCGCCCCGAACGGGATGGAAGTCGTCCGCTTTCTCGTTGCGGAGCAAAAGTATCCGGCTTATATTTATTTGCATTCGTCGAGCGCCGCAGGGCGTTCCGCGATGTATCATATGTTGTATACGAACAAGCCGGATCATGTCCGGTTATTCAACCATCCCATGCCGGAAGAACTGCTGCGCCTGATCGCAAGCGGCAAATTCGAGGTGGAAAACGAGTCCGCACATAAGCTACAATAGGATAGGTCTTTCTTACAGTGCGAGTTCAAAAAGTCCGGTTTTCAGCACCGAGAAGAAGGGATGAAGCTAGGAAATGAGGAGCGGAGCGTAGCGTAGTGGGAGTTTTTGTGAGCACCGGAAGTTCCGGCTGAATTCCATATTCGATGTCGAGTAGACTTCCTGATCGGCTTCGAGATCATAAGCGGACTTTTTGAACAACCTCTTACAGGAGCTTGAGTATATCTGAAGGCGGTGTGCGGATTTTGATCCAGCTGGACAATATTCATTTTATACGCGGGGAACGTACGATTTTAAACGATGTCAATATGCATATGCGTCAGGGAGAGAACTGGGTCATTCTCGGCAAAAACGGCTCGGGAAAAACGACGGTTCTGGAGCTGATTACCGGCTACCAATTCCCGAGCTCGGGCAAAGTACGCGTACTGGGCCAGCCTTACGGGGAAATCGATCTGCGGATGGTGCGCAATAAGATCGGCTACATCAGCCAGTCGCTGATGGAGAAGCTGACGATGCGCGACCCGGTATGGGAAGTAGTCGCTACCGGCGAATACGGATTTTTGCGGTTTTATCAGGATATTCCGGATGAAGTGAAGCGCAAGGCGATCGAGAAGCTGGAGCAGGTCCGTCTGCCGCACGTGGCAGAACAACCGTTGGGGTCGCTTTCGCAAGGGGAACGCAAAAAAATTATGCTTGCGCGCGCCTTGATGACCGATCCGTCGGTGCTCATCCTGGACGAGCCTTGCTCGGGCCTCGATCTGTTCGAAAGAGAGCAATTGCTTGAAGATATTCAGGAGCTGGGCAAAACGGGAATACTCCTGGTATATGTCACTCACCATATCGAAGAGATTGTTCCGGTTTTTACCCATATCGCCTTGATGGATCAGGGCAAAATCGTGGCACAGGGCGAGAAGAAGCAAGTATTGACCGCCCAACTGCTGCGCGACGCTTATCAAGTGCCGGTAGAGATCGACTGGATCAAGGACCGGCCCTGGATTCACGTTGTTTAATGACATCCACTATTCATACAGTGAATGATAGAAACGTTGAGGTGCATCGATGAACGAGCAAGCCGACACCGCCGCCGCCTCGCAATTTGTCGTTACGTCCAACCACGGATTTGCGGCATATGCTCAAGACGAGCTGCGGGCGCTGGTACCGGGAACGAAGTTTGAACCCTTGATCACAGATGAAACGTACCTGATGCGGATTCCGCTCGATCGTGAGGCGGCGATCCGCCGCATTACGTCGCATGAGCCTATTTTCCTGAGACATATGCATCCGATTGACAGAACGGTCGGAACTTCCGGTACGGCGGAAGATGTCAGCCTGTTGGCCGATTTGGCGGGTCAGCTGTTTTTGGACGGGTTCGATGGGGAGATCGGCAAAGTCACGGTGCAGATTCGCAAGGCGGAGCGATATGAGAGCGAATATTCCCCAGCCGAGCTTCGGGAAGCGATATCCGGCGTATTGCTTGAGCGCTGCGGGGTGGAATCCGTAGTGAAAGAAGCGGACCGGATCGTATCGGTATTTTTGTCGTCCGGCGCCGCATACATAGGCGTCTCGGCATCTGCGGACAATTTGTCCGATTGGCCGGGCGGAGCGGTGCGCTACCGAAAGGAAGAGGGACAGGTGTCCCGGGCGAAGTTCAAGCTGCTGGAGGCGGAATACGCATTCGGGCTGGAGCTGTCCCGGTTTCGCAAAGCGCTCGATATCGGGGCTGCCCCGGGAGGGTGGACCTCGCTGCTGCTGGAGCGGGGGGCGGAAGTGACAGCCGTCGATCCTGCGGATCTGCATCCCGATCTGCTCGGACATCCCCAATTGACCTATCTGAAGCGAAATGCCGGAGAAGTCGCTTTCCGCAGCGCTTCTTATGATCTGCTTGTATGCGATATGAGCTGGAGTCCGAAGCAGATGATCAAGCTGATCCTGCCGCTGCTTGACGCCTTGCGTCCCGGAGGGGCCGCTGTTATTACGCTGAAGCTGATGCACGGCAAGCCGTTTCAGACGGTGAAGGATTCGGTTCGGATGATGCAGCCGGTCATGCAGCTGCGCAAAGCGAAGCAGTTGTTTCATAACCGGGACGAGCTTACTGTTTATTTGCAAAAAATCAATTGATCTCGACTTGGCGCTGTGATACACTTAACGACAAATTGATCAGCCAATAAATCGATGAAGAGGAAGAGTAGACGCTTCCCCTGTTCCCAGAGAGTCGGCGGTATGGTGCGAGCCGATGTGCAGCCAGCGTCAAAAATCACCTCGGAGACGGGACCCGAATGCAAGTAGGGAACACGGATTTCCACCGTTACCAGGAACGGCATATGATGGTATGCCGACAAGAAGCGCCGGAGCTTCGTCTTGTTGCCGTATGTTTACGGTAACGACGATTTGCCGGAATTAGGGTGGTACCGCGAGATCGCTCTCGTCCCTTTTGGGATGAGGGCTTTTTTTGTTTTCTCGACCAAATAACAAATGAGGTGGTTTAGATGGGGATTACCAAGTCGGGTATCGGGACATCGTGCAAGCCAAGTTTAAGCTGAATGGAAGAATTCATCGCACGCCGCTTGTCCATTCGCAGACGTTCAGCCGGATGGCCGACTGCGAGCTTTATTTGAAGCAGGAAAATATGCAGAAGACGGGTGCGTTTAAAGTGAGAGGCGCGATCAACAAAATCGCCAATCTGAGCGAAGCCGAGCGGGCATGCGGCGTCGTTACGGCGTCGGCGGGCAATCATGCCCAGGGACTGGCGCTCGCCGCCGCTCAGGCCGGCATTCCGTCAACCGTCGTAATGCCGGTAAGCGCCCCCGAAGCGAAAGTGCTCGCCACGCAAGGCTACGGTTCTAAAGTGATCCTGCACGGGATGAACTACGATGAGTCGTACGAGCGCGCCAACCAGATCGCTGTGACGGAGGGGGCGACACTCGTTCACGCGTTCGACGATCGTTACGTCATTGCAGGTCAAGGAACGGTCGGGATGGAAATTTTGGATGACCTGCCCGATGTGGATGCGATTCTGGTGCCGGTCGGCGGCGGCGGTTTGATCTCGGGAATCGCGCTGGCTGTCAAATCGGTACGGCCCGAAGTCCGGGTGATCGGGGTTCAGCCGGTCGCGGCCAGCTCGGGATACGATTCGTGGCGCAGCGGCTCGGTTTGCCGGGTGGAGCGTCCGGCGTCGGCGGCGGACGGTTTGCTCGTGAAGCGTCCGGGCGAATTGCCTTTGCAGCTGATGCTGCAGTTCGTCGACGATTTCGTACTCGTATCGGAAGAAGAAATCGCCGAAGCGATGAGAATGCTGCTGGAAAGGGCGAAAGTACTGACGGAAGGTGCGGGTGCCGTAGGTTTGGCGGCGGTAATGAACCGGACGCTCGGCTTGCAGGGGAAACGGGTTGCGCTTGTCCTCAGCGGGGGTAATGTGGACTTGATCCGGTGGGCCGGTACGATCGCTCCGGCTGCGATCCATCAGGTGTAGGGGAAAGGGAGAAGCAGCAAACTTGGAGGCATAAACTCCCGGGATAACGGAATACGTATGAGCATTAACGACAGATGCCGGGGAGCGGAGGAATCGGTGACGGGAGTTCCGAAGCGAGCTGTGGCTTGCTTACTTGCTTCCAGAGGAGGAGTGGAATGTGACAACGCAAGAGCCGATTGGAGCGAATCCGGTTGATTTGGACGATCCGGCGAAAGCGGCTGAAACGCAGCTTGTGGTCAATTCGGCAGTCGCCACTTTGTGGAGCGGGCCGAATCGGGCCAGGGAGAAGGATAGGCCTTCTCTGCTCGCGGCTGCAGACATGCGCGCTTGGACCGGCAGCATGGATGTGGAGGAGAAGCTGTGGCTCGTGGGGAAGCTGGAGACGCAGGTGCTGTACGGGAAGCCTGTGAAGCTTGTTGCCGCCGACGGCGATTGGGCGCAAGTTTTCGTCCCCGGTCAGCCGACTTCCCGGAGCGATCAAGGCTATCCCGGTTGGATGCCGTTGCGGCAATTGGCGGAATGCGGCGGTTCTGTCTCGCTAGCCACCTGCCCGGAAGCTGTCGTAAGTTCGCCGACCGCATTTTTGTACGCCGATAAGGAAGGTACCGTTCCGTTTATGGAAATCAGCTTTAATACCCGGCTTCCGGTCGTCCGCGAGGAAAGGGACATGTATGTCGTTCAGACGCCGGCAAACGGGGAGAAGTCGGTCCGAAAGTCGGAAGCCGTTGTCAGAAACGTTTCCGGCAGGCTTTCTAAGCCTTCCGGCGAGCAGCTGGTATCCGCGGGAAAATCGTTTCTCGGACTGCCTTATTTATGGGCCGGGATGTCCGGCTTCGGATTCGATTGCTCCGGCTTCACGCATACGCTTTACGATTTCTTCGGCATTCTGATCCCGCGAGACGCTTCGGATCAGGCGAAGTCGGGTTTGCGCGTAGACCGGGAGAAGCTGCGGCCGGGCGATTTGCTCTTTTTTGCTTCGAATCGCGGCAAGGGAAAGGTTCATCATGTCGGCATGTATGCGGGTGGCGGTCGGATGCTTCATTCGCCCAGCTCCGATCGCTCGATCGAGATCATTCCGCTTGATACGCCTTCCTACTCGCAGGAGTTTGCAGGCGCCCGGAGATATATCCCCGAATAACGGATTGACAAGCCGCCGCTGCTTGCTCCAAGCGATTCGCCGGCGGCTGTCAACGACTGTCGCTATTCGCCCTATCGTGCGAGTTCGAAAAGTCCGGTTTTCAGCACCCAAGAAGATGGGATGAAGCTGGGAATAGAAAATGAGTGACGGAGCGTGATGTGGAAAATGATGGTGGAACGGTTCGTCCGATTTCGCTATAATGAGTGGTAAACCGCATAGAATGGGGGGAATCGATGAACCGTTCGACACCACCGGCCGGCGCTCCGCCGGCAGGAACCGTATACGGGGGGCGCTACAAAATTATACGGCCGCTCGGCGAAGGCGGGATGAGCGCCGTATATCTGGCCGACGATCTGCGGCTTCCCGGCAAGTTATGGGCGGTTAAGCGGACACAGCTGACAGGCATTTCCGGGCTGACGGCCGCCCATGAGGCCGCTATTCTCATGAAGCTCGACCATCCTTATTTGCCGCATGTTGTCGATTATTTTCCTCCGGACGAACAGGGGTTCAGCCATCTGGTCATGGAATATGTCGACGGAATTACGCTGCAGCAGCAATTCGAACGGAACGGCGGCCACATCCCTGCGGCTTCGCTGATCCGCTACGGCATTCAGCTGTGCGAGCTGCTGCAGTATATGCATGAGCTGGAATCGGGACCGGTTATCTTTCGCGACATTAAACCGTCGAACATTATGATCGACACTGCCGATCACGTAAGGCTGATCGATTTCGGCATCGCCCGCAAACACTCGCCGGACCGGCTGGCCGACACGGTGCCGCTCGGCACGGTCGGCTTCGCCGCGCCGGAGCTCATCGAGTCCGGCCGGACCGATTACAGATCCGATCTGTACTCCCTCGGAGCGACATTTTACTATTTGCTCAGCGGAGGACGGATGTACCATACGGTCCGCAAACCTTTAGCGCTTGCAGGCGGCGAGCGGGAACGGCTGCTGACGGAGCTGGTCGACCGGCTGCTGGACGATTCGCCGGTATTGCGGCCGGCGTCGGCTTCCGAAGTGAAATCGCTTCTCGAACGATGCTCCGATCCGGACGCTTACCGGGCGGATGCGATTGACGGCCGCGCAGCCGGCGGCTTGTTTCCGGTCAAAAGAGTGAGAGTTGTTGTCGGCGGGCTGTATCCCGGAGCCGGAGCGACGTTCGTTGCCGTAGCGCTCGCCTCCTTGCTTAGCGAGAGAGGAGTCACCAATGCGGTGGTCGAGCATCCCGGAGTTCGTCCTGAGCTTTACGGGCTGCTGGATGGCGAGCGGAACGCGCCCGCCGACTATTTGGGCCACACGGGGAGAGCTTCGGCTGTCCGCGAACGCTGGACGACCGGGTTAACGGAGTGGGTGCCGCTTGCGCCGGCCGGCCATGCGGCGTTGCCTGAGGAAGGGACTATCGTGCAGAGGATCTACAAAATCGACGCCCAGGTCACGCTGATTGATATCGGAGACCGGTGGCTTGACCACGATGTCGTCAAACTGCTGGATGAAGCGGATGCGATCGTCGCGGTTGCGGACCCGAGTCCGTCCCGGTGGACGAGCCCATCCGCCCGGACCATCGCCGATACGTTAATGAGGCGGCATGCGGCGGGCCGAAGCGTTCATTTTATGGCGAACAAGGCGGTCCCGTTCGGAGGAGCCAAAGAATGGTTGTCGTCTTTTCCGCTGCGCCCTTCCGCCGTCATTCCGTACGTGCCGTTCGAAGAGATCGTCAAGTCGTCCTGGAAAGGCAAGCTGCCGCAAGAAAACCCGAACGTGATGCCCGTCCTGCACAAGGCGTTGTCCGCATGGTTGTCCAAGTCGCTGAAGGTGGACCGGCAAAGCGATAGCGGCAAAGGATGGCTCGGCAAACTATTTTCGGGTACGCTCTTGCACTAATTGGAAATTATGGTATAATCGGTTACATCAAATCGTTATAAGCGGAAGCACCGCAATCGACGGCTACAACACCGTCGTTTGTGGTGCTTTTTTGTCGTTCAGGGGAGCATGTCGTTTTCTGAACGATGAAGGGTTGTGCCGGAGAGGAGGAATGGACCATGACCCGCAAGCAGTCGATAGGGCTTGCGGTCGGAGCTGCCGCCGCCGGAATCGCGATGGTGGCGTCCGGACTGTGGACCTGGTTTGGAGTTTGAATGAGGCGAGGGGGAGACGAATGACGGCCAAGCTGGAGGTCGTGATTGCGGACCGGGATGCGGATTATTTGGGGCTGTTAATGCATTATGTACGGGAATCGGATTGGAGCGAGCTGCTGTCGGTCCGGCAGTTGACCAGGCCGGACATGCTCCGGGAGCACCGGCAGAGCAGGGGGGCCGACATCTATTTGATCCATCCGGATTTCTGCATCGAGGACGGGATGGACGGCCTGGTCATCCTGCTGCAGGAGACACCGTGGGAAGCGGGCGGGGGCCGGGCCGATGCCGGGGAGTTAGCCGGCATTTATAAATACCGGCCGTTGCACCAATTGTTCGGGCAGATGCTGGAGCTGTACCGCAGCCGCTCCAATCCGGGAGAGCCGCGCCCCGTATCCGGTGCGGCGTCAGTATACGCGCTGTATTCGGCTTCGGGGGGAGCGGGGAAGACGACGGTTGCGGTTCATCTGCTTCGCTGTCTGGCGGAGAAGGGACAGCGCTGCCTGTACTGGAACATGGAGCTGTTTCCGGGCGCGGCGTTCCCTCAGGAGGCGGATGTTGAGCTTGCGGCCCGGTTCGTATACGGGCTGCGCACGAATGCCGATTGGACGGACGAGGCGCTGCCCAAGCTGCTGGCCCGTGCCGAGCCGTATGGCTTCGATTATTTTCCGGGCTTTCGCAAAGTAAAGGAATCGCTGGACCTTACGCGAGACGACGTCGCCAGCCTGATCCTCCGGATAAGAGCTGCCGGTCGATACGATGTTGTCGTCATCGACCTGGAATCGACGTTTCATGAACGGGTGGTTGGCGCCTTAGCCGGATGTGATATCGTATTATGGCTCGTTACGGAGGATAAGGAGTCGGCGGCCAAGACATCGAGGCTGCTGAGCGAAATGAAGGAGGGTCTGGGAGGAGCGGCGGACCATCTCGAGAAATGCCGGTTCGTATTGAACAAACATACCGGCGTCTTGTCCGACAAGCTTCAACGGGGAATAACGGGTGTTGAGGGGAAGGCGATATCTATGACGGCCAGGCTGCCGTATGTGTCCAAGTGGAAACAACTGCACGGGGCCGAGCGTTCATCGTCCGATCCGCTGTTCGCGGAACGAATCGCGGAGATGGCCGAGCTGATCCGTCCCGCCTCCGGAGGTGATCCTGTTGTCCGTACAAGCGATAGCCCGCGCGCTTCGCGACCAAGTTCGCGACACGATTGATCTGGCCGGCGACCATTCGGACGAGAGCTTCTATCGATCCATCGAGGAGACGGTGTTCCGTTTTGCGGGCGAGTCGTATATGACGGCGAACGAACGGCGGGAAGTCGTCAAGGCGATTTTCAATTCGTTCCGGGGCTTGGACGTCCTGCAGCCGCTAATCGACGATCCGGCGATTACAGAGGTGATGATCAACGCATATGACGAGATTTATATTGAGCGGGAGGGCCGCGTCCTGCCGTTTGAAGGGCGGTTCGAGTCGGCGGGCAAGCTGGAGGATGTGATTCAGTCGATCGTGGCCAAAGTGAACCGGGTCGTGAACGAGTCTTCGCCGATCGTCGACGCCAGACTGCCGGACGGATCGCGGGTTAATGTCGTTTTGCCGCCGATTGCTCTCAAAGGACCGGCTATGACGATCCGTAAATTTCCGACCAGTCCGTTAATGATGGAGCATTTGATCAGCCGCGGAGCGATTCACGATGAGGCGGCGGCGTTTTTGGCCAAGCTGGTTCGCGGCAAATACAACGTATTCATCGGCGGCGGCACCGGGTCGGGCAAAACGACTTTTCTGAATGCGCTGTGCGCTTATGTGCCCGAGGACGAGCGGATCGTTACGATCGAAGATTCGGCGGAACTGCAAATCCGCGGCGTGCCGAACTGGGTGCGGCTGGAAACCCGCAATGCAAATACGGAAGGGAAAGGCGCGATAACGATCCGCGATCTGATCCGGGCGTCGCTGCGTATGCGGCCCAATCGGATTATCGTCGGGGAAGTTCGCGGCGCCGAAGCGTTCGACATGCTGATGGCGATGAACACGGGTCATGATGGTAGCTTATCGACCGGCCATGCCAATTCGGTCCGCGACATGCTCAGCAGGCTGGAAACGATGGTGCTTAGCGGTGCGGCGCTGCCGGTCGACGTCGTTCGCAAACAGATCGAATCGGCCCTCGACATTATGGTGCATTTGTCCCGATTTCGCGACCGGAGCAGACGGGTAACCGAGATTACCGAGATTGCGGGGATGGAGGACGGGGAGATTCGGCTGAATCCGCTGTACACGTTTGTAGAGGAAGGCGAAGACGAAGCGGGTATGGTGCTTGGCCGCCTGCAGCGAACCGGCAATCCGCTTCTCGGGATGCAGAAGCTCGAACAGGCGGGAATCAGCCTGCTTCCGTAGATTCCAATGCCGGATCTGCATGAGAATCAGGCAACCTGATGAGGAAAGGAGGTGATTGCGGGTTGTGGATAATGGCGGTTGCGATTGCCGCCGGGGTGGCTGCTTATGCGGCATTCCTTTTGTGGGGGCGGTTGGATTTAAGCCGAAAAAGTATGGCACGCGGATCAGGCGGGAGGACGGATCGCAAATCCGGCAGCGCATCTGTCCCGCCGGACATTGGCGATTATGAGGATTATGCGATGAGCCGGGCGGATCAGTGGATTTCGGGATGCGCCGCCGGAGCGGTATTGTTCGTGCTCGGATTTTTATTTTACAAAAACGTCCTGATCTGTCTGGTGATTTCGATGATTGCGGTTCTGTATCCGAAAGTAAGGAAGCGGCAGCTGGTCCGGAGACGCAAGGAGGAGCTGCGCAGGCAATTCAAGCATGCGTTGTACTCACTGTCCTCGGCGCTTTCGGCTGGTAAGTCGGTGGAGAATGCGTTTCGCGAGACGGGAAGCGATCTGGTCTTGTTGTATCCCGACCCTCGTACCGATATGATTCGCGAGTTGAACCGGATTAACCGGAGGACCGAGAACGGAGAACCGATTGAGCGATCGCTGCTCGATCTGGGGCGCCGGAGCGGCATTGAGGACGTGAAGCAGTTCGCGGAATCGTTCGCCGCTTGCAAACGGACGGGAGGCGATCTGGTCGAGGTGATGCGCCGGACGTCGAACCTGATCGGGGAGAAGATGGACATAGAGCAGGACTTGTCGGTACTGATCGCACAGAAACGGTTCGAGGCGAAGGCGCTCGGGTTTATACCGTTTGTGATCGTTGCGTTTTTGTCGTTCAGCTCTCCGGATTATATGGAGCCTCTATACCAAGGGGCGGGTCATCTGATCATGACTGCGGCGCTGCTTATTCTCGCAGTGAGCCAGTGGCTGGCCCGGACCATTATGAACATCGGGATGTGAGTTATGGAACGTATGCTCCGCTTGCTGGCTCCCCTGTCGGGCCGAATCGCCGAAAGGTGGAGGCTGACGGAGAAGTTGTCGAAGGGCAATTGGAATCTGGTTCACAAAATGATTGCGCTCTATGGCGAAGATCCGGATATGCGACATGCCAAAACGTTTTCGGCTGATCTAATCTCCGCGATAGGGCTGACCGTTGCGTCAGCCGTTTTGCTCGGCCTTCTTACAGGCGGCGATCTGTATGTAACGGGAGCTTGCATCGCTTGCGCCTGTCTGGTTCCGTTCGTGATGTTTCGCCGCCTGGATAACAAGATCCAGCAGAAGCGAAGAAAACTGGTTATGGAGCTGCCCGAATTTCTGAACAAGCTGACGCTGCTTGTCAATGCCGGAGATACGGTGCAGGGCGCCATCGTCCGATGCGCCGAAGCTTATTCGTCCTCGGGAACGGGAGGACCTCTGGCCACAGAACTGGTGATGCTGGCGAACCGGCTACGCAACAACGAGTCGTTTCCGATCGCGATGGAGAAGCTGAGCAAGCGTTGCTCCTCCGCTGAAATATCGGTATTTACAACGACCGTACTGATGAATTACCGAAGGGGCGGCGAATTATTCGTCCTGTCTCTGCGGTCCCTGAACCGCGAGCTGTGGGAGAAACGGAAGGCGATGACGCGTATACTCGGGGAGGAAGCGTCAGCGAAACTTATTTTTCCGATGCTTCTTATATTGCTCGCCGTGATGACGATAGTGGCTGCGCCGGCCATATTGCTTATGGACTAGACGGACCATTAAAAGGAGGAACAATGTGGTGGATCAAGGGAAACGGTTGATGAAGCAACTATGGGAGGAAGAGGACGGAATCGGGACACTGGAGCTGCTGCTAATTGTAGCTGTTCTCGTGATCGTTGCGATTGCGTTCCGCAAATGGATTTTATCCTTTATTAAAAAACTGTTCGGGGAGGCCAACAGCGAGCTGAGCAATACGGGAGCCAAAGATTGCCTGAGCGCGCCCGATTCGTGCCAGGCTCCTTCTTCTCCATGACCGGTACAGCGAAACGTCTCCGGCCAAACGGCGGGAGAGGGAATTCCAGTTTGGCGCTTCGGGTAGCGAACCGGTTCATCCGGTCGGATTCGGGCAGCTTTACGCTGGAAACGTCGCTCGTATATCCGACTGTGCTGCTGATTGTTTTGTCGATTGTTTTTTTCAGCCTGTTTTTGTACCAAAAGGTATCGTTGTATCATACTGCGGCTGCGGCTGCCGAACGTTCGGCGTACTCTTGGGACAACAGCGGAAAAGACTGGGAGACGGGAAACGTGGCGCCGCAGCGAAACGACGGTTTATACTGGCGTACAGGCAGTGACGGAATAAGCGGGATGTTCGCATTCGGCGCGAGCGGCGGGGTGCGGAAGATCGAGCTTCCCGCCGGCTCCGCAGACGAAGCGGGAGCCGGCTTGCCAGAACGGAAGCTGTACAAAGCGGCCGAGGAACTGCCGCAGCAAGTAAAGGGTACGATCACTTACCGGCATGGAATCGTAGACCGGGAGGTGACGGCCCGCCTGGGACAAAGCGGGGTGCTTCCGTTTCTGGCGAGCAAGTGGACCCGATCCTGGATGGAAACCGAAGTTAGCTCTGTCGTAACGGAACCGGTGGAGTTGATCCGCAATGTCGATTTCGTCCGAACGTTCGTCGTCCGGGTTAAGGATATGATATCGAAACCGAAAGCCGAGCAAACGGTTCCCGTCCCGACCGAAAACGTCACGAAGAAGCTGGCGTTCGGGCGTGCCGAAGAAGCGGCCGAATACATCCGCTCGATCACCGGGGGAGTAAAAATAACGGTAAGCCCGCCTTCCGGACGGAGGCAGCTGGACGCTCTCGACGCGGACGGTCTCGTTCACGAGGTGAAGCTCGGGTATACGTCCAAAAGTAAGGATATCGAATCGCAGATCATTAAAGATTTGGAACTAATGCGCAGCGGCTCGCAGGTGAAAGGAGTCGTATGGCACTTTTTCCGCAAGGAGAAAGACGGGAAGATCGGTCCTTCGAAGCCGCTGAGGCAAGAGCTGGAGAAGCGTGGCATCCTTGTCGTTATCCATCAGTAACGGCAGGCGGTGCACGGAAAGGAGGCTTCGCGCTTGTGTGGAAGTCGAGAGCGGGTACGGTATCTATATCGCTCGTATTGCTGATCGCGCCGTTGTTTGCATTTCATTCGGTATTAATTGACTCGGCAAGGGTGAAGATGGCGGAGCGGCAAACGGAAATAGCGTCCAAGGCGGCGCTGCGGTCCGTACTGTCCGCTTACGACCCGGTATTGCAAACGTACGGATTGTATGGCTTGGGTATAAGTCCGGAGCAGAGTTCCGAGCTTTTTGCGCAAGTATTGGAACAAAATTTATCGCCGGGCGGCGGGGGAACGTTCCGGCTGGTCGAAGCGTCCCGGGTATCCGAATCGCTCAAGCCGTTGTATACGTTGGCGAATTCGGCCGTCTTCGAGCGGCAAGTGCTGGAGGAGATGAAGTATCGCGCCCCGGTCGAGTTTACGCTGAATGTAACGGACAAGCTGCTGAACGGCTCGAAAGCGACGTCCATGCTGTCCGGTTTCTCGAAGTTTACGGAGCAGGCCGGGAAGATCGAGGAACTGATTGTCGAACGGGAGAAGGAATTGGACGGGGCTTGGGCCAAAGCGCAGGAAATTGCCGAGAAAGCTTCGATCTACCGGAACTACTATGCTGTGAAGCTGGGGAGACTGGATGAGCTGAGCCGTTTGATCGGACTTCGCCAGGCGGAGGAAGTGAGAGGGCAGATCCAGACGATCCGTTCACAGGCCGAAGCGCTGAACCGTACGATTACCGAACGGAAAGCCAGTATGGCCGAGCTGATCCGCGCCGGCGTACAGGCAGCGGAGGTGCTGGCCGCTATGTCGCAATCCATAAGCGAGCTTGAGCGCAGCGCAGCGCAATTGTACGCCCAAATTGACGAGCTGGAACGGATTCTTTTGTATATCGCCGAATATACGCTTTTGCTGCCCGCAACGAAAATGGAAGCGAAGCGCGATCAAGCCATACTGACCGAGCAGACGCAAGCTGTATTCCAGACGCTGGACCGGGCTAAAGCGCTGGACGACCGGATCAGGGAAGAGATGGGCGGATTGCCGGCGGATTCGGGCATAGCTCCGGAGACGTTGCATGCGGCAACGATGTCTGATGCTTATTATATAGCGTACAAGACCGGTCTCGGCGGGATCAGCGCCATGTTTAGCGGATTCGAATCTGCGCTGGACGCAACGACTTTATTTGCCGGAGACACCCGGTTCGATTCGGTGCGGATGGAGATTTTATCGGAGTCCAACGACGCGTACGCGGGCAAAGCGGTGCAATTTCTTAACGAACAACGCGCGGAGGAGGAACGCCGAACAGCCCAAACCGGGCGGATCGCCCAATTAAAACGCCAGGAACAGGAACGTTACGCCCAAATATGGGACCAGGTGCGCAAAATATGGGCGGATTGCGGAGGCGGCACGGAGGAAGCCTACAAAGCATTAACGGACGACTCCGATTCGGCAAACCCGTCCTTTTATCGAAAGTATATGGACTACAACCGGGTTTCTTCATCGGAAACGTCCGGCGTAGAAGAGATGGGCAGCGCGGAGGAGGCGAAGGAACGAACCAAAGGCACGATCGACAAGCTGTTAGGAGGCTTGGCTGACGCAGCCGGCCAGTTCCGGGACGAGATGTATATCAATGAGTATGCGCTGACGAAATTCAACTATAGGACGTACGGAAAGGAGACGGGCAAGGACGGCGTGTTAAAACCGGATTATGAAAGATCCGGGCGCGCTTCGCACGAGCTGCCTGATCAGGAAGCGGAATATTTGCTCTACGGGCTTAATTCGTGTCTGAAAAACCAATCCGCGGCTTATACGGAGATGTTCACGCTGCGACTGGCTGTCCGAACGGCGGAGGCGCTCATGTCGCCGGAAGCGAAAATCGTCGCCGCCGGTTCTCCGTTGCTAACGATCCTCTGGGCGATTGCCGAAGGCGGGGTTAAGGCGTATAGCGACATGACGAAACTCGTAAACGGGGAGGAAGTCCCGGTGTCGGACAAACTTCCGGATACCGTAACGATGAATTACAAAGATTATTTGCGCTTGTTTCTGCTCCTGCATACCAAAAGAGAACCGATGACCGCCCGGATGCAAAGCTTAATCGAGTTAAATACCGGGACGGATCTGAGGGAGACGCCGGTCTATATGCAAGCGAGGACGGAAACGAAGGTGCGGCTCTGGTTTATGCCGTATTCCATGTCTTTGTTCGGCTATCCGGTTGAAGGCAGGCAGGCGGCTATCACGAAAACCGCTGCTTTATCGTATTGAAGCGTCACTGTCCGCCAGGATGTAAAGTAAGGCTGCTGGATCCAAAGGGGGGAACTTATGTATAAGGCGGATCGCCGGAGGGGCGGCTTGAAGCTGATAACGGACGAGCATGGCGGCGTGACGCTTGAGGCGACATTGGCGATGCCGTTTTTTCTCGCGTTCGTGCTTGCGCTTATATGCATGATCAAGCTAACTGTCGCCGATATGGCGCTGCAGAACGCAGCCACGGAAACCGTCAAGCAGATGGCCGCCAGCGCTTATCCGGTCCAGTTGCTTGCGGATGAAGCGCTCCGGTTGTATGGACAGAGCCAGGCAGGCGGATTCGTCGAGCAATGGCTGGGCAATATCCGCTCCGCCCGGGATAAGCTGACGCAAGGGGAGCAATGGGTCGAAGATTACAAAGCGTTTATCCCGGATCTGTTCGTCGATTGGGTCGATTGGGAACGCCAAAAGCGGGAGCAGCTGGAGAAGCTTGGAACGGACGAATACGACCGTTACGTGGAAACTCATATCGATCCGGCGGTTCGCGCCGCCTTCAAACTGGCCGTTCTGCGTTATGCGGACCGGAATGTGCTGAAGGAAGACAATCTGACTGTCTCCAAAGCTGTCGTCCCCAGTTTCACGGACCCGGGCCGCCGGTTCGTAGGGATCGAAGCGGAATACGAGGTGAGATTGCCGATCCCATTTGTAAATAAAACCGTGAAGCTTCGAAAAAAAGCGTACGAGCGTATATGGACGGGAGCGTAAGCGGGACAAGGCAGCGAATAAACAGAGCGCTGTACGTTCACGTTCCGGGGTGTTGATGTGCAGGTGGAGTTCCGATTCGGGAATGGGGGAAATGAAGGATGGTGGTCGTTGCGGGACTGGCCGCTTTAATTCTGGTGTCGTTTTACCATGATGTCAAGCAAAGTAAAATTCCTAACCGGTATACGGTAGCCGGAATTGCGGCCGGTGTAGGGTATCACGCAGCAACCGGAGGCTGGGACGGATTAGCCGGATCGTTGTTTGGTTTCGCCGCAGGCTTCGGCATCATGCTGGCGCTGTATCTATTCGGCGCGGTCGGTGCCGGAGACGTCAAGCTGTTTGGCGCCATCGGTGCTATGGCGGGCGGCGAATTCGTCATAAACGGAGCGCTGAACTCGATCCTGTTCGCGGCGGTGATCGGGCTCGTGCTTATCGCTGTACGCAAGCAGTTCGTGCTGCGGCTTCGGAGTACGGGAGCGCTGTTGTTCAATTTGCTGCTGTTTCGCGATATGAAGGGGATTGTCAGTTACAAGAAGTCGGCGGCCACCTTTCCGTTTATGTATGCCGTGCTGCCGGCGATGATATTCACTGCTACTTATTGCAACCCGTCGTTATAAAGAGGAGATTGTGATGGAACGAACATGGTACGGCTTCAATTTTGATTTCGTCCGGCACAGAGGAATCTGTCTCGTCTTATCGGGCGTGCAGCCGATCCGCTATGATGATCTGGAACGAATCGGGCGGCGTATGCTGGAGTCCAACGATATCCCCGGGCTGCTTCCGCTGGAGATTGAAGAAATCGATCTGCAGATCCGGTTTCGCTACGATATTACCGGTTACAAAATGTTGTCCCAGTGTATGAAGTCGGAGAAGCTGGCGCTTCAGACTTATTACAGGCTGCTGCTCCAGTGCGCGAAAATCATCGATGACAGCAAAATCTATATGCTGCGCGAAGAGGGTTATTGGCTTCATGAGGATTTCCTGTTCGTCTGCCCGGAATCGCCCGATGAGCTGAAAATCGTCTATGTGCCGGTAGCCGCAGCTGATGCGGTGCTCCCAGGTGCCAAGCCGCCGGTACGGGAACAATTTAAGGAACTGGCGCTGCGACTGTCGGGCTGTATCGACAGGATTGAAGGGAGCGAGTTTTCCGCACTGATGTCCGTGCTGCGCCGTGAACGGTTCGAATTTCATGAGCTCAAAAAACAGCTCAGCTCGTATCTCGATCCGGTGCAGACGGCTCCGGGCGCCAAACCGCAACTTTCCCCCCTCGATCCCGAGCCTGGTCTCACTGCAACACCCGCCCATACGGATCGGAGAGCAGCCGCCATGGGAGGGGGTCCGCCGAATGCCGGAAGATCGGAAGCGAGAGTGAGTGGTCCGCCGAATGCCGGAAGATCCGACGGGTTATCGGAACCCGACGCGGAACCGCTGAACATTCCGTCCTGGATAGGAGTCAGAGCCGATTCCGCGGCTACCGATCGCGGCGGATCATCCCATCCCTTTCCAATATGGAGCGGATTAGAGGGGATCGAAGAGGAGCTGGCGAAGTCCGATCCCGCGATCCGGTCTGCAGAGGCAGCGGTGGAAGGCAGGCCGCTGGCCCCGCGTCAAAGGCTGTTGGCGGGAGCCGGTGCGGGAGCGGTGCTGCTGCTCTTATGGAGCTTTTATCCGGCGGAAGCTCCGGAAGGAGCGCTCATCGTATGGGCGGGGTTAACCGTTCTGCTGCTTGATGCGATATTCGTGTTTGTTTTGCTGCGCCCGGGCTGGCCCGGTAAAGGCAAGCTTCATGCGATCGCCCAGTCTTATCAAGCGATGGAGGAGCGGGAGATGACCGGGTTAACCGGATATATGCCTCCAAGGAAAAAAGAGGAGCGTTTGCCGCCGCGCAGCAGCACTTCCGCTGTTCCAGCGTCAGCTGGCTCCTATTCCGGACATCCGAATCCGGAGCAAAATGAACCTTTTTCCGGCTTATACGGGCGGCAGGAAGCAGCCGCAGCCGCCGAACCTACTACGCTGCTTCGCGCTCCGGATGCGACTGTATTGCTTCGTCCGGAAGGGAACGGACTTCATGTGGAGGTCGAGCCGGACCAGTCGCAATATGACGAACTGGAGGTGCACAAAGCCGGAACGGTGCAGCGGGTCCCGCTGAAGTCCGAACGGTTTGTAATCGGCCGCGACGCGGGTGCTGCAGATTTTACGGAAGATACGGCGGGCGTTTCGAAGCTGCATGCGGAGATCGTGTGTGAGCGAGCATCTTATTACGCCAAAGACCTGGGTTCCAAAAACGGTACGTTATGGAACAACGAGCCGATGGTTCCTTACAAATGGTATCCGCTGGCGGAAGGGGATTCTTTGCAAATCGTACACACCCGATTCGTATTTGTCGGCAAGTCTGTGGGAACATAAAGATGAAGAAGATCGGAGGGTCAGCGGCGATCTGTTATAGGCAGGGGAGCGGGGAGCGCGGTTGCGCCGTTTGACGGCGGCCGGTCGGACGTCGGATTCCGTATGGCCGCGGAAGCCAAAGATGCACAATGCCAACGTATATGTAAGTATACAGGTTCCAGGTTCCTTCCCTCTGAACACATCGGCGACGAAGCCTTAGTCCGGTGTTAATGCCGTACTAAGGCTGTCATCGCGCCGATATGGTATTTCAGTTGTTCCAGTTGTCGCTAAAGCTTGTCGTACCCTCTGTCCGGCTGGCCTTGATTCGGCGTTTCATGAGCGCCCTCATCTTCCGTGACCCGGCTTGACGCGTAAGCCTGCTTATCCTCAACGGCTTGAATCGCAATTTTAGCTTCCGCGTATTGTTGCAGTTTTGCAATTTGTTGGCCTTTGTTCAACAGGATCGCCTCCGTTTCATCCATAAGGTTCCCCGTTCGATGGCGAATCATGCAATTTCGGAGCGATGGTCGGAATTTCCGTATGCCTTTCTGCTTACGTTATCCGCCCTGTAAAGATTTATTCAGCAGTGAAGCGTAAGATTCGGCGCCCTCCCGCTTCAGATGAACGCCGTCGTCCGCAAAGTACGATTGTTTTTCTTTGCTGGCAGAATACCAGTCCATGATCTCGGTATTGGAATATTCGTCGGCGACTTCCTGCAGGGTGGAGTTGACCGTATCTTGCCACTTTCTAGGTACGCGCGTATTGATCAATACGATTTTCCGCGCATCCTGAAGCGAAGACAGCAGCTCGTGCAGCTGCTTGCTGGAGAAAGCGCCATTCGTTCCGAGCTCGATGACAACTCGATCTCCCAGCTTTCCTTCCGCTTTCAACTGGGCGACGACATCCAAGGCCTGATACATCTGTCTGCCGACTTTGCCGTCAATCACGATGCCGGGAAGGAGCTTCTCCAGATGCGGCGCAGCGTCGAGCAGGACGGAATCGCCGATTGCCGTAATTCCGCCATTAGTCGCGGGCTTCGAGCTTTCCTCACTTTTGGGTTGCGGTTCCATTGGCATCGGAGCCTCGGGTATGACGACGGCCGGTATCCCGGGATCTGTAACAGGTACGGTTGTACCTTCTTGTCCGTTTGAACTAGTATCGATTATTGCCGGCGAAGGATCGGCAGGTTTGTCGGCGTTCAGGCTGCTATAGCCGGAGATAAGGAACAGCATGAGGGCGAACGCCGATATGGCGCGTTTATTTCGGTACTGGAATGGCGACCAGCCTTGTATTTTTCCCCGGAAAGGCGTCCGTGAGCCTCGCCGGATCGGTTCCTCAATGTACGTCTAGGATAATGCGGCCAGCAGCAGGCTCAGCGCGATCTGAGCTATCGCTCGGCCCGCATGGGCATCATCTGCGCTGCCTGACGGACTCATAAGGATCATAACCGGAAAGTGCCATAAATAAAGGCTGTAGGAGCGTACGCCGATCCAGCGTAGCGGCTTGCTTCCCATCACCTTGGCGACCCGGCTGGCAGGATGAGCGAGTACGGCTGTAACAACTGCCGTTAATACCGAAAAAAGCGCCAATCCTCCGTGATACAACAAGGAATCGTATTCATTGGTTTTCCAAATCAGCCAGACGATTGCCAGCAAGCCGGCTCCGCCCAGTATGTCAAGAACCAAACGGGATTTATCCGAAACGGCTGCGGATAAGCTTCTGCTCGGCCAGGCAACCGCCAGCGCTGCGCCAATCAGCAAAGCGAACGCCCGGGTGTCCGTCCCGTAGTAGACCCGGCTCGGATCGCTTCCGGGCACATAGATCATTGCCATAGCTATCGTCGAAGCGGCCGCTCCCAGCAAAATGAAGATCATCAGCTTGCCGCGCTGTTTCGTAACACGCAGTAAAACCAACAACAAGATCGGCCAAATCAAGTAAAATTGCTCTTCGATCGCGATCGACCAAAGATGCCCGAGCGGCGACGGAGGACCGAAGCTTTCAAAGTAAGAGACTTGGTGGAAGATCAGCCACCAATTGTTGAAATACAAGGCGACGGATACGAAATCTCCCTGGAGCGAGGCCAGACGTCCGCGGTCAAACAGCAGCAGCCAAGCTCCGACGACCGCCAGCATAACAAACATTGCCGGCATCAGTCTGCGGATACGCCTCATCCAAAAGCCGGCGAAATCGATTCGTTTCGTGGTTTGCCATTGTGCGACTAATTGATCGGTAATCAGATAACCGGACAACGTGAAAAAAACGGCAACGCCCAGCAATCCCCCGGGAGCCCAGGATACATTCATATGGTAGGCAATAACGGCCAGGACGGATAGGGCCCGCAGCCCGTCAAGACCGGGCATGTAGCGGCTTTTGCCTTCGCCTTGTTCTTTGATCATCGTATGTATCCTCCTGCTGCTCGGCTGTATCCCACACCGTGTAATAACATGACAGAGAAAAGACGGGGCAGACCGGGGAAAGGTTTGATGAAAAATGAAAAAAGCGGCCTCCACGGATAATGAAAATGTTTGTGTCTATTCCCGCAACAAATTGGACGACAAAAAGCAGACCTCCCGCATCCCGATGTTGGAGAAGCCTGCTAATGGAAAGCATTATACGATACGATACGATTCAGCTATGTGGCAGTTGCCCGGCAAAAGGGACTCCGGAACTCGACTCCTCAGGACGAGGCCAATCATCCGAATTGCCGATATAATGTATGTTGCTATACGATCCTTATCCAGGACTCCGCTTCGCCTGACGGAATTTCAGATTACCGGTATTCGCGCGGAATTCGTCTCGCAACGCCTGTCCGGATCGCCGCTTCGACCACTTTGTCGCGAATCAGCTTGGCGACCTTCTGGTTGAACACGCTTGGAATAATGTACAGCTTGTTCCGCTCCTCATCCGAGATGACAGAGGCGATCGCTTCGGCGGCGGCCAGCTTCATTTCTTCATTGATCGTCTGGGCCCGGCAATCCAGAGCGCCCCGGAACATCCCGGGGAAGCAGAGGACGTTATTGATCTGGTTCGGGTAATCGGAACGCCCGGTCGCTACAACGGCGGCGATATCTTCGATTTCCTCGGGATTGATTTCGGGGTTCGGGTTAGCCATCGCGAACACGATCGGATTTGCGGCCATGCTCCGGACATCTTCCCGTTTCAATAAACCGGCGGCGGATACGCCGATAAATACATCGGCTCCGGCGAGCACACGGCTCAAGCTGCCGGTTACACGGTTCGGATTCGTATGCTCCGCATACCAGTTCCACATCGGATTGCCGTACGTATGGCCGGCTGCCAAAGCGCCTTCCCGGTCGACCCCGATCAATTCCTTGACGCCTGCGGCGAGCAATATTTTACTGCAGGCGATTCCTGCCGCGCCTATACCGCACACGACAACTTTAACCGAATCGATCGATTTTCCGACCAGCTTCAGAGCGCTGATCAGGCTGGCGTACAACACGACGGCGGTTCCGTGCTGATCGTCGTGAAAGACCGGGATATCGAGCGCCTGCTTTAATCGCTCTTCGATCTCGAAGCACCGCGGAGACGAGATGTCTTCCAGATTAATGCCGCCGAACGCCGGAGCGATAGCAATAATGGTCCGGATCATCTCTTCCGTATCCTGCGTATTCAGACAGATCGGGAACGCATCGACGTCGGCAAGCTGTTTAAACAGCATCGCTTTGCCTTCCATTACCGGCATGGCGGCGTGCGGACCGATATTGCCGAGCCCGAGGACGGCGCTTCCGTCGGAGATGACCGCTACCGTGTTCCGTTTGATCGTCAGCGTGTAAGCTTTGCGTGGCTCTTCATGAATCGCCATGCAGACGCGGGCGACATCGGGCGTATAGACGCGGGACAAATCGTCGCGGTTTTGGATCGGCGTTTTCAGCTTGGTCTCGATTTTCCCACCGAGATGCAGCAGGAAGGTCCGGTCCGATACGTTAACCAGCTTTACACCGCCAAGCTGTTTCACTTTATCTACGATTTTGGACGTGTACAGCGTATCCGCGACATTTACGGTCAAGTCCCGGATCGACAGCTCCTGCTTCGTCTGAATGACGTCGATCGCGACCAAATCTCCGCCTTCATCGGTTATCGCGGTGACAATATCGCTGAAACGAATCCGGTTCGTATCGATTTCCAGTCGAAGGATGATGCTTTTGCCGGTAATCAGCTGTTTATTTCCTTCGTCGCTCATGAGCTGCTACTCCCTCCAATCCTTAGAAGCTGTATCTGGTTTCGCTCCTTTCTACAGGATTTCACCAAATCGCGGGCAGTAACCAAAATCAGCTGCATTTCATTTCTGTTCGGTTTGAAAGCATGCCAAAAACCCGCATCATCCCTATGCGCTCTATGAATCCCCATCGTTCGTAGAAGAGCATGCTGCCTCTGTTTGTAAGAGAACGATCCGCTTTTGGGGCGATTGTGTCCCATCTTCGCAGCTTTCCCCTCCCAAGTTCATTTTTCCGGCTTATAACGCGGCAAGGAAGCGACGAAATGCTTTGAAGCTGAGGCAAATTATGCTATAGTAAGAAGTTGACGGCCAGAATAGTATGGAAGGGAAGGTTGTTGTTTTTATGATCAGCACTAGTAACGTAACTCTCCGTTACGGAAAACGCGCCTTATTCGAAGACGTTAACATAAAGTTCACCCCCGGTAATTGCTACGGATTGATCGGGGCGAACGGCGCAGGCAAATCGACATTTCTTAAAATCTTGTCCGGTGAAATCGAGCCTAACAGCGGTGAAGTGTTCATAACGCCGGGCGAGAGACTCGCTGTACTGAAGCAGAACCATTTCGAATTTGACGAAATTCAAGTTTTGAAAACGGTTATTATGGGTCATCGCGAGCTGTTCGCCATTATGGAAGAGAAGGACTCCCTGTATGCCAAGCCGGACTTCTCCGAAGAGGACGGCATGCGGGCCGCCGAGCTTGAAGGCGAGTTCCAGGAACTGAACGGCTGGGAAGCTGAAGCCGATGCCGCTTCGCTTCTGCTCGGTCTTGGAATCGGTACGGATCTGCATGAGAAGCAAATGAAAGAGCTCGACGGCAATGAGAAAGTACGCGTGCTGCTGGCGCAAGCGTTGTTCGGCAATCCGCAAAACTTGCTGCTCGACGAGCCTACGAACCATTTGGACATTGAGTCGATCAATTGGCTTGTTAATTTCCTGGGTCGCTTTGAAGGCACCGTTATCGTGGTATCCCATGACCGGCACTTCCTGAACGAAGTGTGTACGCATATCGCCGATATCGACTTTGGCAAAATTCAGCTTTACGTCGGCAACTATGATTTCTGGTATGAATCGAGCCAGCTGGCGCTTAAGCTGATCAGAGATGCGAACAAAAAGACAGATGAGAAGCGCAAGGAGCTGGAGACGTTTATCGCGCGGTTTAGCGCCAACGCTTCCAAGTCCAAGCAGGCGACCTCGCGGAAAAAGCAGCTCGAGAAGCTTACGCTGGAAGATATCAGGCCGTCGAACCGCAAATATCCGTTTATCAACTTCAAGCCGGAGCGGGAAGCGGGCAAAAACATTTTGTCGGTCGATCGCCTGAGCAAAACGGTTGATGGCGAGAAGCTGCTTGACAATATCAGCTTCGTTGTCAACAAAGGCGACAAGATCGCCTTAATCGGCCCGAACGGAGCGGCCAAGACGGTATTGTTCCAAATCCTTGCCGGTGAAATGGAAGCGGATCAAGGCGAATTCGCATGGGGCGTTACGACCACTCAAGCGTATTTTCCAAAAGATAACGCGCCTTACTTCGAAGGGGTGGAAATGAATCTCGTCGAATGGCTGCGCCAATATTCCAAAGATCCGGATGAAACGTTCATTCGCGGCTTCCTGGGACGCATGCTGTTCTCGGGCGAAGAATCGCAGAAGAAAGCGTCCGTTCTCTCCGGGGGAGAAAAAGTGCGCTGCATGCTGTCCAAAGCGATGCTGAGCGGCGCCAACGTGCTGATGCTCGACGAGCCTACGAACCACTTGGACTTGGAGTCCATCACCGCGCTTAACAACGGTCTGATCGATTTCGACGGAAGCATGCTGTTCGTCTCTCACGACTGGCAGTTCATCCAGACGATCGCCAACCGGATTATCGAGATTACTCCAAAAGGGCTCATCGACCGGCAAATGACGTACGAAGAGTACCTGAACAACGAGGATATCAAAAGGCTGCGCGAATCTTTATATGCCTGACATACAGGACGGGGGACGGCATCACGCCGGTCTCCCGTCTTTCATGTCCAGCCGGAAATTTATGCGGAGCAAAAGGGTTGTGCCGGCGCCGTGTCGTATTATATCCGTTACAAGGAACCGCGCCGGCCGCGTCCGCCGCACATCACCCGTCAGGAGGGAGCGCATGTTTGATCCGACGATATACGAAAATTTAAAGGTTGTCATTGAAGGGGCGGTGTACGATCTCGATTTGGAAGGGCAAATCGTCGTTACGCATCGTTCCGACCTGATTGATCTCGCGGTGATGTCAAGATGTTATATCATCCGCTACCGATTGAAGGACAGCAGGAGTACGGCCGAGATTCGCTTGTCCGCAGGACTCGTCGACCTGGCCGGAGAGAAGATGGAATGGAAAAACGCCTTGCCCGGCTGCAAGCTGGACGTCGTCTTCTCGCTTCCTTTGCGCAACCCGGAGAGCGCATGCCGCAACATTCAAGACATTTTGCAGCAGCTGTGGGAAACGAATCCGACCATCGTCCAGACGTTATCCTACCGGTACGGGGATGACGGTTCCCGCTGTCTGAACGAGATCGGCGTACATTTCGACCGGAAAATCGGGGAAGGACAAATTGAAGATATTCCCGACCTGTTGGAGCACACCCTGCGAACGCTGCGGCAGCTGGAACCTTACAACCTGGAGGAATAACGGATGATCGAGCGGTCGGAATCGGAGCTGAGAGGACGGCTAAACGCTGGAGAGGCGTTCGCCGTTTTTTTGTATACGCCGTTATGCGGCACATGCAAGGTAGGGAGCCGGATGCTCGACGTGGTCGGGACGATGCGGCCGGATTACCCGATCGAGCAGGCGAACGTGAATACGACACCGCAGCTGATTCAAGAATGGCGGGTGGAAAGCGTACCTTGCCTGATCCATCTGGATAACGGCGCAGTCGTACGCAAGTTGTATGCGTTCGAGTCGGTCGAGAACGTATATCGTTTCTTGCAGCCGTTATTCCCGGAGCCCCAATAAGAGAGGATGAAAAGCGATGAACGAATCCGTTGAACGTTATGTAACTGTAGAGCACCGGACGGGCGCATATATTGCCAAGCTGCTGGAATCGTCGCCGCCCCGCGTGCTGGTCGAGATCATTGCCGTGCTGCAGCATCCGCTGCAAGGCGATCTGCATAACCGGTATAAAGCCGACGTCACTTTGTTCCACGAACGGAAGGCGGCGGCCCAGCGGGAGAAAGTGTGGGTTCCGGCTGCGTCGGTGCAGCCGTATGAAGGCGACGTTCCGTCTTACGACGAATCGCTCCGCAGCGCGTGGGAAGAGTTGATGGCTTCCATGCAAAGCGTCGCGGACGGTTCGTACGACCGTGCCCGCTATCCGGCTCGTCCGGAGCTGCAGGCTTGGGCGGTCAAGTCGATCGAGCAGCTGCGGTCGCTGGAGAAAGACTATTGGGGCTCGGGCTCGTCTTAACGGGCGGCCGGCAAGCGGGGAGGAACGGCATTGACCTGGGATGTGCTAAGCTTGATGGGGATCGTCGCCTTTGCCGCGAGCGGGGCGATTATCGCGATGGAGGAGGAATACGACATCTTCGGGGTTGCCGTGCTCGGAATGGCGGCTGCATTTGGCGGCGGAGTCGTCCGCAACCTGTTCATCGGGATACCGATTACCTCCTTATGGTCGCAGGGGCTGCTGCTGAACACGGCGCTTGCGACGATATTCCTGCTGTATTTGTTCCCGGCTGTATGGATTCGCAAGTGGCAGCCGATCGCCACGTTTTTCGATGCGGTCGGGCTGGCCGCCTTTTCGATACAAGGCGCATTATTCGCGGCCCGAATGGAGCTGCCCGTAGGCGTAGTCATCTTCGCATCGGTAGTGACCGGAATCGGGGGAGGCGTGATCCGCGACGTGCTTGCAGGCCGAAAACCGCTTGTGTTCCGGGATGAGATTTATGCGTTATGGGCGATGTTGGCGGGAATTTCGCTCGGATTCGGGTGGATGGACGGGCAGATCCGTTCAGCTGTATTATTTGCGGTCATCTTGACGATGCGGATGTTATCGGTCTATTACGGCTGGAAGCTGCCCCGCAGGAAGCTGGATTTTCATCAATCGGCCGATCAACGGAGACTTGCAGCCGGAGGAAAGGAGGAGGAGCGGGCTTTATGAGGGAATCATGGAACGAGCGGAAGCAGATCCCCCAGGACGAGCTGCAGGACAGGCTGCAGACGATCAAGGAGCTCGGCGGCGGCGAGGGGACGGAGCTGTACGAGATCGTGAAAGATACGGCGACCGGCGAGCATTATTTGCACTATGCCTACTTGCATCTTACGATCGCGGACGGAACGAAGGAGTCGTTCCATCAGCTGCTTCCGCTGGAGAGCGACGACGTGCTTGGCCTGATGTTCGGAGAACAGCCGCATACGTACCCGGATCATTGGCGGCGATCGTTTCTCCGCAACGGCCCGGACGGAAAGTATGTCTGGTTCGATCCTTCCGAGACGATCGAAGGGGCCGGAGCGGATGCGGAACAGCTGGCGGGCGATGCAGCGAGCATTCTCGGAGCCTGGAAACGGGAAGGGGCGCGCGACCCGGAATCGGTGAAGCGTATGCTGGACGAGATCAACCGGAAGCTGAGCAAACTCGATGATTAAGCGGACATACAAAAACGGACCTTGGGAGGTCCGTTTTGTGCTTGTATAGGGTAAGCGAGTTCTTGCGGATAACGGGAGCTTGGTTCAAAACGGCCGCCAGTTTAGATTCCGAATCGCTGCAGCGGCATGCATACGGTAAACGTGGTTCCTTGCCCGATATCGCTTTCCACCGTAATCGTCCCTTTATACGATCCGACCCTCTCCTTGGTGATGGCAAGTCCGATCCCCGAATGGTCGCCGCTGTTTTTGGTCGAGTAGCCGGGCATAAAAATTTTGCGTCGTTCTTCCTCATCCAACACGCGTCCGGGATTACGGACGGAGATGAACAAGTTGCCGGCGTTGTACCAGCCGCGCAGCTCGACCCACCTCTCATGCACCGGAAGCCAGGTCACTTCGTCGAACGCATTGTCGACCAGATTGCCGATAATTTTGACGATATCGACCGATTTGACGCCCAGATTGAGGCTGCCGAACGGAGCGAATTCGTGCCTGAAATCGATTTTTTTGTCCATTGCTGTTACGAGCTTGGATTGCACGATCGCTGCGATCGCGGGATGGCCGATCTGAATAATATCGTTCGTCTGGCGGATGTCCCCGATCAGTTCTCCCGTGTACCGGTGCAGATCGTCATACTTTTTGAGCTGAAGAAACGTATGAATCGTCTGCACATGATTCAGGAAGTCGTGCCGCTGGCCGCGGATCGTCGTGAACATGTCGTTCACTTCGTCGATGTAAGCCTCCTGCGTGACGCGAACCGCTTCGTCCTTGTTGCGGCCGATCATCCGGAAGACGAAATACAGCAGCACGAGGCTTAATACGGTCAGAAATCCGATTCTCGCCGCCATCGTCGTAATCTGCTCTTCCAGCACGTCCCGGATCATATGGTAATCGAATACCACTCCGATAACGTAAGGATAGTCCAGCTGTTGATTGTCGGCGTCCGACGGCACCGGGATATAACTTTTGATCACTTTTTTCCCTAGAACGACCGTCGTGTACGTTACCGGCTCATTCCGTTCAAGCGCCTGTCTGACGTTGTCGATGTCCCGGTCGCGGTCTTCGTACATATACGTACCGAACGGAATCGGACGGTCGTACAGCGATACGAAATATTGTCCGCTTTGTGATTTGGATACTTTTAGCGGCTTGCCGAAATGGTTGTAATTAAAACCGGTCATCTCCAAAATGCCAGGATTGTCCTCGATCATTTTCTTCATGATAAGATCCGGACCGGCCAGCCTGTCATACTGCTTGATCTGGATATCTTCCACATACGGATTGATGATGTAGTCTGTATCCCCGTCGTAATAGTAGCCCCATTTGTCGATTTTGCTCGGATCGGTATCGGCATGTTCGATCGGTCCCGACCAATAATGGGGCAGCTTCTGCCCTTCCGGGATCGTAACGTTTCTGGACTCCAGCAATTGCAGGAAAGCGGTATACCAGTATCCCCACTTCTTCGTACTCATGCCGATTTCTTTGGAATCGGACGAGCGGACGCCGATAATATCGTCTCCTTGCTTCTGAAGCAGCGTGATATGCGACACCCCAAGCTCCTTGCTGATCTGCTCCAGCTCGTCGTTCGTCACATGCTCGGCCTGCGGGGAAAGCCGCTCCTTGGCGGCGATCGCGGCCAACCGCAGCTGCTGGCCGACTATGTCCTCGACATATTTCACGCTGGTCTTGTACTGGTCGATCGAATTTCTCAAGTTGCTGGCGGCATGAACCGACTGCTCTTCTACATTCCCGACAAGCGTCTCCTTGGTCGTCACATAGAACAAAATATTGTTAAAAAATAATATAAAAATAACGTATCCGATAACGAGGTAGAAAATCCGTGATTTCAGGTGCAAGCCATCACCCCAGGTGCAGAACATATGTATCCTCATTATAGCCTAAAAGATACACCAATGTTATTGCATTTTCGACTTTTTTCGATATAAACCTGCATATTTTGTCGTAAAAAGTAGTGTGATCCGGATTACAGGCATAAAAGCTGAAACCGGTTATGCTAAAAGCATAGATCAGGAGCGGGAGGAATGCAGCGATGAGCCGACTCATAACGGACAGGAACACCCAGCATACGATGGTGCTTTGCGACCCCAGCGTCCGGTTTCGCGATGCGGTTAACCGTCTGGAAGAGGAGCAGGGCGAGATGAAAGCTCAAATTTTGTCGATTCGGCAATTGGTGGAAAAGAGCGGGAAGGGAGAGCCCGGCCGGGTCTGCGCCCGGATCGCCGAGATGAAGCCGTACGTGTGCGAGCTGATGGCGCGTCTGCAAAGCCATGAGGAATGGGAGAAGCGTTATGTATTTCCGCTCCTTGCGGAACTGACCGGTAAAAGGATGGGGCCGATGTCGGTGATGGATCTGGAGCGGGAGTGGGCGATGCAATATTTAAAGTCGTATATCGAGCAATCCGGCAGTATCGGAATGTTTAGCCCGGAGCCGAAAACGAGGGAGCTTCTGCGGCAAATCGAACAGGCGCTTTTTATACTGGAAGAGCATTTGCGCAAAAACGAGGAGATCGTATTCCCGCTGGCCGACCAGATCGCCGCAGATATGGACCGGTATTACCGGTAAACCGGGGACAATGTATGAAATATGGTTGAAGCTTTTCCGTCATCTTGAACAGGCGTTGGCCCATATCATGTACTAACCGCGCGGTTTAGCGCCGCGTTCAGGAAGGTGGATGATGCATGGACCGGCGACCGTGGCATGACTATTACCCCCAAGAAGTGCCGACTACGCTCGATTATCCGTCCGTTCCCATTACGACGCTGTTGCAAACGACGGCGGAGCAGTATCCGGACCGTCCGGCCGTTACGTTTTTCGGCAAGCGGACGAAGTACAAGGAGCTGCTGCAGCAATCGTACCGGTTCGCTAACGGCTTGCACAGCCTTGGAGTCGTTCCGGGCGACCGGGTCGCTTTGCTTTTGCCGAATATGCCTCAGTATGTGATCTGTTACTATGGAGCTTTGTTCGGCGGCGCGACCGTCGTGCAGCTGAATCCGCTGCATGTCGAACGGGAGCTGCTTCGGCACATCATCGATTCGCAGGCGGATACGATCGTTTGCCTGGACCTCTTGCTGCCGCGAATCCGCAATATCCGCGAGAAGGCCGGCCTGAAGCGGATTATCGTAACAGGAATCCGCGATGAGCTGCCGCTGGTGAAGAAAGCGCTGTATCCGCTCGTACAGAAACGGAAGGGACCTTTGCCGAAGTACGACGCCGAACAGGAGCAACTGTTCACCCTCCACCGGCTGCTCCGCTCCGCGAAGCCGGAGTCCGTCACCCATCCCGTCGATCCGGAGCGGGACGTGGCCGTGCTGCAGTATACGGGAGGAACGACCGGGGCACCGAAGGGCGTTATGCTGACGCACGCCAATTTGGCCGCCAATACGCGCCAATGCGCAAGCTGGATGTATAAGGTCGATGCCGGACAAGAAATCATGCTGGCGGCTGTACCGTTATTTCACGTGTACGGGATGACCGTATGTATGAATTTCGGCTTGTCCATCGGCGCCAATATGGTACTGGTTCCTAAGTTTGAAGTCGAAAATTTGCTAAAAACGATCCACCGCGAAAAACCGACGATATTTCCCGGAGCGCCGACCATGTATATCGCGATCAATCATCACCCGGACTCGGCAGTCAAATACAAGCTGTCCTCGATTCGCTGCTGCATTAGCGGTTCCGCGCCGCTGCCGCTGGAAGTTCAGCAACAATTCGAGAGGCTGACGGGCGGGCGGCTGGTCGAAGGTTACGGATTGTCGGAATGCTCGCCGGTAACGCATGCGAATCCGATCTGGGAGCGTCGCAAAACCGGTTCGATCGGACTGCCGTGGCCGGATACCGACAGCAAAATCGTCGATATGGACACCGGCGATACGTTGCCCCCCAATCAGATCGGCGAACTGCTTCTAAAAGGGCCGCAGGTGATGAAAGGGTATTGGAACAAGCCCGAGGAGACAGCTGTTACGGTCGGGGACGGGTGGCTGCGTACTGGCGATATGGCTTATATGGACGAAGAAGGTTATTTTTATATTGTCGATCGCAAGAAAGATCTGATTATTGCCGGAGGGTTCAATATTTTCCCGAGGGAGGTCGAGGAGGTGTTGTTCGAGCATCCGGACGTGCTGGAAGCGGCCGTTATCGGCGTGCCCGACGAATACCGGGGGGAAACGGTGAAAGCGTTTATCGTCTGCAAACCGGGCGTTCAGGTGTCCGAATCGGAGCTGGACAGCTACTGCCGCCTCAAGCTGGCTGCGTACAAGGTGCCGCGAATCTACGAATTTCGCGATTCGTTGCCCAAGTCGATGATCGGGAAGGTGCTCCGTAGAGAACTTAGAGAGGAGCAACCTGCGGACGATCCCAAAGGGTGAGGTTAACCGCATATGACGGAACAGGAGGGAGGTCATGACGGCTACCCTCCTTCCTGCTGTTTCTGCTTCCGCTTGATCCCAAGCTGTTTCCAGTTGGCCAGCTCCTTCTTGACCAGCCTTCTTTCGCCGTGCGATACAGTCGAATATTTGCTGCCTGGGGTAATCGGTTCCTCAAAAAAAACGACTGACCGTTCTTCATCGAAAGATTGAATTTTGCACAAGTGGACAAGGTTCGTCCGGTCCAGCCTGCGGAAACCAAAATGGTCCAGATGTTTCTCCAGCGTCGATATTTTAGGCAAGACGGGATAGTATTCTCCATCCAGCGTATGGAAGATGACCGAACGTTCCCAGGTTTGTATACTTACGACCTGGCTGATATCAAGCCATACAATTTCGTCATTGTTTTTGGGATCACGCGTGACCGGAAAATGCATATATACACACACCCGCTTCAAGGATGGCCGGGCCGCCTTCAGTCCGAACTTGGGCAACACGTGCACAAACGGTATTAGTTCGATTCTACCGGAGCTTCAGGACGATGGCCTGCGAAGAGCGAAGCCGTTTGGACGAAACGATCAGCGAAGCCCGCTCCAATGTCGAAAAGGATAAGGAACTGTCTGAACTCATACGACGCTCCTGTGCAACTATAATGGATATTATTTGTCATACAATATATTACAACTATAGGTATATACTGTTATTATAATGGATAATAGTGGAATATAAAAGTGCTGTTAATAGAATTTATGGAAATAAATACAAATATTAAAAAAGACTATTCGCTGTTTACGGATCGGACTTCTATGTCGCCAAACAAAAAGAGATGCTCCGGATTGTTTTACTCCGGCAGAATCTCTTTAAGAGGTTTATACAACGATAACGTGCTGATGGTAAGGCGGCGTACTTTCTTTTTCCGAGGCGGTAACCGTCTCTTAAGTCCGGCCGCGTCCGCATACCCGGCAGCAGCCGGTACCGGCCGAAGGCGGCATGCAAGGAACGGGATGAAGAATTCGAATCACATACGGGTGATAAATGTCGCGATAGACGACAACGGGACGGGCGTAGATGTTATAGGCGGGCGCCGGCGTATAGGGAAAGGGGACAGGCCTCATGTTGGTTCCAGCTCCTTTGCGGCAAACGATACTACACTATATGTCTTCGGGGCGGAAGCGGAGAGGGCGGTTGCCCAGCGGCAATCGGGCACACGGAACTATCGGTCCTTTCCCCTGTAATAGGTGGGAGCGACCCCTTCCGCCATGCGTAAGGCCCGGCTAAATGCATGAATGCCCGGGTAGCCGAGCCGCTGCGCGATTTCGGTAACGGGCAGCGTCGTGAATTGGATAAGCTGCTTCGCTTTTTCGATTCGTTTGCTCTGGTAATATTTCATCGGAGGGACGCCGAAGGCTCCTTTAAAGGAACGGATGAAATAATATTTGCTCATATTAGATGCGGCAGCCAGCTCGTCGACGGACAGGCGGCGGTCCAGATTGCGGGAAAGATGCAGCTTGGCCGCTTGCAGCGCTTCCATATTGGTCAGCACATGTTCGTGCTCCTGCCAGTACAATTCGCGCATCAGCTGCGTCCATAGCTGAATGGACATCCCTTTCACGTTCGTTTCATAAAACGGCAGCTTCCGCTCGTATCCGTCCACGATACCGAGCAGCATCGACTCAAACAGGGCGCTGCTCCGCAGGCGGACCCGGCTGGGCAACTGCATGGGCGGCGAGGACAACACGTCGTCGCGAAACCAGCGCAGCTCCTGTTCGCTCATCTGATCTATCGGCTTAAAGCTGATCTTCACCTCGGGACTGTCCGGCCGTTCGATCAGGTCAAAATGAATATGAGGCTGGCGCAGCGCGGGACTTCCCGGAGCAAGCCGAATCGAGTGGCGCTCCCGGGGCTTGAACAGAAAGATGTCGCCGGGCACGCCCTCGTAGGTAATATCGCCGACCGTCACGATAATGTGCCCTTCCTTTACGTAAAGCAGCTCGTAGTCGAACAGGACGCGCTCGTGCAGCACCCAGCCGGCTGGGGCGGTGTGATCGAGAGCTGTTCGTATATGGAGATAAATGCGATACATCCATAGCGGCAAGCCTCTCTTTTCCCGATAGTACAATTAAGTATAGAGGGCGGAGCGCGCCAAAACAATCGCTGATAAGCAGGGGCAAGATAGCGGGAAAATAACATTTGGGTGACAATCGCCAATAAAACACACTAATTTAATTGGAATAGAAGGTTAAATTGTCGAAAAATGATTGACGCCGGCGTTGGACGGTGCTATTATACTATCTATCAATTCCGATCTGGTGGATTGGGATTGATGGATACAGACCGATCTGTACGTCATTCCAGAAATCGGTCCACAGATACGGAGTACCGGAGAGGGGTAACAGGCCATGAGAAACAGAAAGTCTTACATCGCCGTCGTGCTGGCCGTCGTGCTGGCTATGATGCTGGCAGCGTGCTCGACCAAGCAGGAGCCTGCAGGATCGGCGACGAATGCGGGGGGCGGCGGAGAGCAGCCATCGCTTAACGGCAAGAAAATTGCACTAATTATGGAATTTAACCAAGGAACGTTCTCCGCTCAGTACATAGCGGGTGTAACCGAGCAGGTCGAGAAGCTGGGCGGCAAAGTGACCGTATTCAGCGCCGAAACCGATATGAACAAAATGATCGCGAACCTGGATGCGGCAGTCAACCAGAAGTTCGACGGCATCCTGATCGACCACGGCAAGCCGGAAGCGCTCGAAGCCGGAGTGAAAAAGGCGCTGGAGCGTAAAATTCCGGTCGTCGCTTTTGATACCGATCTGAAAGTGCCCGGCGTTACCGTATTGTCCCAAGGCGACCAGCAGATGGCGAAGGTCACGCTGGAGAAGATGGCTCAAGATATCGGCGGCAAAGGCAGCATCGTCAAAATCTGGGTAGCCGGATTCGCTCCGATGGAACGCCGTCAACTGGCGTACAAGGAGTTTATGGACAAAAACAAAGATATTAAAGAAATCGCGGCATTCGGAGCGGCTACGAACAATACGGCGCTCGATACGCAGGCGCAGATGGAAGCGATTCTGAAGAAATATCCGAACAAAGGCGATATCACCGCAGTATGGGCGGCATGGGACGAGTTTGCCAAAGGCGCATCCCGCGCTATCCAGCAGGCGGGTCGTACGGAGATTAAAGTATACGGCATCGACCTGAGCGATGAGGATCTGCAAATGATTCAAGACAAAAACGGACCGTGGATCGCCTCGGCCGCCGTCGATCCGAAAGATATCGGCCGCGTGCAAGCCCGTTACCTGTATCAGAAGTTTCTGGGCGAGTCGACGCCGGACAGCGTCGTGCTGGAACCGGTATTTGTCTCCCGCGATCAGCTCCCGACGGACAAAGCGGTATCGACGACCCAGCTCGGCGATTATGTCAAAGGCTGGAGCGGCAGCCAGCAAGGCTTATCGGACAAGGTGAAGGAACTGGAGAAACAGATTCAAAAATAAAGGTTAGATAGACAAGCTCCCATCGGCGGCAAGCCGGTGGGATTTCGCATGTATCGGCGGAATGCAGGAAGGGGCTGGTAAATCGATGAGCGGAATGCTGAAAATGAAGCAAATCGGCAAGTTTTTCCCTGGTGTCCGTGCGCTTTCGGGCGTCGATTTTGAAGTGCGTTCCGGCGAAGTTCACGCGCTGCTCGGTGCGAATGGGGCGGGAAAAAGCACGCTGATGAAAGTATTGTCCGGCGCCTACACCGCGGACGAAGGGACGATCACGATCGACGGACAGGCCGTGTCGATCCGGACGCCGATCGACGCGAAGCGTGCGGGCGTCCAGTGCGTCTACCAGGAGGTCGATACCGCTCTGGCTCCCGGATTAAGCGTGGCGGAGAATATCATGCTGGACCGGCTGTCCTATGGCTCGGGCGGCGCTTTCGTAAGCTGGGGAGCGCTCCGGCGGGAAGCGGCCGCCATTCTCGCAGGCATCGGCGTGACGAAGCTGTCCGTCGACAAGCCGGTAGGCGAGCTGCCGATCTCCCAGAAGCAGCTCGTTCTGATTGCGCGAGCTTTGGCGCAGAAAGCAAAATACATCATCCTGGACGAGCCGACGGCTCCTCTCAGCCTGGAGGAAACCGAGAGCCTGTTCCGCACGATGAGAACGTTAAAGTCGGAAGGTGTCGGCCTGATCTTCATCTCCCACCGGCTCCCGGAAGTATTCGAAATCTGCGACCGGATTACCGTGATGAGGGACGGAACACGTGTATCGACCGTTGAAGCGTCCGCAACGTCCGCACCGCAGATCGTGGAGCTGATGCTCGGCAAGTCGCTGGAGGAGGAGTTTCCGAAGCTTCAGGCGGATATCGGGAGCGTGTTGTTCCAGGCGGACAACGTACACGGATCGGGCAAAGTGCATGGCGTTGATCTGGAAGTGCGCAGCGGGGAAATCGTCGGGATCGTCGGACTTGTCGGAGCGGGCAAGACGGAACTGTCCCGCTTGCTGTTCGCCGCGGACCGGATCGATCAGGGGACGCTCCGTATGAACGGAACGGCGCTGAAGCTCAAGGAACCGCAGGATGCGATCCGCGCCGGAATCGTGCTTGTCCCCGAAGAGCGCAGGCAGCAGGGGGTGCTGATCGGGGAGTCGGTGAAAGTAAACTTGACGCTGCCGATTCTGAAACGTCTTGCGCCGTCCGGCTGGATCCGGGGCAGAGCCGAGTCGAAACATGCGGTACAGCTCGTCGAACAGCTCGGCGTGAAAACGCCGCATATCGAGCAGACGGTCGGTTACTTGAGCGGAGGGAATCAGCAGAAGGTCGCGATCGGCAAATGGCTGCCGACCGAGGCGAAGCTGTATATGTTCGACGAACCGACCAAAGGGATCGACATCGGCGCCAAAAGCGATATTTTCCGCTTGATCGGGCAGCTGGCCCGGCAAGGGAAAGGCGTGCTGTATCTGTCTTCGGAAATGAACGAAATCATCGGCATCTCGGACCGGATACTCGTCATGTGCGACGGACGGATCGTTAAGGAGTTTAACCGCGGCGAGGCGACGGAAGAGCAAATTCTGCTGTTCGCAAGCGCCGGAAAGGAGCAGGAGGATGAAAAGTAAGCTTTTGGATTTGTCTTTCAAGTACGGCGCTCTGGTCGTCATAGCCGGTGTATTCCTCTTTTTCTCGATAGCGAACGAAAACTTTTTAACCTACGGCAATATCGCCGATATATTGCGTTCGATCTCGATCGTGACGTTTATTGCGATCGGAGTGACGTTATCGCAAATCGTAGACGGCTTCGACTTGTCGGTCGGCTCGACCGTCTCGCTGACGACTGTTGCGGCCGCGACGATGATGGTCTGGTTCGAGCAGCCGCTGATCGTCGTCATTCTCGTTCCGATCTTGATCGGCGCGGTCATCGGACTGCTTAACTCGCTGCTCATAATCCGCTTCCGGATTCCCGACCTGCTGGCCACTTTGGCGGTGATGTATATGGTCGGAGGCATTCAGAAGACGTATACGAAGGGTTACGCGATCTACAACAACATGCAGATGACCGACGGGACCAAAGCGCCGGGACAGTTTCTCGAATCGTTCAAGTGGATCGGCCAGGGAGAGCTGCTCGGCGTGCCGGTACCGGTCGTGCTGATGCTGCTGGCGGTGGCGCTTGTTCATATCTTCCTGAAATACACCCGCTGGGGCCGTCAACTGTACATTACGGGCGGCAACCGCGAAGCCGCGAGGCTGTCCGGTATTCCTGTGAACCGCGTCCGGATGATCGCTTATGTGCTGTCCGGCTGCTTTGCCGCCATCGGCGGGCTGCTGTACGCGGCCCGGGTCGGTTCCGGTCAAATCGATGCAGGCGCTCCGCTCCTGATGGAATCGGTAGCGGCGGTGTTCGTCGGATTCTCGGTGCTCGGCGCCGGCAAACCGAACGTCATCGGCACGTTCCTCGGCGCGGTGCTGATCGGCGTGCTGCTGAACGGGCTGACGATGCTGAACATGCCTTATTACGCATTTGATATTATTAAAGGCGGCGTGCTGGTGCTTGCGCTCGCTATTACGTTCGTCCATCTGAACCGCCGCAGGGTGTAGAAAGTTTACATGTTCTATATAAAGCGAGGAGCCGCCGCAAGCTGCGGCTTTTTGTGTTTGGGAAAACGCGAGAGCGCAGCCATTTCCGAAAAAAATCGTAGGCGTCCGTTGGGTGCGGTGTTACAATGAGGATGGATTATAACGGAAGACAGCGGTTACTACGAAAGGGGGACTCCCGTGGATCGACAAACGGTTCGGGCATGGGTGATGTACGACTGGGCCAACTCCGCATTCGCCACGACGATGATGGCCGCGGTACTGCCAATCTTCTACAGCAGCGTAGCTGCGTCGACACTGCAGAACGAACAGCTGGCCACTTCGTATTGGGGGCTTACGCAATCGATTGCGATGCTGTTTGTCGCCGTGCTGACGCCTATATTGGGAGCGGTTGCGGATTATTCGGGTTACAAGATCCGATTTTTGCGGATGTTTTCGTATTTGGGTATCGTGGCTTCGCTTTGCTTCGTATTTGTAGGCAACGGCGACTACGTATTGGCTTCGTTTTTATTTATTCTCGGAACAATCGGATTTACCGGAGGCAATTCGTTTTACGATGCGTTGTTAAACGATTTGGTCGTACCGGAGAAGCGGGATTACATATCGTCCAAAGGTTATGCGTTCGGTTATATCGGCGGGGGGATTCTGCTTGTGATCAACCTGCTGTTAATTGAAAAGTATCAATGGTTCGGACTGCCGGATAAAACGATGGGTACTTATATCTCCTTCGCTTCGGTCGCTTTGTGGTGGTATTTGTTCTCGCTGCCTCTGTTCCGCAAAGTAAAGGATAAAAAAACCGGAGGCAGTCACACGATCGGCCAATATACGGCAATCGGATTTACCCGCATCCGGGATACGTTTAAGCGGATCAGACGGTATCCGGAGCTGCTTAAATATTTGATCGCTTACTGGTTTTTCAATGACGGCATCAGCACGATTATTACGATGGCCACGATTTACGGCACGGAAATCGGCTTGGGTACGGGTCATCTGATCGGCGCGCTTGTCATTACGCAGTTTGTCGGCATCCCGTTCACGCTGCTGTTCGGTAAAATCGCGGAGCGGCTCGGCTCGAAGCGGTCGTTATATATTTCGTTAAGCGTTTACGTGCTGATTGTCTTGCTTGGTTACTTTATGAGCGAGACCTGGCATTTCTACGCGCTAGCGTTTATTGTCGGGATGGTGCAGGGCGGCAGCCAGTCGATCGCCCGTTCGATCTACAGCCGGCTCGTGCCGCAAGACCGTCCGGCGGAATTTTTCGGATTTCTTACGGTATCCAGCAAGTTTTCGGCGATCGTCGGACCGTTCGTCTTCTCGGTAGTCGGTTTGATGACAGGTTCGAGCCGGCTTGGCATACTGGCGCTGGCCGTCTTTTTCATCGTCGGAATCGCGATGCTGATGAAAGTGAATTTGCAAAAAGGTGCGGCAGAGGCGGCAGCGGCGGAGGTTTGACGCTTGCAGCTTCGCTTCTCGTATAGCACGGCCATAGCAATCGGCCGATGTCCCTCCGGGGGCATCGGTTTTTCGATTCGCTCAGACACTTAAAAGCTCGTCACCTGTCAACCAGCGGAGCGATTGATCCGAGCCAATGCGCCGGAAGCAGCCATGGTCAGGGGCATGAGCAAGAGCGGGCGCGAGCGCAAAGCAGAAAGCCGAGAGCCGAGAGCCGAGAGCCGAGAGCCGAGAGCCAAAGCCAGAAGTCAAAACCAAAAGTCAAAACCAAAAGTCAAACCCAAAAGTCAAACCCAAAAGTCAAACCCAAAAGTCAAACCCAAAAGTCAAACCCAAAAGTCAAACCCAAAAGTCAAACCCAAACCCAAACCCAAACCCAAACCCGAATAAGAGCGGTTTGTATCCTCTATTTTGTCCAAAACCCGCTTTGGCGGAGAAATAAGAGCGATCTGTACCCTCTATTATCCCCGAAAATGGTACTCACCCCGCTAATTGGTTGAAATAAGGGGTGCAAACCGCCTTTATTAGCTGCTGCCCTCCGAAAAAGGCAAAAATAGAGGATACTAGGGGCTCCTATTTGTTACAGGGTCAGCGGATTTACGTTTTCGCGAAGCTGGCCCCTTACGGTTTTTGCTAGATGCGGTTGTTGGGTGAGACGAAATCGAATTTGGTTGTTATCTAGCGAAGCGATGCATCCAATCCGGCAGCAGAAGTGGGGAGCAGGCGAATCCATTCGCGATGCCGATCCTTCCTTGGGCAAGCAGGTCTCCGGGATCTGCTGTATCATCTGGCCGTATTCCGATGTTTATTGATCCACGCCAGCACTCCCATGGCGACGACGGTTCCGGCCAATCCAAGCGCCATATCTTTCTGGCTGTCGAACAGATCGCCTTGCATGCCCATGTAATCTTCGCCGGCTTGGCCGCCGATCAGGGCGACGACCATCTCCAGTATTTCGAACAATGCGCTGCAGCCGAACACGATCGACACTGAAACGGCATACGCCCACACTCCGCGCAGGTTCGCCTTCCGGACAAGCAGTTCGCGCACCGGATACGCCCACAGCAACCCGAAAGCAAAATGGACGATCCGGTCGAAGTAGCTGCGCTTCGTATGAAAAGCCGATTTCAGCCAAACGTCGAACGGGGTATTCTGATAGGTAAAATGAGCTGCGTATGTATGGAGACAAAAAAAACCAAACAGCAGCAAATAAGAGAGTGTGCTCAAACGGTATTTCCGGTAGGTGAACACTAATGCGAGCACGACTGTGACGGGGAGCATGTTTTCCATCAACCATTGCATCCGGTTCGTCGGCGAAAAGGCCATATGTATCCAAAAGGCGGCGTAAACGACAATAAGAAGCTGCAGCACCCGGTTTCGCCAAAACGGTATATGCGGATTAAGCAGCAGGGGCGTGGAGCTGGGTCGTGTGTGTTTCGGATGAGGTGCGGTAAAATCCCGATCCATGGCTTAGGCTGCTCCTTCCTCCTTTAGGTAAGGTTAGGGAATCGCCGATCTGCTTTAGTGTGAACGATTGCGGGTAATTCATACATCCGCGGCGGGACGGACTTTCGCTCGTTATGAATCCAGCATATGCGGTAAAAGAAAACCCCCTGTTGTCCGCCAAAGGGCCGATAACAGGAGGCTGATTCGATTCGTTTTTCGTTCCGCTGGCGCTGGGCAGTCAAAGCATCGGGCTTGCATGAACGATCTTATGGCCCTCGGAGCAAGGCTTGCCGGTCTCGTAGGAGATATCGCCAAGCCGGGCTTCCAGCCTGACGCGAGCATGCGCACGGTCCGAAACTGCGGATCCCGCCGATCCGTTCTCTGCGACAGCCGATTCGGGCGCAATATAGTCCAGCGCCGCTCTCATCAGCGGCTCGCCGTCCTGTATCGCCAGCTCCCACAAGTCCCAGAAGCTTTCGGTATGCCGCTCCTCCAGAATGGAGGGATGCCGCCATTCCTTCCGCGATTCGTTTAGAAAGTCGAGTAGGGGCACTTGCTTCTTGAACAGAAACGGTTCGATCTGACCGAACGTAATCTTCCGTTTGATCGCGGCGGGGTCGTGGAACAGCTTCTGGGCGCGAATCATATCGCGGTATGCATCGTCCCAGTCCCTGGCGGTGAACCGCCCGCCAAGCTCCGGATAGTGCAGCCGCGTCAATCGCTCGAACACTGCAGCCATCCTGCCGGGAAGAGCACCGCCGGCGTCGATCTCTTTCCAGACAGGAGTGTTCCACGTCTCGATCCCGAGCCGTTTGCGGGCGACCAGGGTATCGATATAAATCTCGAACCGCTGATGGTCCCACTTCTTGAACCCCGACAAATAAAACACGTACGGGTGCGCATTGCGGTCGAGAATATGATGAGTCAAAAAGCCAAGCGCGAACACCGTGTCCGGAGCGTCCAGCGGCTTGCCCCGTACCGCTTCGAGCAGATCGAGCAGGAAAGGGCCGCATTGACTGCTGTGCATGGCGCTTCCAAGCTCGGGCATGCCGGCGGTTTTTTGCCATGGGAGGAAGCGGTGATAAAATAAAAAGTCGGGTCCCTGGCAGCCCATATTGTATATGCGTCGGAGCTCCGGAGTGGCGGATGCGGCCTGAAATCCGACAAGGTCCGCCAGCTCGCGGCCGAAAATGAAATGAGTCCAAATGTTAGGCATAGGGAACGCTCCTTTGTTCCCTTATTGTATCAGTCGAGCGGAACGAGCTTCAAGGCGTTGCCGGAGTAAATTTTCCCGAGCACGTCGGCCGGCAGACCCAGGCTGTTCAGCACTTCCTGATGGACGTTGTCGAAATAGTCCCGTCCGTACAGGATGCGGTCCTGGAACTCGGTCAGGAACGTTTTGGCGAATTCGGGGTCGCGGCTGAACGCATTGGCTCCAGAACCGGCGGAAATGTCGCAGTACAGGTTCGGGTATTTGCGCAGCATCTCGCCCACTTTGCCGCCTTCGACCACTTTGCCTTTCGGGTAAGCGACTTTGTCGTATTGATCGTCGCCGGAAATATGCGCCCAGAAGCCGGGGGCGTGTCCGAGGAAGGTCGTATCCGGACATGCTTTGACCGCGCGCTCAAACGCGTCGATACCGCCGCCGTACCACCAGTTCGGACGCGGGTACTTGGAGCCGTGGTCGAATTCGTAGTCGATATGGACGATAACCGGAAGCCCTTTCTCCCCGCAGAAACGGAACAGGCGGATCGCATCCGGATTGTCGTACATCATCCGCAGCTTAATCTCGCCATACACACGGACGCCGTACAGCTTGATCGCATGATCGAGCTTGTCGATCGCATCCGGTCGGCGCGGGTCGGGAGCGTAGCCGAGAATGAACTTGTCGGGATATTGCTCGGCGTAAGAGACGCAGCGGCGGAACGAGATCGGACCGTCGGGCAGCCCGGCGTCGGGAATGCTTTTGTTGTAGGCGGGGTTGTACTCGTCCGCCGGGCACTCCCAGCTAATCAGCCATGTTTTGTCGATGTTGTATTGCTTCATGTTGTCCAGAAAGCGGGTGACGTTGTACCCGTACCAGTCCGGATGGTTGTGGCAGTCGATAATCATAATCGAGCCCCTCGATTCTTATGTATTCGGAAAATGAATGTGGATCGGTATCATTGTAACAAGCCATATACAGGTATTCAACACTTATTCCAATTAAGTGCGCGATTAAAGACAGCTCCGCGATGCAACCGAGGCGGACAGAGTGGAGAAATCAAGCGGAGAAAGATGGAAAGCAAGGGCAAAAGTGCAGTATAATGAGAGCGTTCTGAATGTATCGTAAATTTCCGAAAGGTTGGTCGCACTCATGGCATTTATGCAATGCAGCTTCTCTTCCGATACGCTTAGCATCGGCGTATCGATGAACGTCATTCTTCCCGATCCGAAATCCGGCCAGACGGACCGCAAACTTCCGACGATTTATTTGCTGCACGGACTATCGGACGATCACACGGCTTGGACGCGTTATACCGCGATCGAGCGGTATGCGAGGACCAAAAACGTGGCCATCGTCATGCCAGCCGTCAACCGCAGCTTCTACACGGATATGGCAAGCGGGTATCCGTACTGGACGTTCGTCAGCGAGGAGCTCCCGGCCAAAGCTAGAGCGTTCTTCCCGTTGTCGGACAAGCGGGAGGATACGTTTGTGGCCGGTTTGTCCATGGGCGGTTATGGCGCATTTAAGCTGGCGCTTCGCAGGCCGGATCTGTTTGCCGCCGCTGCGAGCTTATCCGGAGCGTTGGATCTCACAGACGGACCTGAGCGCTGGAGCCGGGATTTCGGCTATATATTCGGACAAGTGGACCGCATTCCCGAACAGGATGATCTGTTTCGTCTCGCCGAGAAGGTAGCCTTGTCAGATGGACCTAAGCCCAAGCTGTACCAGGCCTGCGGGACGGAAGATTTCTTGTATCCGCACAACCAGCGGTTTCTGGCCCATGCGCGGAACGTCGGACTCGATGTCACATACGAGGAAGGTCCCGGGCTACACGAATGGAGCTTCTGGGATTCGTACATCAGCCGCGTGCTGAATTGGCTTCCGATCCGTTCGGACTGAAGGCGCAACCGTTCGACCTTTAAGCCTTGCTTGAAGCGGGGGAGGAAGGAACCGCATAGGAGCGTTTTGTACCCGTTATTTTGTCCGGAAACCCGTTTGGACACAGATTAAGAGCGGTTTGAAGCTGTTAAAATCCTGAAGGGTACATTCTCATCAGATTGGTTGAAATAAGGGTTGCAAACCGCCTCTATTCGTTTTTGCTTGGCGAAAAGGCCAAAAATAGAATGTACCGAAGACTCCTATTTTGTACAGAGCCCGCGTACATACGTTTTGGCGAAGACGAACGAACACCACCCGCCCGGCAAGAACGGGCTTTAATTATTGGAGTCGAATTGTTCCCGCAGAACCTTAAAATGAGTAGTTGGAACGATGGCCCATTCCTTTACACGCACAAACAAACGTGTGGATTTGCACGTCAAGGAACCGTCCGGATCATATAATACCGGACGGTTTTTTCTTTCAGGCTGGCTTTTACCGTAAAGCGCGGACTACTCGTAACCGGGATCGGTTTTATCGCCAATTATTGCGTGTAACGCGTCTTGTCTGTGCGTTCCTTTTCGTTTTCCGGTTTCTCGGTCAAATCCAAGGCGAATTCCTCGCGATACTGGTCGAGTTGCGAAGGATGTCCAGCCGGGCCGTTCTTTTTCGGCCGATTGTTCCGTCCTGCCATCGGTGTTCACCTCCCGGTTTATGAGATGTTCCCGCTTCAGGCGGGAACTCCTATAGTGTCTCTTGCCACTCCGATCTCATACGATCGGCGGATGTCCGCAAGTTTCCGGGAGAGGGATAATCCGGTATACTGGACGTAGATACGGAATGGGGAGAGGATGGAAACAGGCATGGCGATAAGAATCGATCGTGAATATATGAATGACGTCCTGCTCAGGCTGTTGGCGGTGCCGAGTCCGTCCGGATTTTGCGGCCGCATTATCGGGCTCGTCGAAGAGGAAGCGAAGGCTCTCGGCTGTCTGGTCGAGCGGACCCTGAAGGGCTGTTCGATCCTTACCGTTCCCGGCAAAAGCGATGAAGTGCTCGGCATCTCCGCGCATGTCGATACGCTCGGCGCGATGGTCCGGTCCGTCAAGCCAAACGGAACGCTCCGGTTCACTCCGGTAGGCGGGTATATGATGCAGTCGGTTGAGAACGAATATTGCCGCGTTCATACGCGCGACGGGCGGGAGTATGAAGGCACGGTATTGTCGGTAAAACCTTCGGTTCACGTATACGGGGACGCCAGAGAGTTGAAGCGGGAAGAGGCGAATATGGAAATCCGGCTCGACGAGCGTGTAGCAAGCAAAGAAGACGTAGCGCAGCTCGGGATACAGACAGGCGATTACATCTCGTGGGACCCTCGTACGCGCAAGCTGGCGAACGGATACATCAAGTCGCGGCATCTGGACGACAAGGCGGGCGTGGCGGCCGTGCTGGCTATGCTGAAGGCGCTGAAAGATTCGGGAACCGTCCCGGAGCGAACCGTGAAAATGTTTATCTCGGTGTATGAAGAGGTCGGACACGGCTCGTCTTCGTTGCCTGCGGATATCCGGGAGCTGATCGCGGTGGATATGGGGGCGATGGGAGACGATCTGGAATGCAAGGAAACCGACGTATCCATCTGTGCCAAAGATTCGTCCGGCCCATACGATTACGAAATGACTTCGCGGCTTATCGAGCTGGCCAAGAAGGAGGGGATTCCGTTTGCCGTCGATATATATCCCAATTACAGTTCGGATGCGACAGCGGCGCTTCGTGGCGGCAGCAACATCCGGGCAGCGTTAATCGGCCCGGGCGTACACGCCTCCCACGGCATGGAGCGGACTCACGAAGACGCGATTGCGAATACGGCCGTTTTGCTGCTCGCTTATGCAACGCAGTAACGGCCGGCAGGCGTGTGGCCTCGGACGGAAGAAACTTCTAAAAGCGTGCGAAGTGACTCCGGTGAAAGAACCACACTTCCGCAGCAATCCGAAATCTGATCCGTTCATCGCAATCTCTCCATAATTGTGCAAAGTATTCAAACCAAACCAGCCTCCAACTGCCGCTGACAATGCGGAGTCGGAGGCTTTTTATGTTCGCACTTACCGGCTGCACTACTCTTGCGTTACTTTTTGCAGCTTGGCCGGATTGTTGATTTTATACGGAACCGGATGTTTGGTCAGCTTTTTGGCCACGATTTTGCCTTCGAAGGTGAGGACGTCTCCGACCGCAAGGTCCAGCTTTTTCAGAGTGGCGCTGTGGCTGGACCAGGCGGAGCCGAGCTCAATCTCGGGTTCGGTGATGGCTACCGCTTCGTAAATGATAACTTCATCGTCCGTATCGGAGAAATGGTTCGGCACCGTCGTAAACTCCATCACGGTAGCTGTCATTTTCACTTTTTCTTCCGGTAATTGAATCTTTTCCTTTTTGCCTTTTCCTTTGGCTGTCGGCTCGGGCTTCGATTCCGGAACGGAAGCCGCCGGTTCTTCGGCCGCAGGCTCGTCCGGCGTTGATGCCTGAACTTGTTGAACCTCCTCCTGAGCTACTTGAGCTTCCTGAGCCTCCTGCACTTCCGCGTGTACCGCCGCTGCCGGTTCCGCATCTTCGGCTTCAGTTGAGTCATCCGACAATGCCGTAACCCTCCGGCCAAATGTTGAAGCTTGCATTTCTTTCAGATACGAAGGATGGATGCAATGCCGCTGCTTGTTGTCGAACTCGATGACGGCGGTAATCGGATCGGCCAATCCGATAATGCTGCAAGGGACGTTCAGTCCGTTCCCTTTGTAATAAAACGTTTTGGTTTTCGCCGCTTTCTCCGATAGCAATCCCCATGCCTTGCACTGCTCCACTAAAGCGGCTTCGTCCTCGAACGAATAAAAAGATCCGGGTTCGATTGTGAACGTATATCCTTGTCCCATCATAAAACGCTCCTTTCTGTTAGGCCCGACGAATCGTCGGCATCTGACCGTCTGGTCGGGTCCGGTCCTACTGTCCCGGCTTATTGGTCCGCTCAAACGCCAAGCGAATCCGCTCCAGCATGCCCGGAGTCGCCACCGCATCGTAAGCGGTGCCTGCAAGCGCCTTGGCGCCGAGGATCATCCCGTCCAGCGCGCGGTTCATCATCGCGTGATCGCGAAATTCCGGGGTGTGCAGCATGAACGGCTCATCAACGACCTGCACGAACGGATGGATCGCCGGACAGCGGCGGGATACGTTGCCCAGATCAAGCGAACCGTGGTCCTGTCCGGAAAATACGCGGTCGGCCGCAATTCCGAGCTCGTGCAGATTGGCGGTGAACGCCTCCGACAAAGGTTCGTTCGTCCGCAGCTCGTCGTACGAATATTCGTAATTGCTCGTCTTGAGCGTGCACCCCGTCTGCAGCGCAGCGCCTTCGGCACACCGGATAACTTTGCGCACGGTCTCGTCGGTGTAAGGACGGTTCGCCGACCGTACGTAAAACTGCGCGCACGCATAGTCGGGTATGATGTTCGGAGCTTTGCCGCCGTCCGTGATGACGCCGTGGATGCGGGTATGGCTCTCGAGCTGCTGCCGGAGCGCGTTCAGGCTGTTGAAGAGGAGGAGCACGGCGTCGAGCGCGTTTACTCCGTCCTGGGGATTGGCGGCGGCGTGCGCCGATTTGCCGTAATATTCGAATTGAAGCGCGTCCATCGCCAAAGAGGAGCCCGATTGCTCGTAGCGGTGGAACGGATGCGCCATCAGCGCCAGATCGACATCGTCGAACAGCCCGGCTTCGGCCATCGGCACTTTGGCGCCTTTGGTCTCCTCCGCAGGTGTGCCGTAGACGCGTATGGTGCCGCCGGTTGTATCGATCGCCGATTTCAGCCCGATCGCCGCCCCGATTCCCATCGTGCAGATCAGGTGATGGCCGCAAGCATGTCCAAGTCCGGGAAGCGCATCATATTCGCACAAAAAAGCGACCGTCGGTCCGGGCTTGTCCGATTCGTACATAGCGATGAAGGCGGTATCCAGGCCGAGTATTCCGGTCTCGACGCGGAAGCCGTGCTGTCTGAGCTTATCTGTCAATTTCCCGCACGCCAGCACTTCCTCGTGGCCGAGTTCGGGATGTTCGCCGATGAACAGAGCGATTTCCTTAAGCGCGTCCGCGTGATGTTCGATCGTGTTCCAGATGGTCTGTTTCATCCTGGCTCCCCCGTTTCCATAGCGTTATATCCCCATTGTAACAGGAAAGAGCGGCGCAATGCGAACCGTGAGCCTGCCTCCGGGAAGAAAACTTTGCTTGGCGTCGGGGCCCAATCGGCGTTTCTTGAATATGGTATAGCAATGACGACGTGTGGAGGTAGGTTTCATGAAGCGGGAGCTTGCATATTTGGCGATAGGCGATTCATTGACGGCAGGAGTGGGAGCACTTCCGGAGCAAAGCTTCGTACACCGGTATGCCCGGCTTCTTGAGACCGGTTACGGGTGGCAGGTGCGGACGGAAAATGCGGGGATCAGCGGGGCGACGACCGGCGCAGTGCTCGAAACGGTCCGGACGAACGGGCAGGTGCGTTCCGCTGCGGAGCGGTCAACGATCATTACGCTGACCGCAGGCGGAAACGATCTGATTCAGGCGGCAAAGCATTATTTCTTCGATAGCGATACGCGGCATCTTATGTCCGCCTTAAAGGCGTACCAGCGGAATATCGACTCGATTCTGGAAACGATCCAAGCGATAAAAGCCGGGGGCGATCCTTACTTCGTCCGCGTGCTGGGACTGTACAATCCGCTTCCGGAATTTGCCGAAGCGGCGTTTTGGGTTAATAAATTCAATGAGCATCTGCGTTCGTTTCATGCGGGCGACATTTACGTCATCGAAGTGTACGATCAGTTTCTCGGCAAGGAAGACAACCTGCTCGCGGACGACCGGTTTCATCCGAATGCGGAAGGGTACCGGATTATCGCGGAAAAGGTGCATGCGGCAGGATATCCGCTTATCCCGTGGATAACTGACGTTTGAACTCCTCGGTCAGCAGCGGCACGACTTCGAACAAATCCCCGACAATTCCGTAATCGGCGATTTTAAAAATCGGCGCTTCCGGATCTTTGTTGATCGCGACGATGACCCGCGATCCGCTCATCCCGGCTACATGCTGAATCGCTCCGCTGATCCCGCAGGCGATGTACAGCTCGGGCGTCACGACCTTGCCCGTCTGGCCGATCTGCAGCGCATAATCGCAGTAGCCGGCGTCGCATGCTCCGCGCGAAGCGCCTACGGCTCCGCCGAGCACATCTGCCAGCTCCGCCAGCGGCCGGAAGCCGTCTGCGCTTTTTACCCCGCGCCCGCCGGACACGATCATTTTCGCCTCCGCAAGATCGGTTTTGCCCGCCGTTCGGCGGACGACCTCCCGGATGACGGTGCGCAGACTGCCGTTGTCCGGAGCGGGGACCGCTTCGACTGCGCAGCTGGCCGATTCGGGCTCCTCGGCGGCGCTTCGTTCCGGCTTGCACGGGAAATTGTTCGGCCGGATCGTGACGATCCATGGCTCGCGGAGAAAGATCCGTTTCTCAAAAGCTTTTCCGGCGTAAATCGGACGGGTAAAGGCGAGTGTGCCTTGCTCCGGCGTGATCGCGATGACGTCTGATAGTTGCCCGGCGTCGAGCCGGGCGGCCAGCCGGGGGGCTAGATCTCTACCCGCAGCGGTATGTCCGAGCACGACCGCAGCAGGCGGGTTCGGGCCGGCGATCTTCACTAGCGACTGCAGCAGCCGTTCGGTATGGACCGGCTCTCCTGCGGCCAGTTCCTCGGCGAAGATACGGTCCGCACCGGCAAGGTGCAGCTCGCCGGTGTGCGCTTGCGGGTGATGACCCGCCAAGTAAACGGCTACGGTGCCGTCATCGCCTGCAACCATCCGGGCTGCGGCGACCGCTTCGAGCGATACTTGGCGAAGTGCGCCTTCGCGCAGCTCGGCTACAACGAGTACATAACGGCTCACGGGGACACCTCCTTTTCGGATTCATAACACTTTGGCGTCTTCGCGCAATGCCTGGATAAGCGACCGGACACGGTCGGGCGTCTCTCCACCCAGCAGGCGGCCGGCCTGACGGGGAGCCGGGAGCCGAATTCCGATCGTTTGCGTATAAGGCGCCAGCTCGTTTTCGGATAAGCCCAGATCCGCAACGGATAATCGCGAGAACGGTTTTTTCTTCGCTTTCATAATGCCCGGAAGCGTCGGATATCGCGGTTCGTTCAGTCCTTGCTGGGCGGTGATCAGAGCAGGCAGGGGCAGCTCCACCGTCTCGTCGTCGCCTTCCGCGTCGCGGACCGCGACCGCTCTCCCGCCGGGAGCCGGGTCGACTGTCAGCTTCGTGATTGCGCCGGCGTGGGGGAGATCCAGCAGCTCGGCGACGCGTAGCGCCACTTGGCCGGAGCCGCGGTCGACGGAGAAATGTCCGGCGATCACGAGGTCGAACGGCCTGCTGCGCAAATAGGCGGCGAGTTGCTTGGCGATCACCGCCTCGTCCGCGCCGTCCGGCTCCCCGATCAGCACCGCTTCGTCGGCTCCCATCGCAAGTGCCGTCCGAAGCGCCTCCGCACACCGCTCAGTTCCAACGGACACGACCGTCACTTGCCCGCTGTGCGCGTCGCGCAGCCGGATCGCCTCTTCTACCGCATATTCGTCGTAAGGATTAATGACGAACTTGACGCCGTCCTCATCCACTGCATCGTCCCGGACCCGCACCTTCTCCTCCGTATCGAACGTTTGTTTCAGCAATACAACCACATTCATCGGCTTACCCCTTTCCGTATGGGCTGCGGCGGCCGGATGGCGGATTTGCGGCTGCGGAGCAGACGAGTATTGTTGTCATGGGACCAGCCCGGCCGAACATACATTGCAAGTAACGCGAATTCGCGTTTTGCACTTCCTGCCTACCTGATTTATATGAAGAAAAGCCCGGGAATAATCCGGCCGGCAGGGCGAAAGCGGAAAGGAGCGTGTGTATCCGTGGTCTGGAAAGTCGTCCATTTCGCTTTGTTTCTAGCTGCGACCGGTTATGGCGCGTTGCTGTTCGGGAAGGCGGTATCCCGCCGGATCGCTTACATGAAGCTGGGGCAGCCCGAGAGTCCGGCTCGCCTCGACCGCCGCCGTGCGCGCGAATGGATCGCCCAGTTATTCGGACACCGCAAGTTGATGAAAGATCGCCGAAGCGGGATCATGCATCTCCTTGTTTTTTACGGCTTCATCGTCCTTCAGTTCGGGGCGGCCGACATCGTGCTGAAAGGGTTGTTCGGCGTCCGGCTGCCTGTGCCCGCCTACGACCTGTTTGTGCTCTCCCAAGAGATTACCGTCGTGGCGGTGCTTGTGGCGATCGGTTATGCGGGGTATCGCAGGTACGGGGAAAAACTGGCGAGGCTGAAGCGAGACTGGAAGCCGAGTATTGTGTTGTATTTTATCGGAGCCTTGCTGCTGTCGGTGCTGCTCGTATCCGCTTTCGAAAGACTGTGGCACGGACTGCCAGCTTCGCCGCTCGCGCCGGTGGCATCGCTGCTTGCCGCAGCGATGAGCGGCCTGGCCGGGAGCGTAACCGCAGCGGTGTTTTATTACACCGCCTGGTGGGCGCATTTGCTCATTTTGCTCGCCTTTCTCGTATATGTCCCCCAATCCAAACATTTTCATCTGCTGACGGCTCCGGTGAATTTGGCTTTGGCCCGCTCGTCTCCGCCGGGGAAGCTGCGGACGCTCGATCTGGAGGACGAGAATGCGGAGTCGTTCGGCGCGGGAGCGGTGGAGCAGTTTACGAGCAAGCAGTTGCTCGATCTGTACGCTTGCGTAGAGTGCGGCCGCTGTACGAACGTCTGCCCGGCATCGGGGACCGGGAAATTGTTGTCTCCGATGCATCTGATCGTCAAGCTGCGCGATCATCTGACCGAGAAGGGGGCGGCGGTAACTTCGAAATCGCCCTGGGTGCCCGCATTCGCTTTCCCCGGCACCGCAGGTTCGGCCTCCGTGTTCCGGCCGGAAGAGCCGGCCGGACGGGAATGGAGCGGCGGCGGAATTACGGATATCGGCCCGACGATGGAGCTGCAGAAGAAAAGCTGGATCAAGGCGGGCAGCGGCGCGGATGGAGAAAGCGCCGGGTCCGGAACGGCGGCTGCGATCGCAGATGTAAACCTGGTCGGCGACATCATGAGCCCGGAGGAGCTGTGGTCCTGCACGACATGCCGCAATTGCGAAGACCAGTGCCCGGTCGGCAACGAGCATGTCGATAAAATTATCGATATGCGCCGGTATCTGGTGCTGACGGAAGGAAGCATGCCTCACGACGGCCAGCGCGCCTTGCAAAACATCGAACGCCAAAGCAATCCCTGGGGGATCAGCCGCGGCGACCGCGCCAAATGGCTGGAGGAAGTGAAAGGAATATGGGTTCCGACGGTCCGGGATCTGCCGGATTTCGACTATTTGCTGTTCGTCGGATCGATGGGCTCTTACGATAACCGGACCAAAAAGGTGACCGTCGCGCTCGTCAAGCTGCTGGCCCATGCCGGCGTCCGGTTCGCGATTCTCGGTGCCGAGGAGCGCAATTCCGGCGATACGCCGAGGCGGATGGGCAACGAGCTGTTGTTTCAGCAGCTGTGCCAAGAAAATATTGCAGTGTTCCAAACGTACAACGTGCGTAAAATTGTAACCGCCTGTCCGCATACGTACAATACGCTGAAGCACGAGTATCCGGAGTTCGGCCTGGATGACGGCGTCGAAGTGTTCCATCACACCGAGCTGCTCGCCCGGCTGCTGTATGAAGGGAAGCTGGTACCGCAGCATGCGGTCCGGCAGCGGACGACGTATCACGATTCCTGTTACTTGGGGCGTTACAACGGCACCTACGAAGCTCCGCGGGATATTTTAAGAGCGATACCGGGCTTGACTCTCGCCGAGATGGACAGATCCGGAGCTAATGCGATGTGCTGCGGGGCCGGCGGCGGTCTGATGTGGCTGGAGGAGAGCCGGGGCAAGCGGATCAACGTGGCCCGGACCGAGCAGGCGCTCGCCGTAGAGCCAGCCGTGATCGCCAGCGCTTGTCCGTATTGCCTGACGATGATGGAGGACGGTACGAAGCAGCTGTCCGCAGAGGATCGTGTCGCGGCGAAAGACGTCGCCGAGCTGCTGGGGGAATCGGTGTTCGGGCCGCGGAGTTAATGCATCAAAATGCCAAGAAGGAGGGACTTCCCGTATGAGAACGATCCGAACGGTCGCCGTTATCGGCTCCGGCGTGATGGGGGCGGGGATCGCGGCGCATCTGGCGAATGCGGGCATCCATGTATGGCTGCTCGACCGCGTACCGGAACGGCTTACGCCGGAAGAGGAAGCGGCCGGACGAACGATCCGGCATCCGGACGTGCGCAACCGGCTGGCAAGAGAAGCGATCATCCGGCTGAACAAGACGAATCCGGCCGTTTTTTTCGAAGAACGATGCGCGGAGCTGATCCGCATAGGCAACGTGGAGGACGACCTGCATCGGCTGAAGGAAGCGGACTGGATTATTGAGGCGATCACCGAACGGCTGGATGACAAGCGGGAGCTGCTGAGACGGATCGAACCGGTATGGACGCCAGGAATGGTCGTCAGCTCGAATACGTCAGGCATCTCGATCGCCGCGATGGCGGAAGCGGTCGGTCCGGAACTGCGCTCTTATTTTCTCGGCACTCATTTTTTCAACCCTCCCCGGTATATGCCGCTCGTCGAAGTCATTCCGGGACCCGCGACGAAGCTGGACGTATTGTCCGGGATGAAGCAGTTTCTCGGCCACCGACTCGGCAAAGGCGTCGTATTTGCCAAGGACACGCCGAATTTTATCGCCAACCGGATCGGGACCTACGGTTTGCTCGTCACGCTGCGGCTGATGGCCGAGCAGGGTTATACGGTCGGGGAGATTGACGCCGTAACGGGCCCTGCGCTTGGCAGGCCCAAAAGCGCCACGTTCCGCACGCTTGATCTGGTCGGCCTGGATACGTTCGTCCATGTAGCCAAAAACGTGTACGACCATGCCTCCGATCCGGCGGAGAAGGCGACGTTCGACACTCCGGAGCTGCTGGCGGACATGACCCGCCTCGGGTGGCTAGGCGAGAAGGCCGGGCAAGGATTTTACAAAAAAGTGAAGACAGATACGGGTTCCCGGATTTTGGAGCTGAATCCGGCCACTATGCAGTATGCGGAGGCTTCGCCGGTGAAGGCGGCATCGCTGGAGGCGGCTCGAGCAGCCAAAGGGGCGGCGGCGAAGTGCAGGGCTTTGCTCGGAGGCGAAGACCGGTATGCCGAGCTGGCCTGGGAAGTCGTTAAGCCGGTTCTCCTCTATGCGGCCGACAAAGCGGATGAAATCGCGGATACGATCGCCGATGTGGACAAAGCGATGCGGCTCGGCTTCAACTGGGAGCTCGGCCCGTTCGAGCTGTGGGACGCGATCGGGCTTGCCCGGTCGGCAGCGCGCATGGAAGCCGAAGGGGCGATCGTCCCGGACTGGGTGAAGCGGTGGATCGAGGCCGGCAACGCGACGTTTTACAAGCGGGAGAACGGCAGCAGGCGGTATGCCCACGCCGGGCAGTACGTGCAGCTCGTGGACGATATCGAGCATCTCTCCCTCCGGGGCTTGAAGGACAAAGGACGCACCGTGCTGTCCAACGGCGGCGCGAGTCTGATCGACATCGGCGAAGAGGTCGCTTGTCTGGAGTTCCATTCGCCGAGCAATGCGATCGGCAGCGATATTTTGACGATGATCCGCAAAAGCGTGGAAGAGGTGCGCCGCCATTACCGCGGACTTGTTATTGCGAACGAAGGCCGCAACTTTTGCGTCGGGGCCAATCTGATGCTGCTCTTGATGGAAGCGCAGGAGGAAGAATGGGACGAAGTGGACCGGATTATTCGCGTGTTCCAGGAAGCGATGATGGAGCTGAAGACGGCCGGGCGCCCGGTGGTGGCGGCGCCGCATCGGATGACGCTGGGCGGGGGCGTCGAAGTGTGCATGGCCGCGGACCGGGTGACGGCTTACGCGGAAACCTACTACGGCCTTGTGGAAGCCGGAGTCGGCCTGATCCCGGCGGGCGGAGGAACGAAGGAAATGGCGCTCCGTGCGGCGGAAACGACGGCTGGCGGCGACGATCTGCAGCCGGCGGTCAACCGCGCATTCGAGGTGATCGGCATGGCCAAGGTGTCGACGAGCGCGCCGGAAGCCGTTCGTCTCGGGCTTATGCGCAGCGCGGACCGGACGGTGATGAACCGCGACCGGCTCGTGCACGAGGCGCGGCGCACCGTGCTGGAGCTGCACCGCGACGGTTATGCCCGCCGAAGCGGCGAGTCGGTCCGGGTCGTCGGCCGCGAAGGGAAAGCGGTGCTGCTGGCCGGAGCGCAGTCGATGCGGGAAGGCGGATACATCTCGGAGCACGACTTCAAAATCGCGCGAAAGCTGGCCCATGTGCTGGCCGGAGGAGACGTGCCCTCGGGTACGCAGGTCACGGAAGCGTATATGCTCGATCTGGAGCGCGAAGCGTTTCTGAGCTTGTGCGGCGAACCGAAGACGCAGGCGCGTATGAAGCATATGCTGTCGGCCGGCAAGCCGCTGAGAAACTGACGGGAGGTGGCTTCTATGGAGGAGGCGGTAATCGTATCGGCTGTCCGGACAGCCGTCGGCCGGGGACGCAAAGGCTCGCTTGCCCAGACGCGGCCCGAGGATCTGGGCAAAACTGTGTTGCAGGCCGCTGTGGAGCGGGTTCCCGGTCTGACGAAAGAGCAGGTGGACGATATCGTGATCGGCTGCGCCATGCCCGAGGGCGAGCAGGGGCTTAATTTCGCCAGAGCGATGGCTTTGTATTCCGGATTCCCCGTAACGGTGCCGGCGATAACGGTCAACCGGTTCTGCTCGTCAGGCTTGCAGGCGATTGCATATGCGGCCGAACGCATTCAGCTGGGGTATGCGGATACGATCATTGCCGGAGGGGTGGAGAGCATGAGCCGCGTCCCGATGACGGGCTTCAAGCCTTCCCCGCATCCGGGGCTGATCGCACTTATGCCCGAAGTGTATATGGGTATGGGTCATACGGCCGAACGGGTGGCGGCCAGATACGGCATCACCCGGGAAGAGCAGGACCGGTTTGCCTGCGCCAGCCATGCGAAGGCGGCGGCCGCACAAGCGGCGGGAACATTTAAAGACGAGATCGTCCCGGTCGATACGGCGGTTCGCGGATTCGATTCTGAACGGGGCGCATGGACGAAGCCGCTCCGCTTCGATACGGACGAGTGCATTCGGGCGGATACGTCCATGGAGGTACTGGCCTCTCTGAAGCCGGCTTTCTCGGCCAAAGGCACGGTAACGGCGGGCAACGCGTCGCCGGTCAGCGACGGCGCAAGCGCCTTGACCGTGATGAGCAGGCGCAAAGCCGAGGCGCTCGGCCTGAAGCCGCTCGCGGCGTTCCGTTCCTTTGCGGTCGCCGGGGTAGCGCCGGAGCTGATGGGAATCGGGCCGGTCGAAGCGATTCCGAAAGCTTTGCGCCTTGCCGGTATCGGCCGGGACGAGGTGCGTTTATTCGAAATTAACGAAGCATTCGCCTCGCAATGCATTCAGGTGATCCGTCAACTTGAGCTGGACGAAGCGAAAGTGAACGTCAACGGCGGCGCGATCGCGCTCGGCCACCCGCTGGGTTGCACCGGAGCCAAGCTGGCGGCGACGTTAATCCGCGAGCTGGGCAGGCGCGGCGGCGGTTACGGCGTCGTCTCGATGTGTATCGGCGGCGGCATGGGGGCGGCAGGCGTATTTGAAGTTTATGAAGGCTGAAGGAGGAGCGGCGCATATGGTGACAACGGTTAAGGGCGGAAGCTTTGTCATCGATTCGGCGGACTGGAACAGCGTATCGACGCCCGAGGATTTGAGCGGGGAGCAGTTGATGATCGCAGGGACGACCGAACATTTTATCGAGAACGAGGTGCTGCCGCACGACGAGGCGCTGGAGAAGCTGGACTACGGCTTGACCGTCCGGCTGATCCGCAAAGCCGGAGAACTGGGCTTGCTTGGCGTCGATATTCCCGAGCCATACGGAGGGCTCGGCCTGGATAAAGTGAGCTCGACGCTGATCAGCGAGAAGCTGGCGAGAGGCTCCTCGTTTGCGTTGTCGGTCGGCGCGCATGTGGGGATCGGCACGCTGCCGATCGTGTTTTTCGGCACCCCGGAGCAGAAGAAGCGGTATTTGCCGGACTTGGCCGACGGTTCCAAGATCGCCGCCTACTGCTTGACCGAGCCTTCGTCCGGCTCGGACGCCCTGGGGGCGAGGACGACGGCGAAACTGTCGGAGGACGGGACGTATTACGAGCTGAACGGAACGAAACAGTTTATTACGAACGCCGGCTTTGCCGATGTGTTTATCGTCTATGCGAAAATAAACGGCAAGCTGTTCTCGGCGTTTATCGTCGAGCGTTCGATGGAAGGGGTCAGCATAGGACCCGAGGAGAAAAAGATGGGCATCAAAGGGTCGTCGACCTGCCCGCTTATTCTGGAGGGGGTTCGCGTCCCGGTATCCAATCTGCTCGGGGAACCTGGCAAGGGTCATCTTATCGCCTTTAATATTCTGAATATCGGCAGGTTCAAGCTTGGAGCCGGCTGCGTCGGAGGAGCCAAGGAGGCGATCGCGCTAAGCGCGTCCTATGCGAACGAGCGGACCCAATTCGGCAAGCCGATATCGTCCTTTCCGCTGATCGGCCAGAAGCTCGCGGAGATGAATATCGTCACCTATGTGCTCGAAAGCATGGTATACCGTACGGCCGGGCTGATCGACGGGATTTTGCAGGACATCGATCTGAGCAGCGAGCAGGCCGGCGTACAGTCCGCCAAGGGCATAGCCGAATATGCACTGGAATGCTCGATCATTAAGGTGTTCGGTACGGAGGCGCTGGACCGTGTGGCCGACGAAGGGGTGCAAATTCACGGAGGCTACGGATTTATCCAGGAGTACAAAATTGAGCGTATCTACCGCGATTCGCGGATTAACCGGATCTTCGAAGGGACGAATGAAATCAACCGGCTGCTCATTCCCGGAACGCTGCTGAAAAAGGCGATGAAGGGCGAACTCCCGCTGATGGAGCGCGCCCAAAGCGTGCAGATGAGCATGCTGGAGCCGACCTCCGTGAGGAGCGAGACGGACGACAGACTCGGCGAAGAGAAGCGGTTGCTCGCGACGGCGAAGCAAATCTTCCTGCTCATCGGCGGGCAGGCGGTTCAAACGTACGGGATGGAGCTGGAGGAGCAGCAGGAAGTGCTGTCGCGGCTGGCCGATATGATGATCCGGATCTATGCGATGGAAAGCGCGCTGCTGCGTGCGGAGAAAATAACGGCGAGATCCGGCGCGGCCAAAGGTGGGCTGGCGGAAGCGATGACGAAGGTGTACGTTTGCGAAGCGTTCGCCGAGATCGAGCAGGCGGCCAAACAAAACGTCGCGGCGATGGCCTCGGGCGATCTGCTGTCGCTGCAGTTGTCGGTGCTGCGCAAATGGACCCGGCATACTCCGGTCGATACGATCTCGCTCAAGCGGCGGATTGCGGAAAGCGTCAAAACGGAGCAAAGGTATACGGTCATCCGCTAGGCGAGCAGGACGGGAGGCCCTGGATGCAAGAGGAACGGGATGCGTCCGGTGAAGCGGTTCTTCCGTCAAGTCTGCTTCGGAAGGAGACGGCAACGTGGACGGCAACGTGGAGGAGTTGATCAGCAAGCTGGGGGAAGCGGCCAGAGGCACGTTCTGGGACGATATCGGGTGTGTCCTCGAGTTTGCGGAGCCGGGCAAAACAATCGTGTCGCTGGAGGTAGAGAGCCGGCATCTGAACGGCATCGGCATCTTGCACGGAGGCGTGCACGCTTCGCTGCTGGATAATGCGATGGGCATTACCGCGATGATCGCCAGGCCGGGAGAAAAGGTGGTGACGACGAATCTGAATCTGCATTACTTATCGCCTCTGTGGCCGGGCAAAGTAACAGTTACCGCCGAACTGATCCATCAGTCGCGCAAAATTTTGACCGTTCAGGGGAAAATCGAGGACGAACAAGGGAATCTCGGCTCGTGGGGCGTCGGTTCGTTCCGCGCGTCGGGCGGTACCGCTCCGGGTCAGGGCTGACCGGTGATCCTGCAAGGAGAAGCGCGCTGGAGCTTGGGCGATGCCAAGGAAGCTTAGGCGTGCTTCTCCCCGTTTGCATGGCGCTGACCTTTCAACGAACGTTTTCCCTTGGCGGGACAGAAAGGTTGTACATGCGCACAAAAATTCCGTATATTCGTACATAGGACATCACTTTGCAGCGGCGGGTGCCGGACTTGCTTTCAACCAGCATAACGGCACAGAGAGGAATATACGGATGAAGAACATTCTGGTTACGGGCTACCGGGCGCACGAGCTTAACATATTCGATCAGAAAAACAAAGGGATCGCTTATATTAAAAAGGCGATCGAAGGAAGGCTCCTTCCTTTAATCGAGGAAGGATTGGAGTGGGTGCTTACGCCGGGCCAATACGGCGTCGATCTATGGGCGTGCGAGACCGTTATCGAACTGAAGAAACGGTATCCGCACTTGAAGCTGTCGATCATCGCGGCTTATCAAAATCCGGAAGAAAAGTGGAAAGAGGAGAAGCAGCAGTATTTTCACGACATCCTCAACAAAGTCGATTATTACGGGACGGTGAGCAACCAGCCTTACAACGGCGTTTGGCAGCTGACGGCGAGAGACGATTTGCTGCTTCGCAAAACGGACGGCATCCTGTTGTTCTACGACGAGGACGCAGCGGAAGGCAGTCCCCGATTTTACAAGCAAAAAGCGATGAAAAAACACGAAAAGGACGGGTACCGGATTTTGACGATCCGTTCGGACGATATTCAGAGTATCGCAGACGAGGAAAGATACAGCGGGTTTGATTCGTAGTTGTCGGGAAGCAGAAGAAAAGCGAGCAAGCGAGCGGGGTTCTTTGGCCGACAGGCCGGGAAGCCCGTTTTTGTTTTGTCAAAATATTCTTTCTCGCAATTACGCATAGATTGTTATATAATAAAATCACATAAAATACAATCTGTATTAGTACAACTATTCCGAAAGGTGTGAAGGTCTCGAATGCTGCCATCCGTCAACCAGTTTTTCGATTCGCTGCCCAAAAAGCAATGTGCCAAATGCGGTACCGTCATGGAGGAACAATCGGAATGTTACATGCACGTCTGTACCGAATGCAGCGGGGAGAAAACGTATCCGCTTTCCTTTCAGCCCGATTCGAAAAAAGCGATTTAGTCCGTTCTGTGGTGGGTTGCCCTTGATCCGCCGATCAGGTAGGTTTGTTTTGCGTTTTGGATTTTTGAATGAACCATGAACGCGCCGCTTCTGTTTGCCGGCGTGAATGTGCAGATGAATATCCAACGGCGGAAAAGCTTGAGAAATCAAGCTTTTTCCTTGTTTTCACACCGGTTTGAACCGCAAAAAAAACAACTTTGATCCATTGTGCCAAAACTTCTTCATTGCCGATCGGCGTTTCATATGATACATTTTTAATGTTTTTATGATAAATTAAATACAGGTAATATACAGATTCGAAATGTGTCCGGGATCAGGAACAAGATGGGTCTGACTAACCGAGGGGAGAGAAGTGGAATGACAAAAGCAGCCAAAATTGCGGTGTTGCGCGACCGGAATGCCCATCTTAAGCGGAACCAAAATGGGCAGAACGCGTTCGGATCGTTTGCCGGGGAAGTTTTGTCGCATGCAGGGATCGGTTATACCGAGCTGCATGAAGCGTCGGAAGTCGAAGCTTGTGACTGCGATGTAATTATCGCCGCCGTCTGCGCGGAAGATGACCTAACTGCGGCCGTACTGACGGCGTATATGGAGCGGGGCGGCGTCGTGATCTCATGCGCGGGCTTGAATAAGCTGGGTACGACACTGGGCTACGCCAAAGAGGAGATCGGCGTCGGTTATGCTCACCTGAACACGCAAGCCGCCGGGCAGACGCCACTGCGTTTTCTGGAAGCCGTTCCGTGGCGTCCGTTCAAGGAGAACAGCGCCGCTCCGGCCGAACAGACGGGATCGATTGTGAAGGATCGTCCGGACGGAGTGGAGGCGGGACCCGCCCTGCAGGTTTTCTCCGTCGGGGCCGGCCGGCTGTACCGCTGGTCGGTCGACATCTGGGATACGATCGTCCGGCTGCAGCAGGGGAAAGCGCCCGTACTCGAAGACGGCGTTCCTGCGCGCGACGGGACCGGCGCTGTGAACGACAACATTTTGAAAGCCGACGATCAGATGGCTGTGGACTGGGAGCTGGACCGGGTCGTAACGGAGACGGGCATGCCGTATTTCCCATACCCGTATGCCGATCTGTGGAAGGAAGCGTTCATCGGATCGATGCTGGAGGCGTTGGTCAGAGACGGGAAAACGATCCCTCTCATCGGCTATTATCCGAATGGAATCTCGCAGGTGCTCATGATTTCCCATGACAGTGACCATAATAAGGACGAACATGCGGAGGCGACGCTGGCGCTGCTGGATGAAGTCGGCGTTCAGACGACCTGGTGCATGCTGGAGTCGGGGTACAGTGGACACATTTACGACAAGGTGAAAGCGGCCGGCCATGAGCTCGCGTTCCACTACAACGCGCTGGACAGCCAAGGCGGCAAATGGTCGGAGGAAGAGTTCGTCCGCCAGCTCGGATGGCTCAAGGAAGCAACGGGTATGGACCGGATTACGTCGAACAAAAACCACTACACCCGCTTCGAAGGCTGGGGGGAACTGTTCGAATGGTGCGAGCGGCACGGGATCGCGGCCGATCAGACTCGCGGCCCGAGCAAAAAAGGCAATGTGGGCATGCTGTTCGGCACCTGTCATCCTTACTTCCCGATCGCATGGGCGAACGACGGTAATCGACATTACGACGTGCTCGAGATGAGCTTCTTAACCCAGGATCTGGAGCTTTCGAATTTGTCCGACAATTCCGTCATCCGTCCGTTTCTGGAGCAGGTGAAGCGGGTAGGCGGAGTGGCGCATTTCCTGTACCATCAGATCCATATTTACAACTGGGAAGCCGTGCGAAATTCGATCCGCAAGCTGGTGTCGGAAGCGCGTCAACTTCAGTTTGAATTATGGACAGGAAAAAAAGTGAACGACTGGGAACGATATCGCCGCACCTTAAAGGCCGACTTAAGCGGTGACGGAAAAGTCAGTCTCGAAGGGGCAGCGTCGGAGTGGGACATCGTCGTATACGTGCCCGTTACCGCAAGCGGCACAGGCGATCTCGGCGACGGGACAGTCGAGCGGTTCGGTGTTCCTTGCAGGAAAGAGGTAATCCGAATTTGAGCTTCCCGGGTCTTTCGCTGCTTGTACAATAAAGACCTTTTAAAGACATATTTTGCGTCACGTTAACCTTGTAATCAGAATCCCGAACGAATATTATTAATGTATGGGATAGCTTTGTAAACGCTTTACCGTTTCGACACGAAACGCAATTCAAACAGGAGGAATGCAGGAGTGAAGACAGACCATGTTGCGGCAGGAAATTCGGACGGACCTGTGAGCTTAGCGCAAAAGTTCCGCTTCATTGGCAGAACAATCGTCCGTTACCGTTGGTTTTACCTGATGATGCTTCCAGGCATACTGTATTACATCATCTACCACTATATACCAATGGGCGGCCTGCTGATCGCATTTAAGAAGTACAACCTGGTCAAAGGGATTTGGGGCAGTGATTGGGCCGGATTCGACAATTTCCGAACCGTGTTCACGTCTCCGGACTTTTGGGATCTACTTCGAAACACATTAGTAATCAGCGTGTACAGAATCGTATTCAACATGCTGCCGGACTTATTGTTTGCGCTGATTTTGAACGAGATTCGACTGCAGTGGTTTAAGCGGGTCGTTCAAACGATCACTTACGGCCCTTACTTCTTGTCGTGGATTATCGTATACGGACTCGTATTCTCCTTCCTGGCTCCGGACGCTGGTCTGATCAGCACCTGGTGGAGAGATAATACGGGCGAGACACTGAACTTGTTAACAGACAAAGACTGGTTTAGGCCTATACTGATCATAACGGATATTTGGAAAAGTACCGGTTACGGCGCCATTATCTACCTGGCGGCTCTGGCTACGATCAATAACGAGCTGTATGAAGCGGCCGTCGTTGACGGAGCGGGACGCTGGCGACAGATCTGGCACATTACGCTGCCGGGTATCCGCGAAGTATTTGTATTGCTGCTTATTTTGCGTATCGGTCATATTTTGGACGCAGGCTTCGAGCAAGTGTATATCTTCTTGAACGCCCGTGTATATGAGGTTGGGGACATCATTGACACTTGGGTATTCCGGCGAGGGATCGAGCAACTGGATTTCAGCGTGGCGGCCGCGGTCGGTTTCTTCAAATCGATTATCGGATTTGTGCTTGTCGTCACTGCGAACAAGGTTGCAAAAAAACTCGGCGGGTCCGGGATCTGGTAGGAGGTCAAAACGATGTCATTCATACTCAAAAAGACAAAATCCGATTACGTTGTCGACTTTGTTATCTACTTGTCCATGACCTTGTTCGGTCTTGCTACGCTGTTCCCTCTATACTACGTAGTCGTGATGTCGATTACTCCGATCGCGGAAGTTTTGCGTAACGGCGGATTCGTCATCTGGCCGAATGAAGTAACCTTCGAAGCCTACAAATACATTTTCGAGAGCAACCGGATTCCGAACGCGTTGAAGATTACGGTAATCGTAACGGTAATCGGAACGTTCTGTAACCTGCTCGTTACGACGTTCCTGGCTTACCCGCTCTCGAAAAGGTTTCTGCCAGGACGTAACTTCGTTCTCGTCGGAATCGTATTCACAATGCTGTTCTCCGGCGGTCTGATTCCGCTGTACATCATCGTCCGGGCGACTGGCTTGCTTAACACGATATGGGCGCTTATTATACCGGGACTCGTCTCGTCGTTTAACTTGCTGATCATGAAGACGTATTTCGAGAACTTGCCGGCCGAGGTGGAAGAGGCGGCCAAGGTCGACGGCTGCAGCGACATGCAGACGCTCTTCCGGATCGTCCTACCTCTGTCGATGCCGATTATGGCGACACTCGGCTTGTTCTACGGGGTCTCCCACTGGAACGCATACTTCGGCGGTATTATGTACTTGACCGACAAAGATCTGATGCCGATCCAGGTCGTGCTGCGGAATATGATCGTATCGCCAAGCGTCAGCTCGGAGCTGAATGTTAATGCGAGCGATCTGCAGACGCTGCCTCCGGAGACGATCAAGATGGCCACAGTCGTTGTGGCGATCATTCCGATTCTCATTATTTATCCGTTTCTGCAGAAATATTTCGTCAAAGGGATGCTGCTCGGTTCGATCAAAGGTTAATCGCCGGCAACCGCTGCGACTTTACGGGGAAGGGGCTGCTAGCTCCTTTTTTCCCGTTTCAGGACACAGCGCCCCTGACATCGGGACAGACTTGCGGTTCCGCAATGTTGACCAAACTGGACTCTTATCGGACTTTATGTTCGACAAGGGTCTTTTTTCTATTTGGGAAAAGTTTTTCTTGATGGGAAATCGGTGCTGTGATACGATGATCGCGAAAACACTTTTTCCGGTCCGTCCGGCACCGGAATCTAACTATACCTTTCGGGGAGAGGATTCGAATGAGCACTATGGAGCAATGGGAGTCTCCAACCGTTCTGATCGATCTGGATATACTGGACAAAAATTTACGAGATACCGCAAATAACGCCTCCAGAGCCGGCGTGAAGCTGCGTCCTCACACGAAAACTCATAAAAGCGTCTGGCTGGCGAAGGAGCAGATCCGTTACGGAGCGGCGGGCATTACGGTCGCCAAGCTCGGGGAAGCGGAAGTGATGGCGGAAGGCGGCATCGACGATATTCTGATTGCGTTCCCGGTCATCGGGGCTTCGAAGCTGGAGCGGCTCGGCCGGTTGATGGATAAGGCGAAAATTACGCTCAGCACCGATGACGAAGACGTCGCCAGACAGCTGTCGGAATTCGGCAAAAGCTTGAACCGGGAAGTGCCTCTTTATGTCGATGTGAACACAGGTCTCAACCGCTGCGGCCGGGAGCCGGGCGAAGAGACGGCCGAGCTGGTCAAGCGGATCTCGCAGCTGCCGTACATACGCGTGACCGGCCTGATGACGCACTCCGGCCATGCGTACGGCCACAATACTCCGGATGCGATTCGTGAAGCGGCCAAGCAAGAAGCGGAAGCGCTGCTGATGACGAAACAGCTTCTGGAGAAGGACGGAATCGGAATCGAGAACATCAGCGTAGGTTCGACCCCGACTTCCAAGTTCATCACAGACGTTGCCGGGATCGGCGTGACGGAGACGCGTCCGGGCGCTTACGTATTCGGCGACGGAGGCCAGTGGAAGATGGGGCTGATCTCCGAGGAGCAATGCGCGATGACGGTGGTTGCTACGGTGGTCGGGCGTCCGCGTCCGGGTACGATCATTATCGACGCGGGCTCGAAGACGTTAAGCAGCGACGTGAGCAAGTATCATCCCGGTTATGGCGTTATCCTCGGTCATGAGGGAGTCGTCATCGAACGGCTGAGCGAGGAGCACGGCATCGTTTCGGTTCCGGACCGGGATCAGTTCCAGGTCGGACAGCAGCTTCGGATCGTGCCGAACCACTGCTGTGTCGTGACGAATCTGCATGACCGGCTTGCCGGCGTACGCGGCGGCCGCTTCGAGAAATGGCTGACGGTAGATGCCCGAGGCAAAGTTCAGTAAGTCCAGGCAATGCGCGCACATTTTATTCTAAACTTTATCCATTTGAAGGGATGATCCGTACCATGTCTATCGAAATTAAAGCTCCTAACGCTCCCCAGTTCCCGCTGCCGTTCTCCCATGCGCTCCGCGCCGGAGATTTCGTATACGTGTCCGGCCAAGTAGGCGTATACCCGGATACGAGGGAGCTTGTCGGAGACACGATCGAAACCCAGACGGAGCAAAGCGTCCGCAACATCGAGACGATTCTTCAAGCGGCCGGCCTTACGCTCGATCATGTCATTAAAGTGAACGCTCACCTTACGAGCCTGGCTGATTCGCCGGCTTACAATAAAGTGTACGAAACGTTGTTCAGCAAGCCGTACCCGACCCGTACGACAGTGCAAAGCGGTCTGGGCAATTATAAAATCGAAATCGACGTCATTGCCTATGCGCCGACTCGTAGAGGGGAAAACGCCTGATGAAACGAAGCCTGTTATCCGAGAAGATCGGGCAATGGGTGGAGAGGAACAAGGCGGCATCCGCCGCCTTGGCTTCCGAGCTCGTCCGGATCCCGAGTGTCAATCATCCGCCGTATGGAAATGAAGCCGCTTACCAGTCGTTTTTTGCAGATCGCCTTCGATCGATCGGAGCGGAAGTATCGCAGTACGAACTCGATACGGTACCGGGACTGCAGGAGCACCCTGCGTATATGAAAGGCAGGCAATATGCGAACCGCCCGAACGTTCACGGCAAGTTTTCGGGCACGGGAGGCGGCAGATCGCTTGTGTTCTCCGGTCATGCGGACACGGTATATGAAGGCGTCGAGCCTTGGGAGGACGGTCCGTTCTCCGGAGCGATCCGCGACGGCAAGCTGTTCGGACGCGGCTCTTACGATATGAAGGGCGGCATGGCGGCGGCACTCGAAGCAGTGCGATGCTTGCAGGAATTGGATATACGGTTGGGTGGTACGGTACATATTGAAAGTGTCGTCGACGAAGAGCATGGAGGAGCCAACGGCACGTTAGCAGGCCGGCTGATGGGGATTAACCCCGATATGGCGATCATCCCCGAGCCGACGAATCTGATTCCGTACCCTGCGCATCTCGGCGGAGGGATCTGGAAGGCGGAGTTTTCCGGTAAAAGCGGCATCGGCTTTAACGGGGAAGAGCTCATCAGTGCCCTGGACGCGACCGTATCCTTTGCCATGCTGCTCCAGAAGTTCAAGAAGCGGCTTAACGAACTTATCCAGCCTCATCCGTTGTGGAGTCATACCGACAGAGGCATCGACGTCGTCGTGCTGACGATCGTGTCCGGCGATACGAACCGGGAGCTTCAGGAGAAGCTGCCGGCCGACGGCAGGCTGAACTTCTGGATCGAAGGGTATCCGGGTATGACCGACACGCAGATTCTCGACATGCTGTGGGAGTTTTACGAGAGCGAGCTGCCTAACTTCCCGATTTTGGCCAAATGCAGGCCGCAAGTGACTCCGCTTATCCGGTATTTGTCCGGCAGCGAGATGGCGAAGGGAGAGCAGACGGAACAGTTTCTCGCCGCTGTCAGGCAGGCGGGGGCGATCGCTTTGGGACAGGAGCCGGGGCCTTCGCAAGGTTCTCCGTTCGCTTGCGACGGATTTATGTTTAACCTGCACAGTCCGACGCCAGCGCTGGTGCTCGGGCCTTCGGGGGCAAACGCGCATGCGGCCGACGAACAGATGGATCTGGACAGTTACTACAAGCTGATCCGCTGGTTCGCGGAAATCATGATCGACTGGTGCGAAGCGGAAGGGGAATAAAACGATGGCACATACAGGGAACAACGGACCGAAGAAGATCGGAGTCATCGGCGTCGTTCACGAAACGAATACATTTGCGCCCGGCACGACCGGTCTGGACTCGTTCGCCGGCGACTGGATTCAAGGGAAAGAGGCGTTTCTCGAACGGTATACTGGGACGAAAACGTCGATGGGCGGCGTCATCGACGCGGCTGCGACGCTGGGACTGGAGTTGCTGCCCGGTTTGTACACCCAGGCTACTCCGAGCGGCATGGTGACTGACGAAGCGTTCGATGCGATCGCGAACGGCATGGCCGATTCGGTGCAGCCGGAGATCGACGGACTCGTCGTCATTTTGCACGGTGCGATGGTCGCCGTGTCATACCCGGATGCGGAAGGCGAAATTTTGCGGCGGCTTCGCACGAAGCTCGGCAGCAGCCTTCCGATCGCAGTAACGTTGGATCTTCACGCGAATATAAGCGGGACGATGGTCGCTCTGTCGAATATAATCGTCGCTTATGATACGTACCCGCATGTGGATATTTATGACCGGGCCGTGGAAGCGACCGGAATGCTGAAGCGCCGTCTCGACGGGGAGATCGAGCCCGTTCAGAAGCTGATTCATACGCGGATGCTCGTCGCTCCGCAAGCGATGCTGACCGATGCCGGGGCGATGAAGGAACTGATGGACCTCGCCTTCGAGCTGGAGAAGTCGCCTGGCATTCTCAATATATCGGTGGCTGGCGGTTTCCCCTACAGCGATGTGGCGGATGCGGGGATGACGTTCGTCGTAACGGCGGATAAGGACATCGCTGCGGCGGAACAGTGCGCCGAGCGTCTGCGGGCGGCGGCGTGGGAGCGCCGGGAACGGTTCCTCGTCCGGCAGACGGGCCCGGCCGAAGCGGTCGAACGGGCCGTCCGCCATCCGGAGGGGCCGGTTATATTAACGGAAAGCTCCGACAACGTCGGCGGAGGCTCTCCGGCCGATTCCACGACGCTGCTGCCTCATCTGCTGGCCGCCTCGAAGAAAAGCCTGATCGTTCTCTGCGATCCAGAAGCGGTACGGATGGCGGCGAAGCTCGGCATCGGCGGCGAACTGAGCTGCAGCGTAGGCGGCAAGACGGACGACAAGCACGGCGAGCCGGTGCCGATTACCGGTACGGTCCGTACGTTGTTTGACGGCAATTACCGTCATGTCGGGGCTTATATGACCGGGCAGCATGCGCGCATGGGGCTGACCGCCGTCGTGCAATGCGGCAGCGTCACCGTGATGCTGACCGAGAAGCGGGTAGCTCCCTGGGACCCCGGACATGTCCGCTCCGTCGGACTCGATCCCGAATCGTTCCAGATCATCGTAGTCAAATCGGCGCTCGCATGGAAAACGGCGTTCGGCGACGTTGCCAAGCTGGCGATCGACGTCGACACGCCGGGATGCTGCACGGCGAACCTGCACCGCTTCCAGTTCGAAGCTTTGTACCGGCCGATATACCCGCTTGACGAGCTCGGATAACCGATAACCGGAGAGGAGAACGAAGATGAAAATCTATGAGAAGTCCCGTGTTAAACTGGCGGATGCGAAACAAGTGCTGGCAGGAGGAGTGGCGAGTACGCTGCGCGGCTCGATGAAGCCGACCCCGTTGTATGTGGAATCCGCATCGGGGGTTATCGTGAAAGATGTGGACGGCAATGAATATATCGACTATCAGCTCGCCTACGGACCGCTTATTTTAGGGCATGCCCATACAGGCTTTAACGCCAAAGTAAGTGAAGCCATGGCGAAAGGAATCACCTACGGACTGCAGCACGACGGCGAGATCGAGCTGGCCCGCCGCTTGACGGAAGTGCTGCCGTGCGCGGACAAAGTGGTGCTGAGCGGCTCCGGCACGGAAGCGGTCATGCTGGCGCTTCGTCTGTCCCGCGCTTATACCGGGAAGAGCAAGGTCGTCCGTTTCCACGGCCATTACCACGGCTGGTCCGACTCGATCTTCACATCGTTCCCGAGCCCCGATATGATGCAGAAGGCGACTTCCGCCGCCGCGAACAGCGTGCCTCCCGGCACGAAAGGACAAAGCGAGCTTAGCTTGCAGGACGTCATCCTCCTGCCGTGGAACGATCCGGAGCAACTGGAGTCTACGCTGCGCGAGCATGCAGGCTCGATCGCCGCGGTTATTACGGAGCCGGTCATGTGCAACTCGGGCTGTATCCTGCCGGAGCCGGGTTACCTGGAGAAAATGCGAGAGCTGACCCGCGAGCTGAACATCGTTCTTATTTTCGACGAGGTCATCACCGGATTCCGGTTAAGCCCCGGCGGAGCTCACGGCCGGTTCGGCATGACGCCTGACCTGGTGACCGTCGGTAAAGCGCTTGGCGGCGGGATCGCGGTAAGCGCGGTCGGCGGCCGCAAGGAGATTTTCGAGCTGATCGACTCGGAGCAGGTCAGCCATCTCGGAACGCTTAACGGCAACGGCGTCGCCACCTCCGCCGCGCTTGCGGTGCTTGAGCTGCTGACGCAGAACGACGCGGCCGTTTATGGTACAATGGAGGGACATGCGGTTCAGCTCGCTTCCGGAATCCGCTCCTTGTTCGGCAAGCACGGGATGAGAGGAGTCGTCAACCAGATCGGTCCTGTATTCCATATGATGTTTATCGACGAAGACGTGGTGACCCACTTCGATACGTTCCAGAAACGCAATGCCGCGCGTTATGCCAAGTTCGCCGAGCTGATGCTGGAGGAAGGCGTTCTGGTCCGTCCTAACGGCTTGTGGTATTTGTCCACCGTTCACGAGGCCGGGCATATCGAATCGACGCTCGCGGCGATCGATCGCGTCTTCGCGAGACTGACGGAGGGGAACTGAAGATGAGACTATCCGGCAAAGTGGCGATCGTGACCGGCGGATCGCACGGGATCGGTCAAGCGGTTGCGATCCGGTTCGCGCGCGAAGGCGCGAAGGTTGCGTTATGCGGCAGAGGCAAAGCCGCTTTGGATGAGACGGTCGCGCTTATTCGCGAAGCGGGAGGAGAAGCGATCGCGTATGAGACCGACGTATCGAACAAGGCTCAGGTGGACCGCTTCGTCGACGGAGTGATTGCCGAATGGGGCAAGGTCGACATAGCCGTCAATAACGCCGGCATTTGCGAAGTCTCGCCTTTTCTGGACATTACGGAAGAGCAGTGGGACCGTCATCTGGCGATTAATCTGAAAGGCGCTTTTCTGGTCAGCCAGCGTGCCGCCCGCGAGATGGTCCGTCAAGGGACCGGCGGCTCGATCATCCAGATGTCCAGCGTTAACGGCATTCAGGCGGAATCGGATCAGGTGCACTACAACACGACCAAGGGCGGCATGATTAATTTGTCCATGTCGATGGCGCTGGAGCTTGCCGAACAAGGCATCCGCGTCAACGCGCTGTGCCCGGGCTTTATCGAGACCCGGCTGACCAAGCCGCTGATCGACAACCCGCCGGCGATCGCGGACTATTTGCGGACCGTACCGATGAAGCGGGTAGGGCAGCCTGAGGAAATTGCGGCGGCCGCCGTCTTCCTCGCTTCCGATGAATCTTCCTATATGACCGGAACGAATATGGTCGTCGATGGAGGCCAGCTGATCAAGCTGTCTTAACCCGATAGCCGGCCGATATTCGGCGGACAAACCGGAATAGCGACTGATCCCAGCACCGGAAAGGGGCAACTATGAAAGACAACGAAAAGCAAACCGCTACCGTCAAATCCGCCGACCGGGTGCTCGATATTCTCGAACTGTTCGCCGAGCGGCAGGAGCCGATCAATTTATCCGAGTTATCCCGGGAGCTGGATCTCCCTGCGAGCAGCGCGCACAAGCTGCTGCAAAACTTGCTGGCGCGCGGTTATTTGGAGACGGAGAGCCAGGGCAAGACGTTCCGTCTCGGCTACAAGCTGTTCGAGATCGGCAGCAGGTACGCCCAGCGGACCGATCTGTCCGGCGAGTTCCAATATGCCGCGCAAAAAATCGTCGACGAGCTGAACGAATCGGTGTTTCTTACGATCCGCAATCACGACAAAGCGTTGTATGTAGCGGAGAAGCAAAGCACGCATCCGGTACGGTTCGTCTCCCATCTCGGCATGCAGCTGCCGCTTCACGCGACGGCGATGGGCAAGACGCTGCTGAGCGGCATGACCGACGAGGAGATCGGGAAGCTGTATCCGGATAAGCAGCTGGGACGGCTGACCGAGACAACGATTACCGATTTCGGCGAACTGATGAAGCAGATTGCCGCCATCCGTACCGACGGCTTAGGAACGAGTTATGGAGAGTCGGTGCATGGCATCCGCTGCGTGGCGGCTCCGGTCTTCGGCACCGCCCAGAAGGTAACGGCGTCGCTCGGGGTATCGATCCCGGAAGCGAGATGGGAGCCGGAGCTGTGGGAGCGCATCGTGCAAGCCGTCCGTCAAGGCGCGAAAGAGATGAGCACCAGGCTGTATTATGTACCATAAACCGATGAGTCTTGGCGGTTTAAAGACATGTTTCAGACCGTGTCTGTATAAAAGACCGAATTATGTCGTTTACTTGCCGTCCCGATTCCGCTACGATGGATATAGCCGATTTCTATTGGCGAAAGCTCGGGAGGAACAACAACCATGATTATCGACATGCATACTCATGTATGGGGCGGCCGGTACGATCTGCATACCCGGGAACTGCGCGAGAACTGCGAACGGTATGATATCGCGAAGATTTTCGTCTCCGGAATCGCGAGACAATATCCGGACGAGTCCGAAGTCCGGCAGCATAATGCGGACGTTGTCAGATTCAAGCGCGAGCAGCCCGGTTTGGTGGAAGGGTATGTCTACGCGAATCCGCGTAATGCCGACGCATCGGAAGTGGTGCGCCGCGGCATCGAGGATGACGGGATGATCGGACTGAAGCTGTGGATTGCCGCCTATTGCGACGATCCGCTTGTATATCCGCTGGTAGAGCTTTGCATCGATTACAAAGTCCCGATCTTGCTGCACGCTTTTCATAAAGCGGTGAACCAGTATCCGGACGAGTCTACTGGCGTGCATGTAGCCGAGCTTGCCAAGCGTTACCCCGAAGCGAAGCTGATTATGGCGCATCTGGGCGGTAACGCGTATCACGGGATCAAGGCGGTTCGCGATTATCCGAACGTCTGGACCGATTTTTCAGGATCGTTATTCGGACGCGAAGATATCGATTATGCGGTGGATCAAGTCGGCACGGACCGTATTTTATTCGGTTCGGACATGCCGGGCTGCTCGTTTCTGACGAATTACGCCCAGATGATGGAAGCGGATTTGACTGCGGAGCAGCGGGAAGACATTTTTGCGAACAATACGGTTCGTCTGTTCAACCTAAACGTCTGACCAGCCTCCCGCCTTCGAGCGGGACATGCCCGGTTAGTACGGACGGCCGCTACCAAAGGGGAGGAACTACGTTGAAACTCGTCACCATCCAGATCGACAACCAGAATCAATTGGGAGTCAAAACCGCGCGCGGCATTCTGAACATTACGGCCGCCGCCCGTTCGGGGACCAGCGGCTCCCTTCCGACTACAATTCATGAACTGATCGAAGGCGGAGCGTCTGCCCGCCAAGCGGTCGAATCGTACGTTAGCGCAGCGGAACTGGATTCCGGGGCGGAATGGCTCGATGCGGCATCGGTTTCTTACGGAGCGTGCGTGACCCGTCCGGAGAAAATCATTTGCGTCGGCTTAAACTACCGGAAGCACGCTGAGGAAACGAACGCCAAAATTCCGGAGTTCCCGATTTTGTTCAACAAGTTCAACAATACGCTGAACGGCCACGGCCACGACGTCGAACTCCCTGTTACTTCGAAGGAAGTCGACTATGAAGCCGAGCTGGCGATCGTGATCGGACGCCGCACGAAACATGTCAGCGAAGAGCAGGCGCTGGACAGCGTGTTCGGTTATGCTTCCGCGAACGACATTTCCGCGCGCGATCTGCAGCTGCGTACGAACCAGTGGATGCTCGGCAAAGTGTGCGACGGCTTTACGCCGATCGGCCCGGAGCTTGTAACCGCCGACGAGATTGCCGATCCGAACCAATTGAACATTCGAACGGTCGTGAACGGCGAGGAGCGTCAAAACTCCAATACGTCCGACATGATCTTCAACTGCAAGCAAATTATCAGCTACATTTCCCGCCACTTCACGTTGGAGCCGGGCGATATCATTTTGACCGGAACGCCGGAAGGCGTCGTACTCGGATATCCTCCGGAAAAGCGCGTCTACTTGCAGCCGGGCGACGTCGTAACGGTCGAGATCGAAAACCTCGGCAGCGTGACGAACAAGATGGTGGCCGAGAATGTGTAACTCGGAATGTATAGAATAGATAGACGTCAAGGGACCTTAGCGGGTCCCTTTTTCGATTCGGCACCGGATACCACCTGCTCCATGATGGAAAGCGCCTTCAACCGAGGGTGCTTTTTTGGTTGCGGTGGACATATAAATGATAGCAATCGACGGAATCCGGGGAGGAGGCGTCGTCCCGATGGGCGCGTTCATCGTCATTATGCTGGGCTGCTTCGCGTGTTTCGGCGCTGTTTTTGGGATCGTATACCGATGGATCGGCAAAGACACTTACGAATACGACAACGAGTTCGTCTGGGACCGTCACCATGCTACGCTCGAACAGATGGAATTTGCCAGGAAGAACAAGAAGCCGGGGCAGGAGGATCAGGCCGGTGCCGATGCAAAGTGAAAAGGAGGGGATACGTTGCTGCACATCGTAGTATGCATCAAGCAGGTGCCCGACAGCCGGGAAATCCGGATCGATCCGAAAACGAACACGCTTATTCGTCAAGGAGTGCCGAGCATCGTGAATTTCTATGACATGCACGGACTGGAGGAAGCGCTGCGCATCAAGGACGAACAGGGCGCCCGCGTTACGGTCGTGACGATGGGACCGCCGCCGGCGGAGAAAGGGCTGAAGGAATGCATCTCCCTCGGGGCGGACGAAGCGGTGCTTGTCACCGACCGCGGGTTCGCCGGGGCGGATACGCTCGCGACTTCGTATGTCGTCGCGAAGACGATCCGCAAAATCGAGGAGACGTGGGGGCCTGCCGATATCGTCTTTTGCGGCAAGCAAACGCTGGACGGCGATACGGGTCAGGTCGGCCCAGGCGTAGCGTGCAGGCTCGATTTGGAGCAGCTTACCTATGTCGGTCAAGTGGTGGATGTCAATCCGGCGGACCGGACGGTAACCGTGAACCGGAATTTGGAGGACGGGGTGGAGACGGTCCGTACGAGGATGCCTGTGCTTATAACGGCCCTTAAGGAGCTGAACAAAGTGAGGCGGGCCTCGCTGCCGGGGATGATCCGGGCGGCGCGTTACAAGCCCGTCGTCTGGACGACCGCCGATTTCCCGGATTTGGACAAAACGAAGATCGGACTGAAAGGCTCGCCGACGATCGTATCCAAAACGTGGGTTCCGGAAGTGAAAGCCGTGCAGACGACGATGGTCGAAGGCGACGGGGAAGCGCAGATGGCCGAGCGGCTGGCGGATCTGCTCTGGGACAAGGCGCTCCCGGAGAAGCTGGGCTGGACAGCTGCCAGCCGATAGACGCAATTGTTGGTTCAACCTGTATTCGAAAGGGAAAGGGGCAAAGTGCCATGTCAACGGAGCGGGCGGAAGAACAAATGCCCGATTGGTCCGCTTACCGCGGCGTCCTGATCGTCGTAGAGCAGCGGGACGGCGAAGCGAAGCCGGTCTCCTGGCAGCTGCTCGGGGAAGGGAAAAAGCTGGCGGCGAAGCTGGACGTTCCGGTCAAAGCGCTCGTCATCGGTCACGGAGTCGGCCATCTCGCCCGCGAAGCCGGGTATTACGGAGCCGATCACGTCTATTGGTGCGATCATCCGGAATTGGCGAATTATCGGACACGCCCGTACAGCCGAGTCGTGCTGCAGCTGATTGAGGATGCCAAGCCGGAGATCGTCTTGTTCGGAGCGACGGCGACCGGCAGAGATTTGGCCGGCGCGATCGCGACCCATCTGCCGACCGGGCTGACGGCGGACACGACGGAGCTGGATGTTGAGCCGCCGCCGTCCCGTCTGTTGCTGGCGAGTCGTCCGGCCTTCTCTGAGAAAATGATGGCGACCATCTTGTGCAAGCAGTATCGTCCGCAGATGGCGACCGCCCGCGCAGGCGTATTCCAGTCGCTGCCCCGGAACGACTCACGCGAGGCGGCGATTGAAGAGATCGCGTTCCGGATGGAGCCTGCGGACATTGCCGCGGAAGTGCTCGACTTCGTCCGCGAAACGGGGAGAATCAATCTGGAGGAAGCGGACATTATCGTAGCGGGCGGCCGCGGACTGGGGGGCCCAGAACCGTTTGCGATGCTCCGGGAGCTGGCCGATACGCTCGGCGGAGTCGTCGGCGCCTCCCGGGCCGCCGTCGATGCCGGCTGGATCAAGCATGAGCATCAGGTGGGGCAGACCGGTCAGACCGTGCGGCCCAAGCTGTATTTTGCAATCGGCATATCGGGCGCGGTCCAGCATACGGTCGGCATGAGCAATTCCGAGGTCGTCGTCGCGATTAACAAGGATGCGGAGGCGCCGATTTTCCAATTCGCCCATTACGGGATCGTAGGTGATCTATTCAAGATCGTACCGGCTATAACCGAGGAAATGAAGCGGCGCAAACAGTCGGCGTCGGCAATAACGGATCACACATCGCCGAATAAGGGAAGGGGTAGCGGCTCATGACCGAAAAATGTAACGCCGTCGTCGTCGGCGCCGGCCCTGCAGGCGCGGCGGCGGCTCTGACGATGGCTCGTGCGGGATTGTCCGTCGTTTTGCTGGAGAGAGGCGAATTTCCGGGTGCCAAAAACTTGTTCGGAGGCGTATTATACAGGAAGCAGATCGAAGAGCTGGTTCCCGAATTCTGGAAGGAGCGGAACGCTCCCGTCGAGCGGCATATCGTGGAGCAGCGGCTGTGGCTGATGGGCGAGCAATCGGTCGTCACGCTTGGACATCGTAATGAGGCGTTCAAAGATCCGTACAACTGCTTCACGGGACTGCGGGTCCGGTTCGATCCGTGGTTTGCCGACAAAGCCGTGCAGGCGGGAGCGATCCCGGTGTATGAGACGGTGGCGACCGAGCTGCTGATCGAAGGGGGGCGCGTGGTCGGCGTCCGGACGGACCGCGACCAGGGCGACCTGTATGCCGACGTCGTCGTCATCGCCGACGGAGTCAACTCGCTGCTCGGCAAGCAGCTGGGCATTCATAAGGAATGGGCTCCCGACGAGGTGTCGCTGGCGGTCAAAGAAGTGATCGCGCTTCCCAAAGAAAAAATCGAGGACCGTTTCGGACTGGAGGGCGACGAAGGGGTCACGATCGAGTTTGTCGGACAAACGTCGCTTGGCATGGCCGGAATGGGCTTCCTGTATACGAATAAAGATACGATCTCGCTCGGGATCGGCGTGATGGTCAATCATCTGCGCGATAAGAAAGTGAAGCCGTACGCGCTGCTGGATGCCGTGAAGCAGCACCCGATGATCCGCAAATTGATTCAGGGCGGAGAGATGAAGGAATATTCCGGCCATCTTATTCCCGAGGGCGGTTATCATTCGATTCCGAAGTTGTCGGGGGACGGCTGGTGCGTAGCCGGCGACGCCGCCCAGCTGGTCAACTTCGTACACCGCGAGGGGACGAATCTAGCGATGACATCGGGCCGCTTGGTGGCGGAAGCGATCATCGAGGCGCACCAAAAAGGCGATTATTCTGCAGCGTCGCTCAAACGGTACGACGAGTTGATCCGGGAAACGTTCGTCATGAAGGATCTGCGCAAATACCGGGGGATGCATCGTCTGCTGAAAGAGCAAAACCCCGAGCTTCTGTTCGACAAGCTGCCGAAAGCGGTAAACGAGGCGGCGTTCGAGATGCTGAGCATCGACGGGACATCGAAGGCGGATAAGCAGAAAAAAGCGGTCCGTCTGATCCGCGAAGCGGCCGGCGGCTCGATGAACCTGCTCAAGCTCGGCTACAAAGGATGGAGGGCGATGAACGGATGAGCGAATGCGGGGTTTCCGACCGGTTGTTTACAATCCGTTACAAGTGCGACGACAAATCGCATCTGATCATCAAGGAGAGGGACACTTGCCTGTCCTGCAAGACGAAGGACTGCAACTACTTTTGCCCGTCCGATGTGTACGAATGGGACAAAAAGCAGAAAATGACCACGGTGGCGTACGAGAATTGCATCGAGTGCGGCACTTGCAGACTGGCTTGTCCTTCGCATAACATTCATTGGGTGTATCCGAAAGGCGGTTACGGCATCACCTATAAATATGGCTAGGCAGCGGCAAGCAGCGGAACCCGAGCGGTTCCTTTTTTGTTTGGATCTCATTGGATCTCAAAAGCCCCCGGCACCGGCGGGACCGGCTGGAGACGGGTCCGCGCAGTGTCAGGGGCTGCGAGACGGCTATACGTATCAGGCGGCTGCACCCGGCATAGGCAGCACGTAAAACAGGATGGCGATAAAATGGCAGACGCTTCCTCCGATGACGAACGTGTGCCAGATGGCGTGATGGTACGGGACTTTGCGCCATACGTAAAAGATCGTTCCGACCGTATAAAAGATCCCTCCGCCGACCAGCCACAGCAGCCCGTTCCAGGGAAGCTGCTCATACAGCGGCTTGATCGCAAATACGATGAGCCAGCCCATACCGATGTAAAACAGGGTGGACAGCATAATGAACTTTTTGACGAAAAACGCCTTAAAGACGATTCCCGCGACAGCGAGTCCCCAGACGATCCCGAGAATCGTCCAGCCGAGCGGGCCTCGAAGCGTAACGAGCAGAAACGGCGTATACGTGCCGGCGATCAGCAAATAAATCGCGGAATGATCGAGAAACTCGAAAATATCTTTCGTTTTGCCTTCCCGAAAGCTATGGAGCAAGGTGGAGCATGTATACAGCAGGACAAGCGTCGTTCCGAAAATACTGAAGCTGACGATATGCCATACGGTGCCGTGCAGGCTGGCGAACACGACCAGCACAGCCAAAGCGGCTGCGCTTAGCAGCGCTCCGATGCCGTGACTGATCGCATTGGCGACTTCTTCCTTAAGCGAATATTGCATGTCTGAACTCCCCGCTTCCGTTAATGATCTGGTATTCATTGTAACATGGCGGGCACCCGGATGGAAACCGGACGGTGGAGGAACACTTCCGGTTATGGCCCGAAACCGGAACATTGTTGATGCGTATGAGATAAAGTATACCGAATTGTTGAAGACAAGGATGAGGAAAACGTGCGAGTATATGAAAATATGGACGGCGCTCCGAAAAAACCGACTTTCCGCGATCTCCGCTTATGGCAGAAGGAACGGAAAGGAAAAGTGAAAGATTTATCGTATCAGGTTCCGCATGCCGCCTTACTGCCCGCAGAACTCCTTGCTCCGCCGGATCACGGACGCTTTTTCTGGATCGGACATTCGACATTTTTGCTGCAACTGGGCGGATTGAATATCGTCACCGATCCGGTCTGGGCGTCGCGGATGGGATTCGAGCGGAGATTGACGGAACCGGGCATCCCTCTGGCGGATACGCCCCCTATAGATATCGTGCTGCTGTCGCACAGTCATTACGATCATCTGCACATCCCTTCGCTTCGCAAGCTGAAAGGAAACCCGATGCACCTGGTACCCGAAGGAACCGAAGTGCTGCTTCGGCGCAAAGGATTATCCAACGTCAAACCGTTTGCATGGTGGGACAGCTGGAAGGCGGGAGCGGTCAGTTTTACGTTCGTGCCGGCCGAGCATTGGACAAGAAGAACGCTGTGGGACATGAACCGGACGCACTGGGGCGGATGGGTGATCGAAGCGGAAAGGCGGGATCAGAGTGAAGGAGCGGCCGGTGATCCGGCCAAAACTACGATTTATTTTGCGGGAGATTCCGGATATTTCCGCGGTTTCGCAGAGATCGGCCGCTGTTTCCGGAACATCGATATCGCCCTTATGCCGATCGGCGCCTACGAACCGGAATGGTTCATGTCGCCGCAGCACGTTACGCCTGAGGAAGCGGTGCAGGCGTTCCGGGACGTAGGAGCCGATACGTTCGTACCGATGCATTACGGAGCGTTCCGGCTTGCGGACGATACACCCAAGGAAGCGCTGGACAGGCTGTACGCTTCCTGGAGGTCAAGCGGGTTGCATCCGGACAAGCTGCTCGTACCGAAGCTGGGAGAGCTCGTTCGTGTATAAGATGAGCCGGTCGCTCCGGGTGTTCAAGGGACCTGCTTGCGCGGGGCGGTCATCTTTTTGACGGCTTGATCTTTAGGAATCCGGTCCTTTTGGGAATCCGCCAGTACCGTTTCTTCCAGAGCAGGAGTTTCCGCAGCTTGCTCGATCGGGGCAATGCTCGCTTGAACGGGGCTTTCCTCGGAAAGCTGCCGGACGGCCTGTTCTTTTTTTTTCTGCCGCTTTTTTAACCAAGCCCAGCCGATGGCGAGTACGACGGCGATCCCGAGAAATACGTAAGTGAGGTAGCTGTTGATCAGCTGTTCCGCCGCTTTGCCGTAATAATAAAACAGGACGCCGACGATATAAAACTTGGCGGCTCGCCCGATTGCGGCAAAGGCCAGCAGGCGCCAAATCGAAAAATGGAGGGCGCCGGACAAAATCGTAAACACTTTGAACGGAATCGGCGTAAAGGAGCCGATCAGAATCGCGGCTTCGCCGTTTTTCTTGAACATGACGGTCGCTTTTTCGACCCATTCCTTTTTGACGAGTTTGGTCAGCACCGATTTGCCCAGCAATCTGCCGATCAAATACCCGATCGGGGTTCCGAGCAGACAGGCGATATAACCGACGGTCGCAAGCCATAGTGCGGAGGAAGGGTTCAATATGCTTAAGGAGACCTGGAGAAAAAACGCGGGGATCGGGAAAATGATCGCATCGATAAACGAATGGATGAACATTCCCCATATTCCGAAAGTCGATAAAAATTCAGTAATTCCATGCAGCATAAAGTAGTCTCCCATACTTTGAGTATCCAAACTCTATCATACGATAACGCTGGTCTGAACAAAAGAAGGCGTTCATTTTTTTGCCGATTCTATAGATTGTACTGTACTTATTGTACTATAGTTCTCCAGTAACGAAACCGACTTTTGACGAGACGAAACCTGGACTTTAGTCGATACATCACCCGGACCTGTAACTGCAGGCAATGTGAATATCCGCTCCGCGGCCTGTTTCATCGGTAACAAAAGACACCGCCCTATACTTCTACGTTGGGCGGTGTCTTTTGTTTCATATCATTTGTAAAAATGTGTGCAGACGTTTCCTTATACAGGCGAATATTTCGAATATTCATCGTCCATGCCGGCAATCAGCGGGGTCGCTTCCCCGGCGTGCAGCACCCACAACTCGTGGAGCGCGCGCGTGCAGCCCACATAAAGCAGTTTGGCATCGTGCTCGTTGCCGCCGTAATGCGCCGCATCCGCATCGATCAGAATAACGGCGTCGAATTCGAGTCCTTTGGCAAGATATACCGGGACGACGGATAAGCCGCCTTCATACTTGTTCCGCTGCGAATCAATCAGTGTGGCCGAGATGTCCTCGCGAAGCAGCATCGTATGCACGTCCTTGCATTCGGCCTCGGTTCGGCCGATCACCGCCACGGTCGAGGCGGTTCCGCTCATCAGCTTGCGGACGGCGCGTACGATCGTTGAATTCCGGGCTTCCGGCGCATGCCGCAGCACCTTTACCTTCTCGCCGCTGCGGAATACCGGGACCGCCTGCATAGCGTTCGGGATGCCGCCGGCCAGGACGAGGTTGGCGAAGCGGATAATTTCCATCGTCGACCGGTAGCTTCGCTCGAGCGTGTAGTAGCCGCTTGCGCCGGAGTCGAACAAGCTGACGAACTCTTTCCAGGAACGGATGCCTTTGTAAGCGTGTATCCCTTGGGACAGATCGCCGAGTATCGTAAAGGAGCCATTACGGACATACCGGTTCAGCACGGCAACCTGGAGGGGCGAGAAGTCCTGCGCTTCGTCGACGACGACGTGGTCGAAGGTGCGGTTTCCATCGATGCCGTACAGCCGCTCGCTGATGTACAGCATCGGGGCGAGATCCTCCGGAAATACCCGGCGGCTCCGGTACGCGCGCTCGGATTCGTCGGCCACCGCCGCCGGGATATCCAGACCGGGGAGGTTCCGGCGAACCGTTTTGTCGGCGGATTTGCCGGAGCCGGAGGAGCCGGATTTGTCGGAGCCAGGCTGCAGGAACAGCGACCGGTAAAACGTAAAGACGGTGTCGTCCGGCCACAGCTTCAAGTACGTCTTCAGCTTTTGCGAACCCTTTTTCTTACGGTCCTTGCGCACGTTCGGGTCGCGAGTCTCGTTCAGCTCCATCTCGAGCCAGCGCTTGATCCGGCCTTCGAGCCGTTCCTTCCGTTTCATAAGCGGATAATGCTTATATTCCTCGAAAAACCATTCCTTGATCTTCGCCCTGGGCAGCCTGGCCCCCGGCCACGGGTCGAAATCTCCGTCCGGCACGAAGCCGGTCTCGAATTCGTCCAGAGCGGCGCCGATCGCGTGCATGAAGCGGACCGATCCCTTGAACCGGCCCGGCGCTTCGTCGTTTAATTCGAGTTTGTCGCCGCCGTAAGCGAACCAGCGTTCCAGCCGTTTGGCTTCGTCCGCCAGCGACAGCCGGTCGTCGAGCGTCTCGAGCGCCCAATCCTCGAACGTCGTCTGCTGGATATGTCCGACTCCGAGTTCCGGAAGAACCGAGGATATATAGTCCAGGAACATCCGGTTGGGCGCCAAAATAATCATGCGTTCCGCGCGGATCTGATCGCGGTATTGATACAGCAAATAAGCCAGCCGGTGAAGCGCGACGGTCGTTTTGCCGCTGCCGGCGACTCCCTGGATAATAAGCGCCGTATTTTTGACGGAGCGGATAATCTGGTCCTGTTCCGCCTGGATCGTGGAGACGATATCCCGCAGCTTGTTGTCCTTGTTCTCGCCGAGCCGGTACAATAAAAACTCGTCGGTGACGGCAGGATTGTCGCTGCTGCGGTCGTACGTGTCGACAACCCGCTGCAAAATTTGTTTGCGGATCACCAGATTTCGCTTCAAATAAACAAGCCCTTCGATCAGGCCGTCCGGCGCCTCGTACGAGGCGTTTCCTTCGCCGCCGTTAAACGAATAAAAGAGGCTCGCCACCGGTGCACGCCAGTCGACGACCAGCGGCTGACCGGACTTGTCGTCCTCCATCCCGAGCTTTCCGATATACAGGGGACGGACATCCTGCTCCTTTTCCTCCTGAAAGTCGAGCCTGCCGAAGTAAGGTTCGTCCGATGCGCCCGACATCGCTCTAATTTTGTCCTGCCGGATCGCGTCCAGAATCTGTTCGTTCACATCGTCGCCGGCATACCTCGGGACCGACTGAAGAGCCTGCAGTCTGCGACTGATCATGCTTGAGGCTTGCTCCAGCTTATCCAATTCCTCTTGATAGGCACTTTGAATATCCAATTCAGTTACCTCCAACTTTGGTTTGCGTTCTTGAAAAAATAGAACTTCATACTACCACATCGCCGGACAAAAAGAAAATCCGGATTCGGTTATAACGATTCTTTCCGGCAATCATCCGGGCTCGGCAGGACTGCAGCTCTTAAAATCGTTTCCTATATTAATGAAGGGGCTGTGCGCCGCCATCCCGTGAACTTCCGGTGAAAACGGCCGCTTCTGCGGAAAAAAAGGCAGACAACCCGCTCCGGTTCGGCTACAATGGATGGGTAGATTGAAAATAGGGGTAAATTTTATTAATCGGAGGGAATCCAACATGAAAATCGGATTAAGCACTTATAGCTTGGCAAGAGCGATCTCGGCAGGAGAAATGGACGTATTGGGCGCGATTCAATGGATCGCCGATAACGGAGGACAGCACGTGGAGATCGTGCCGGTCGGATTTACGCTGGAGAACAATTCCGAGCTGATCGACGCGATCGTGAACAAGGCGGCGGAAGTCGGCATCGACATATCCAACTACGCGATCGGCGCCAAATTCGTTGATTTGGACGAAGCCGGCTACCGTGCGGAGATCGAGCGCGTGAAGAAGCATGTCGATATCGCGGCACGGCTCGGCGTCAAGCGGATGCGTCATGACGTAGCGTCGCGTCCGATTCCGGAGACGGGCACGGCGAAGTTTGAAGCCGATTTCGACACGATCGTCAAAGCATCCATCGAAATCGCGGACTATGCGAACCAGTTCGGCATCGTTACCAGCATCGAAAACCACGGGTTTTTCGTACAAGCGACGGAACGCGTTCACCGGATTATCGAAGCGGTCAACCGTCCAAACTTCCGTCATACGATCGATATCGGCAACTTCCTGTGCGTCGACGAAGATCCGGTTGCGGCGGTCAAGAAAAGCCTGCCTTACGCTTCGATGGTTCATTTCAAAGACTTTTACGTCCGTCCGTCGTATCGCAATCCGGGTGAAGGCTGGTTCCGCTCCACAAGCGGCAACTACTTGCGCGGCGCGGTCGTCGGCCAAGGCGATATCGACATCTATGAAGTGGTCCGCCTCGTGAAAGAGTCCGGCTACGACGGATACATCTCGATCGAATTCGAAGGCAAAGAGGAGTGCAAGTGGGGGGCCAAGGCAGCGATGGACAACACGTTCCGCATCTGGAACGAAGTATAAGCCGCGCGGGCAGCCTTGCCTGAATCTATGAAACATACCAAAATACCCGATTTGAACAATACGTTGTTAAAAATATCAAGCGTGTATTCCTCCCTGACGAAGTCGGAGCAAAAAGTGGCCGACGTCGTCATGAAGGAGCCGGAAGCGGCCGTCTTTTTCACGATAACCGATCTGTCGGAGAAGGCGAACGTGGGAGAAACCTCGGTAATCCGGTTTTGCCGGAAGCTCGGGTTTCGCGGCTATCAGGAGTTTAAGCTGTCCGTCGCCCAAAACTTGTCGACGCCTTCCCAGAATATCCACGGAGATATTGAAGACGACGACGAGATGAGCATCATCGTCAAGAAGATTAGCGCGATTAACGTGCAAAATATTCATAATACGACGACGCTGCTGGACGAGGACAGCTTGCGGCAGGCGATCGCGATTCTGCGCGAGGCAAGGAAGCTGTATTTCTTCGGCGTGGGTTCCTCCGGGATCACCGCGATCGACGCAAAGCACAGGTTCATGCGGATCGGATACGAATGCGCGGCCGAGAACGATGCGCATATTATCGCGATGAACGCAGCGTTGACGAAGCCCGGCGATGTCGTGATCGGCATCTCCACCTCCGGCAGCACCAAAGATTTGGTCGATGCGATGGAAATCGCGAAGGGGCGCGGCGCAAATATCATTTGCCTGACGAGCCACGCCCGTTCGCCGATCACCCATTTTGCGGACGTGGTGCTGCTGACCGCATCCAAAGAAAGCCCGCTCCAAGGCGGCTCGTTCTCCTCGAAGCTGTCGCAGATCCATGCGCTGGACGTGCTCTGCACGGCGCTTGCGATCGGTCATAAGGAGCGGACGTATGAGTCGCTGGAGCGGACGGCCAAGGCCGTTTTGAATAAGCTGTACTAGGTGGCAGGCGGTTTTAACGCACTGCATCAGCCTGCATAAGCGAATTTGAAGGACGGGGATTTTTTCCCGTCCTTTTTGCCGTTTCAGGAAAGCCGGACTACCGCCAGCCGGGTATGAGAACCCGTTATCTGATCAAACTAATGGAAACGGTTTTACCCGATGGAGGAGGTCCATGATGAGTCGCCGGCATATGCAGGATAGACTGAGATTACGACAAGTGGAGCCGAGACACGGCGAGCAGTTTAACGATTTGCTCCGTTACGTGTTCCAGGTGACCGACCGCGATTTGCAGACATTCGGATGGGAAAACCGGGAGATTGCGCAGTCGAAGTTGCCGATTCTCCGGCATGCGGACGTGCTCGGCTGGTTCGACGGGGACAAGCTGATCTCGCAGCTGGCCGTATACCCGTTTCAGGTGAACGTGTTCGGCCATATATACGAGATGGGCGGATTGACCGGGGTCGGGACGTATCCCGAATACGCCAACCGGGGGCTGATGAACAAGCTGATGCTCCATGCGCTGAGCCATATGCGCGACCGGAAACAGTCGATTTCCTATTTGTACCCGTATTCGATCCCTTATTACCGGCGCAAGGGCTGGGAGATCATCTCGGACAAGCTGACCTTCGAGGTTCAGGACACCCAGCTGCCGAAGCTGAGAAGCGTTCCGGGCAATGTGGAGCGGGCGGCGATTGAACATCCGGACATCAAGACCATCTACGATCATTTTGCACTGCAGACTCACGGGGCGATGCTGCGCAACGAGCTGGCCTGGGAAGAGTATTTGCGCTGGGATTTGGACGATATGACCGCGGCGATCTACTTCGACGGTGACGACCAGCCGACCGGTTATTTGTTGTATTGGGTGGCGGAGGAAGTGTTTTATATAAAGGAAATGATTTTCCTGAACGAAGAGGCGAGGACGGGGCTTTGGAACTTTATAAGCGCTCATTTCTCAATGATTACTCGTGTGAAGGGAAGCATTTTCAAGGATGAGCCGCTCGCCTTTTTGCTGGACGACGGGGATATCAAGGAGACGATTGCTCCTTATTACATGGCGCGGATCGTCGATATCCGGATGTTCGTCGAGCAGTACCCGTTTCAGTTTCAGGAGAGGGACAGCACGCTTGTGTTCAAGCTGCACGACCCGATGCTGGAATGGAACCAGGGAACGTTTATGCTGACGGTCGATTGCTCAGGTAAAGGACGGCTGGATGAAGGAGGGACGAATCCGTCCGCCTCGTTCGACATCCCGACACTGACGACGATGCTGATGGGGTACAAGCGGCCTGCTTATTTGTCGAAAATCGGGCGGTTCCAATCGGATCAGGCGAGCGTTCATCTGCTGGAAAGGCTGATTATCCGGGAACGTCCATACTTTTCCGATTATTTTTGAGAAATTTCCGAATCGGCATCACGCCGCCACGAATACGCCGGAGCTTGCTCCGGTTATTTGCGTTGACTGAACCGGCGTACAACTCCTTACATCCGGTGATGTCCCGCTCTCACAGCCTCCCGGTATTCGCTCGCCGTCTGCCCCTTAATATCGCGGAAGACACGGGCGAAGGTGCGAAACGAGTCGAAGCCGACCGAAGCGGCAATATCCGTAATGCTCATATTCGTATGGAGCAGCATCGTAACGGCGCTTTCGATACGAAGCTGGCGGACATATTCGAGAAACCCTTTGCCCGTATGCTCCTTGAACGAACGGCTGATGTGAGGCGCGCTCTGGCGGAAAGTCGAGGCCAGCTCTTCGAGCGTCAACCTCTCCGTGTAATGCATATGAACGTATTGCAGGATCGGAGACAGCTTTACTTTCTCCGTCTCGCTTCCGGAACCGGCAATCCGCTGGCCCGAGCTTTCCCGGACGAATAAGAGCAAAGCTTCGCTCAGCTTCAGCCGGATCATGTGACGCCGTCCGGGATAGTCCGGCTTGCCGTATTCCTCCAGGAGCTGCTCCATCGTAGTGCGCATCCGTTCGGCCGAAGAGCCGTCAAAATCGACGAACGACGGCGAGGAGATTCCGATTCCGTATACGAGTCTGGAAAATTCGGGGTCCTCATGGACGCCGAACAAGATCGGCATATCGAACATGCAGCGGTATTTCGTAAAAGTCCGGTCCGAGTCGCTGTCCAGCTTGTGCATATGGTTGGGAAGCAGAAACGAAGCGGTGCCCGGACGAATCCGGTGCTCAACGCCATTGATCGACTCGGCGCCCGAGCCCTCCACGAAAAAAGACAATTCTGCGAAATCGTGATGGTGCAGGTGCGAATGGGCGACGGAACCGACGTTGATAAAAAACCTCTGCTGGCCGTCCGGAGTCATCGCAAGCCCGCCGATATGGTCCTGATATTCGGGAAGGATCGTCTTTCTCATGATGGCGCCTCCATAGGTTAAAAAGTGTCACGTGACGGTGACGATTCTGTCATACGTCCTTTCAAGTTCTATTATATATTTACTTTGAAAAAAGGAAAGCGATTGCCTGAGACGACATTCGGTCGAAGCAAGGGTGCCGAATGGCGGCTCTGCGGATGGGGTGAACCGGTATGAAGATGATCATCATGACCGACATGGAAGGCGTAGCGGGAATTGTGAATCATGACCATTGGGTCGTCCCGGGGGGAACGTATTACGAGGACGGCAAGAAGCTGCTCACACTGGAGACGAACGCCGCCATCGAAGGGTTCGCCGCGGGCGGAGCGACCGAATTTCTCGTCGTGGACGGACACGGCTACGGCGGAATCAATCATCTGCTGCTCGACCCGAGAGCCCAGTATATGCGGGGGCCGTACCACGGCAATTACTTCTCGATGCTGGATTCTTCCTTTGACGCAATCGCCTGGATCGGGCAGCATGCCAAGGCGGGAACGCCCTTCGCGCAGATGGCCCATACCGGCTGGTTCAACGTCATCGACTACCGGATCAATGACGTATCGGTCGGAGAATTCGGCCAGCTTGCGATGTGCGGAGCTACGCTCGGCATCCGTTCGATCTTTGGTGCGGGCGACGAAGCGTTTGCGGCGGAGGCGTCGGCACTCGTCGGCGGGATCGAGACCGTATCGGTCAAGCGGGGGCTCATGCCGGGCAACGGCGACGAATTTAATACCGAGGGGTACAAAGAACGCAACAACGGGGCAATACACGTCCATCCCGTAATCGCCCGTGACCGGATTCGTGCCGGAGCTGAACGGGCGGCACGCCGATTTCTGGAAGATCCCGAGCAGTTTGCCATGCTGCGAGTGGAGCCTCCGTACCGGCGGGAGATCCGGTTTCGCAGCGATGGTATGAAGGCGGCCTACACGCTGCGCGACGAGCATCCGGCCAGCTTGATCAAACTGCTCGGCGGGAAATCTATGGGTCTGGACAGCTGAAAAGGGTTTGATTGTGTTTGTGAAGCTTTCACTACATGATAAGGAGTGTTTATACAATGAGCGAATTGAAACAGCTTGCGATTCTGGGCGGACCGAAGGCAGTGCCGCAGCCGACACAAAGTATGTTTAAATGGCCGATCATTACCGAGGAGGATGAGGCGGCTGCCGTACAGGTGCTGCGCGACGGCGCGATGTCCGGTACCGATATTACGAAAAAGTTCGAGCGCGAATTCGCCGAATGGCTCGGTACGAAATACGCTCTCGGCTTCAACAACGGTACGAGCTCCTTGCTTGGCGCTTTTTACGGCTGCGGCATCGGCGTAGGCGACGAGGTCATCTGTCCGAGCGTCACATATTGGGCGTCCGCGCTCCCGGCTTATTCGCTGGGCGCATCCGTCGTATTCGCGGAGATCGATCCGGTTACGCTGTGTCTGGACCCGAACGATATCGAGCACCGGATTACCGAACGGACGAAAGCGATCGTCGTCGTACATTACCTCGGCTACCCGGCCGATATGGATGCGATTATGGCGGTTGCCAAAAAGCACAACCTGAAAGTCATCGAGGACGTATCCCATGCCCAAGGCGGCTACTACAAAGGACGCCGGGTCGGAACGATCGGCGACGTCGGGGCGATGTCCCTCATGGCGGGCAAATCGTTTGCCATCGGCGAAGGCGGCATTTTCGTTACGAACGATCTGGAAATCTACGAGCGTGCGATCGCGTTCGGCCATTACGAGCGGAACAACGCGGAGATTCAAACTCCGTACCTGCAGCCGAATATCGGTCTGCCGCTCGGCGGCTACAAGTTCCGGATGCACCAGGTCAGCTCCGCTGTCGGCCGCGTTCAATTGAAGTATTATGACGAGCGGATCGGCGAGATCGACAAGGCGATGAACTATTTCTGGGACCAGTTGGAAGGCGTTCCGGGGCTTAGAGCGCATCGCCCGGAGAAAGGTTCGAACAGCACGATGGGCGGCTGGTACGCGACGCACGGACATTATGTGCCGAAGGAGCTCGGCGGACTGTCGGTAACGCGATTCTGTCAGGCGGTTAGCGCCGAAGGCGTGCCGATCGGACCGGGCTGCAACCTGCCGCTGCACTTGCATCCGCTGCAGCATACGGCGGACGTATACGGTCACGGCAAGCCGACGATTATTGCGAACGCAAGCCGCGACCTGCGTCAGCCGAAAGGCAGCTTGCCGGTATCGGAGACGATCGCGACCCGGGTCTACTCGCTGCCGTGGTTCAAACATTTCCGTCCGGAAGAAATTGACGGTTATGTCGAAGCGTTCCGCAAGGTTGCGCTTCAATATGAAGCTTTGCTTGCGAGCGACGAAGGCAATCCGGCGACGATCGGCGGCTGGAACTTCTTCCGCCAGCGCGCATAATATCTTCGTATACCGAAAAGCTTCCGCCCCCGAGCTCGGGGAAGGGAGCTTTTTCGGCATTTCTTCGGCTGAGGTCCGCTTGCTCGAAATGGCAACTTGAACGTGTCGGTTTTACTTTCGTTCTGGATACACTAAGGACGTGTTCTTATTCCTGTAGGGATAGAATTCATCCGTAACGCCGAGGAGGAATCGAATGTGGACGATACGCAATCGTACTTAGACAAGCTTCACGATACGCAGCGTAAGGACGAACGCAACCGGCGGACTCAGGGCAAAGGCAAGGCCGATCAGCGGCTGCCCGGCAAGCAGAAGAGCAAGGACGACTAACAGGAAGCAGCAGGAAAGACCGGTAGTTTCCGGTACATGTATGAGCCGACTATAATCTGACGGAGGTGACCCGCATCGTGCCCTATCATCGCCGAAAAGCTTATAAGGAACAGCAAAATATGTCGAGTATAAAGGAAGAAGCCCGCACGCTCCATGCCGATAAGGCGAAAGCTTTCCCGCCGTCCGCGAACGGAATCGGCAAGCAGGAGTCCTAGGAACCGGAACAGACCGGCAAACGAGATCAACCCCGTATTTGACGAGCGACGCAAGTCCGCCCGCAACTACGGGGTTTTATTCGCGGCGATGCTTACTGATCGGGTGAAGGAGAAGTCTGATCAGCCAATTCCTTTAGCGACGTAATTTTGCCGTGAGGCTGCTGGTTCTGCTTGCGCATTTTCCATGCATTTTCTTTGCGCCGTTTGGATGTAGACATCGGAATATGCACCTCCACCCGTATCGTTGGCTTCTCCGGGCGATTTTATGTACAATGGGGTGGAAGCCAACAATTGGACGAAGGATGGTGAATTCGCGTGAACATTACATACTTGGGACATTCCTGCCTGTACGTGGAGAACGGCGGGAAAAAGGTTATTATCGATCCGTTTTTGTCGGGTAATCCGTCTTCCGGAGTTTCGCCCAGGGAGATCGAGGTGGATGCCGTACTGCTCACCCATGCGCATGACGACCATTTCGGAGACAGTATCGAGATCGCGAAGCGCAACGACTGTCCGATTGTAGCCGTTTTTGAGCTGGCGATGCACTGTACGCGGCTCGGGGCGAAGGCCCATGCAATGAACATCGGCGGGTCGTATACGTTCGACGGCTTCACGGTCAAGTATACGCAGGCGTTTCACGGTTCCTCGCTTCGCGAAGGCGACGACTATTTGTACGCCGGCCAGCCGGCGGGCATTCTTTTGACGATGGGCGACAAAACGTTGTACCATGCCGGGGATACTTCGCTGTTCGGGGACATGAAGCTGATCGGGGAAATGAACCGGATCTCGCTTGCGGCGTTGCCGATCGGGGACAATTATACGATGGGACCGGACGATGCCGTATATGCGGCGCGATGGCTGAATACGAAGCGGGTTATTCCGCTGCATTACAATACGTTTCCGGTGATCGAGCAGGATGCGGGACGGTTCACCGCGATGCTCAAGGAGCACGGGATCGAATGTTATCCGCTGAAGAGCAAGGACAGCATTTCACTGTAAGTTAGCTTGATGATTGCTGTGGATGGAAGGTCTTTTGTCATCCCTTTGACGAAAGGCCTTTTCGCTTCCATGTATCGGGGCGGGAAAACGGTTCCGCAACCGCTGGGCGCCTGTGATATAATGAAGCGTAAAGCCTGTGCAACCGCTACTGGAACGGCAGCCGCCGAGGCAAAGGAGTCCTGATATTTCAATGATCATTGTACGCAATCTAACCCGAACATTACCCGAAGGCCAGACGATTTTGTCCAAAGTGAGCTTTCAGGTCGACAAAGGGGAATTCGTCGGCTTGATCGGAGCGAGCGGAAGCGGCAAATCGACGCTGCTCAGCTGTATCGCCCTCCAGCAAAGATGGACGGAAGGGCAACTGATCGTGGATGGAACGGAGCTGTCCGACAAAAATGTGATGGACAAGCTCAAGCTGCGCAAGGACTGGGCTTACCTTGAGGAGCGTCCTGCCCTCAATCTCAAAAAGAACGCGCTCAAAAACGTATTCAGCGGGCGGTTTTTCCAACTGCCGTTATGGCGCAAACTAACCGGTACGGTGTCTACCGAGGAGCATATCCGGGCGATGGACTACCTGGAGCGGGTCGGACTGATTGATAAAGCGAAGATGCTTCCCGCCGAGAAGCTTAGCGGGGGCGAACAGCAACGTGTGGCAATCGCACGGGCGCTGGCGCAAGGCGCGAAAGTCATCCTGGCTGACGAGCCGACCAAGGGGCTGGACCCGGAATCGGCGGGTAAAGTGCTGCAGGATCTGCGCGCGCTGTGCAAGGATCAGGACTTGATCGTTATCTGCGCCATGCAGAATCTGGAGATGGCGGAGAGAAACGCTACCCGGCTGTGGGGCTTGTCGGGCGGCCGGCTCGTGCTGGACATCCCGGCCCGCAAATTGACGCAAAGAGAAAAGGACATGATCCTGTAACCTCCAAAAACAGACATCGGAAAGGAAGCGACTAGATCAAGATGAATATGCTGCTGGATGGAAAAACGGCGCTCGTTACGGCGGGCAGCAAAGGACTTGGCAAAGCGAGCGCGCTTGAATTCGCCCGGGAAGGGGCGAACGTCGTCATCTCGAGCCGCAGCTCCGACCATTTGCGGCAAGCCAAGGAAGAGATTGAACGGGAGACTGGTCGTGAAGTGCTGGCGGTAACTGCCGACGTTAACCGGAAGGAAGATATAGCGAAGACGGTTCAGGCTGCTATCGATTGGTCGGGGCGGCTGGATGTGCTGGTGACGAACGCAGGCGGGCCTCCGGGAGGCGGCTTCGACCAGTTCGCAGACGAAGCGTGGGAAGCGGCGTTTCAGCAAAACCTGATGAGCGTCGTCAGGCTGATCCGCGAAGCGCTGCCGCATATGAGACGGCAAGGGAGCGGACGGATCGTCAACCTGACTTCGGTATCCGTCAAGCAGCCGATCCCGGATCTGATCTTGTCCAACGTCTTTCGCGCAGGCGTGTACGCCTTGACGAAAAGTTTGTCGGCCGAGCTCGGTCCGGATTCGATTCTCGTCAATACGGTCGGCCCCGGACGGATCGAGACGGACCGGATCGTGGAGCTGGACCGTCTAGCCGCACAGAAAAAAGGGACGTCCGAGGAACAGGTTCGCGCGTTGCTGATGGGCCAAATTCCGCTGGGCCGTTACGGAACGCCGGAAGAATTTGCAAAAACGATCGTATTTTTGGGATCGTTCGCCAATACGTATGTGACCGGTCAAGCCGTGCTTGTCGACGGCGGTATGATTCGCGCGTTGTGATCGCAAAAGGCGTATTGAATACAGTTCAAGCAGAAATCCGCACGATTTGCGGATTTTTTTGCGTGGAACAGCTTTTTTTAGAGGAGAAGACGCTTCTGACAACTTGCCCGAAGCGGGTGCGCCGCATATAGATGGGGTATACGATTGTGATCGACATACAGGAGGTCGTTATCCCCATGAAGGTTTTGCAGCGAGTGGAAAAGGAGCTGGCCGTTCTGCGGCAGCCGACTGTCCGCGACTTGCGGGAAATGCTGTCGTCCCTGGCGTGTACGAAGGAGGAGCTCGCCCCCTATGTGACGGAACCAGCCCAGCTCCCCTACGGCCGTCATGTCATAGGCCGGACGGAAGAGGCGGAAGTGATCGTGATCCATATTCCGGCCCGCACCGAAACGCGCATTCACGATCACGGCTGTTCCGCCGGCTGCGCGTTGGTGATCGAAGGTACGCTGCGGAATACGATCTACCGAAAAGAGGGGCGGGGAGAGGCAGTCTACGCGTCCTCCGAGGCGATTCTGCGCGAAGGTCAACTGATGGATGCTCCGTACGGTCAAATCCATCAGATGGCCAATCCAGCGTCCGGACGAACCGTATCCTTACATGTGTATGCTCCGCCGCTGTCGGGGACGAAAACGTATCGCGCCGCTGAGGAATACGTCCTGGATTATGTTATTTAATGGCGTTAATTATTACAGGCAGGAGCTTTTCCGCAGATGTCGCGGAAGCGGCTCCTGCCTTTCCCATTCTTGATGAATTTGTTCTGAGAAGATCCATTTTCACTAGTTTTTTGCAAAAGCGCGAGGCAGGGCAAACGAGGAGATGTGACGAAAATTTTTTGAAGTCGGGAATCTCAATCCCCATGCGAGATTGACGTATTTCCTTTCTCCGTTTTCATATTTTCATACTTAAATGGGCGGCTGAACCGATTGACAAACACAATATCTTGATATAAATTAAATTCCATGAACTACATATTGTTCGTTCGGGTGCTGACCGCCCAACTGGGCGCGATAGCTTAATAGGGAAGTCCGGTGAGAAGCCGGCACGGTCCCGCCACTGTAAGGGAGTAGCTTCAGTCCTTGGCCACTGGCACATCTAGTGCCGGGAAGGCGGACTCGAAGTGATGATCCCCGAGTCAGGAGACCTGCCCGATATCTTAGACACGTTACCTACGGTCGATAGGAAAGTGTCCGCATCGTCCTTGTGCTTGCAGGCGTTCTTTAGCATGCGCGCAAAAGGCGCATCCGGCACTTGGCTACCGCAGATGCGTCTTTTTTAACGGAATCGGTGCGGAGCCGCTGCCTTCGGCAAGCAGATCTTCCCATCTGAAGAGACGCTCACGGGTCTAGGGTACATAGAGAGGAGAATCCAGATGTTGATCGCTTACGACTCCAGAACGGGAAATGTGAAACGGTTCGTCAACAAGCTGAATTTGCCGGCAGTCAAGATTGACGAAGAAATGACTGTCGACGAGCCGTTCGTCCTCGTTACCTATACAACCGGATTCGGGCAAGCTCCGGAGAAAACGCTGAACTTCCTGAAACGGAACTCGGCCAAGATGATCGGCGTATGCGCGAGCGGCAACCGCAATTGGGGAGAAGGCTTCGCGCGGAGCGCGGACCGGATCTCCGACTTGTACGGGGTGCCGGTGCTGGCCAAGTTCGAACTGGCCGGAACGTCGCAGGATGTAGAGAAGTTCGTGCGGGAGGTGAACGCAGTTGCGGCATATTGAGTTGAACAACATGCTGATGCAGCGCGATCAGGACGGCTTTTTCAGCCTGGATAAAGACCGGGAAGCGGTCGCGGCGTTTATGGAGGAAGTCGGCCGCAAAAGCGTTCGTTTTGCTTCGACGGCTGAGAAGGTCCGTCATATGATCGACAACGACTTTTACGAAAATGTACTGGATACATACACGATGGAGCAGGTTGAAGAGATCTATAACATCGCGCATCAATACCGGTTCGAATTCCCGTCCTACATGGCGGCATCGAAGTTTTACACGGATTACGCTTTAAAAAGCGACGACCGTTCCCTATATATGGAGCATTTCCCGGACCGCGTGGCGATCGTTGCGCTCCATCTGGCGCGCGGCGATATGGATGCGGCCCGCTCACTGACCGAATCGATGATGGAGCGCAGGCTGCAGCCGGCTACGCCGACCTTCCTGAACGCAGGCAAGAGCAGGCGCGGCGAGATGGTATCGTGCTTCCTGCTCGAGCTCGACGATTCTCTGAATTCGATCAATTACGGCATTGGCACTTGCATGCAGCTGTCCAAGATCGGCGGCGGCGTAGCCGTCAACTTGTCGAAGCTGCGCGGCCGCGGCGAGCCGATCAAGGGCGTCGAAGGCGCCGCCAAAGGCATCATGCCGGTGCTCAAGCTGATGGAGGACGCGTTCTCCTATGCCGACCAGATGGGGCAGCGCAAAGGCTCCGGAGCGGGGTACTACAACATTTTCGGCTGGGACGTCATCGAATTTCTGGACAGTAAAAAAATTAACGCGGACGAGAAATCCCGGCTGAAGACGTTATCGATCGGCTTGATCGTGCCGGATAAATTCTATAAGCTGGCCGAGCAAAACGAGCCGCTTCACGTATTCGGTCCATACTCGGTATACCGGGCTTACGGCACCCATTTGGACGATATGGATATGGACGATATGTACGAGGTGCTGATGGCCGACGGCCGCATTCGTAAAAAAGCGGTTATGGGAGCCAGAGACATGCTCGTCAAAATCGCCACGATCCAGCTCGAATCGGGATATCCGTACATGATGAACCGCAGCAATGCCAACCGCGCTCACGCGCTTAAAGATATCGGATCGATCAAAATGTCGAACCTGTGCACGGAAATATTCCAATTGCAGGAAACGTCGGAGATCGGCGACTACGGTCAAGCCGATATCATCCGCCGCGACATCAGTTGCAACCTGGCGTCTCTCAATATCGCCAATGTGATGGAACGGAAAAAGATCCGCGAGTCGGTGCATGAAGGGATGATCGCACTCACCGCGGTTAGCGATATGACTTTTATTTCGAATGCGCCTGGCGTCGCGAAGGCGAACCGCGAGCTGCATTCGGTCGGGCTCGGGGCGATGAATCTGCACGGCTTCCTGGCCAAAAACAGCATTGCGTACGACAGCGGCGAGGCGATCGAATTTGCCCGCACGTTCTTCATGGCGATGAACTTTTATTCCATCGAGAAAAGCATGGATATCGCCCGCGGGAAAGGAATCGTGTTCGAGGGTTTTGAACGGTCCGAATATGCGAAAGGCACTTACTTCGACCGTTATGTGGAAAACGACTTCCGTCCCGTATCGGATAAGATCAAGCAGCTGTTCGAAGGGATCGCCCTTCCGTCGCCTCAAGATTGGCACAAGCTGAAGGAAGACGTAAGGAAGCACGGCTTGTACCACGCCTACCGTTTGGCGATTGCGCCGACGCAAAGCATCTCGTATATCCAGAACGCGACCTCGAGCGTTATGCCGATCGTCGAGCCGATCGAGACGCGCACGTATGCCAACTCGACTACGTATTATCCGATGCCGTATTTGAACCGGGACAATTTCTTCTACTATAAATCGGCTTACAACATGGACCAGTTTAAGGTCATCGATCTGATTGCCGAGATTCAGACGCATGTCGACCAGGGCATCTCCACGGTTCTGCATGTGAACAGCGACGTGACGACGAGACAGCTTGCCCGTTACTATATATATGCCGCCAAAAAAGGGCTGAAGTCGCTGTACTACACCCGGACGAACCGTTTGTCCGTTGAAGAATGCGTCAGTTGCTCCGTGTAACAACGGTGTGGATGGACGGAAGGAGATCATGGACTCATGAAAGAGGCAAAGACGCATAAAGCCGTCAACTGGAACCGGCCGGACGACGATTTTACCAATACATTTTGGAATCAGAACATCATGCAGTTTTGGACGGACGAGGAAATTCCGCTTTCCGACGACAAAATGTCGTGGATTGCGCTGAATGAAGACGAACGCGAGCTGTATATGAAGGTGCTAGGCGGACTGACGCTGCTCGATACGGTGCAGGGCGGAGTCGGCATGCCGAAGATTATGGAGCATGTGGACGGCCTGCAGCGCAAAGCGGTGCTCGGATTTATGGGAATGATGGAGCAGATCCACGCCAAGTCATACAGCAGCATCTTCACGACGCTGGCGACGACCGAAGAGATCGACGGGGTGTTCCGCTGGGTGGAGAACAATCGCTTCCTGCAAACGAAAGCGGAGACGATCTCGCAATATTACCGCTCGATCGAGACGCGCAAAGATTTGTACTTGGCGATGGCGGCTTCGGTGCTGCTCGAGAGCTACTTGTTCTACAGCGGATTTTTCTACCCGTTGTATTTGGCCGGACAAGGCAAAATGACGAGCAGCGGCGAAGTGATCGACCTGATTTTGCGCGACGAGAGCATTCACGGGTTGTACGTAGGCGTACTGGCTCAAGAGGTGTTCGCAGAGCTGGATGAAGACGAACAGAAGGACGCGCTGGAGACGTTCCAAGGGCTGCTTCACTACTTGCACCGCAACGAGGAGCTGCATACGGAGCAGCTGTACGATGCGGTCGGACTAACTGAGGAAGTGAAGAAGTTTGTCCGGTACAACGCGAACAAAGCGCTGATGAACTTGGGACAGGAGCCGGCCTTCCCCGAGGAGGAAGTGAATCCGATCGTCTTCAACGGAATCAGTACGCGTACGAAGCAACATGATTTCTTCTCCAAGAAGGGCAACGGTTATGTGCGCACCATTCACGTCGAGCCGCTGACGGACGACGATTTTAAGTTCTAATCCGGGAGCGGGAGCCGTCGGGAATGTGTCATCATCTTCATCTTTTATCTGAATATACAAGGGCTGTTCTCATCGATTTGGATGCGGGCAGCTTTTTTTATACATATAATTTATAAAACTTCGTGGGTACAAAGGCTTTTTTATCTGCCAGGGAAGTTTAAGCTCTTTACCGTGCTAAATGAAGGGAAGGGGTTTCCTTCCTTGTCGTTAGAGTACGTAAACTCAGGTCCGATGACTAACGAATCGGATCACGCTTATGACTGAAAAACGACGTTTTTCCAGACGTAACGAATCTAAGGATCGTTATTGAACCGAAAGTGGCAAAAAACGAATCTGATTTGCGGAAATAACCATACTAGAGTTCGTTATAAATTCAAACGCCCGCATTCGGCTCTGATAACGGTTGCTGGGTTCGTTAGCGATACCACCGCAAAAAGACAACACGACTGAGAGCGAGCGGCTGGAGCAAAGGAGGAAGGTGGTACCCATTCTCTTTCACGCGTTAGCGTATGGGTTTGTACGTCAAAGGACCGTCCGGAAGCTCACCGGACGTATTTTTTAATTCGCTCAGCATGGGATAATTATATTCGCCAAAGTGTTTAAGGCGCTAAAGCGAACCGGAACAATCTGAACCCAGAAAAGCTACCTCTTATGCCGGGGGATTCATCGTGGCAGGAACTGAATAAGAGCGGTTTGTACCCTGTAAAAATCGGTGAGTAGGGCGAATCCCCCGCCAGTTGGTGGAAATAAGGAGTGCAAACCGCCTCTATTTGTGTTAGTTTTTGGAAAAGGCCGAAATTAGAACATACCAAAGAGGCTGTCGATTCATTGTGGATTAACCAAGTGGAAAGGGAAACGATTACCTTCTGGCGAGTTTTGTCTGGAATCCCTTACCTTACAATCCTTATTCAATCAAGGGATTCCGGACAACCTGTTTGAGCAGAAGAAGGTAACTTTTCACTTGGAACGACCTGCTATCACTTCTACACAATGAATTGACAGCCTCACCAAAGACTCCTATTTTGTTCGAAGCCGGGTAGAGGGTCGGGTCACCTGATGTATAATAAGGGGACCAAGGGAGAGTGCATAATCTGGTTTGCAAAAGGGGCTGAAATTCTACGATGAAAACAACCCTCTACTTAACCCGTCACGGAGAAACGGAATGGAATGTGGAAGGACGGCTGCAGGGTCATCGGGATTCTGCGCTCACTCAGCTGGGAAAGCAGCAGGCGGAATGGCTGGGTGCGAAACTGGAAAAGGTGCCGATCGATGCGATTTATTGCAGTTCGAGTAAACGGGCATCGGATACGGCTGATCGAATCCGAGGAACACGAGATATCCCGATAATCCCGATGGATTCTTTAAAGGAAATTCATTTCGGAGATTGGGAGGGACAGAACCGCGTCGATCTGGAGCGTACGGATTCTGCGAAGTATTCTGCGTTTTGGAACGAGCCTCATACTTATGTTCCTTCAAGTGGCGGAGAATCGTTTGTTCAGTTATCCGAAAGGGTTATTCCAGCGTTGACGGAACTGATCGCTGCCCATCGGGGCGGAACTTTATTAATTGTGACGCATGCGGTCGCCTTAAAGATGATGATGGCTTACTTTCGAGGCGATCCGCTTAAGAAACTGTGGCAGCCGCCGATCATTCACCCGACAGCCTTAAGCAAGGTCGTCCTGGATGCGGATCGCGGTGATACAGCAATAGAAATGTTGGGGGATACGTCACATTACAGGGTGGTCCGTAAAGCGGTCGGTGCGATTGTTTTTCAAGGGAATAAAGTCATGCTCGTTCGTAAAGTAGCAAGCAGCTATGGGAAAATGGATGGGGTATGGGATTTTCCCAAGGGCGGAGTCGAGGATTCCGATTCCGATCCGGAGCAGGCGGTCTTAAGAGAACTGCTTGAGGAAACGGGCTCCGACCGTTATCGGATCGTTCGACAGCTTCCGGAGCCTTTTACGTTTACGTTCGGAGAAGAAATTCGCGCTAAAATAGGTTATGAGCGTCAAGAAACGACCATGTTTATAGTGGAGTACTTGGGGAACGGTGACGATTGGGAGTTAACCGGCGGCGAGATTGACAATATAGCAATGGTGGACTTGGCGGATGTAGAGAGCCGATTATCCCATGAGGAGACGAGAGACTACTTTCTGAAATATGTCAAAGCCGCAACAAGCAATCCCGGCCAACCGGACCAGGAGGAGATGAAGCCCGAATGTTGAAATGGGAGCCGATGATGGCGAAGACGAAGCGGGGAACGTTTGAATTATTTTCCGCCGGGCAGGGGAAACCTTTGTGTGTCACTCCTTTCTACTCGGCCTTCACGGACAAGGGAAACTATTTTGCCGATCTGTTCGCAGAACGCTCGTGCTCTGCGGCAAATATGACGCCCAATGCCCGCTCGAGTGCTCGCGGGAGATTGGTGATCTCGTTCCCGGGGCCGAGTTGGTCGTGTTTGAGAAAGCAACCATAGCCCTCATATCGAGGAACCCGCCGCCTTTGCGGACGTGATCCGCCGGTTTTACGCCAAATGTTTTACCGGCTGACGACAGGCAAGAGGGGCGACACCCGCAACGGGTAACGATAGGAGCTGAGACATTTGAATCCGAAAGTCCGGAAAATCGTCGACCGTGTCTTATGGGGGCTGCTTTTCCTGTTAATCGTTTATTTGCTGGCCGTGATAGGGGTTCAGACGAAGCCGATCGAAACGTTACAGCGGACCAGCAGCTCCAAGTCGTTTATGAAACAGCTGGTCGCCGGGCATTACGAGAAAGCGTTCGACGTCGCCTACGACCGAAAAGCGGTCCGACCCTCGCCGGGCAATGAATACGAGACCTCTCGCGCTGCATGGGCGGCCAAGATCAAGAGGTGGAAAGAAGACGGCACTTATATCGTGTCGTACCGGGATTTAAAGTCGAGTATCGACGATATGGCCGTTTTGACCAATGCGTTCGTTACGATCTCGCATAATGGGCAAGAGACCGAGCATTGGGCGGGGTTTTACTTGTATAAAAAATCGGACGGCAGTTTTGGCATCGAAGGGCTGCATTTCCTGAATGGAGAACTATTGAATGACGAGTGGGAGCAGATGTTTCGGAATCTAGGCGGGCAGCGGAGCGAAACGGATCAGGAAAGGAACGGTTTCGATCAATGAAACTATCTGAGGTACGTCTTGAGCAGGTGCATGCAAACAACCGGGCGCTGATTGATCGCATCTTGTTCGAAGGGATGGAGGATGACGGAGCGAACGGGGACCTCGCTCTTGTGTTCGGGAGCAAAAAAGCGGCCCGCTATCGCGTTCCCGTAGCCGTTCAGCTCTATCAGTCCAAACGGACGGGCAAGCTGTTCATGACCGGCGGCAAGCTGGACGTCCCAGAAGCCCGGCAAATGGCCGATCGGGCGATGGAGCTTGGCATACCGGCCGAACATATTTATTTGGAGACAAGCGCCAATAATACGACGGAAAACGTTACAGAATCGATGAAACTGCTCGATCAACAGATCGGGCTGGATCAGCTGAAACGGATCTTGGTCGTTACGACGCATTATCATATGCGAAGATGCTGTCTGACCCTGAAAACCCATATGCCCCACCATATCGGGTATTCCTTTTGCCCTGCGAACGACTTGACCACCCGGAGGGACAACTGGTGGATGTATTCGGTGTGGACTTGGTATTTTGTTAATTGTCCGTTCCATCAGGGGCCGGATACCCAAGGCCAACTGCCGGAGATTACAACCAAGGCGAGTAGGAAACAGAGGGAGGCCGGAATAATCGTAACGACAGGTTGTCTCGCCTGGAACAAATGCGTATAAATCGCCCCGGCCATCATCACAACGAGCACAGCGGCAGCCAAACCGGCTAGCCGGCGATCCCCCAAGCCCCCGATCAGCCCCGCGGCTGCGAGAACCTCTACGATTCCTACCAAGGTCATCGTCCACATCGGATATTGATACAGCTCCCAATGAACGACTTGAAACGGCACGCGGAGAAGCTTGATCACCCCGCCAAGCAAGACGTATAACCCCAGGACGATCTGTATTCCCGCCATGATCATATTCATGGTGCCGCCTCCTTTTCCAGCATACCGGGCAGGATCAAATCTGCTATTTGCCGGGCCAGCGTATGCGGAGAATGAGTGCCCGGTATCAATTGAGTGAACACGAGCCGCTCGATCATGCCGTACAAACATTCGGCGACAAAATCCATCTGCAGGCCGGAGCGGAAATAACCGGCTTGCTGCTCTGCGAGCAAATTACCGGTCAGCCAGGAGATGAACTCTCCTTTAATGGACTCGGCTTCGGGGGCGATCAGGAGTCCGATCCGGGTCAGATGAACGTTTTCCCCCATATAGCGAAAGACCGCTTCGACGGCCCCGGCCACCCGATCCGGGATGTCGCGCTTGTTCAGGCCGGATTCCATCCGGATTTCCAGAAGGAGGCGCTGGACGCCTGAACGGAACTCGCTGACCAATTGTTCGAATAAGGCATCCTTGCTTTGGAAATAGAGGTAAAAAGCCGGCTGAGTCATCCCAGCAGCGGCTACGATCGAACTCACCTTGGTCTCATGAAATCCGTTCAGCGCAAATTCCTTCGCCGCTGCATGCAGCAGCCGGCTCCGGCTTTCTTTGCCTTTTTGCCCTTTTTCTCGCGTCATACCGGGTTCTGCTCCTTTTCTTACCGCGATTATTGCTTAGGGACTAATAAAGTTACTTTAAAGTAATGTTACTAATGAGTAAGTTAACAGATGGGATCTTTCCCTGTCAAGGAAAAAGTTGGTGGGAGAGCCGGGCGGGCTCCGGTCCTATTGCAGGGGGAACAACATGGGGCAACAAACACCAAGAGCCGCGTGAACGGCATCATGCCGGCGCAGCCCTTGGCTAGAACGATTGATTATAGGGTTCGTTTCGAGCTTGCAGCGGCAGTAAACAATTGCTGCGCGCAGTATTCGATAATATCGCTCCGGCGGACAATTCCGATAAAGTGCTCCCGGTCGTCAATCACCGGTACGAAGTTTTGCGCTTTTGCCTTCGATATCAAATCTTCCATGTTAGCCCCGATATACACCGGCTGGTTATGCATCCGCATCGGAATGGACGAGATCAAGTGGCGGTGCGCGTTATCGAACGTGACACCCTCGGTGTTCTTGAGAAACCAGAGCAGGTCCCCTTCCGTAATCGTCCCTATATAACGGCCTTCCTCGGACAAAACCGGCACCGCAGTATACCGGTGATACTCCATCCGCTCCAACGCCTGCCGGAGTGTAGATTGGGCGGTCAAACAAATGACTTCGAGCTTCGGCACGAGAAAAAATGCAATATTCATTCGGATATCCCTCATTTGAAATGCCGATGTATGCACGAAAAACAGCGTGCAATAATGGCGGATTAATAGTCTTCCATGTTCTATTATATAAGACGATCGACCAAATCCCAAGGTTCGGCTTTCGAATAACCGGGAAGTCGGCTGGACAACCTACTACGTGAGGTGATCAGTATGGCCCGAAGAAGATCCAGACGGACGCCGATTGTGCCTGAGGCCGGGAAGAGCCTGGACGCATTCAAAGTAGCGGTCATGAAGCAGGAAGGGTATGCGGTCAGCCCGGAGCAGCCGGATCATGTAAAATTTGAGGTAGCCCGAACGTTAGGGATTCCGCTAACGTCCGGGGACAACGGACAATTAACGACCGAGGATGCCGGCAAGATCGGCGGACAAATCGGCGGCGCGATGGTTCGCGAGATGATCAAGATGGCCCGGGAGCAATTGAAGAAGCAATAGCGTACCGATATAACGTTCCCCGCCAACCGGCGGGTTTTTGTTGTTGTGCAGGAAGTGATTGACGTTTGACGCTCCGGAAGGTAACATTCCAGCCCTATGCGCTCGTTTCCGGCCTGTGGAGAGGAAGATTTCTGCAGCTGAGCAGGAATTTGTTTTTGCGCCTTTGCGATGACAGGACCGTCATGCCTTCATTTTCCGTGCAGAGGAATCAAAAAATGTCCAGCAGGCTCTTTGAAATGGCATACGTCCGTTCCCGAAACCTCTTACACTAGTGTTGCAGAGGATCGACACCGCAATGGAAAGGGGATTGGATATGAATAATAAGCTTGCTATCGATGGAGGCGAGCGGGTTCGGAAGGAACCGTTCGCTTCGTGGCCGATTTATGGAGATTTGGAGCTGCAGCTGCTGAAGGAAGTGCTGGAGTCCGGCAAATGGGGAGGAGCCGGCGGCGCGGGCAAGCCGAATTACTCGCCGAAGCTGCCCGAGATGGAGCGCAAATTTGCCGAGCTGCAAGGCTCCCGATACGCCGTCAGCGTCGTAAACGGTACCGTAGCGATTACGGTAGCGCTGCAAGCGGCCGGCCTTAAGCCGGGAGACGAAGTGATCGTCCCGCCGTATACGTTCATTGCTACCGCATCGGCTGCGCTTGCGTATGGGATCATCCCGGTGTTCGCGGATATCGAGGAGGATACGCTGCTCATCGACCCGGAACGGATCGAGCCGTTAATTACGCCGAAGACGAAAGCGATTATCGCCGTTCATATCGCCGGTGCTCCGGCTAATGTGACCCGGCTGAAGGAGATCGCAACCAAGCATGGCCTTGCATTGATCGAAGACGCCGCTCAAGCGGTAGGCGCGACGTGGGAAGGGCAAGGCGTCGGCGCGATCGGCGATGCCGGGACGTTCAGCCTGCAGTCGAGTAAAAACTTAAACGCCGGCGAAGGCGGAATTCTTACAACCAACAGCGCGGAGCTGTGGGAAAACGCGTGGTCGATCTGCAACGTCGGACGCGTGCCGAACGGAGGCTGGTATCAACACGACCGGTTTGGGCAAAATTACCGGATGACCGAGTTTCAAGCGGCTGTGGTGCTGGCCCAAATGACCCGTCTCGAGGAGCAGATGCGTACGCGCGAAAAAAATGCTTCGTTGTTAAACGGCCTGCTCTCGCGAATTCCGGGTTTGCGGCTGCTCAAGCAGGATGCCCGAATTACCCGGCACGCCTATCATCTCTATATGTTCAAGCTGGATTCGGCGTTCGCCGAGCAGGCGGACAAAAACGAGTTTATCAGGCGGGTCAACGCAGAAGGCATCCCGCTCGCCGCCGGCTACATTCCGCTGAACCGCAATATTTCCATTTTGGAGATGACGGAGATGTGGACCGGACAAAAACGCGAATATGACTGCCCGGTCTGCGAACGCCTCTGCGCCAAGGAAGCGCTGTGGCTGGGTCAAAATGTGCTGCTGTCGGATGAGAAAGCGATGCATGATGTAGCGGAAGCGATTGAAAAAGTGGTCCGTTCGTTTTGATTTTGCCCAATCAAGTGCCGAAGCAGGATGCGCCGAGCAAATGGGACTGGTTTTTACAGGCCGAAATCAGTACAATGAAGGAAAGCTCCTTTTGATAGGATACAATTAGGGTAACTACTTAGGTACAAAAAAGTGAAAGGTAAAGAAACTGGAATTAAAAGAGGAATTTACCTTGAAGAGACAAGGAGAGGGAAGAGA
>NZ_JACXJA010000039.1 GCF_014705615.1 Paenibacillus oceani
GGCATTCCTACTGTATATGGAATAAAGCTTGTGCATCTTTTCACACCTTAAAAATCTAAAAAATCTGTCTTGACTTCTTGTGCCACCATACATCTTGCCATTCTGGCGGTAAATAAAAACCATAAGCATTGCGGCTGCCAACTTGATTTTGTTCTTCGCGATACTCGCTAACACGCGGTCTTCGTCCGTGGGATATTCGGATAATGGCATGCAGCTTTTTAATCAATTCCTCTGTGACCGGAAGCTGCCTTTTTTCGGCTTCATCCAAGTATTCTAAAGCTTTCATTAAGTTATATACTTCCTGCTCTTCATTGTCATTGCTGGTTTGGTACAAGACTTCAATTTTCGTTGAAAGGATGACCGTCTTTTCCATCGATTCTTTCTTAAGCAAGTCCAGAATAGATGGAAGCAAATCCACCACAACGCTGGCGCGTTGTATATCCATTAGTCTGCGGGCAATGACGTCCGTTATTGAATATTTGGGTTGTGCGAGAGAATAAGGTGCTGCAATCCGATCACTTGTTGCGAGTCGAGTGGAAGCTCCAGCCGCAAAGCCGCCTCTGTGACCCAACTAGCCGCCATTGCAATATGGCCGATCAACTTACCCTGGGTGCTGTAGTCTGTCACGACCCCAAGCTGAGCGATCATTTTGTTCCTGATCCACATGCTGCACTCGGCTAAGCGGAATAATGGAGGAGTTATCTGACCAGACATTCCCCCATCGAACCATCAGCTCGTCGTCACCTAAGAGATAGCTCCTTCGGGAGTATTTTCTGTAGACGCCAAAACAAATGAAGGCGAGTCCTTTGATGAAGAAAAATGAGATCGCCAAACAGGAAATCATGGTTAACCACATTCGGTGAAGCTTTTGTTCCAACGCAATCAACTCCTAATGCAGCTCTAATAACATTAGAGCAGAGCGCATCGACCATGATCTGTTAGCGAACGAATGTTCGAAGCACAAAAAACGACTAAGCAAACCTAGCCGTTTTCATCACTTTGTTGTTAGAATGACTTATTCCATTTTCCCTTTACATTGCGAACCAAGGATGGAAGTTGGATGTCTTCTTATCTCCCGAATATCCTCTTGCCGCGACTCAAAATGGACAATAGCCGATTTCGAAATTCAGGAAATCCATTGTACTTCAGCATACAGTTCAACCAAACGGTCATGAAAACCCCAGCCGATCCCTTCTGTTTTCGAAACAACGGCTTCAAGGCGCTCCTCGAACTCGTCGAACAACTCCGCCGTTTCATCTTCATTCACCTGAGCGATGATATCGGCATACACGGACACCATACTATAGTAAAAGCGTTCATCGATATCCCCGTAACTTAGGGTGAAGTCGACTCCATTTTCGACGTAGATCAGCTTCAATTCCAGACTGTACTGAACACTTCCGGTTAATTTTTCGAATTCAGATATCGCATGTTTCGCCTCCTGAAGTCTTAGCTTCCCATGACCACGTTCAGGGAAAAACTCTTGCTCAACCTTCTTGCGATATTCTTGAAACAGGGATTGAACCGCTTCATCGCCCAGTATTCTTACGGCAAGAAACTTCTCCATATCTTTGCTGGCGCCATAACAAGCCTTCACCAAATCGATAAGCTGGTCGCTATCCAGTTGCTTCAGATGCTTATTCAGAGCGGACTTCGTCAGCTTCACAGGCTTTTTCCCTACCGGCGGCTTAACCATTGACTTGGGGATCAGCTTGTCCTTCTGCCGCCCAAGCTCCTGATTCACTTCTTCGCAGGAGAAATGTTCGGGATCAAATCCTTCTCGAGCCCAACCTGTAAAACGATCCCGCTCCGGATGATCGGGAGTGCGCATAACTTCCATCATATGCTGATGCCCCCACACGCCTCCCGCATCTTCCTGGGGGCAACTGCGGGCTCCATTCAGACACAAGGGCGCTGGATCGGACGTCGATGTGTCAATATTGATCAACGTAACCTTGTGCTGCCATTCGTCGCCTAAATCATAGATATAGGTAAATACGGTATTTACCGCATGAACATGCTTTTGAACGATTTCTTTTCTAGCATTCAGTGCCTCTCGGTCTTCCATATGCTCGAATGTCGAATCAGGCAGGCCGATAACTTGTCCATTGACATGAAATTCATACAGGTGGTAATTTTCCCAACCCATAACCACTTGAACAATCTTGTGAAGCTGATGAAACGTCACGCCCGGATGAAATTGAAACTCCCGCCATATCTTCGGGGCGATCTCATTGAGTTCGATTCTGCATCTATAAACCATGATCGTCTGTTCTCCTTTTAAAGTGTTCCGAGTAAGTAAACAACCGCTGTAACCCTGACGGAATTACAATAGGCCGGGTACTAGATTCAATATCAGCTTGAACGGACCGCTGCTCTTCCTCCTGCATGACGAGAGTGAACTTTCCTTTCCCTGGAATATGAAATTGGGATAAGCTTTCCCGTTCTTTTATCACCAGTATAACATACACTTGCTTCGTGTTCACAACGTGTTGACGATATGGGCGACCAGCCGCAAATTATGTTCAATCAGCACATTGCGCGAATGCTGATTTCCTCCGGCCATCAGACGGAGATGCTTTTCCTCGTCCTCCTTGGCAAGCGGCTGCGGAAACGCATTATTTTTGACGTACGATACCAGCAACAGAAGCTGCTTGATGAAAATGGATACGGCACCGAAGAAACCAAGCACATGTGTCACCCCTTAGGAAAAGATCATTTTAATGTATGTGGGCGACTACCCAGTCGTGCCTGTACGTCAAAAAATAATGCAGCTTTTTTGGCCGGCCGCCTTACCGCTTGCCGTGTCTGGATACGATATCGATCGTTTTGAACATCATCCGCAGCGCCTTCCCCGTAGAACGAAGCTGGTTGAAGCTGCCGATCAAATAAAGGTCCAGCTCTGCCTGATAAAACAAAAACGAGCCGGTAGAGCCGAAATTGCCCCACACTTGATAGCGTTTCGGAAGCAGCAGCGGAATGGGCTTGAACCGGACCAGCCCGTAGCCGTAGTCGATGCCGACCTGGAACTTCGACCAGACTTGCATCGCCTCGAACCGCTGCTTGCTGATCAGCTCATGCTTCGCCAGCGCCTTCATGAAGATCAGCAAATCTTCCGACGTCGATACGATGGCGCCTCCTGCGTAGTCCACGCTCAAGCTCTGATGATCCGTCACCCGATTGTCCCCGATATACACATCGGCGAGCGGATAGCCGTTATCCTCTTCCGGCTCCGAGTATAAATGCAGCGACGTATGCTTCATGCCTAGCGGCCGGAACAAATACTGGTCGAACGCCTCATGCAGCGGCTTCCCGAGCGCTTGCTCGATGATCAAGCCGAGCAGATGGTAGCCGGTGTCCGAATAATGAAACCCTGCGCCTGGGGGAAAATGCGGCTCCAGATGCGCCTTCGACCATTCCACCACTTCCCGCGGGGGCCACAGCCGATCCGGCTCGTCCTGGATCAGCTCCAGCATCGGCTTGCCCTGCTTCGGCTTATCTTCGAAAAAGTCGTGAAGACCGGAAGTATGGCCGAGCAAATGCTTGATCCGGATTTCGTTCGAATACTCGTTCCCCTTATACCGATGCAGCCCCTTCAGAAGATCCGCATCCACGTATTTCGCCAACGTATCCTCGTAATCCAGCCTGTTCTCTTCGATCAGCATCGACGTCAGAACCGAGGTGAACAGCTTGCTGATGCTGGCGATCAGATAGCGCTGTCCAGGGTTCGCGGGGCTGCCGCCGGTCCTGCCCTCGGCCATACTCAGATGGATGCCGAGCCGGTCGGAGTGAACCAAATAATAGGCGTTGCGGACATTCGGATTGTCGCCCACCGTTTTTCTGAATCGTTCTTCAATACGGGACTGTGCTTTATGAACCGCCATACCGTCTCCCCCTCAACCGACTAGATCGATAGTCCTTGCTTTCGCATCCGCGCCGCTGCAATCAGTTCCTTGGCGGTGCTGTCCAGCAGCCCTTGCTCCATCTCCTCGCCGAAGCCGTCCGGCAGCAAGCCGTTCGCCACCATGACGGAGAGGCCCAGCTGGAAAATTCTCATTTTGAACAGCAGCCCCTTCAGCTCCTCCTCCGTGAACCCTTCGAGCTCCGGATCGGACTTCATATGGGCGACCAGAACGGTCAGTTCTTCCTCGTACCCGCTCATATGATCATTCGGCTTCAGCACCAGATCGCGGAACAGCACGCTGTATTCTCTGGCGAATCGCAAACTGGCCGCACCGATATCGTGAAACGGGTTGCCGGTATCGTGCTCCTTCAGCAAACGCCGGGACAGCTCGAAGATGCTGCGGACGACCTCGCCGGTCAGCTCCTCGACGTCTTGGAAATTGACATAGATCGGCGCGATCGAGCTTCCCAGCTTCTCGGCTACTTTCCGGATCGTAATCCCGCCGAGTCCTTCCACTTTAGCGATTTCGAAGGCGGCGTCGATGATCGATTGTTTCGTAAATTTGGCTTTCGGCGGCATGAGCCTTCCCTTCTTTTGAATATCATTTGTTATATATCATTTGATATATAATGCAATCATACCGGAAATTCGTTCCTGTTTCAACCATCCATTTCCGCTCACCGTCTTCATTCCACACCAAAAAAGCCCTTCAACAAACGAAAGGCTTTTCCCGGCTCCCTCTATTCTCATTACGATCATATTATTCCAACATCCTGTTTCCCTGTTTCAGCGGTCATACTCACCATTTCATGCGGTAGATCGCCTTGTTCTCCAGCCCCCGGATCATCGGCGTCCATTCTTCGTGCTCCGGCGTCGTTTGCAAGGCGTCCTCCACCATTTGCAGCTTGGCGTCCAGCGCGTCGATATGGTGCAGCGCGACGGCCTCGGCGGTTTGCGGCTGCACGGGACTGCCCCATTCTCCCAGATTGTGATGGGACAAGACGAGATGCTGCAAGGCAAGCACCCGCTCCGATTGCAGATCGATTCCTTCGACCAGGGCGGCCTCGGTAATCCAGTTGGAGGCCATCGAAATATGGCCGATCAGCTTGCCTTGGACGCTGTAGTCGGACACGATCCCCATCTGCGCGATCATCTCTTCCGGCTTCGCGATATCGTGCAGCACGATGCCCGCCTTGATCAGATCCGGATTGAGGAAAGGCCGCTGCTTGCAGACGAATTCCCCGAGCTCCAGCATTCTCGCGATATGATAAGCCAGCCCTGCAAAATAGGCGTGATGATACGTCTTGGCGGCCGGATAATGGGACAGCTTATCTTCCACCTTTTTCACGCAATAGGAAACGATCTTATGTATATCCCGATCCGTGATGGATTCCACCGTTTGCTTGATCGCAGCAAGCAGGTCCGCCGGACTGATCGGAGCCGAACGGATAAAATCGGTGAGCACGACACCGTCCTCCGGCGTCGTTTTGCGCATTCGCGTGATCTTGATCTGCAGCTTCTCCCGGTATGTCTGAACGAGCCCTTGCACTTTGACGAGCCCCATCGGGAAAAACGTTTCCTTGTCGGTAGGCGAGACGTCCCAGTATTTAGCCGGCAGTTGACCGCTCGAATCGCACAGGACGATATCGAAATAGTCTTTGGCAGGCGTTGAATTGGTTTGTTTGACCTCTAGTTCCTTCAATAAGTAATAACCGACAAATTCGTCTTGACTCGATAAGCTTTTAATTGCAGTCATTAGCTTCCCTCCAGTATGGTTACCTCCAGTATACTACCTAATCCCCCGTCGGTGTTCAGCTTTCTTTCCTTGAGCTTTACGATTTTGCGAATTGCCTGCACAAGGGGGCAGCCTCGCCGATGGCCCCGAATGGCCATCGGCTGATGATTCGCCGAAACCGGACGATTCCCCGCTCACCCCGCCGCACTGCCGCTCCGCGCGCGATCGTCGGTCGGGATCACCGTCGCTTGCCCGTCAGCCTCGAACGTCCCTGTCGCGCACAAAAAAACCGCCCGGCGGGAAACCCTCAGGCGGCAGCTTTCGTTTCTGAACAGGCGCGTTATTTCGCGTTTTTCTGTTTGATCTCCTCAATCGCTTTGTTCGCCGCCTCGTTCGCTTCGCGCAAAGCCGTATTGATATCTTTCTGGTTCAAAATAATTTTCGTAAACGCGCTCGAAAATTGAGATGCAGCCGCCGTATCCGCTGCCGTGTAATCGCCGATCGGCGCCCGTTTCTCCGGGAACATCGCGGTAATGTTTTTGCCTTTGAACTTCGCCATCGATTCGCCGTACGTTTTAATAATTTCTTTATCGTTCAGTACGGTGGCGCGGCCCGCTTTCGTATTCTGCAGCTGATATTCTTTCGAGACGAGGTAATGAATGACGTTAAAGGCGAGCTCTTTGTTTTTGCTCAGCGTCGTCATCGACAGGTAGGCCGGATAGCTTTGCGGACCTACGCCGGGCGCCTGCTCGTACGAAGGCACTTTCACTACGTCCCAGTTCATATCCGCCGGAGGCGTGCCGCCGCTGTAGTTCGTATACATGGCCGCGGTCCGGTCCTTCTCGAACATCGCCCGCATCGCCGCAACCGTCGTATTTTCCGCCGTCCAGGTCATCCCGCTGATTTGGAAAAACGGCACGATGCTCTGCATGAACTTCGTCCAGTCTTCATTATCGATTTGCGCCTTGCCGGTTTTCGAATCGACGTATTTGAGCCCGAGCTGGTTCGTGTTCGCCTGAGACCCCGCCGCCGTTACATAACCGACGTATTGGATGTCGCCGTCTTTACGAGTCAGCTTTTTGGCGATCTCGAGTATTTCCGACCACGTCATATTGTCCTTCGGATAGCCGACTCCAAACTTGTCGAACAAGTCTTTGTTGTAGAACAATCCGGCCGAAGCGGTCCATACCGGGAGCGAATGAATTTGCCCGTTGCCGATTTTCCGCTGGAACTCGATCGCGGTTTGTTCAAACTGGTTCAGATCCAATCCGCTCGCTTTGATGTAAGGCGTCATATCCATATGGATGCCGTAATTACGGAACGACTCCGCATAACCGATCGAGTCGAATATAATATCAATCGTCGTACCGGCCGCGATCAGATCAGGCAAGGTGGAGCCTTTTGTATTCGGAATAAATTTGACCGTCACATCCGGGAATTTTTTGCGAATCGCATCGCCGTACATCGAATCGAACGCTTTCTCGTCAATGGTGCCGCCTGCCGTGTACATCGTGATCTCTCTCGGTCCGGTATTGACCGGCTTGCTGGCGGCCGGAGGATTGTCTTTCGCCTCCGGGCCGGCCGCTTGTCCGCCCTGGCTCCCTCCGGCTCCGCCGCATGCTGCTAGCGCTGATGCCGTTAAAGCGGTTACAACCATTAAACTGATTCGTCTCTGATTCACGATCGTTCGACCTCCTCGTTTATGTGAAGCGCTTACAATCACATGTATATTATATGTATTAAGATGTGAATTTGGTGTGAATTGAATACAACTATGTAACAATTTATTAACAAGAAGTTTACAACAAATACCGCAACATAACGACTGGTGAATCACGTCTCCCCTTGCCCACACTCAAAAAAAGATTGTCATCTTATCGGAAACTGGTATGATGGTAGCTGTCGGATTTTTTTGACCGGCCGCGGTTCGTAACCATCCCGCGTTATCAAAACTAAGGAGGCATTATTCGATGTTCAATTTGGTTTGGGGCATCTTGTTTTTGCTCGTTCATTTCGGGCTGTTTTTGCTGTGCTACCGGTTATTCGGCAAGAAGGGGCTGTATTCCTGGATCGGCTTTGCGACGGTTCTCGCCAACATCCAGGTGACGAAAACGATCGAGATGCCTTTGCTCGTGACAGGCGGAATCGTCATGACCCTCGGCAATACGATCTATACGTCGATTTACATGTCCACCGATCTGCTGAACGAAAAGTACGGTACGCAGGCGGCCAGGCAGGCGGTATGGTTCGGGTTTTTCAGTATGCTCGCTTCGCTGGTCATTATGCAGATGACGCTGGCGTTCGTTCCCCAGGAAGGCGATCTCGCCCAGGAGTCACTGCAGACGATTTTCGGTCTGCTGCCGCAAATCGCGGCGGGCAGCTTGTGCGCTTACTTCGTCAGCCAGTTTCTCGATGTCCGCGTGTTCGCCTACCTGAAACGCAAATTTCCGGTGCCCAACCAATTCTGGATTCGCATCAACGGCAGCACCCTGCTCAGTCAGCTGGTCGATTCGCTCGTCTTTTGCACGATCGCGTTTGCGACCGAATATCCGTTCGACATTTGGCTGCAAATTTTCATTACGACCTATTTGTTCAAAATGATCATATCGATAGCGTCGACCCCGGTTTTATACTGGGCCCGCAGCTTCAAAATCAAGGAAGACTAGTTCAAATTCAGAGCTTGTGATGTGCAGTCACCAACAGGCACACAACAGACAAACGCCAACAAACCCTCCAACTCCGCCGTTCCGCGGATTTAGAGGGTTTGTCGTTTTCCGGTATTCTCATTTTGCGATCGTTACGGCTTGGTTTATCGAAGGAAGCCGTTCAGCTTCCCCATCATATCCCGATACTCTTTGGAATCAGTCATTTCCTTCACATGACGGTCCCAGTCGTCCAGCGACGCTTCGCCGCTTATGACTTTGACTTTCAACTCCTGAAGCTTGCGGTTCAACTCGCCGTATTCGCCTGTCGCGAACAAAGCGTTTGCCTGCGGCAGCGTTTTGCCGGCATACGACACGTCCTGCCAAGCGTACACCGCGTACCGGTACCCGTCCCGGGTCGAATCGGACAACTGGTCGAACAGCGCCTTTTGCGGAAGCAGCGACGTCGTGCCGAACACATTGTCCAGCACGGACCGGTCCGCTTCGCCGAGTCCGGATATGCTGCTCCAATCGCTTTCGCTTGCGGCTATTCCGCGGTCGAGCCAGTCCAGGATCGATTCCGCTTTGTCCTTCGGCACCGTACGCGGGATGATGTAAAGCCCGGACTCCTCCGTGCTCCAAGGCGCAATCGCGCCGCTTGTCCCCTTCAGCCCCGGAATCGGCATCCAGCGCGCGGAAAATTTGTCGGATGTGCCGGCTTCGACGGTCAGCTTCGCCGCCTGTTCAGCGGTGATCGCGGCAAGACCGACCCGGCCTTGACTGAGCTTGGATACGACACGCTCGCTGCCGGTTTGCGCGAACTCTTTGTCGATCAAGCCGGCCTTAAAGGCGCGAGCGAGCCAGTCCAGCGCGGCCCGCTGTTCTTTCCCGACCGCGTTATCGACGACTTTCCCGCCGGCCGCGCCAAACCGCACGGGGCTTCCCGTGAACGCCTGCTCCACCCAGGACAAGGTGCCGAGCCCGTTGCCGTCCACACGCCCCGTGATGCCGATCGTATTATGCTTGCCGTCCCCATCCGGGTCGTAATGAACGAACTTATCCAACACCGCGAACAATTGGTCCATCGTCTCCGGCATAATAAGTCCGAGGCGGTCCAGCCAATCTTGGCGGATCGCGGGAAAAGCCGCAGCATTCGGATGACTCGGGCGCGGAATGCCGTACAGCCGGCCGCCGATGCTGCGCGCAGCCGCGGCATCGCCGGACGCCAGCGCTTGGAGCCGCGGGTACTTCTCGAGCATATCCGTCAGATCGGACGCAAACGACTGGAGCAGCTCATCCGAGTAGCGGTACGGGTTGCCGAGCAGCATCAGATCGGTCGGATCTCCCGCCGCGATCCGGATATTGACCCGGTCGTTGTATTGCTCCGGCGCATAAATCGAGAAGCGGATATCGGACTTCCACTCCGTCTTGAAGTATTCGTTCAGCTTGTCCGAAGCGTCCAGAACGCCGTTGTCCGAACGGGTTCCTACGCTGAAGCGCACCGGCGCATTCGGGTCGCTCACCATGGCGGCTTGATCCAACGCGTTCCAGCTGACTTTCAAGCCGCTGGCCTCGGCCGGCATCCGCAGCGGAACCCACAATAGGTCGCCTTCGATATACGGCGCCACCGGCAGTTCAACTACCGCGCCTCCTTTGATGTTCATCTCTCCGTGTCCGACGCGAAATACGAGAGTCTCGCCGCTTGCGCGGCTTGCCGTCAGCTCGAGCTGCCCGGAGTTCCACTCCAGGCTGTAGCCGATGCCCTCCAGCAGCGCTCTCGCCGGGACGACCGTCGTCCCGTCCTTCATCTTGGGAGCCGCCGGCCACTTCACGACCGGGCCTTCGAAAACAATCCGCACTGTCCGGGAATCGGCCGCTTCCTCAACGCCTGGAGGCGCATCGCTCCAAGGCCAGCCGTTCGGCACATCGGCATATGCCGGAGCCGGAGCCGCCCCCGCTAACGATAGTGCCGCTACGCACAACGCAGCCGGTAGCGTCTTCCAGCTTTTTTTGCTTGATCCAGCTTGATCGTTAACCAAAAAGTCCCCCCGCCTTTCTATTCGTTACCCTTACAAAGTTAGACGTTATTCCCCAAAGGAAAGTTTCCCTTCGGACAATATTTCGACATTTCCGCTTGGCTTACGGACCTTTGGACCCCAGCCTGCATGCGGCTCCGCCGATCGAGTCTCTGCGGGCGCCGGACGCACCGGTATGGTATACTGGATTGCAGCGGACCCGCAGTGGAGCAAGGCTGCAATTTATTTCAGATCAGGGGGACAGGCAGGTTGAAAATCCACATCGTCGCCGGTATTCTCGTCGGTTACTTCAACGATATTTGGCAAATGGTGCTTGTCGCCTCGGTATTATGGGGCATCGTGTTTTGCGCATTTATGCTCAAATCGTACAAGGAGCGCAAAGAACGGTACTTGGCCCGATTGAAATCGCTGGGCAAAGAGAATGAATTCGGGCTGTCGCCGAAGATCGCTTATTACATCCGGGAGTTTATTATGGCGGTTGGCATGGCTTTCATGATCGGCACGATTACGTTGACGGTCAAATCGATGGCCGGTTGATGCGTTGCTCAATGGTTTAAGATGCCGCTCCATTTGCCGACGCGAATGGAGCGGACGGCGTCTGTCGGCCGGGCAGGCCGCCGCTATTTACTGATTTACTTCAGTACGCGGCCCGGTTCCTCGGCGAACAGCGCGTGCTCCAATCCCCGTTCGTCATTTCTTAAAATCCGCTTCCTATAGCGAATTCGGCTTGAACATCCCGTCGTTCACATAATTCGTCACGAATTGCTCGCGCTCGCACCTTCGATTCGTGTTTTCTTACAACGACGAATCCCGAATCGGGGGATGCCGGTCCGGCACACCCGCCAATTCGCCCCATCCGTCCCGATCGTCGCTAATTTCGACAAAATGTCCGTTCTCGTAATCCATAATGAACGTCCGGTCCGGCAGCATTCGATCTCGCTGCGGGTATAGTGAACCCGGAAAATCTCCTCCCAGCGGATTAAATAGGACAGCGGTCGACCGTTCCTGAGACGGTTTTCACTCCCAAATACCTACATCGTCCGTATACAGCATAGACCTGTCCGATTCTCCATCTCCTTCCAGTATGGACAAATTAGTATGGTTATACGACATCCGTCCGACATTTCCTGCTGGTTTCGACGTTTTCGGTGATGGGGAGTCTTTCAATCGGGAGTAGAGGTTCCGTTGGCAGGATAAAGGTCGAGTTGTACATCGCGTCGCATACGGTTCCAACATCTTATCGCACAGAGTTCTATATACCAGACAAGTCCCGACGGGTAATGGACAACATGCCGGATGCAGCAAGCCGGATTCGGCAAATTCACGGTTGGCACGAAATGGAGTCTGATAGGCGAGCGGAGCCTGGTGGGCGGTAGAAGCAATAGGTTGGAATAGCAAATGACCTGTTTAAAAGCGCGAACGTTATGAGGGAACACGAAACAATGCAAGGTAGCTAGGAGGGATATGAGAGGTCACTAAGGCAACATTACGTTGGAATAGTTTAGTTAGTATGGATGAAACGGTACGAGTTTACATAATGGTAGGATGCGGTAATAGCAGGTGGTACGCGGTCATATGTGGCGGAATGCGGGAACAGCAGTTGGTACGCGGTCAGATACGGCGGGATGCGGGAATAGTAGATGGTGCGAGGCCATATGCGGCTGGATGCGGCCAGCAATAAGAGATGATTGCAGCTTCTATTTCGGACAAAACCTCCTTTTTTGGAAAATAAGAGTTGTTTGCACCCCTTATTTCAGCCAGTTGTGCCAATTTCCCGGATACGAGCAGGAAATAAGAGCCCCTAGGAGCTCTTAATATCGCGTTTTTGGGCAAATCCCGCAAAATAAGAGGTGCAAACATCTGCTATCGCTTCCGGATCGCTGATCGCTGTCCGATCCCTTACCAGATAGCTCCCGGAAAGAGCCACAGACGCAAGGCGCCGTAAAATCGCACCGAGCGGAACAACCCACCATCTGCTATCGCTTTCGGATCACTACCGAATTGCTGATCGCCGCCCGCTCCCCTACCGGATAGCACTCGAAACAGCCGCAGAGCGGTTGCTCCGCAAGGCGCCGTAAAATCGCACCGAGCGGAACAACCCAACCATCTGCCAGACAGCGCTGCGAGGCCTTGAAACAACTTGCAACAACTTTCACCAGCTTACAGCCGGTTACAGCCTACAGCCAAGTACTGTCCGCGTTCATCGGCATCGGCTCCGGAGATTCGCACGAGCTGTGCATCTCATAATGCTTCCCTTGATCGGAAGCGTCATGGAAGCCGTGCATCGCCTCCAGCACGTGGTAGGCGAGATCTCCGTTCGCGCGGTGCGGGCGGTTCTCCGCGATCGCTCTGGCGATATCGAGCACGCCGACGCCGCGGCTGTTCTCGGCAAAGCCGTGTGACAGCGGAATCTCCGTCCAATCTTTCGCCCCTTTGCGGCGGTACAGCACCGGTCCGCCGAACGTGTTCGGGTCCGGCACCTTCAGCGAGCCTTCGCTTCCATAGATTTCGATCCGGGGCAAACCCGATCCGCCCATTACGTCGAAGCTCGTAATGATCGTGCCGATCGCGCCGGAAGCGAATTCGAGCAACCCCGCGATATGCGTCGGGGTGTCGACCTGAATCATTTGGCCGTATTTCGGTTCGCTCGTAATGCGCCGTTCCGGGAAGCTCGTCTTCGTCATGCCTGCAATTCGGCTGATTGGACCAAGCGCCGCCACCAACGCGGTCAAATAATAAGGTCCCATATCGAACATCGGGCCGCCGCCGGCTTTATAGAAAAATACCGGATCGGGATGCCAGTTCTCCGGACCGCGGCTCAGCATAAACGCCGTAGCGGCGACCGGCTGGCCAATCCAGCCGTCACGGATCAGCTTGATGCTAGTCTGGATGCCGCCCCCAAGGAACGTATCCGGCGCGCAGCCGACCCGAAGCCCTTTCTCCTTCGCCAGCTCGACGATTTTGCGACCGTCTTCGCGCGTGACCGCAAGCGGTTTCTCAACATACACATGCTTGCCGGCATTCAGCGCCCGCAAGCATACTTCCGCATGAGCGGCCGGAATCGTCAAATTGATCACAAGATCGATCGCCGGATCGGCCAGCAGCTCTTCGACGGAGCAGGCTTTCGCTACGCCAAACTCCTCGGCCCGGGCCTGGGCGCGGCTGACGTCCAGATCGGCGCAGGCCACAACTTCAAGGGCCCGGTACGTTTTGCAGTTTTTGAAATAGATGGCGCTAATATTGCCGCACCCGATAATGCCTACGCGAACTTTCTCCATGGAACTTAACCCCTCCGCCTTCAATCGAGATGAACGGTTCCCCCGCTTATTCCATTTACGCAGCTGCGGTCCGCTCTCATACCGCCGGACTACAGCTGGCTGTCTCCCATTCCCGTATACGCCGCGCCCTGCTCTACAGCCGATCCTTTCGCCGCAGAAGCCGCCGCTTCCTCCGCACGCCGCTTGCCTTCCGCCGCCCATACGAAGCCGCGGCGCATCATCAGCTTCACCTGCGGGATCTCGACGACGCTGGCGACGTGCCCGAGCGAACAGTAAAAGACGCGGCCGACGCCCCATCGCTTCGTCCAGACGACCGGGATATCGACGGCCTTGTTCAGCGAATGCGGACCCGGCGCCACCGGAAAACGCGTCGTAGCGAGCACTTCGACAGCCGGATCAACATGCATGTAATACTGCTCGGTCTTGACGCCGAAATCGTCGATGCCTTCGAGTAGAGGGCTGGAGCTGCTCTTGATGTTCACGGTGTATTCGACGGAATCGTTCCCGGGATGCGCCACCCACTGCCCGCCGGTCATAAACTGCCAGTCGACGTTCGTGCGGAACGCGTCGCACATGCCGCCATGGCAGCCTGCGATCCCGACGCCGCTTTGCACCGCTTTGGATACGCCCTCAACCTGCTCCTTCTCGATCTGCCCCATCGTCCATACTGGCACGATCAGATCGAGCGACTTCAGCTTCTCTTCGTCGGCGAACGTCTCCAGCGTATCGGACAGCTCCACCCGGAACCCTTCCTCTTCGAGCACCGTCCGGAAAATGGCGGCCACTTCCTCTGGCTGGTGTCCGAGCCAGCCGCCCCAAACGATTAATGCTTGCTTACTGCTCATATGTACCGGCGCCTCCTTCACATGTCGGCGATCGAGATCCAGCGCTTTTCGTCGATCGACCGCTCCACCGCTTCGAGAACCGCCTGGCACGATACTCCGTCATGAAAGTTCGGCACGGGTTGGCGGTTTTCCTGCAACGCTTGCATCATTTCTACCATTTCATGGATGAACGTATGTTCATAGCCGATCGTATGTCCCGGAGGCCACCACGCTTCGGAATAGGCATGGGCGGGATCGGTCGCGAGCACGCGGCGGAATCCTTGCACGTCGGCGGGATCGTCCTTAAAATACACCTGCAGCTCGTTCATCCGTTCAAAATCGAACTTGACGCTGCCGAGGCTGCCGTTTATTTCGAAGCCGTTCGTACAGCGGTGCCCCGCGGCAAACCGGGTCGCCTCGAAGCTGCCGAGCGCGCCGTTTGCGAAGCGGGCCAGGAATAACGTCGCATCGTCGACCGTAACCTCGCCTTTTGGAGCGTCCTTGCTCCCTTGAGCGCTCAGTCCGGTCATCTCGCTCGGCATCGGACGTTCCTTGACGAACGTCTCGCTCATGCCGACCACCTCGGTCATCTCGCCTACCAAATACCGCGCCATATCGATCAGATGCGCCCCAAGATCCCCATGCGCGCCAGAACCGGCCACCCGTTTATCCAGCCGCCAGACGAGAGGGAAATCCGGATCGAGAATCCAGTCCTGCAAAAAGACGGCGCGGAAATGGTAAACCCGGCCGAGCCGCCCATCCTCGATCAGCTTCTTCGCCAGCCTTACGGCAGGCGCGAACCGGTAATTAAAGCCGACCATATGCTTGACGCCGGCTTCCTCGGCCGCCTGCAGCATCTCTCTCGCATCCCCAAGCGACAGCGCCAGCGGCTTCTCGCAGAACAGATGCTTGCCGGCCTTCGCCGCCGCAAGGGCGATCTCCTTGTGCGCATCGCTCGGCGCATTGATGTCGATCAGGTCGATATCGTCGCGTAGGACGATCTCCCGCCAATCCGTCGAAGCTTCCTCCCAGCCGAACTGTGCGGCCGCCCGGCGCACCGCCTCCCCGTTCCGTCCGCCGATCACCTTCATAACGGGTTTCGCCGTATCCGGAAAAAACATCGGGAGATCCCGGTACGCGTGACTGTGCGCTTTCCCCATAAACTTATAACCGATCATGCCGATCCGAACCTGCTCCATCGCCTAAATCCCCCTTACCCTCGGATAATATAGCCGATCCTGCCGATTATGGCATACGGAACGCGCTCAAAGCCGCTTGAAGTTCGCGCGTATCCGCATACACCCGCTTATATAGCGGATACAGCTCCGCGTATTTCGCCGCCTCCGCAGGGCGCGGCCGGTACGTCCTGCTCCGTTTGATGAATACCGAGGCGCATTCCGCGAGCGAACCGAACCAGCCGCAGCCGTATGCCGCCAGCATCGCGGCTCCGAGCGCCGGCCCTTGCTCGCTTTCCAGCTTGTGAATATCGGCTTCGAACAGGTCCGCCTGCAGCTGCAGCCAGCTGTCGTTTTTGGCCCCTCCGCCGATTGAGACGAGCGAGTCGATGCGCTGGCCCGATTCGCGAAGCAGCTCCAGCGACTCCTTCAAGGAAAACGTGATCCCTTCGACGACCGCCCTCGTGAAGTGCGCAAGCGTATGGGAGGCGTCCATACCGATGAAGCTCGCCCGAATCAGCGCATCCGCGTGCGGCGTCCGCTCCCCGACGAGATACGGCGTGAAGAGCAGCCCGCCCGCTCCGGGAGCGGTCTCGTCCAGCCCCTTCAGCAGCTCTTCGAACGGAACATCCGGCGCGAACGTGTCCTTGAACCATTGCAGGCTGTAGCCGGCCGCAAGCGTAACGCCCATCGCATAAAAGCTGTCCGCTTTGCCGTGATTGAAAAAGTGCAGCTTCCCTTTATAGTCCGCCCCGCCGTCTCCGGCATAAGACAGGACGACTCCGGATGTCCCGATGCTGCAAAGCGTCTCCCCTTCGGATATAATCCCTGCGCCGATCGCTCCGCAAGCGTTGTCCGCGCCGCCTGCATAAACGTTCACCGTATCCGGCAAGCCGGTCTCGGCGGCAATGTCCGGCAGCAGCGTGCCGGTGTTCGCGTGAGATTCGACCAGCGGGGCGCACAGCGACAAATCAATTCCGCAGGCGGAAGCGATCTCGGAGCTCCACCGCTTGCCCGCCACATCGAGCAGCAGCGTGCCCGCCGCGTCGGAATACTCGGCGGCGATCTGTCCGGTCAGCCGGTAGCGCAAATAATCTTTGGGCAGCAGAAACAGGGCAGCTTGCGCATACAGCTCCGGTTCATGCTGCTTCACCCAGAGCAGCTTCGGCAGCGTGAATCCTTCCAGCGCCTTGTTTTTGGCGACAGCGAGCAGCCGATCGCCGAGCACGGCTTCAATCTCCCGGCATTCCTTCGTCGTACGCGTATCGTTCCACAAGATCGCATGACGGAGCACCCGCCGGCCCGCATCCAGCAAGACAAGTCCGTGCATCTGCCCGGAGAAGCTCAGTCCTTCCACGCCCGCCGGATCGATGTCCGACACAGTTACGAGTTCCCGCAAGGCGCCGACCGCTGCGTCCACCCACAGCTCAGGGTCCTGCTCGTTATAGCCGGGCTTCTCCTGAATAAGCGGATAGGCTCTCGACGCTTCCCCGCATACGCGGCCTTCCTTGTCGATCAGCAGCGCCTTAACCGCGCTAGTACCGAGATCAACCCCAATGACATATCCCACTGGCAGCACTCCTTTCTCCACTACATTTCTACCCGAATTTACTGCTCCGCCAGCAAATATTGGTTCAGAACCGCCTTCAGCCTTTCCTGACGGCCGGAGCGGTTGCGGATCGTATCGTTTTGCAGCGCATACGCCTCGAGACTGGCCAGCGTGGCTTTGCCGGAGACAATGTCGAGCCCGATGCCTTCATTAAATGTAGCGTACCGCCGGTCGATCGCATCCTCGAACACCCGGTCCTCCAGCAGCCGCGCCGCCACCTTAAGCCCTTTCGCATACGCGTCCATCCCGGCGATATGAGCGTGGAACAAATCGTCCGGCTCAAACGAGCCGCGCCGCACTTTTGCGTCGAAATTAATCCCGCCCCGGCCGATGCCGCCGTTTTGCAACACCTCGTACATCGTCAGCGTCGAAGCATATAGATCGGTCGGGAACTCGTCGGTATCCCAGCCGAGCAGCAGATCGCCCTGATTCGCATCCAGCGAGCCGAGCATGCCGTGCATCCGGGCTACGCGCAGCTCGTGCTCGAACGTATGGCCCGCGAGCGTCGCATGGTTCGCTTCGAGGTTCAGCTTGAAATGATCCTTCAGCCCGTAATGCTGGAGAAACGAGATCGTCGTCGCCGCATCGAAATCATATTGGTGCTTGGTCGGCTCCTTCGGCTTCGGCTCGATCAGAAACTGGGCGTCGAATCCGATCTCGGACGCATAATCGATCGCCATCCGGTACAGCCGCGCGAGATTGTCCAGTTCCAGCTGCATATCCGTATTCAGCAGCGTCTCGTAGCCTTCCCGTCCGCCCCAGAACACGTAATTTTCCGCGCCGAGCGCTTTGCCGACTTCCAGCCCTTTCTTGATCTGGGCCGCGGCGTAAGCGTATACATCGGCGTTGCTCGCCGTTCCCGCTCCATGGACGAACCGCGGATTCGTGAACATATTGGCCGTATTCCACAGCAGCTTGACTCCGGTGGACTTCATATACTCCTGAATGATCGCGACGATTGTGTCGAGATTGCCGTTTGTCTCCCGCAGCGTATCCCCTTCCGGAGCGATATCGCGGTCATGGAAGCAAAAATAAGGAACGTTCAGTTTTACGATCAGCTCGAAGGCAGCCTCCACCCGGGCTTTCGCCAAATCCATGCCGGTGTACCGGTCCCACGGACGCTCCGCCGTACCCGCTCCGAACGGGTCGCTTCCCGTGCCCGTCAACGCATGCCAGTACGCTACCGCAAAGCGCAGATGATCGCGCATCGGCTTGCCCGCTACGATCTCACCGGGATTGTAATGTTTAAATGCGAGCGGGTTGCCTGACGAAGCGCCTTCATACCCGATCCGCTCGATGCCGGAAAAATAAGACAAGACCGATCCCTCCATACTCGGATGTTTTTCATTAGACATAAAACGGCTAACGTCCGAATTACCGGAACAAACCAAAACCATTCATCATTTCAAAACCATCATAGCAAACAATCCAAACTTTGTATATCGGTTAAACAAAGTTTTTGGATACCAACCGGTTGTGTTTTCAGACAAACTAAAATAAACTGGATTCATTAGTTTAACGCTTGTACAAACGAGGGAGCCCATTGCAAACAACCGGAGATCAGCATTTAGTCAAAAAAATAAATAAAACGATCGTCCTGGAAGCGATCAAAAAAGAAAGCCCGCTGTCGCGGGCGCAGTTGTCGGAGATGACGGGCCTCAACAAAGGAACTGTATCGACCCTCGTGAGCGAGCTGATCGAAGAAAAGCTCGTCTATGAGATCGGACTCGGTCGCTCAAGCGGCGGCCGCAAGCCGGTCATGCTGTTGTTCAACAAAACGGCGGGATACGCAATCGGCGTCGATCTCGGCGTCCGTTATCTGCTTGCCGTGCTAACCGATCTGGACGGAAAAATCGTCAGCGAGCGCCAGGTCGAGCTGGAGCGGAGCGAGGCCGGCTATGTGCTGCCCGTTCTTGCAAATACCGTCCGCTCGCTGGCCGATGCCGCTCCGGACAGCCCTTACGGCGTCGTCGGCGTCGGGATCGGAGTCGCCGGCATCGTCGACGATAAAGGAACCGTGCTGTTCGCGCCAAATCTGGAGTGGCGGCAGGTCGAGCTGCAGCGGCTGCTCGCGGAAGAGCTCGAGCTGCCCGTAACGATCGGCAACGAGGCGAACGCCGGAGCGCTCGGCGAGATGCAATACGGGGCGGGCCAAGAAGCGTCCGATCTGGTCTACTTAAGCGTCGGCACCGGCATCGGAGCGGGCATCGTCGTCGGCGGCCGGATCTTGCCGGGAACCGGCGGATTCGCCGGCGAGATCGGTCATACGACGATCGAGCAGAACGGCAGGAAATGCAGCTGCGGCAATAAAGGATGCTGGGAGCAGTACGCTTCCGAGAAGGCGCTGCTGGAAGCGGCAAAGCCGCTCGGCGTCGAGCGGCTGGGTAAACTTGTGGAACTCGCGGAAAGCGGTTCTACGGAAGCGATCCGGCTGTTCCACGAGGTCGGCGAGAGCCTCGGGCTCGGCATCGCCAATATCGTCAATACACTGAATCCCGATCTGATTCTGATCGGCAACCAGATGACCCGCGCCGAACCGTGGATCCGCAGTTCGATCGAACGCGTCGTCACGTCCCGCTCGCTGCCGTTCCACCGGAAGCAGGCGCAGATCCGCTTCGCTTCATTAGATACGCATTCTACCGTGCTGGGCAGCGCATATGATGCGATATCCGCCTTTTTCTCCAAGGACCGGATATCCTTGTAGCTCATTTCCGTCATGCCCGTCAGCTCCGAGGGCTTACGCGGAACGTCGGCCCGGCGCAGCGGACCGGGAGCCCGGCTTCCGCAAGTAGACGAACCAGTACACTGTCCCTACGAACAACGAGCCGCCGACCGCGTTTCCGAGATATACCGGAATGAAATTGCGGACGTAGTCGCCCCAGTTCGCGTATCCTTCAAAGATGGCGGCCGGGATGACGAACATATTCGCAACCACGTGCTGAAAACCGATCGCCACGAACGCCATCGTAGGGAACCAGATGCCGGCGATTTTGCCGGCGATATCGTCTGCTCCGTACGCGAGCCATACCGCCAACGCGACTAGCCAGTTGCAGCCGATGCCGGAGACGAACGCCTGCAGGAACGTATCCTCCAGCTTATGCAGCGCGATCGCCGCCGTCTGGCTCATATAAGGTTCGGCCGCGGTCAGACCCGCCACATGGCCGAATAAGTATGCGACCAGCATCGCGCCGAGAAAATTGCCGGCCGTGACGCACGCCCAATTCACGAGCAACTGCCGTGTCGAGATTTTCCCGGCCAGTCTGGCGACGGGAACGGCCATCATATTCCCGGTGAGCAGTTCGCCGCCCGCCAGCAAAGTCAGAATGAGACCGAGCGGAAACACCGCAGCCCCCGCCAGGGCGCCGACGCCGGACCATGCGTCCGGGAATACCGCCGCGATGCGGATATGGAGCAAAAAACCTAGTGCGATAAAAGCTCCGGCCATCACGCCTAACGCGGATGAGCGGGCCCAGCCGAGCGACGTCTTATAAACGCCCGACTCCACGGCGATCGCCGCAATGTGGGGTGGCTTGTGATAAGGCATACGCATCCGACCTTCCGGTGCCTTACTTGGCAGTTATTCACTATATACAGAATAACAGCCGTCCGGACAGTTCGGATGTGACTTATTTCACAGTACGATTACAACCCGAGCTTGAGACCCGCGCCGGCGGCTTCCCGGTACAAGCCCGACGCCTTCACCTCGCGGACGAATTCCTCGAATTCCTCGATATCGAGCTGCTGGTCCGCATCGGACAACGCCGCGGGCGGATTCGGATGCACCTCCGCCATGATGCCGTCCGCTCCAGCTGCGAGCGCCGCCTTAGCGCACGGGATCATAATATCTTTGCGGCCGGTCGAATGGCTCACATCGACGAGTACGGGCAGATGGCTTTCTTTCTTCAGAATCGGCACGGCCGAAATATCGAGCGTGTTGCGGGTCCATTTCTCGTAGGTGCGAATTCCCCGTTCAATCAGCATGACCTGCGTATTCCCTCTGGATACGATATATTCGGCCGCATGCAGAAATTCGTCCAACGTCGCGGCGAGCCCCCGCTTCAGCAGCACCGGCTTACGCAATTCGCCCGCCGCTTTCAGCAGCTCGAAATTATGCATGTTGCGTGCCCCGATCTGCACAATATCGATGTACGCGGCCGCTTCCTCCAGATGTCTCGGATCGACAATCTCGCTGATCGTCAGCAGACCGTACTCGTCGGCCGCTTCCTTCAGCAGGCGCAGCCCTTCGAAACCGAGCCCCTGAAAATCGTAAGGCGACGTACGTGGCTTGAACGCCCCGCCCCGCATAACCGGCACCCCCGCGCGCTTCAGGCTGGCGGCGACCTCCATCACCTGTTCCCGGCTTTCCACCGAGCAAGGTCCTGCGACGAGCACCGAATCGGCACCTCCGATCGCCGTACCCCGGAGCCGGATCACCGTATCCGCCTGCTCCTTCCTGCGGCTTACAAGCAGCGGCTGCTTCTTGCGCTCGGGCTGCTGCAGTTGAAGCGTAGCTTTGAATATTTCTTTGAACAAATGACGGATCGTCTGATCGTCGAACGGCCCTTCGTTGCTTGCCGCAAGCCGGTCGAGCATCTGCTTCTCCCGCTGCGCGTCGTGAACAGGCACATCTAGACTTTGTTTGATTTCGCCGATTAACACGCCGATCCGCGCTCTTTCGTTCAGCAGCTCCAGCAGTTGCTCGTTAATGCCGTCCAAGCGGCCTCTAAGTTCATGTAGTTCCGTAGTTTTCATCGGGGTTCTCTCCTACATCTATTTTATTTTGGTGAACGGGCACTGTTCGGAGCCCGTTTGTTTCTGTGAACGCAAAAAAGCCCCACGTCCAAAAGGGACGGGGAACCGCGGTACCACCCTTATTAGAAAAAACGACGGCTGCCGGCGTAGCCATGCGTAGTTCTCACTCGATGCACGTTAACGGCGTGCGTCCGGGGCATCTCTACTGAGGCAACCGCTCGATCGGAATCAAGTGCAGTTTCCTCGTTCAAGGCCCGACTCGGGAGTGAATTTCGGCCGTCCGGTCCATTCGGGCGCTCTCAGTCTATCGGCGCTCCGTCCCTGGTAAGAACCGTGATCGGCTTACTTGTCTCCGTCATCGTCTTGGAATGTTAAACCAGATTATAGAAGATTCAGACGATTTACGCAATAGACTGCTGGGAAGCTTTAACGCAGCACAAAGGTAAACGCCTGCCGGCGTCCATGGCACTGCCGAATTCCGGGACTTAGCGCCACCTTCCGCTATACGTTCTGTCTAATCATAGAAATGAGGCTGTCGATTCAATGTGGACAATCAAGTGGAAAGAGAAAAGATTACCTTCTGGCGAGTTTTGTCTGGAATCCCTTACCTTACAATCCTTATTCAATCAAGGGGTTCAGGACAACCTGTCTGAGCAGAAGAAGGTAACTTTTCACTTGGAACGGCCTGCTATCACTTCTATACAATGAATCGACAGCCTCGAAAAACGCGCTATTTCGGGAAAATTCGGGCCGCCCCAACATTTTCCGATGCGGCTCGCGCGTCTCCCTGTTATACTTAGGAAAGTGCATAAATTTGGCAAGGGCCGGATTTTGAACCGGTCAAGGGGAGGCACCGTCTAATGAAAGAGGTGAAGCAAGTGGAAACCGGCGCCAGCGAAAATTTCGATTATTTGAGATACATAGCCGAGACGACTGATCAGAAGGCGATCTTGCGCGAATTGATGACCGCCTACGGCGACGATGTATGGAATTATGCATTCAGCATATGCCGCAAAACCGATTTGGCCGACGATATTACACAGGACGTCTTCTTGAAAGTATACCGGAGACTGACCTCGTTTCGCGGGGAATCGTCCGTAAAAACATGGTTGCTTACGATAACGCGCAATACAGCGCTTGATTATAAACGATCCGCGTTTTGGCGCAGGGTGACGTTAATGGACGTCATCTCCCCCCACGGCTCTCACCGTTCGGCGGAGAATGAAGCGATGGAAAATATGTCGGTTAACGGCATTTGGGCCCAAGTGTTGCAGTTGCCGCCTAAATATAGAGAAGTACTCATTTTATTCGCCCACCATCAATTATCGATGAAAGAGATCGCCGACGTGCTTGGAATCAGCGTCGGAACGGTCAAATCGAGGCTGCACCATGCGCGGCTTAACATTTTGAAGGCGAAGGAGCGCGGAATACATGAAACAGATTGACGCCGATATGGAAGCCGAACTAGAACGAGAGCTGTCATCCGGCCCTTTGCCCCGCAAAGGATTTACAGACCAGCTTCGCAAGAGGATCGAAGAGCGCGTGGACGAGAAAGAAAAAAGTTCCAGGTCGTGGTTTGCGATGGCCGGTTACGTATGCTCGATTATCGTTATGCTCGCCGTCTTCACCTCTGTCGTTCTGTACAGCGACAAAACGGCGGAAATCGCAATACCGAATACAGTCGAAATCCAGCAGCCGCAGCAGCAAGAGCTGTCTATGTTCAGCGCCGGCTACGATTTGCAGGAATCGTTCAAGTCCGGGCTGCTGATCGGCCTGCGCAACGACGACCGGGACGTGACTTACCGGACGTTGTATATCGCACCCAAAAACGACCGTCCGGCTGTAGTCGCTCAAGGCAGCGGCATATTGGTACCTTATAAGCGCGATTTCTGGAAAATCGATCAGCTCCGTTACGAGACCGTGACGGACCGCTTGGAGTTTTTTGCGGCGCGTCCGGCTTCCCAGCGGGCAGCGGAACCGCGGAGCATCGCTCCGACACTGTTCCGGGACAATCCGAACGAAAAGGTCGTACATGCCGAACGGATTTTGTTCGCCGGCAACGAGTACGTCTCGATCGGCGAGACGAACGAAACGATCGCCGGAAACGTTTCCAGCCCCAGTAGCAAAATGTGGACCACGACGATCCCAAGCTTGGCGGGCAAACGCGAGCCGGTCTCGCTGAGCGAGGTGCTGCAAGTGAATACGACGGCGCCCGATTATACGACGCACGAATGGTTCGTAGCCCGCAGCCAGGGCCGCTGGGTTCCGATGACCGCCGAGAAGGCGGCCGAGGCGACCTCCGCCAAACCCGCCCTGCTCGAAACGTACCGGCAAATTAACGCGCAGCTCCCCAAAACGGTCGTCAATCACGACGAGCCGTGCTGCGCCTGGAGCGAGCTCGGCACCCGGTTTCCCGGCGCATCCGACTCGTTCTCTTCGCCGGCCAAAGATATGACTGTCGTATCGTCCGACGGGCTGCTGCTCGTATTCGGCAGTCCGGATCAGCTGTCCGGGGAGCCTGCGCTTACGATCAAGCTGAAGCCAAAGGAAACCGTCGTTATGGCGCAGTGGGCAACCGATCACTATGTGGAGGAATGGGCGGTCAAAACTTCGCAGCTGCTGCGTTAATAAGAAAAGCTTCTTAACGGCTAAACGGAGCCTTAGCCACGATGAATGATGAGACAACTTGCATAGGGGCTGCCTAACTAGATAAGGGTCTCTGGCACCCTTTATTTTCGGCATATTGGGCTACCAGAGATCAATAGAGGCGATTTGTACCCCTTATTTCCACTACCTGAAGGAGATTGCGCCTTTTCGCGGAAATTAGCAGCTTCAAACCGCTCGTATTCCGCGCCCAAGCCGCTTTTCGGACAACATAAAAGCTGCAAACCACTCCTATTCGACTCCTTCCCCCAGCTAGTAGCAGGGCGGAGAGCCGAACGGCCATGATAAGCAGCTTGCGGCACCGGCTGACTCGACAAGTAAGGGCGTCTTTTACCCGCTTTATCACGGTGAAGAACATTCAAATATTAAAAAAAGGCTCAAGCTGCCCGGCAATCGGGAAGGCTTGAGCCTTTTCTTTGTTCTCTCCTGAGCGCGGGAAAGCTCAGGTTCGCGGTGCAACCAATGCCCGCTTGAACAACGGTTCAGGCGCCGGCTGCCGCCCGTTTATCCGGTTACTGGCGCCAACTCACCCGTCCGTCTCCGGCTTTTTTACGATCATTACCCCTTCCGCATGTTTGCGGCTCATCAGCTTACGCTTTTTCCGGTCTTCCTTCGATTCGAATACGATGTCCATATCGTAATCGTCAGGGTACAGCTCGCTTTTGGCGATATGCAAGGCGAGTCGTTTCCGGTTTATTCTAAACCGCTGCTTCTGGATCATAACGCCTACGTTCCCTCTCGCATCCTCCGCTTCGCAGACGATTCCGGTTTTGCCCAGATAAGCGATGAACACGCAGTCTCCGATCTCCAGCTTCGGAGCGGGGACAGCCCCTGCTTCATTCCGTCCTGAATCGCCTGAAGTCAGTCCCGCTCCTGTCCTTTCCTGTCGGCCTTGCTTCACGGGCCGATTGTCCTGCCGCTGTTCCTGCGGCTCTTCCTGAAGCTCCTCCAGCCGAACGCGCACCGGTTCCGGGTCAAGCTCCCGTTTCTGCTCCAGCTCCGTAAGGCGCGGATACTCCTGCTTTGCTCCGGTCCCCGGCTTCGCCAGTCGCGCCCCATCGGTAAAGTCCGCTCCACTCCCTCGTGCGGACGTTAATTGCTCCGAGCGCGAGATAATGCCCGCCGGTATTCCCAGCTTTTTGGCGATCAGAAATGCATAGCTCTGCCCCGCCTCTCCGATACGCAGACGGTACAGCGGCTGCAGCGTCTCGGCGTCGAATTCCATCCGGGCGTTCTGGAATCCCGGAGTTTGTGAAGCAAAATGTTTGATTTCGTTGAAATGCGTCGTAGCGACGACCGTAGCGCCCCTTTCGTGCAGCGCCTCCAGGATGGCGATCGACAGCCCGACTCCTTCCCCGGGGTCGGTTCCAGAAGCCAGCTCGTCGAGCAAGACGAGCGTCGAGCCGTCCGCTATATCCAAAATGCCGACCATATTCCGGATATGCGCCGAAAACGTGCTGAGCGACTGCTCGATGCTCTGGCCGTCCCCGATATCCGCCGCCACGTGGCGGAATACGGCAAGCTCGCTCCCTTCGCCCGCCGGTACGAGCAGACCGGATTGGGCCATCAGGGTGAGCAGACCGACCGTTTTCAGAGCGATCGTTTTGCCTCCGGTATTTGGGCCGGTAATCACAAGCGACGAATACGATCTTCCGATCGTAAAATCGAGCGGGACCGTGCCGCCCCCGAGCAGCGGATGAACCGCGCTGTGCAGACGGATGAGGCCGCGGTCGTTCAGCCCGACGTTTCTGCCGTTGACGGCAAGCGCAAACTTTGCTTTGGCAAACAGGAAATCATACGTGCCGATCGCCTCTACATTCAGCTTCAGCTCATAATCGGCTTCTTCCACCAGTCCGGTCAGATCAGCGAGCACCTTCTCCTCCTCCCTCGCCTCCTCGGCGCGCAAACTTGCAAGCTCATGCTGCAGATGGGCGATCTCCTGAGGTTCGATATACACGGTTTGACCGCTGGACGACTCATCCAGCACGGAACCGGCTACAAGCTTCCGGTGCTCCTTCTTAATCGGCAGCACGTACCTGCCCGAACGGACGCTGAACAACTGTTCCTGCATAATCGAGCGGTGCCTGCTCATCAGCGCATCCATCCGTGCTTTGATTTTTTCCGCCACGGCGGCGATTTTCCGACGAGTTTTCAGCAAATCCCGGCTTGCCCCGTCGTCTACTTGCCCGTTGCGGATACAGCGGTCGATCTCCCGCTTCAGCCCGGACAGCTCGTGCATCGAGCCCGCATACCCGGCGATGCGCGGAGCGACGGACGCTTTGGCGGCCATATACGTCTGGAGCTGGCCGCAGCCTTGCAAGAACAGCCGAATGTTCGCAAAGTCCTGTTCGTTAAACACATATCCCGTACCCGACAGCTGCAGCACCGTTTCGATTCCGCTTAGCGAGGGGATCGGCACGCTTGCGCCGTTATTCAGGATGGCCAGCGCCTCCGCCGTCTCGTCCAGCGCCGTTCGTACCGTCCGGAGTTCCGTCATCGGGCGCATCCCCTCCACATGCCGTTTCCCCAAGTACGAGACGGCATAGTCCGCCACTCGATTGACGACTTTATCGTATTCCAATCTGTGCAGTGCATACTGATTCACATTGATCGCTCCTCATCTTCTTTTGCTTCTTAAAGAGGTAGTTCAAACAAGCCCGCTCTTGATCACGAAGCAGCTCAGGAAGCCTGCTCGACATCGAATATGGATTCAGCCGGAACTTCCGGTGCTCACGTAGCCGCCACTACGCTCCGCTCCTCATTTCCTAGCTTCATCCCATCTTCTCGGTGCTGAAAACCGGACTTTTGAACTCGCACTTAAACAAAAAAAGGAAGGCCAAGAATGAGCATAGTCATTCTTGCCTTCCTCGTCCTTATCCGCGTTTGCCAAATACAATAAAAAAACCGTGCTCAAAGACAGCACGGATCGGCGCGTAGATAAAGGTATCTAGGGCAATGATGATATCCGCTGTTCTTAACTACATTCCGAGGCTCGCTGGCAGGCATAGGAAATAAACGTCCTGTTTTGGACAGGCCATTCTCCTCGCGCTTCAACGCCTCTTATGGAATTAAATTAGTTAAGAACGTTCACCGACATCAAAATCTCTCCCAGTACAAAGATACTACAATTATATAAATCTCCCGGCCCGGCGTCAAGCCCGGAGTTGGTTCGGACTTCCCGCCCTCGCCCGACTTTCCGGAATCGGGTACAATGGAATTCGACAGAAACTATTGACCTTGACATCTGTGTCAAGGTTTATACTGATCTTGAAACCGTTATTCAGATCGGAGTAAGCAGGGGGGAGGGTGCATCGATGAGAATCGGAGAACTAGCCAGTATAACCGGCGCCAGCCTTCGCTCGCTGCGCTATTATGAGCAGCAAAAGCTGATAAGCCCGGTACGTTCGGACAACGGATACCGGGAATACAGCCCTTTCGCTGTCGAACAGGTCGAGACGATCCGGTTTTATATCAGCCTCGGCTTCACGACCGAACAAATCGCCGGCTTTTTGCACTGTGTGATGCAAAATAAAGAAGCGTTCTGCCGGGACGTTCTGCCCGTATACGAAACGAAAATCGCCGAGCTAGACCAGCAGATCCAGTTGCTTTCGCGGATCAAATCCAATCTGGAGGAACGGGTCCGGGCGATGCTAGACGAGCGGGAGCAGGATGCGGACTACGACGTAATCCAGCCGCCACCGGAAGCCGGCCGCGCTCCGTCCGGCGGGTGAAGCGCATATAATCGAACCTTCAGCCCCTTCGATCGCGGGGTTGAAGGTTTTTTTGTACGATTTTGCGGAACGTTCAAGAGCTAAAGCTTTATTCGAGGCTGTCGATTCATTGAGTAGAAGTGATAGCAGGGCTTTCCAAGTGAAAAGTTACCTTCTTCTGCTCAAACAGGTTGTCCGGAATCCCTTGATTGAATAAGGATTGTACGGTAGGGGATTCCAGACAAACTCGCCAGAAGGTCATCTTTTCCCTTTCCACCTGGTTGTCCACATTGAATCGACAGCCTTTATTCGTCGTATATTTTTCCTGCAATGGGAAACCTAATGAAACGAGGTGACCGCAGGATGAGCTACAAGTTTCGACAGCCGATTGCATTGTCGGACCTATTAAAGCGCCGGGCCAAACGATTTCAGGCCGAATTGGACAGCCGTTACGAGAAAAGCGTATCCGCCTACGAACATCTTCCCCTGACCGGTGATCTGGACACGAACGTGGAGGCGGTACGTTCGATTTTTGGCAACAGCAGCGATTTAGTCATACGCCGTTTTCTGGTGGCCAAAGGGAAGCTGCAAGCCGCCGTCATTTTTTTCGACGGACTGACCAACACGGAAACCATTAACGAGAATATTATACAGCCGCTTATGGCTGCAGGCAGCCTGCCCGATTCGGAAAGCGCGCTTTCGTCATCCACCGACTGGCTGGACAAAACCGGAATCCCCATTGGCGAACTGCATCATACGGACCGGCTGAACAGAGTAATCCGCACGATCCTGTCCGGCGATTCGGTTCTGCTGCTGGAAGGCTCGGACACGGCGATTCTGCTTAACTCCAAAGGCTGGGAAAGGCGCGGGATCGACGAGCCTCGTACCGAATCGGTCGTACGGGGGCCAAGGGACGGATTCACGGAAACGTTATGCATCAATACGGCCCTGATCCGCCGAAGATTAAGAGATCCGAATCTCCGCATCCAGTACATCACGGTCGGCCGGCGGTCGAACACCGATGTAGCAGTCGTCCATGTGGAAGGACTTACGAACCCGCAAATCGTGGAAGAAGTGGTGACCCGGATTCGAGCCATCGACATCGACGCCGCCCTGGAAAGCGGATATTTGGAGCAGGTGATCGAGGACAGCCACTGGACTCCCTTCCCGCTCATTCAGAACACGGAAAGACCGGACAAAGCGACGGCCAACCTGCTTGAGGGCAAAGTGATCGTTATTTGTGACGGGACCCCTTTCGTCCTGATCGCCCCGGCCGTATTCGCACAGTTTTATCACAGTCCGGAAGATTATTACGAACGGTTTCTGATCGGCACGTTAATCCGGCTGATCCGCGTAGTCAGCATGGCGATGGCGCTGCTGCTGCCCTCGCTCTACATCGCCTTCAGCTCGTTCCATCCGGAGATGATCCCTTCCCGGCTCGTTATCGCGATGGCGGCGGGACGATCGACCGTTCCTTTCCCATCGATCGTAGAAGCGTTCCTGATGGAGGTTACGATGGAAATATTGCGGGAAGCGAGCGTCCGGCTCCCCGGGCCGATCGGTCCGACCATCGGAATCGTCGGAGCGCTGGTTGTCGGACAAGCGGCGGTTCAAGCCGGTATCGTCAGTCCGATCATGGTCATCATCGTTGCGCTGACGACGATCGGATCGTTCGCGGCACCGAGCTACAGCGCGGCGATTGCACTACGGATGCTCCGGTTTCCGATGATGGTCGCAGCGGCGTTTTTCGGGCTGTACGGCATTATGCTGCTGCTCATCTTAATCATCATTCACCTGTGCTCGCTGAAATCGTTTGGCGTCCCGTATTTGGCTCCTCTGACTCCCAGCCGGTTCGGAGATTTGAAAGACACCTTCCTGCGGGCGCCGTTCCAGTGGATGACGATGAGACCTACTATTTTCAAACCGAAGGACAAACGGCGCGCTTCGCGCAATGCCAGAGAGGCGGGAGGCGGGCAGCATGGTTCGGACAACCGGCAGCAGCACGGGCAGCGGTACTCGGACAACGGAGGACCGGAACAAGCCCGATAAACCTTATCTGATCACGATCCGGCAATCGAGCGCCATGATTGCCAGCGGTCTGATCGGCGTAGGAGTGTTGACACTGACCCGGAAAACGGCGGAGTCGGCGGGAGAAAGCGGATGGATCGTGGCGATCGGCGGGACGATGCTGGCACTGGCTGTCATTATCAAGCTTTCCAACCGCCACCCGGGTCAGACGATCGTTGAGTATGCGTCCCGCCTGCTCGGTCCCCGTCGCTATCCGCTGATCGGCCGGATTGTAGGCTTCCCGCTGTTCCTCGCCTTTTTTTTGTTTTGGGCCACCTCGACGGCATTGGTCGCCCGCACGTTTGGGGATGTCGTCGTCACCACCGTGTTGACCCGGACGCCTTTGGAAGTGGTCATCGCAACGATGCTGATCACGTCGTTTATTTACGTCATGTATGACGAGGGAGTGGTCGCCCGCGTCAACGAAATCTTATTGCCGATCATCGTCATCCCGGTGCTCGTCATCGCTTTATCTTCTTTTCAAAGCGCGAGAATCGATAACCTCCTGCCAGTGTTCGACGGAAACTGGGCAGGCTTGATGAAAGGGATTTTCTATACGGCAAGCTCGTATCTCGGCTTCGAGATCATGACGATCTTTTTCGCCGATACGAAACAAGGCAGCAAGCGGATGACCGGCGGGATGGTCGGTGTCGCCATACCCGGCTTGATTTATGTGCTGATTGTCATCTCCAGTATTTCCGTATTCGGGGTGGAGGAAATCCGTCTTCTGGCCTGGCCGACTCTGGAGCTGGTCAAAACAAGCGAGGTTCCCGGCTTCATCCTGGAACGGCTGGAATCTGCGTTTCTCGGCGTATGGGTGGCGGCCGTTTTCACGACGGTAGGCAACATGTACTATGCGACTGCGGCCATCGCCCGGCGTACATTTAAGCTGAAAAGCCACCGTTGGATCGCTTTGTTCTTGCTTCCCGCTTACTATTGGTTTTCCCTGGTTCCGCAGAACGGGGAAATGCTGCTCCAATATTCGCGGTTTATTAGCAACGGGGGGATGATTATCGCCTATTGCGTGCCCGTACTGCTGCTGTTCCTGTCCTTCGCCAAAGGGGGACGCAAGCGGGAAGGACAAACTCAGTCCGGCCAAGCCCTATCGGATCAAAAGGAGGCATCGACCACGTGAACCGCACTCGCTTATGCATGATGACACTGCTGTCCGTTATGCTGATCACGGCCTTGCTGTTATCCGGCTGCTGGGATCGCCGTGAAATCGAGGAACGTACCTCCGTCGTCGCCATTGCGATCGATAAGCCGAAGGACCGTCCGGATATGATTTTACTGACCGTCCAAATCCCCATCCCGATCCGGATCGCCGGTTCCGGCACGGGCAGCGGAGGCGGGGACGGCACCAATTCGGTTGAAGTGATGTCCGCTATGGGAAGGACTGTCGTCGATGCCTTTGAAAATTTGCAAAAACGGTTAAACCAGCAGCTGTTTTATGGACATACCCGTGTCATCGCGATCGGCGAAGAAGTGGCCAAGTCGGGACTTGTCTCGATTCTCGACCCGTTCCGGCGCGACCCACAAATACGCCGGCTTCTGTGGCCGATCGTCGTCAAAGGAGAAGGCCGAAATCTGCTGACCGCCACTCCCACGCTCGAGCAGATTCCGACCGTATTCATTATGACGATGATCGAAAACGGGACGCGCAGCGGACGCATTCCGGAAGTGAACTTGGGCACGTTTTTCGTCGATCTCTCTTCGGTGTCGAGGGAACCTTATTTGAACTATGTCGAGGTAAACGGCAAAGACATCAAATGGAGCGGCGTCGCTATTTTCCATGACGACCGGATGGTCGGCAGACTGAGTGAACGGGAAACGTGGCGGCTGATGCGAATCCGGGAGAAAAGTGACGGAGGCAACATCATTTTTCCTTTCGAAGGAAATCCGAAGCAGCTCGCGACGATTAATACCGAATTTGTCGAGAGCAAAAAAAAGATTACGTTTAAGGGCGATCAAGTCATCGTACGGATCTATGTCTCTATCGAGAGCAATTTGCTGGAGAAAACGTTTGAAACCGACTTGTTCAACCCGCAAACGATAAAACAGCTGGAGCAGGACGCCACCGCTTATTTGGAGAAATATACAGCTGATCTCGTTCACAAATTACAGCATCAGTTTCGCACCGACGCGTTCGGCATCGGCAGCCACATTAAAGCGTATCACAATGCAAAATGGAAAAGTATGGATTGGAACAGACAGTTCCCCGAAGCGGACATCAAAGTGTTCTACGACGTAAAACTGCGCAACAGCGGAATGGGGATGCGGTAATGGCTGCCCCCTTCCGGGGCTCTGTCTGATTCAGCACTCTCGCCCGTCCCCGGGGAGGAGCTGCGGAATTGGGCTTGTCCGGATGAGCCACAAAAGTGTCAATAGGCTTCCGCTTACATACATTGGAAATGTGCATTTATCCAGTGTGAAAGGAAGTCGGTACAATCATGTGGGTGTATATACCGGCACAATACGTGCAAGTTCCTGACGATGATGAGCGTTCTCTCGGATTCCCTCCTTCTGGTCCGTGGGGACCCGGAGGTACGCAAGGCGGCGGTATGTGGCCGGGTGGCGGCGGTGGCGCGTGGCCTGGCGGTGGCGGCGGGTGGCCTGGCGGCGGTGGCGCGTGGCCTGGCAGCGGTGGCGGATGGCCTGGCGGCGGTGGCGCGTGGCCTGGCAGCGGTGGCGGATGGCCTGGCGGCGGTGGCGCGTGGCCTGGCGGTGGCGGCGGGTGGCCT
>NZ_JACXJA010000004.1 GCF_014705615.1 Paenibacillus oceani
GAGTTCAGCAGAACATGCTCCATAAGATAAGCCTTTTCCTGTCTCTTTATAGGTGTCACTCCATAGGGCTAGAAAACGATTATACACAAACCGAGCGCATCCAATCGTCTTGTTAATGAGTGTCGCTTGTTCTGGCATGGGATATATTCGGAATTTATAAGCTTTATTCACTACCATTGCTTTTCACTTCACTTTCTGATTTTGGATATACGTTCTTATCTGCTCTTCTGTATGTTCACTGGCTGTTGCAACAAAATAAGAAGCATTCCAAAAATTCCCTCCCCACAACCTCTTTTTAATCTCAGGAAACTCTTTAAAGTGCGAGTTCAAAAAGTCCGGTTTTCAGCACCGAGAAGATGGGATGAA